>NZ_JBFACT010000001.1:0-566629 GCF_040640995.1 Amycolatopsis sp. NPDC021455 | reverse complement strand
GCTCGTCCCCGCGATCGTCCGGCGCTGGCTCGAACACCGCGCGACCGACCGCCGCCACCACCTCGGCTCGCTGCGGCTGATCCAGGTCGGGCGGGGCCTGGCAGAGCCGCGCGGTGAATCCACCGTTCGCGGCCACCGGGACGGTGAGGGTGCTCCCGGATGTCACGCGCTGTGTCGTGACCTGGAGCTTCCCGTCGGCGCCGTCGCCGTAGACCTCGGCCAGCCAATCACCCGGTGGGAGGAAACCCAGCGGCGCGTCGAGCCGCGTCGCGGGGCCGCCCCGCAGCGCCCCGACGTACCACTGCGCGCCGCTGCGGCGGGCGATGACCGCGAGCTTCCCGGGGTCGCCGGCCAGCAGCAGAGTGTCGTCCCACGCCGTCGGGATGCCCTTGAGCAGCCGCTCGGCGGCCGGGTGGGCGTCGTAGCTCGCGACGCTGTCCGCGAAGTGCTGGACGCCGGATTCGAACAGCACGCTCAGGGCCAGCTCGCCGCCGTCGCTGGTCGGCCGGACGCCGGTGAACGTGACCGGCGTGAAGTCCATCGAGCCGGACAGGTTCCGCGTGAACGGCAGCGTGAGGTAGTGGTCGATCGGGAACGGCTCGCGCCCCGGCTTCGGCTTCGTGCCTTCCGCGCCCCGCACCGCTTCGACGCTCATCACGTTGGGCCAGGTCCGCTGGATGCCGCGCGGGATCGGCGCGCCGTGGAAGTTCACCATCAGGTGGTACTTCGCGGCCGCCGCGAGCACGGCGTCGTACCAGCGGGTGCGGTCCTGGCGTTCGGACTCCACGAAGTCGATCTTGAGCCCGACGACGCCCCAGTCGGCGTACTGCTTGAAGTTCTTCTCGCGCTCGCTGTCGGTGTCGGTGATCTTCGCGTCCGCCCAGAGCCAGATGCCGACGTTCCGCGCCTTCGCGTAGGCGACCAGGTCGGGCACCCAGGCGGCGTTCCAGCTCGCGTCGACGAGGTTGTACGCCCAGCCCTCCTTCGCCGCGAGGTCGACGTACTTCTCCTGCAGCGCGAGGTCGCCGGTGCCTTCCGACCACCACGACCACGCACCGGCGCCGGGCTTGATCCACGACGTGTCGGCGATCTTCGACGGGCTCGCCAGGTCGGTGCTGAGGTCGGACTGGGTGACGGTGGCCAGGTCGCCGACGATCATCGCGCGCCACGGCGTCGACAACGGTCCTTTCGCGACTTCCGCGGGGTCGCCGAGGGTCAGCTGGAAGCGGTGCTGCGGGGTGAGCGTCAGCCGGGAACCCGCGTAGCTGCCGTTCAGGTCGGATTCGAGGACCGACAGCCAGGTGTCACCGACGTGGAACAGCGCCGGGTAGCCGTACTCGGCCGGGTCCTGCCGGTCGACCGGCTTGTGGACGTGGATGCTCTCGTAGTCGCTGCGGCCGTTGTCGAACGGCAGCAGGAAGGAGTCGGCGGCCTGCGGGACGGCGTACTCCGACGCCTCGCGGACGACCGTCACCCACTTCGGGGTGTCGAAGACGTACCGGTAGGCGACGCCGTCGCGGGAGATCCGGAAGACGACGTCGAAGGCACCGCCGGGGCCCTTGACGTTCAGCGTGGTTTCCGCGGCGTCGTACGTGTGCCGCAAGCGTTTGCCGGTGGTGGTCGTGTACTCGTCGTGGACCGGCCGCTGGCTGAACCCGGTGACCTTCAGGCCGCTGGTCAGGTCGCCGGTCGCCGTCTCGACGCCGAGTGCGGACGGCTCCAGCACGGTGGTCGCCCCACGCGTGACCGACAGCGTGAGCTTTCCCTGATTCAGGGCGATGTGGGCTTCGGGTGTGGGCGCGAACGACGTGCCCGGCGCGGTGAGCGTCCAGGACGTCACGGGCGCGGGCTGGCCGGAGGCGGGCAACCCGATCAGCGCCACTCCGGCGGCCAGGGCGGCAGCCGACAGCGTTTTCATGAGAAGTCCCTTCAGGCGCAGGTCAGCCGGGCCGCGGCCCAGTCGCTGCGGTCGTAGGAGTTGCCGTCGCCGCCGTCGGTGACGACGAGCCGGAGGTACTGGGCGCCGTGCAGGTCCGCGGCCAGCGGCAGGGCCGGGTCCTGCCAGGTCCGGACGCCCGTCGAGGCCGCCATCGCGGCGTCGGCGTAGACCTCGAACGTCGCCGAGCCCTGCTTGTTCGTCGCCTCGCGCTCGTCGTCGACGCCGACGTCCGCGGTGAACGCCGTGCAGCGGCCGCCCAGGTAGAAGACGACTTCGCTGGGCGCGTGGGCGCCGAGGCCCTTCGGGTAGACGACGCCGTTGATCGTCAGCGGCTTGCCGTCGCCGGCGGGGATGCTGCCGTTGGACATGTCCCGTTCGACCGGGCCGTAGCCGTTCTTCTCGGCGGCCCAGCGCAGGTCGCTGGCCCAGGCGGCCGCCGTCGGCGGCGCCGCGGGCACGGTGAGCTGCTGCTCGCCGGCCCAGCTCGCCCGGCCGGACCCGAGGGCGGTGTACGTCACGCCGCCGCGCAGGACCGCCGACGTGCCTTCGGTGCCGGACGGCGGAGTCACCCGCCAGCGCCCGGCCGCGGTGTCCCCGGTGCCGAGGACGAGCTTCCGGGGCCGGGCCAGCTGCTCGACGCGCCAGCCGCCGGGCGCGGTGAGCGTGACGCGCGGGTCGAACACCGGGACGCGGGCTTCGTCGGTCGCGGACACCGTGACCTCGAACGGCTTGCCGGCAGGCGTGATCTCGCCCGGCACGCCCGGGACCGGCGCGGCCAGCTCGATGCCCGTGCTCACCAGGGGCGCGTTCCGCCACCATGCGCCGCCCGCGTGCACGCGGTAGACCACGGTCGCGTGGGGCGGGACGACCGCGGAGAGCCGGCCGGCGGTCTGGAGGTCGCGGTGGGCCCAGAGGTCACGCGCGGAGTACCCGGCGGCTTTCGGGAGCCCCACGTCGGCCGCGGTGGTGCCGATCGTGGCCGACGACGTCGTCTCGTTGAACAGCGCGACCGCGACGTCGCCGTTCGCCAGGGGCTTGGCGAACACCCAGTGACCGTCCTGGTTGGACAGCACGCGCGCCTGGACGCCCTTGCGGTCCTGGTCGAGCGCGATGACCTCGGCGTTGCGCAGGACGTCGAAGTTCTCCGGCGACACCTTGCGCAGGTCGGCGCCGATGAGCAGCGGCGCGGCCATCATCGCCCACAGCGAGAAGTGGGACTGGTACTCGACGGTCGTCATGCCGCCGTTGCCGACCTCGAGCATGTCCGGGTCGTTCCAGTGCCCCGGCCCGGCGTACGGCGCGAGCGGCGCGTTCGCCTTGAGGATCTGGAGCATCTTGGCCCAGTTGTCCTTGATGTCGCCGGTGGTGCGCCAGAGGTGACCGACGTCGGCGCCCCACGTCCACGGCTTGTTCTCGCCCCACTCGCAGAGCGAGTACACGATCGAGCGACCCGTCTTCCGCAGCGCGTCGCGCATCTTCGTGTAGCGCTCGAGCGCGGGCCGTCCCTGGTTGTTGCAGTTGTCGTACTTGAGGTAGTCGACACCCCAGTCCGCGAACGTCTGCGCGTCGACGTCTTCGTGGTCGAGCGCACCCGGCTGGGTCTTCGCGCAGGTCAGCGTGCCCGCGCTGGTGTAGATGCCGAACTTGAGCCCCTTGGAGTGGACGTAGTCGGCGAGGGCCTTGATGCCGCTCGGGAAGCGGGCCTTGTTCGCCTGCATGCGCCCGTCGGCGTCGCGCGCGGGCTCGGCCCAGCAGTCGTCGACGTTGACGTATTCGTAGCCGGCGGCCTTGAGGCCTTTGGCGACGAAGATGTCGGCGGTGTCGCGGATGATCTGCTCGTCGACGGCGCAGCCGGTGGTGTTCCAGTTGTTGAAGCCCATCGGCGGGGTCAGGGCCAGGCCGTCGGGCAGTGCTTGCGCGGGCGTGACCGACACCACGGGCAGCAGGGCCGCGACGGCGATCACCAAGCCGAGTCGTCTCACCAGAACGTCACCCCATCGTGAGAGATCCGATGTATTTGCGCCAGACAGTAGGAACGACTCGATCAACGGTCAACGATTCACCGACTGCACCAGCCTTTTGGCGTAGCGCATCAGATATGAGATTCCGGAGAGGTCAGACCTCCGTGGTTCCCGGTGATCGGCACCGCCACGCTGCCGAGTGCGCCACGCCACACCGCCGGGTGGCGGTGCGGGAATACCGGTGTCTGGTCCATCACAGAGGGGAACCCGGAGGTGAGCCGCGTCCCGGGTCCGGGTCTAGCATCCGATTCATCCAGGCTCGATGACGTTGATCTCGGCAAGCTCGACCGCTCATGGCGACTGCGGACCTCACCGGCCACCGGGCGCACAGTCAGACGTTGGAGGCCGTTCACCGATGTCCACCACGGCGAGCACTGCCCCGCAGGCAGGCGCGAGCGATCGGGCGGGTGCCTCACGCCGGCAGGGGACCTTCTACCGGGGCGACCCGGGCATGTGGTCCTGGGTGCTGCACCGCATCACCGGCGTGCTCACATTCTTCTTCCTGTTCGTGCACGTGCTCGACACCGCGCTGGTGCGCGTGTCGCCGAACACCTACGACCAGGTCATCGAGACGTACAAGACGCCGCTGGTGAACCTCCTGGAGGTCGGCCTGGTCGGCGCGGTCCTGTTCCACGCGCTCAACGGCATCCGCGTCATGCTGATCGACTTCTGGTCGAAGGGCCCGAAGCTGCAGAAGGCGATGCTCTGGGTCATCGGCGTCGTCTGGGTCGTCGTGATGGTCCCCGGTGCGTTCTTCATGCTGAAGCGCACCGCCGAAACGCTCTTCGGGGGTAACTGACATGGCCGACCTCGCTCTCGCCAGCCCCCGTTCGCCGAAGCGCCCGGCCGCGCGCCGCAGCAACTTCGAGCTCTACAGCTGGCTGTTCATGCGGATCTCGGGCCTGGCGCTGGTCATCCTGGTGCTCGGCCACCTGCTGATCATGAACATCCTCGACGGCGGCGTGCACCGGATCAACTGGGGCTTCGTCGCCGGCCGCTGGGCCTCGCCGTTCTGGCAGTTCTGGGACCTCGCGATGCTCTGGCTGGCCGAGATCCACGGCGGCAACGGGCTGCGCACGATCATCGACGACTACGCCCGCAAGGACAGCACGCGGTTCTGGCTGAAGATCCTTCTCTACGTCTCGATGGTGCTCATCCTGGCCGTCGGCACGATGGTGATCTTCACGTTCGACCCGAACATGCCCGCGAACTGACAGCCACGGAGACTTTTTCATGCAGTTCCACAAGTACGACGTGGTGATCGTCGGCGCCGGCGGCGCCGGCATGCGCGCGGCCATCGAGTCCGGCCAGCGCGCCCGCACCGCGGTCCTCACCAAGCTCTACCCGACCCGGTCCCACACCGGCGCGGCCCAGGGCGGCATGTGCGCCGCGCTGGCGAACGTCGAAGAGGACAACTGGGAGTGGCACACCTTCGACACGGTCAAGGGCGGCGACTACCTCGTCGACCAGGACGCCGCGGAGATCATGGCCAAGGAGGCCATCGACGCCGTCCTCGACCTGGAGAAGATGGGCCTGCCGTTCAACCGCACGCCCGAGGGCAAGATCGACCAGCGCCGGTTCGGCGGCCACACGCGTGACCACGGCAAGGCCGCGGTCCGCCGCGCCTGCTACGCCGCCGACCGCACCGGCCACATGATCCTCCAGACGCTGTACCAGAACTGCGTCAAGCACGGCACGGAGTTCTTCAACGAGTTCTACGTGCTCGACCTGGTGCTGTCGGAGGACGCGGACGGCAACCCGGTCGCCTCCGGCGTCGTCGCCTACGAGCTGGCCACCGGCGAGCTGCACGTCTTCCAGGCGAAGTCGATCGTGTTCGCCACCGGCGGCGCGGGCAAGATCTTCAAGACGACGTCGAACGCGCACACCCTCACCGGTGACGGCCTCGGCATCATCTTCCGCAAGGGCCTGCCGCTGGAGGACATGGAGTTCTTCCAGTTCCACCCGACCGGCCTCGCGGGCCTGGGCATCCTGATCTCCGAAGCCGTCCGCGGCGAGGGCGGGATCCTGCGCAACGCCTCCGGCGAGCGGTTCATGGAGCGCTACGCGCCGACCATCAAGGACCTCGCGCCGCGCGACATCGTGGCGCGGTCGATGGTGCAGGAAGTGCTGCAGGGCCGGGGTTGCGGCCCGAACAAGGACTACGTCGTCCTCGACGTCACGCACCTGCCGGTCGAGGTCCTCGAGACCAAGCTGCCGGACATCACCGAGTTCTCCCGGACGTACCTGGGCGTCGACCCGGTGAAGGAGCCGGTGCCGGTGTTCCCGACCTGCCACTACGTGATGGGCGGGATCCCGACCAACGTGCACGGCGAAGCGTTGCGGGACAACGAAAACGTCATCCCCGGCCTGTACGCAGCGGGCGAGGTCGCGTGCGTGTCCGTGCACGGCTCGAACCGCCTCGGCACGAACTCGCTGCTGGACATCAACGTGTTCGGCCGCCGCGCCGGCATCGCGGCCGCGGAGTACGCGCTGGCGCACGAGCACGTCGAGCTGCCGGAGAACCCGACCGCGCTGGTCGAGGAGCAGCTGGCGGGCCTGCTGTCGGAGCACGGCGACGAGCGCGTCGCCGACATCCGCAAGGAAATGCAGCAGACGATGGACTCGCACGCGTCGGTGTACCGGACCGAGGACACGCTGAAGCAGGCGCTGACCGACGTCCAGGCGCTGAAGGAGCGGTACCAGCGGATCACGGTGGCGGACAAGGGCAAGCGGTACAACACCGACCTGCTCGAAGCCGTCGAGCTGGGCTTCCTGCTGGAGCTGGCCGAGGTCCTGGTCGTGGGCGCGCTGGCGCGCAAGGAGTCCCGCGGCGGCCACGCCCGCGAGGACTACCCGAATCGCGACGACACGAACTTCATGCGGCACACCATGGCCTACAAGCAGGGCACCGGGCTGTCCTCGGACATCCGGCTCGACTACAAGCCCGTGACCTTCACCCGCTACGAACCGATGGAGCGGAAGTACTGATGACTACGGCTACTGCTGACCCGGCCGCCGCTCCTTCCGACGAGCACACGCCGATCACGGTCACGCTGAAGATCCTGCGGTTCAACCCGGAGGTCGACGAGGAGCCGCACTGGGAGTCCTACGACGTCCCGGCCCAGCGCACCGACCGGCTGCTGAACCTGCTGTTCTACGTCAAGGACTACATCGACGGCACGTTCTCGTTCCGCCGCTCGTGCGCGCACGGCGTGTGCGGGTCCGACGCGATGCAGATCAACGGCATCAACCGCCTGGCGTGCAAGGTCCTGATGAAGGACCTGCTGTCGCCGTCCGGCAAGCCGACGGTGATCACGATCGCCCCGATCAAGGGCCTGACGACGTTGAAGGACCTCTACGTCGACATGGACCCGTTCTTCGAGGCGTACCGGGCGATCAAGCCGTATCTGATCACCTACGGCAACGAGCCGACGCGCGAGCGCATCCAGTCCCAGGCCGACCGCGACCGCTTCGACGACACGACGAAGTGCATCCTGTGCGCGTGCTGCACGTCGTCGTGCCCGGTGTACTGGAACGACGGCTCGTACTTCGGCCCGGCGGCGATCGTCAACGCCCACCGCTTCATCTTCGACTCGCGTGACGAGGGGTCGGAGGAGCGCCTGGACATCCTGAACGACGCCGAAGGCGTGTGGCGCTGCCGGACGACGTTCAACTGCACGGACGCCTGCCCGCGCGGCATCCAGGTGACCAAGGCGATCCAGGAAGTGAAGCGCGCGCTGTTGTTCAAGCGCGTCTGACACTGCCGGCTCCGCGCACCTCGGTTCAGTTCAAAGGCCGTGAAGGCCTCCTTACCGGCCATAAGAGCCGGTAAGGAGGCCTTCACGGACAAACACCAAGCCGGGCTCAGCGGACCGCGTCCAGGGCGTTGACCAGGCCGTGCCCGTAGTACGAGTTGTTCTTCGCCGGTCCCGTGCACTCCGTCTCCGTGGCAGCGCACTTCACGACATCGGCTTCGCCTTCCAGCAGGCGGGTCAGCAGCCACGGCGACGCCCCGCGGAACCGCGAAGCCAGCAACGCCGCAACACCCGCCGCGTGCGGGGAGGCCATCGACGTTCCGCACTTCGAGCCGTACTTTCCGTCGAAGACGCTCGACAGCGGGCATGCCGGGCCCGCGCCCTCGGGTGGCGTCTGGACGAAGTCGCCGCCCGGGGCCGTCACGTCGATCGATCCGTAGTTGCTGAACGACGACTTCGTGCCCGCGTAGCCGACCGCCGACACGTTCACGACCCCGTCGATCGCCTTCGGGAGGATGCCGCACGTCGAGTCCACCGGGTGCGGACGGTTCGGGTCCGTCGTCTGCGCCGTCGTGTCGAAGCCGGAGTTGCCCGCCGCCGCCACGTTCAGGACGCCGCGGTGGGTCGAGAACTCCACCGCCCGGCGGACCGCTTCGAACGCCGCCGCGTCGCCCGGCTGCTTCGGGCAGTAGAACATGCCCGGGTCGATGTAGTAGCTGTTGTTCGTCACCGCGAAGCCGTGCTCGGCCGCCCAGACGAAGCCGCACACCGCCGACTCCGGGAAGATGTAGCCCTCGTCGTTGACGACCTTCACCGAGGCCAGCCGCACGCCCGGCGCGACGCCCGTGAAGCCCGCCGCCGGGTCCTTGCCGGCGATCGTGCCCGCCACGTGCGTGCCGTGGTCCGACGTCGTCGGCGCCCAGGAGGCCGGGGACCGGTCCGGCGCGCCCGTCACGCAGCCCGCCGAGGAGCGGGCGTCGACGGCGTTGCGAAGGGCCGGGTGCGTCGCTTCGATGCCCGAGTCGAGCACGCCGACCGTCACCGCGCGGCTGCCCTGGTAGATCTTGTTCGCCTCGGGCGCGTGGATGGCCTTCATGTCCCACTGCTGGGCCGACAGGTCACCCGAAGCCAAGACCGCGCGCGTGTCCTCCAGCGTCCGCACCGCCCCCAGGGAGGAACGGGCCGAAGCCGCCGAAGCGACGTCCTTGCCGCCCGAGTAAGCCCGGTAGACGCCGATCTTCTGCTGGAAGTCCGCGTTGCGCGAGCTGGCGATCGCGACGGCGATCTCCGGGTAGTACGCCACCTTCGTGCCGCACTTGGCCGCCAGTTCCCGGTCGACGGCCGAAGCGCGCGTCCCCGGCTGGTACGTCACGACGTACGTGTACGGCGTGCTCGTCGTGTCGCAGGCGGCCGGCGCGGCCTCCGCGGCCGGCGCCGCGAACAGGCCACCCCCGACGGCGAGCACGAGCGGGGCCGCCAATCGGCGTAAACGGGACATTCCACCTCCAGAGTCGGTGGCGTCAACCTAAACCGGCCCCGGAGAGCGCGCCACCGACCAAAGTCAGGAGACCCGCGCCGGAGAACGCACCCCGCGCCAGCCCAGCACGCCGATGATCGTGCCGAGCACGAACGACACGACGGTCAGCACGGCGTGCACCACGAAGTACGCGGTCGGCGAGCCGTCGGGCGCCCAGGCCCGGTCGCTCTCCCACAGGTTCTTGGCGAACGTGATCCAGATGATCCACGACCACACGCCGAAGGCCAGCAGGAACAGCGAGGTGCCTCGGGAAATGCGCATGCCCCCAGTATGCGGCGCCGGTCGCGGCGCTAGATTGCGTGGGTGCACTCTGTTGTCTCCCGGTCGCTCAAGGTCTTCACGACGACGCTCGCCGCCGCCCTCCTGGCCCTGAGCACGCCGGCGCTGGCGGCCGCAGCGCCGCCGCAGACGGCGTGCGCGAACCGCCAGGCCCCGCCACCGCCGGTCGACACGTCGGAGAAGCCCGCGCCCGGCAGGCAGGTGCCGGCGCCGCTGGCCGTGCCCGCCGTTCCGGCCGGGGGCCCGCGAATGGCCGAATGCGGCCTGATCACCCCGGCCAACTCCCTCAACCCGCCGGACGGCAACACCGCGGCGTCGTGGCTGCTGCAGGACCTCGACACCGGCGCGGTGATCGCGGCGAAGGACCCGCACGCCCGCCAGCGGCCCGCGTCACTGATCAAGAACCTCCTCGCCCTGGTCGCCCTCGACGAGCTGAAGCCGGAGCAGGTGATCGTCGCCTCGCAGGAGGACGCCGAGCAGGAGTGCACCTGCGTCGGCCTCGTCGCCGGCGGCCGGTACACCGTCGACCAGCTGCTGCACGGCCTGCTGATGCACTCGGGCAACGACGCCGCGCACGCCGTCGCCACGGCGCTCGGCGGGCCCGACGCCGCGGTGGCGAAGATGAACGCGACGGCGGCGAAGATCGGCGCGCTCGACACCCGCGCCGCGACGCCTTCGGGGCTGGACGGGCCGGGCATGTCGACCTCGGCCTACGACCTGAGCCTGATCTTCCACTACGCGATGAAGCAGCCGGAGTTCGCCAAGGTCGTCGCCACGAAGAACTTCGAGCTCCCGGCGGCCGGGGGCAAGCCGCCCGTCCCGGTGCTCAACGACAACAAGCTGCTCGGCGTCTACCCCGGCTTCCTCGGCGGCAAGACCGGCTTCACCAACGACGCCCGCCACACCTACGTCGGCGCGGCGGAGCGGAAGGGCAAGCGGCTCGCGGTCGTCATGGTGCGCGCCGAGCAGAAGCCGACGAAGGTGGTCGACCAGGCGGCGAAGCTGCTCGACTACGGCTTCGCGCTGGAGGAAGACCGCGCCGAGCCGGTCGGGCAGATCGCCTACCGGGCGCCGGCGGCCACGGCGGAGAGCGGCGACCCGTCCGTACTGTCCGACGGCACCGGCAACAGCGGCACGTCGTCGGCCGCGTCCGCGTCGAAAGAAGACCCGTTCGGCGTCACCGGCTGGATCATCACGCTGGTGGTGTTCCTGATCATCGTCGGCGGGTTCGTGGTCGGGCACGCGCGCAAGAAGGCCGCGAACTAACCGTCCACTTCGGACACGTACGCCGGGCCGGGCTCGGGCGTGACGCGGTCCGTCGCGATCTCGCCGCCGCAGTGCCGGCAGGCCACATAGGACTCGACGAGCTCGCCGCAGTCCTTGTGCCGCAACAGGATCGGCGGGCCGTCCGGCCCCGCGAGGTGCCGGTCACCCCACTGCATGAGCGTGACGACGGCGCCGAAGAGATCCCGCCCGGCCCGCGTCAGCACGTACTCGGGCACCGGCTCGACGCGCTCGAGCACGCCTGCGTCGACCAGCGTCTTCAGCCGGGCGGACAACGTCGGGCGCGGGATCGACAGGGTGCGCGCGAACTCGCCGTAGCGCCGTACGCCGAAGAAGGACTCCCGCAGGACGAGCAGGCTCCACCGCTCGCCGACCAGGTCGAGCGCCCGCCCGACCGAGTCCGCCGTGAACCGGTGGCCGAGGTCGTTCACAGCTGCTCCGTGCGGGCCGGGACGCCCAGCAGCAGTTTGCCGGACAGCTCGTAGCTGGCCGGGTTGACCTGGAAGTGGGCGGTCGCGGTGTGAGCGTCGCGGAACCGGCGCTGCAGCGGCGACGTCTCGTAGATCGCCGCGCCGCCGCCGAGGTCGTACATGCTTTCGGCGACCTTCGCGGCGGTGCGCGTGACGTGCGTGGCGGCCAGCCGCAGGCCGAGCTTGAGCGCGTCCGGCACGGGCTCGGTGCCCTGCGCAGCCTGCCAGGCGTCGTCGATGCTGGTGTAAAACAGCAGCCGCGCCGCGCGCAGGGCCGCTTCGGCCTCCGCGACGGCGGCCTGGGTCTGGGACCGTTCGGCCAGCGAGCGGCTGGAGCCGAGCGGCTTGCGCGTCGAGGCCAGCTCGACGAGGTCGTCGATCGCGCCACGCGCGTTGCCGAGCGCGGCGGCCGCGACCGACAGCGCGAAGAACCCGAAGAGCGGAAACCGGTGCAGGGCAACGGCTTCCGCGGGTGGCCCGCCCATCACCGAGAAGACGCGGTGGTCCGGGACGAACAGCTCGCCGGCGACGCAGTCGTGGCTGCCGGTGCCGCGCAGGCCATTGGTGTGCCAGGTGTCGAGCACGTCGATCTCGGCCTTCGGCAGCGCCGCGACGTAGTGCGTGGTTTCGTCCATGAACCCGGCGAAGAGCCAGTCCGCGTGCGGGATTCCGCTGCAGAACGCCCAGCGGCCGGTCACGACGTACCCGCCGGCCACCCGGTGGCCGGTGCCCCGCGGCGCCCAGACGCCGGCGGCGACCGTGCGCGGGTCGCCGAAGACCTCTTCGGCGCACTTCCGCGGGGCGTAGGCCGACAGCAGGCTGCTCGTCACGGCTATCGAGACGCACCAGCCGGCGGACGCGTCCCCGCGCGCGATCCTCTCGGCGGTTTCGAGGCTGACGGCGGGCGGCGCTTCGGGACCGCCGAGGTAGCCGGGGACGCCGGTGCGGAAGAGCTGCGCGTCGGTGATCTTCTCGACCAGCTCCGGCGGCAGAGCGCGGTTTTGCTCGGTGACCGGGGCGAGCGTCTTGGCGAGGTCGGCACACTCGCGGGCGGCGTCCAGCAGCACCAGTTCAGTTTCTTTACCGCCGATCCGGGTGTCAAGGCCGGCGGCGGCCACCCAGCCACGCCAGCAGGGCACCGGCGCTGAAGGCCCCCGCGACGGCGCCGAGGCCGGGCCCGCGCTGCAGGGTGACGTTCTGCTCGAGCCGGACCGGCGGTGGCGGCGCGACGACCTTGCGCTGGTTCTCCTTCGCCGTCGCGGTCCACGCCGTGACGAGCAGGAGGAAGCGGGAGACGAGGTTGGCGAACACGAGCAGGCCGATGACCGGCCCGAACAGCGCGAAAGCGGGTGACTTCGTGACGCTGGCCAGGTAGACGGTGGCGGCCTGCTGCAGGATGACGAACCCGACGGCAGCGAACACGGCCCCCTTGACAGCACTGCGCAGCGCGACGTGCTCGCGGGGCAGGCGGGCGATCACCCAGAGGAAGACGAGGGTGTTGGCGAGCAGGCCGAGGATGATGGTCGCGCCCCGCAGGAGGACGATCGCCCAGGTGGCGTGTTCGAGCCCGACGAGCTCGAGCAGGAACTGCCCGACCCCGCCGCCGACGGCGGTCAGCGCGAACGAGACGACGAGCGCGACGCCGAGCCCGATCAGCGCGACGAGGTCCTTGAGCGTCTGCTTGACGATCGGCTGCGACAGCTTTTCCTGGCCCCACTGCGCGGTCAGCGCGTCGCGGAGGTTCGACATCCAGCCGACGCCGGAGTACAGGGCGATGAGCAGACCGAAGATCCCGAGCCCGCTGCCGGACTTGAGCGCGGCGTCGACGATGCCGGTCACCAGCGGCTGCAGGCCGCCGGGCACCGACTGCTTGATGCTGTCGGAGATCTGCTTGATGATCGCCGGATCGTTGTTGACGACCAGCCCGACCACGGCGAAGGCGACCATCAGGATCGGGATGACGGACAGCACGCTGAAGTAGGTGATGGCGGCGGCGTAGTGGTTGCCGTACCGCTCGGTGAAGGCGTCGTTGGCCCGGATGAGGTGATCGAGCCACGGGTACTTCCGCCGCAGCCGCGGCAGGAGCTTTTCCTTCTCTTCTTTCGCCACCGTGAAACGCTAACCACGCGCAGTGAACACCGCAACGCGAGCACGTCACGTGAGGGAGGTCAACAAGGCGCGGTAGGTCTCTTCCGGTGAGCCCGCCGGGATGACCGAGGCAGACCGTTCCGCGGCGTAGGCCGCGACCCGCTCGTACGCCTGCCGGAGCTGGGTTTCGGTGAGCGGCCCGGCCGTCTCGATCTCCGACTCTCCCCGCGCGGCGAAACGGCGGAACGTCTCTTCAGGCCCCGGCAGGAGCACGACCTCGTGGAAGCTCGCGCCGCATTCGCGGGCCAGCGCCGCCAGCCGTTCGGGCAAGCCCGGCCGGGCCACCAGCTGGGGCACCACCACGTCGTGCCCCGCGGCCAGGTGCGTCCGGGCCGCCGCCAGCGCGATCTCTCGCGCCAGCGACCCCGCCTCACCCGGCGCCGCCCGCCAGCCGCCGAGCATCGCGCGGATGCGGTCCACGTCGAGCGCCAGCGCCGGTGGGTGGTCGTCGGCGTAGCGCCGGGCGAGCGTCGACTTGCCGCTGCCGGGCGGGCCGTTCAGGAAGATCAGCTTCACCGCACCGGCGGCAGGAACCCGATCCGCTGGTAGGTCTTCGCCAGCGTCTTCGAAGCCACTTCGCGGGCCCGCTCGGCTCCCGCGGCCAGGATCTTGTCCAGCTCCGCGACATCGTCCAAATAGGACTTCACGCGGTCCTGGATCGGGGTCACCCAGTCGACGAACACCTCGCCGAGGTCCTTCTTCAGGTCGCCGTAGCCCTTGCCTTCGTACGCCGCCTCGAGGTCGGGGATCGTCCGCTCGGTCAGGGCCGAGTAGATGGTCAGCAGGTTCGACACGCCCGCCTTGTGCTCGGCGTCGAACACCACCTCGCGGCCGGTGTCGGTGACCGCCGAGCGGATCTTCTTCGCCGACCGCTTCGGGTCTTCGAGCAGCTCGATCAGGCCGTTGCCGGTGGCCGCCGACTTGCTCATCTTGCTCGTCGGGTCCTGCAGGTCGTAGATCTTCGCCGTGTCCTTGATGATGTACGGCTCGGGCACGACGAACGTCTTGCCCAGCCGGTTGTTGAAGCGCTGCGCGAGGTCGCGCGTCAGCTCCAGGTGCTGGCGCTGGTCCTCGCCGACCGGGACCGCGTCGGCCTGGTAGAGCAGGATGTCCGCCGCCTGCAGGATCGGGTACGTGAAGAGGCCGACGCTCGAGCGGTCGGAGCCCTGCTTCGCGGACTTGTCCTTGAACTGCGTCATCCGGCCGGCCTCGCCGAAGCCGGTCTGGCACTCCAGCACCCAGCTCAGCTGGGCGTGCTCCGGCACGTGGCTCTGCACGAACAGGGCGCTGCGCTGCGGGTCGATGCCGATCGCGAGCAGCTGCGCGGCCGAGACGCGGGTGCGCTGCCGCAGCACCTTCGGGTCCTGCTCGACGGTGATCGCGTGCAGGTCGACGACGCTGTAGAACGGCTCGTGCGTGTCCTGCAGCCGCACCCACTGGCGCAGCGCGCCGAGGTAGTTGCCGAGGTGGAACGAGTCGGCGGTGGGCTGGATCCCGGACAGGACCCGCGGGCGGCGCTCTGCTGCGACGGTCTGCTCTTCGGACACGTCAGGATTCTTCCAGGCCGGGACGCGCGGCGGGCGCCGAGGGCCCTCAGGCGTGCGGACGCTGCGCGAGGAACGGGCGCGTCGGCGCGGTGTCGGGGTCGGCGAGGACGGCTTCGGCCATCGCGGTGACCGCGCCCGGAACCTCCACCGCGACGGTGGTGGCCGCGGCGAGCGCCGCGGCGGCGCGGGTCTTCCGGCGCTGGCGCAGCACACCCAGCGTCATGCCGACGATGCCGAGTGCGACCGCGACCAGCCCCACGGGGCCCAGCACGCCGAAGCTCTCCGCGTTGGTGTCGGCCCGCACGGTCGTGGCGTCGGCGAACGCGCTTCCGCCGCCGGCCAGGAGCAGCCCGGCCGGGACGAGCGCGACCACCGCCGCCGCGCGGAAGCCGCGCAGCGTGGACCGCAACAGGGTTTGACCTGGGTTGCGCACCGGAGTGCCTCCCGCGAGTGACGAGCGCTGTGTCTCACCCATCCGAGTGAGACGCTGCATGCTACCGGTCAAAAAACTACCGAGCGTGTCAAGACCTCTCGGCAGTGATCGATTCGGGAGCCGAGACTATCGCCCAACCGGGAATACGGTCCGGGCACCCCCCGGGGTTCACTTCGATCATCGCGCCGCACTACTCCTGGGGATCGAGCCCGCGGAGGAGCTTGCGCAGGACGTCGTCGAGCAGCCCGAGCTCCTGCCCGGAGAGGCCGGACAGCAGCTCCGACACGTTCGCGGTGTGCTCGGTCATCGCGGCGTCGACTATTTCGAAACCCTGGTCGGTCAGGCGGACGCGGAAGCTGCGCCGGTCGTTCGGGTCGAGCGCGCGCTCGACGAACCCGGCCTTCTCCAGGCGGTCGAGGCGGCTGGTCATGCCGGCCCGGGACAGCATCAGCGTCTTCGACAGCTCGGACGGGATGAGCGTGTAGGGCGGCCCGGACCGGCGGAGCGCGGCCAGGACGTCGAACTCGCCGCGCTGCAGGCCGAACTTGCCGAACACCCGCTCCTGGGCCGGGCCGAGGACGAGCGCCAGCCTGCCCATGCGGCCGGCGACGCCGATCGCCGTCAGGTCCAGGTCGGGGCGTTCGCGGTGCCACGCCGACACGACGGCGTCGACAGCGTCTTCGTCAGTCACCCGCGCAGCTTATTCGATGCCAGCACTATTCGACAGAAGATAGTTTGACAGCGAACTATCAGCCGTGGAATCATCTCCGGCATGACGACGACACTCGAAACCCTGCTGGTCCGCCACGACGAAGCCGAGCAGCTCGGCTCGACGCCGGACACGATGACGCTGCTCGCCGACGTCTCCCAGACCGGCGGCCACCTCAGCACGTCCCGCGCCACCCTGAGCCGGGGACGCGACGGCGCGACGCCGCACTTCCACACGTCGTCGGCGGAGATGTTCTTCATCGTCGACGGCGAGCTGCAGATCCTCAGCGACGAGAAGGTCGTGACGGTCGGCACGGGCGACATGCTCTTCGTGCCGCCGCACACGACGCACGCCTTCGGCGCGACCGAGCGTTCGGGCGCGGACGTGCTGATCGTGTTCACGCCCGGCGTCGAGCGTTTCGAGTACTTCCGGATGATCGACCGGATCCGGCGGGGCGAGGCCGCGCCGGAGGAGATCCTGGCTTCGCAGGACCGGTTCGACAACCACTTCGTGGACAGCGCGACCTGGCGCGCCGCCCGCGCGGCCTAGCCGGGGAAGTCGATGTCGTAGGTGGCGGTGACCGGCGCGTGGTCGGACCAGCGCTGGTCGTAGGCGGCCGCGCGCTCGACGACGACTTCGACGACCTTCTCGGCGAGACCGGGCGTCGCGAGCTGGCAGTCGATGCGCCAGCCGGAGTCGTTGTCGAACGCCTGGCCGCGGTAGGACCACCAGGTGTAGGGGCCGGGGCCCTCGGGGTCGAGCCGGCGCTGGACGTCGATGTAGCCGGCTTCGGTGTAGACCCGGCCGAGCCAGGCGCGTTCCTCCGGCAGGAAGCCGGAGTTCTTGCGGTTGCCGCGCCAGTTCTTGAGGTCGACGGTGTCGTAGGCGATGTTCCAGTCCCCGACGACCACGACCTCCCGCCCGGCCGCGGCGGCCTTCGCCCGCAGCTCGACGAGGTAGGGCAGGAACGCGGCCATGAAGCGTTCCTTCTCGTCCTGGCGTTCGGTACCGACGTCCCCACTGGGCAGGTAGAGGCTCGCGACGACGACGTTCGGCAGGTGGACCTCGAGGTAGCGCCCGCTGTCCTCGAATTCGGGCTCCCCGAAGCCGACGCGCACCTCTTCGGGCTCGACGCGGCTGTACACGGCGACGCCGTTGCGTCCCTTCACGGCCGACGGCGCGTGCACCGAGAACCACCCCGCGGGCTCGACGACCTCCGCGGGCAGCTGGCTCGCTTCGGCGCGCACCTCCTGGCAGGCGACCACGTCGGCCTTCGTGGCGGCGAGCCACTCGACGAAGCCCTTCTTGGCGGCGGCGCGGAGGCCGTTGACGTTCACGGTGGAGACGGTCAGCACGCCGTGCACGCTACCGGCCGGGCCGGCGCTCGCGGGGCATCGGGTGGCGGGGACCGAAACCCGCTTGCCCGCTCTGCCAGACTGCGGCTCATGAGCCGCCTGACCGTGCTGGGCAGTTGTGGCGCGTGGCCGGAGCCCGGCCGCGCGTGCGCCGGATTTCTGCTGGAGCACAACGGTTTCCGCGTCGTCCTCGACCTCGGGTACGGAGCCGCATCGCGGTTGTTCGCGCACTGCCCGGGCGGGCTGCCGGACGCGGTGGTCGTGACGCACGAGCATCCCGACCACTGCGCCGACGTGAGCGCGCTCGGGCGGGCGTGGCACTACACGGTCCAGTCCGCCACCCCCTCGGCGCGGCTGCCGCTGCACTGCACGCCCGGCACGATCCGCCGGCTGGAGGCGATGGAGCCGCGTCCGCACCCGACGGAGCTGTTCGAGGTACACGACCTCGCCGAACCGGCCGACTCCGACCCGACCGGCGTGGGGCCGACCGACTCCGACCCGGCCGGCGTGGGGCCGTTCGGGTTGACGTCGTACCCGCTGCCGCACCACCAGCCGAACTTCGGGGTGCGCCTCAGCGCGCCCGGGTTGACGGTGGCCTACACGGGCGACACCGGACCGTCGCCGGCACTGGCCGAGCTGGGCCGCGACGCGGACCTGTTCATCTGCGACGCCACCCTCCGCACCCCACCGCCGGAGGGAGAGCCCCGCTACCTGATGACGGCCGCGGAGGCGGGCCACTGGGCCGCCGAGGCCGGAGCCCGCAGGCTCATGCTGACCCACTTCTGGCCGGGAGCCGACCGCACCACGGCGGCCGAGGAGGCCCGCGCCCGGTTCGGCGGCGAGGTGCTGGTGGCGGAGGAGGACGTGACGGTCGCGCTCTGACCCCCGTCCGAACGCATCCCGGGAAGATTCCCGGCCCTGGCCCGCCTGGAACCCGGCTCCGACCCCCGTCAGACCCCGGCCTCCACCACGCCGATCCTCGGCTCCGGCCCCCGTCAGAGCCCCGCCTCCACCACGCCGACCCTGGGCCCCGACCCCCGTCAGAGCCCCGCACCGCCACGCCGTTCCCCGGCTCCGACCCCCGTCGGACCCCCGGCCCGCAGCGCCGATCCCCCGGCACCACCGCCCAGCCGACCGGCCCGCGGAACTCCCCCTGGAGACCCCGCGGACACCACCGCCGAACCCGTGCCGCATTCAGTTGTCGCCCGTCCCCGGACGTCTCCTCCTCTCCCGCAACCAAGCGACCAAGCGGCCAAGCGACCAAACGGCCAAGCCGCCGACCTGCGCTTTCGGACGTGATCAGTTCTAGCACCCACCACCGACAAAAAACGGCGCCTTGACTCCCGAAGCTACTGTCATTAGCTTTAAAGCTATGACCAGTAGCCACCAAGCCGATGTCCCCTAGAGCCGGCCTGACCACCGACGCCGTGGTCGATCTCGCCCTTGCTGTCGTCGATGAAGGCGGGCCCGACGCCCTGACCCTCTCCAAGGTCGCCGAACGCGCCGGGGTGGCCGCGCCCTCGCTCTACAAGCACGTCAAGAACCTCGCCGATCTCCGGCGGCTGATCGACCTCAAAGTCGTCAAGGAGATGGCCGAAACGCTCCGCACCTCGGCCACCGGGCGCGAGGGCGGGGACGCGGTCGCCGCCCTCGCCGACGCCTACCGCGACTACCTGCGACGGCACCCGAACCGCAGCCACGCACTCGTCACCGCGCCCGACGAAAGCGACGTCGAGCTCAGCCGGGCCGCCCACGCCGTCGCGGAAGTCGTCTTCGCCGTGCTGCGGCCGTTCGGCTTCGACCACGCCCAGGCCGTGCACGGCACCCGGTGCCTCCGCGCCGCCGTCCAGGGGTTCGCCGGGCTCGAAGCCTCCGGCGGGTTCGGCCGGCCCGAAGACGTCGACAAGAGCTTCGAAGTCCTCAAGACCATGCTCGTCCAGGGCCTCACGGCCTACTCAGGGAAAGCAGAAAGATGACCTTCATCCTCGCCGTACTCCTCTTCACCGTCGTGCTGGGCGTGCTCGACGCCCGCTTCCCCTGGACGGAGGCGAACCGATGATCGCCGGACACTTCGGACTCGCGGCCGCGGTCAAGGCGGGCCGGCCGGCGATTCCCGTGTGGACGCTCATGCTCGCCACGGCCTGGCTCGACGTCGTCTTCGTGCCGCTCTACCTGAGCGGTGTCGAAACCATCGACGGCGAAGGCTACGGCGGTGGCGTGATCCACGCCGACTACACGCACTCCCTGGTCGGCGCGCTCGTGCTCGCCGCGCTCTTCGGCGCCGTCGCGAGCCGGTGGCTCGGTCGCGAAGCCGGCCTGGTCCTCGGCGGCGTCGTGTTCTCGCACTGGGTGCTCGACCTCGTCGTGCACCGCGCCGACCTGCCGATCCTGCCCGGCAACGCGGGCGACCTGCCCACGTTCGGCTTCGGGCTCTGGCGGCTGCCGGCCGTGTCGGCCGTCGTCGAGCTGCTGATGCTGGCCGTCGGGATCGGCCTCTACTGGCGCGCGGCGGCGAAACGCGACCCGAAGAAGGCACGCACGCTCGGGCTGTCGGCCGCGACGTTCGGGGTGATCACCCTCGCGGCCGACCTGCTCGGCGTCTGACTCACCAGTCGAGACAGGGACTCAACAGGCGGAACCGGCGACCGGCTGGGTGAACTCGGCGGCCACCCACTTGGCGTCGGCCACCTTCCGGAAGCCGTTCTGCACGCCGGGCAGGGCGTCGAACTGGGCGTCACGCAGGTACTTGCCGACGACCTTGGCGTTGCCGTCCGCCGCTTCGCGGGCGTTCAGGACGTCCGCGGTCACCGTCACCTTGCAGCCGGTGGCCGAAGCCCCGGAGGCCTGCTGCTTCCCGTTGTTCAACGCGTAGATGACGACGATCGCGATGATGGCGCCGACGATGAGCGCCGTCTTCTTCGACATACCGAGGATCACGTCTGCCTCCAACCGCGCATCCCGTCCCCTTGTCAGGGTAGGCAATCCTTTACCCGGACGGACAGCGCCGAACGCCGCAACCACCCGGAGGCGCCAGCGAAGTCACCCGCCGGTGACGCGCTGTGCCCAGAAGGAAAGGGCCCCTTCCCGATGACCGGGAAGGGGCCTTTCACCACCGGGACTCAGCCCTGGGCGATCTTCTTCGCCAGGTTGTCGTCCAGCGTCGCGAGGAACTCCTCGGTCGTCTGCCACGGCTGGTCCTTGCTGATGAGCAGCGCGAGGTCCTTCGTCATCTGACCGCTCTCGACGGTCTCGACGACGACCTGCTCCAGCTTGTTCGCGAAGCCGATCAGCTCCTGGTTGCCGTCCAGCTTGCCGCGGTGCTCGAGGCCGCGCGTCCAGGCGTAGATCGACGCGATCGGGTTCGTCGAGGTCGGCTTGCCCTGCTGGTGCTGGCGGTAGTGCCGGGTGACCGTGCCGTGCGCGGCCTCGGCCTCGACGGTCCGGCCGTCCGGCGTGCGCAGCACCGACGTCATCAGGCCGAGCGAGCCGAAGCCCTGCGCGACCGTGTCGGACTGGACGTCACCGTCGTAGTTCTTGCACGCCCAGACGTAGCCGCCCTCCCACTTCATCGCCGCGGCGACCATGTCGTCGATCAGGCGGTGCTCGTAGGAGATGCCCTTGGCGTCGAAGTCGGCCTTGAACTCGGCGTCGAAGATCTCCTGGAACACGTCCTTGAACATGCCGTCGTAGGCCTTGAGGATCGTGTTCTTGGTCGACATGTAGACCGGCAGGCCGCGGTCGAGGCCGTACTGCAGCGACGCGCGCGCGAAGTCCTCGATCGACTTGCGGTAGTTGTACATCCCCATCGCGACGCCGCCGCCCTCGGGGAACTTCGCGACCTGGAACTCCATCGGCTCCGACCCGTCCTCCGGGGTGAAGCTGATGGTCAGCGTGCCGGGGCCGGGCACCTTGAAGTTGGTGGCCTTGTACTGGTCGCCGTGGGCGTGGCGGCCGATGATGATCGGCTTCGTCCACGTCGGCACCAGCCGCGGGATGTTCTGGATGACGATCGGCTCGCGGAAGATCACGCCGCCGAGGATGTTGCGGATGGTCCCGTTCGGGGACAGCCACATCTTCTTGAGGCCGAACTCTTCGACGCGCGCTTCGTCCGGGGTGATCGTGGCGCACTTGACCCCGACGCCGTGCTTCTTGATGGCGTTCGCGGAGTCGATGGTGACCTGGTCCTCGGTGCGGTCCCGCTCCTCGATGCCCAGGTCGTAGTAGTCCAGGTTCACGTCCAGGTACGGGTGGATCAGCTTGTCCTTGATGAACTGCCAGATGATGCGGGTCATCTCATCGCCGTCGAGTTCGACGACGGTGCCCTGGACCTTGATCTTGGCCATGAGCAGCGGTGCTCCTTCCGCGGATCTTCGCGTTGCTTCATACGTCTCGCCGGTAGCGGTACAAGCGTACTGCTTGACGGAGCTTGATGGTTCCAGTAGTGGTCGGCATCAAGTCTCCACCCGCACTTTGTGGCACGGCTCACCGGGCGCCGCCCGGTGAGCCGAGACGACCGCTCGCCGAACGGGCGTCGCACCGGGGAGTGAACCGAGGCACGATGCCTCCCGTGAATCCAGCATGCGGGAGGTGACGGCCATGTCGACCCATCGGTACGGCGAGTACGAAGACGACTACGAAGAGTACGAAGAGACGCCCGACGTGCTCGACGAGCGGCCGCGCCGCGGCGTCGCGCACTTCGTCAGCGCGCTGGGCGGGCTCCTGCTCACCCCGGTGGCGCTCGGCCTGCTGAGCTGGGGCGGGCTGCGCCAGCAGCAGCTGATCCAGGCGACGCTGAGCACCAACCGCGACCCGCTCGGCATCGCGCTGCTGGCCGGCGGGGCGATCCTGCTGCTGATCGTCGCCGCGCTCGGGGCGCTGTCGGCGGCCGGCCCGATCCTCGGCGGGCTCGTCTACGGCGTGCTGCCCGGCGTCGCCGCGATGGCCGTGCCGGAGTGGGGGTTCAAGCTGGTCAACCTGATGCCGAAGAGCGACATCGCGTACGGCGTCATGGACTTCCTCTTCATCGGCGGCCTGCTCGGCGTGGGCTTCCTCCTGGTCGGCAGCGGGCTGGCCAACGCGCTGGTCCGGCGGCGGCGCGAGGCCTGACTCCCCGCCGGTGGCATCATCGGCGGATGGGACTGTTCACCGTCGCGGAGGCAAAGGACGAACTGGCGCGGCTGCGGCCGGTCCTCGACGAACTGGTGCGCGTCCGCGCCGACGCGGCCGAGCTCGCGGCGTCGCTGCGGCCCGGCGGCCGCGGCACCGAGCTGGGCGGGCTGCCGGAGTGGAAGGCCGCCCAAGCCCGCCTCGACGACCTGATGACGACCGTCCAGCGCACCGGCGCCGAGCTCAAGGGGTTCGCGCCGCTGCTGGTCGACTTCCCGGCCGAGCTGGACGGCACCGACGTGCTGCTGTGCTGGCTCGAAGGCGACCACGAGCTGGGCTGGTACCACCGCGCGGACCTGGGCTTCGCGGGCCGCCGTCCGCTGAAAATCGCTGGTCGGCCCGGCTAGGTTGAGGTCGTGGACCACGACTCGAGAGCAGCGCTGTTCGACAGCACGGCCGAGCACTACGACGAAGACACCTTCCACGCGGCGGTAGCGGAAGCGCTGGTCGAGCCACTGCCCTCCGGCCCGGAACTCGTGGTGGACGTCGCCACGGGGACGGGCTTCGCGGCGTACGCGGCGTTGCGGCTGAAGCCGGCTCGCGTACTGGCCGTCGATCTGTCGCCGGCGATGGTCGCGCGGGCCGAAGCGAAGGCGCCGGCCCAGGACCCGGACGGGCGGATCGAGTGGCGCGTCGGGCCGGCGGTGCCGATGCCGGCCGAGGACCACTCGGCCGACATCGTGCTGTGCGCGTCTTCGCTGCACTTCCTGGGTGCCGTCGCGTTCACGGACTGGCTGCGCGTGCTGAAGCCGGGCGGGCGGCTGGCGTTCTCGGTGGTGTCCGGGACGCGGTTCCGGCCGTCCGGGCCGTTCGCCGAGTTCGTGCCGAAGGACCTCACGTTCCCGACCGACGAAGCCGAAGCGGCGGCGCTGGCGCACGGCTTCGTCGATGTGTCGGCACGGACGTTCACCGTCGACGGCGGGGACCGGATCCGGAGCGTTTTCCTGGTGCACGCGACGGCCCCGTGAGGGTCAGCGCGTGAAGTGGACCTCGCCGCGGGTCGCCGGCCCGTCCGGGGTGCCGCAGCGCTGGACGAACGTCAGGTCCACGCCCGAGGCGTCGAGCCGGTCGATCGTGAAGTCCGCGTACGCCTCACTGCAGACGTCGCCGTGGGTGTAGACGAAGACACCGGGCGTGGTCAGCGCCGGGTCGCTCTGGCCGCGGAACCGCGCGCCGGTGTACGTGCCGGTGTGCAGGGTCTCCCCGGCCGGCGCGCTCAGCTCGACGCGCAGGTCCTTCAGCCCCGACTGGACGTCGATCTTCAGCACGCCGTCGTACTCCCAGACGGCGATCTCGTCCGCCGGACCCGCGTAGTGGGCGCTGCCCCGCAGCGGCCAAGCGCCCTCTTCCGAGGTGTAATCGACCGTCTGCGGTGAGTCCGCCGAAGCGACCGGCGCGACCGCCAAGCCCAGCCCGGCCGCCATCGACAGGACCACGCACGCACGACGAAGTGAATTCACGAAACCTCCCCATTTCGGGCCGCTCTCCGCGGCACTGCCGATCACGCTGGCAGCCCACCCGGCCGGGGGACAGAGGGTTTCTACTCAGCGGTGCAGCGACGCGCCCTTGAGGATCTTGTCCACGGCGTTCTTCGGCCCGTGCACCGCCATTCCCGCGAGCGCCAGCTTCTCCCCCGGCACCGCGCGGACCGCCGCCCGGTTGTCGGCGTCGTTGCCGGTGTGGAACAGCTCGTCGGTGAAGATCGAAAACCGCAGGCCGCGGCCGAGGGCCCGCGCGTGGGCCGCGGTCAAGACGGCCGCGTCGCCGGAGAAGACCATGGTCGGCTGGCCGAACATCGGCAGGTACTCCGTGCCGTCGGCGTCGAGGTACGGCTCGCCCATCAGCTCGGGCGTCACGTGGGCGATCCCGCTCACCAGGAACGCGGTGACGTTCAGCCGCTGCCAGGACGCCAGGTCGTCGCGGAGCAGGACGGCGATCTTCGTGTCGAAGGAACTCATGCCGCAAGACTCGCCCGGCCCCGGCGCGCGCGTCTTGTACGTTCTTGACATGGCCCACGTGGAAGCTTGGCGGCCGGCGGTCCCGGGGATCGCCGAGGTCTTCCACGCGCGCTTCACCACGCACGCCTACCCGCTCCACACGCACGACACGTGGACGCTGCTGATCGTCGACGACGGCGTCATCCGCTACGACCTCGACCGCCACCACCACGGCGCGCTCGGCCCGGCCGTGACGCTGCTGCCGCCGAACGTCGCCCACGACGGGCGGGCCGCCACCAGCCACGGCTTCCGCAAGCGCGTGCTGTACCTGGACACGTCCGTGCTGGGCGAAGACCTCGTCGGCGCCGCGGTCGACCAGCCGAGCGTCGCCGACGGGCTGCTGCGCACCCGGATCCACCAGCTCCACGAGTCCCTGGTCCACCCCGGCGACGCGCTGGAGGCCGAGAGCCGCCTGGTCCTGGTCGCCGACCGGCTGCGCACCCACCTGGGAAAGCCGTCGTCGCACGAACCGAAGCGCGGCCTCGCCGACGACCTCCGGGATCTGCTGGACGAGCGCCTGCCGGTCGGGCTGACGCTGGCCGAAGCCGGTGAGAAGCTCGGCGCGCACCCCGCGTACCTCGTCCGCTGCTTCGGGGCGCGGTTCGGCCTGCCGCCGCACCGCTACCTGACCGGCCGCCGCGTCGATCGCGCCCGCCGCCTGCTGCTCGACGGCGCCCCGGCGGCCGAGGTCGCCGCCACGGCCGGGTTCACCGACCAAGCCCACCTGACCCGGCACTTCAAGCGGTACCTCGGCACGACGCCGTCCCGGTACGCGAAAACCCGGTGACGACGTCGTTACGATCCGGATATGGGGTTCCTCGCCAGGATCGGCGGCCCGCGGTTCGCGGTCGTCGTCCTCACCGCCATGACCGCACTCCAGATGACGCTCATCGCGTTCGGCAACATCACCGACTTCGGCACCAACCAGGCGTTCGTCCAGCACGTGCTCGCGATGGACACGACGTTCCGCTCGCCGGACATGATGTGGCGCGCGATCACCAGCCCGGGTCTGCAGGACACCGCGTACGTGGTGATCATCGCGTGGGAGACGCTGACCGCGCTGGTGCTGATCGCGGCGCTGGTCCAGTGGATCCGGGCGAAGGACGCGACGGCCCGGCGCCTCTCGACACTCGGCTGGGTGATGTGGGTCCTGCTGTTCGGCGTCGGCTTCCTCGCCATCGGCGGCGAGTGGTTCCAGATGTGGCAGTCGGAGAAGTGGAACGGCCTGCAGCCGGCGCTGCAGAACTTCCTCATCGCGACCGTCGCGCTGGTCGTCGCCCACCTGCCGGAACGGGAAGCTGTGTCAAGATGACGGCATGCTGCGCGAACTGCACCTGACCGGCGACCCGGCGGCCGACCGGCTGCTGAACGACGACCCGTTCGCCCTGCTCGTCGGGATGCTCCTGGACCAGCAGTTCCCCATGGAGCACGCGTTCGCCGGCCCGCGGAAGATCGCCGACCGGATGGACGGCTTCTCCCTCGCGAAGATCGCCGCGACCGACGTCGAGGCGTTCGTCGAGATGTGCGTGGTGCCGCCGGCGATCCACCGCTACGGCGGTTCGATGGCCCGCCGCGTCCACGCGCTCGCGCAGCACATCATCGAGAACTACGACGGCCGCACGGAAGGCATCTGGCTCGACGGGCGCCCGAAACCCGACGGCCCGGAAGTCCTGAAGCGGCTGCGGGCGCTGCCCGGGTTCGGCGAGCAGAAGGCCAAGATCTTCCTGGCCCTGCTGGGAAAGCAGCGCGGCATCCAGCCGAAGGGCTGGCGCGAGGCGGCCGGCGCGTACGGCGACCGCGGCTCGCGCCGGTCGATCGCCGACGTCACGAGCGCCGAAACCCTCGCCGAGGTGCGCGCCTTCAAGAAGGCCGCCAAGGCCGCGGCCAAGTCGGGCTAACGCACCCAGACGCGCAGCGGGCCCAGCGACCGCGCGCCGTGGTCCAGCGCGACCCGCAGCGCGTCGCCGTGTTCGTAGCCGACCACCGGGACGCCCGGGAACGCCGAGGCCACTGCCGCCACCGCGCCGGGCCAGGCCGCGTCCGGCCCCGAGAAGTTGGACAGCCCCACCACGCCGTCGCCGCGGTGGGCGACGACCGTCGCCGGGCCGCGGGACAGCACCGCTACCGAGTCGTCGGCCGGGAAGCCGTGGCCGGCCACCCGCCGCCAGCCCGGCTCGGGGACGCCCGGGCCGCACTCGATCCACGTCGCTTCGAACAGGACCGAGAACCCCGGCAGGTCCAGGGTCGCGAAGCTGTCCTTCACCGAGCACCCTGCGGCGTCATCGACGAACGGGAGGATGTCGGCGGCGGTGGCGTCCGGGGTCAGCGTCACCGCGTCCGGGTAGTACTCCGGGGTGCGGCGCGGGCTCGTCCACGCCCGCGGGCCGAACTCCCCGCCGCACACCAGATCGCACCATGACGCGTTCTCCGTGACGGCACGGCCGACCGTCCGCCCGGGCCTCGTTTCCCCCATGAAACGACCTTCTTACCGGAGACCGGAAGTCCAACCCGTTCGCGGGGTCCACGGACCCGGTTCCCGCTCCTACCCTGGACACGGAGGTGAAGCCCATGCACGCAGGAGTAGGAGACGAGATCCAGGTGCACGGCCGGACGGTCGGCTCGGCCGAGCAGCGCGGCGAGATCCTCGAGGTCCGCGGGCCCGACGGCGCGCCGCCCTACCTGGTGCGGTTCGCCGACGGGCACGAAGGACTCGTCTATCCCGGGCCCGACTGCGAGGTCCAGACCCACGCCGACTAGACCGCGACCTGTTCCCGGGGCTCGCGGACGCGCCCCCACGCCACGCCCACCAGCAGCAGGGCGACGAGGGTCAGCGCGGCCGCGACCTCGGGCAGCAGCAGCGGCCCGCCACCCGACAGCACCGCGCCGCCGACCACGCCGGACAGGCCGACGCCGAGGTAGATCGCGGACGCGTTGAGGGAGAGCACCAGGCCGGCGTGGCCCGGCGACAGCTCGATCAGGCGGTGCTGCACCGGCGGGTTGAACGACCACGTCGCCAGGCCCCACACGAACAGCGAGATCCCGGCCGCGACCGGCGTCACCGTCGTCAGCGGCAGCAACGCCATCACGGCGGTGATCGCCACGGTGACCACCAGCAGCGGCGCCCGCGAGCCCCAGCGGTCGGTCGCCCGGCCGCCCGCGAAGTTGCCGACCGCGCCGCCGACGCCGTAGCAGAAGAGCAGCACCGTCACGGTCGTTCCGTGCACGCCCGCGGTCGCGGCCAGCAGCGGTGAGACGAACGTGTAGACCATGAACGCGGCCAGGCAGGCGAGCACCGTCGTGGCCAGCATGACGAGCACCCGGGGGTCGCGGCCCGCGGCGAACCGCTCGGCCAGCCCCACCCGCGGCGGTGCGGCGACCGCGGGCAACGCGAGCCGCACGGCCAGCGCGCTCGCCAGCGAGAACGCGGCGACCAGCGCGAACGCCGTCCGGTAGCCGAGGTGCTGCGAGATGAGGCTGCCGAGCGGGACGCCGAAGATGAGCGCGACCGTCAGGCCGCCGAACACCAGCGCGACGGCGCGGCCCCGGCGTTCGGGGACGGTCAGCTCGGCCGCCACGGCGCTCGCCGCCGGGGTGAACACCGCGGCGCCGACCGCGGTCATCACCCGGGCCACCAGCAACGAGCCGTAGCCGGGCGCGAGCGCGGCGAACAGGTTGCCGGCGCCGGTGACGGCGAGCGCGGCGACCAGCAGCGTCCGGCGTTCCCAGGTGCCGGTGGCGGCGGCGAACACCGGCGAGCCGATGGCGTACGCGATGGCGAAGGCGGTCACGAGCTGGGCCGCGGCGGTGGCCGAGACGTGCAGCTCACCGGTCAGCGCGGGCAGCAGCCCGGCGACGATGTAACCGCTGGTCCCGACGCCGAAGGCGCCGAAGGCGAGGACCGAGATCCTCGACGGAGCAGGTGCGGACATGGGCTGGGCCCCCAAGCGAAGCAGGCGGTTGGTTCGATGAACGTCGTAGTTCGACAGCCACCGTACTACGGCCCGCCCCACAATTTCGACCGCCGTCGTACAATCACCATATGGCCAAGTCCGACACCGTGCCCCCGCTCGCCTACCCGGAGCGCGACGAGATCACCGTCGAAGGGGTGCTGCGCGCACTGGCCGACCCGGTGCGGCTGGCGATCGTCCGGCAGCTCGCGTCCTCGGACCTCGAAATCGCCTGCAGCGCACTGGCCGTGCCGGTGACGAAATCCACACTCACCCACCACCTCGCGATCCTGCGCCAGGCCGGGGTCGTCGCCGGCCGCCAGCAGGGCACGACCCGGTTCAACTCGTTGCGCCGCAAGGATCTCGACGCGCTCTTCCCGGGGCTGCTGGACGGCGTCCTGGCCGCTCCGCGCTGATCACCGCGTTACGGTGTGGATCGTCACCCGATATCGGGATGACAACGGGCCCCCTCGCTTGTTGGACTGTGCGTAGGCAGCTCACGGCGCTGGGGCCGATCGGCTGTCTTTATTTATGCCCTCCCACTGAACCGATCCAGAGATCGGCTCGGTAATCGTTTACCCACCCTGGAAGGAGTGCCGTGCCCGTCGCGCTGCTCGCGCTCGCCATCGGAGCTTTCGGCATCGGGACCACCGAGTTCGTCATGATGGGCGTGCTGCCCCAGGCGGCCGCCGACTTCGGCGTCGACATCCCGACCGCCGGCCACCTCATCTCCGCCTACGCCCTCGGCGTCGTCGTCGGCGCCCCCCTGCTCACCGCGGTCGCCGTCCGGCTGCCGCGCAAGACCATGCTGCTGGCCATGATGGGCCTGTTCACGCTGGGCAACGCCCTCTTCGCGCTCTCGCCGAACCAGGAGTTCGGCGTCGCGTTCCGCTTCCTGGCCGGCCTGCCCCACGGCGCGTTCTTCGGCGCCGGCGCGGTCGTCGCCTCCAGCCTCGTCGGCCAGGGCGAACGCGCCAAGGCCGTGTCGCTGATGTTCCTCGGCCTGACCCTGGCGAACGTCATCGGCGTGCCGCTGGGCACGCTGCTCGGCCAGCAGGTCGGCTGGCGCGCCACCTTCGGCGTCGTCGCCCTGATCGGCCTGGTGGCCATCGCGGCCATCGCGAAGCTCGTCCCGCACCAGGGCCGGCCCGCCGAAGCGTCGCTGCGCACCGAGCTCGGCGCGTTCAAGCGGCCGCAGGTGCACCTGGCGCTGGCGATCGTCACCTTCGGGCTCGGCGGCGTGTTCGCTTGCCTGTCCTACATCACGCCGATGCTGACGGACGTCGCCGGCTACTCGCCGTCGAACGTCACGCTGCTGCTGTCGCTGGCCGGCGTCGGCATGACGATCGGCAACCTGCTCGGCGGCCGGCTGGCCGACCGCGCGCTGATGCCGAGCCTCTACATCGCCCTGCTGGCGCTGGCGTCCGTGCTGGGCATCTTCACGATCACCGCGCAGGGCAAGATCGGTGCGGCGATCACGATCTTCTTCGTCGGCGTCGCCGGGTTCATGATCGGCCCGATGATGCAGGCGCGGATCATGGAGAAGGCGGGCGGCACTCCGTCCCTGGTGTCGGCCGCCGTCCAGTCCGCGTTCAACATCGCCAACTCGATCGGCGCGTACCTCGGCGGCCTGGTGATCGCCGGCGGCCTCGGCCTGCTCGCCCCCAACTGGGTCGGCGCCCTCCTCGCCGTCTTCGGCCTGACGCTGGCCGTCGTTTCGGGCACTTTGGACCGCCGCGAAGCCCGCGCCGAACGGCGTGAGCTGGCGATGGCGTCCTAAGAGGAGCTGAGCGGGCCGCCGATGATCGTCAGGGCCACGTAGAGCACCGCCGCCGCGAGGCCGGCGTACGTCACGATGTCCACGACCTTGCCGCGGATCGCGAGCAAGCCCGCCCTGGCCGTCGGCAGCACCGCCCGCAGCACCGCGGCGAGGAGGAGCGCGGCGCCGATCAGCGCCGCGCCCTCCCGCCAGTGGTACTGGAAGATCCGCAGCGCCGCGACGGCCACCACCAGCAGCACCACCGCGAACGGCAGCTGGGTGAACCGGCCCTGCCTGCTCCGGCGGTCGCCGATGTCCCGCCGGTCCTCGGTCATGGTCATCAGCCTTGAACCGAGCGTTCCGCCGCCTCGACGACGTTGCTGACGAGCATCGCCCGCGTCATCGGACCGACTCCGCCCGGGTTCGGCGAGATCCAGCCGGCCACGTCGGACACTCCCGGGTGGACGTCGCCGGTCAGCTTGCCGTCCACGTGGGACACGCCGACGTCGAGCACCGCCGCGCCCGGGGCGACCATGTCCGGCGTGATGATCCCGGGCACCCCGGCCGCGGCGACCACGATGTCGGCGCGGCGGACCTCGGCGGCGAGGTCGCGGGTGCCGGTGTGGCACAGCGTCACGGTGGCGTTCTCGCTGCGGCGGGTCAGCAGCAGGCCGAGCGTCCGGCCGACGGTGATGCCGCGGCCGACCACGGTGACGCGCGCGCCGTTCAGCTCCACGCCGTGGCGCTTGAGCAGCTCGATGATCCCGTACGGCGTGCAGGGCAGCGCGCCCTGCCTGCCGAGCACGAGCCGGCCGAGGCTGACCGGCGCGAGGCCGTCGGCGTCCTTCTCCGGGTCGATCCGCTCCAGCACGCGGTTCGCGTCCAGGTGCTTCGGCAGCGGCAGCTGCACGAGGTAGCCGTGGCACGCCGGGTCGGCGTTCAGCTCGTCGATGACGGCTTCGAGCTTCTCCTGGCTGATGTCGGCCGGCAGGTCGCGGCGGATCGAGTTGATCCCGATCTTCGCGCTGTCGGCGTGCTTCATCCGCACGTACGAGTGCGAGCCCGGGTCGTCGCCGACCAGGACCGTGCCCAGGCCCGGCGTCACCCCCTTCGCGGCCAGTGCCGCGACGCGGGGCTCGAGCTCCGCGAAAATGGCGTTCTTGGTGGCTTTGCCGTCGAGAATCTTCGCCGTCACGGGCCCCATTCTGGCAAAGCGACCCCCGCGCGTCGCTTCCAGGCGTGACCGGTCGCAGCGCGTAGAGTGCTCACTACCCCAGACGGTCCATTCGCGACACCGGCCGCGATCAAGCTGTGATCTATGACATGTCGCATCGCGCGAGGTCAGACCGTGTGCCGCCGGGTAACCGGGCGGCAAAACCCACATGCGGGGTGCACTCGCGCGCGCGAGCAGTCAAAATGTGCGGGTGGCACAACCGACGACGCAGCTGAACGCGACCGAGCAGGACACCCTGGTCAAGCAGATCGGACTTGCCCTGCTCCGTGCCGCCCCGCGCGACTGGCGCAAGGTCACCGCGGAGTACCGAGCCGTCGGCAGGTACCACGAGCTGACCGGCGAGATCGTCACCGAGGACGGCACGGTGCACGAGTGGCTCGCCACCCACGACATCGCCACCCTCTTCGGCAGGCTGCGCGGGGGCATGTACCGCGACGGCCGCGGCACCTGGTTCAACGCGCGGTACCAGCTGGACCACCCGTCCAGCTACAACCTCGAGTACAACCGGGACGAACCGGTGTGGAACCTCGCGCCGCCGCCGCAGGCCTACTCCGACGAGCTGCGGATGTTCCCGCGCACCGAGGAGAACGTCCCCGAATGGCTGATCCGCCGGATGTCCGGGCTCGGCCCGGAGCAGCCGGGCCCGCACTTCCGGATCGCCCGGATCTTCGACACCGTCGGCCCGGCCGGCCGTCCGGTGATCAACCGGCCCGACCTCGAGGTCGACGAGCAGGACCGCCTGCTGGAGTACCTGGAGCACGCGCCGCTGGTGGTGCCCGAGCGCGGCTACGACATCGACCGCCTCGCCGCGGCGCCGGAGGCCACCGTCCCGGTCGCCTTCCACAGCGACGGCCAGTGGATCTGGCCCGCCGCCGTCAACTTCTACCTGCACAAGTACGGCGTTTCGCCCGAACCGGACCTCGTCGAGCACGTCCGCGCGGTCGGCTTCAAGCTGCCGGCGGTCGACGAGCCGACGCTGCAGGCCGCCGCCGCGTACCTGACGCGGGGCAGCCAGCCGCCGCCTCAGCAGCGCCCGGCCGGGCCGCCGCCTCAGGGTCCCCCGCCGCAGGGCATGCCGCCCCAGGGGCCGCCGCCGGGCATGCCCCCGCAGCAGCAGGCCCCCGCGGGCCCGCCGCCCGTCATGGCCGCCCCGGTCCCGCCCGCCGCGCCGCCGCAGCAACCGCCGCAAGCGCCGCCGCCGCACCTGCCGCAGAAGGAGGAGCCACCCGCCCCGGCGGAGCCGCCGCACGCGGCGCACGCCCCCGAGCCGGAAGCCGCGGCCGAAGAGCACGAATACGCCGAAGAGCGCTACGACGACCAGGAGTTCGACGACCGCTTCGCCGAGGAGGACTCCTACGGCGAGCAGTACGAGCACCCCGAGCACGCCGCAGGCTCGAACGGCACGTCGCCGGAGCCGGGCCGGGTGCCCGACCTCGACGAGACCGCGGAGTACGTGCCCGACCAGCCGATCGGGCACGAGGAGGAGGCGCCGCGCGACGGCGAGTCCTTCGCGGCCCGGCCGGACGACGAGCACGCGGCGTTCCAGCCGCCCCGGGACGACACCCCGTCCCACGGCTTCCAGGCGGCCGAGCCGGCGCAGGCCGGGTTCGAGTCCCGGCACGAGGAAGAAGCGGACGAGCCGGCGGCGTTCGACGCCGATCCGCGCGACGAGGAGGCGGCGCACGCCGCGTTCGACTCCGGTCAGCCGCTCGAAGACGACCGAGCCTTCCAGCCACCCCGGCACGAAGAACAGCCCCCGTTCGACCCCGGCCAGCGACACGAAGACGACCACGCCTTCCAGCCACCCCGGCACGAAGAACAGCCCCCGTTCGACCCCGGCCAGCGACACGAAGACGACCACGCCTTCCAGCCACCCCGGCACGAGGAACAGCCGTCGTTCGACTCCGGCCAGCGACACGACGACCACGCCTTCCAACCCCCGCGGCGCGAAGAACAACCTCCGTTCGACCCGGGGCAGCGGCACGACGACGAGCACGCCTTCCAGCCGCCCCGGCGGGAGGAGCAGCCCGCGTTCGACCCGGGCCCGCCGACCATGATCACCCAGCCCGAGGTGCCCGGTGTGCTGCCGGTGCCCGAGCCGGTCGTCCCGCAGCCCGCCGCCCAGGCGGAGCCGCCCGCGCCGCCGCAGCAGGCTCCGCGGTCCGGCCGCCGGGCGCTGCGCCGCGAAACCCCGGACCACCCGGTGCTCGCCGGGCTCCAGGCCAAGCTGGACGAGCTCGACGTGCCCGAAAGCGGCTACAAGCTGGGCGAACCCGCCGAGCACGGGTGGAGCGTCGAGCAGGTCGAGGACGGCTGGCGCGTCGGCTGGTACGACGGCAAGCTCAGCAACCCCGCCGTGTTCGGCGACGCCGAAGACGCGGCCGCGTTCATGCTCGGCAAGCTGCTGCTGCACCCGGACGGCCACGTGCCCGCCGAGGAGCCGCCCGCGCCGGAGCCGGAACCCGAGCCCGAGCCCGAGCCGGAACCGGTGCCGCAGCGGGTCGTCGCGACGGTGTCGCCCGAGATCGCGACCGGGTCGTACCCGGTCCGCAAGCCCGACCCGGTGCCCGCCCAGGAGCAGACGGCGTTCACCAGCGCCGAGGAGCTGTTCGGCGACCTCGAGGACGACGAGCCGCCGGCCCCGCCGCGCCAGCCCGCCCCGGTCCCGGCCGGGCCGCTGCCGGTCGACCGGCAGCAGGCCGGACCGCCGCCCGCCCCGCCGGCCCCGCCACGGCGTGAGCCGCCGCAGGCCGCCCCGACCGTCCTGGCCCCGGTGCCGCCGCAGGCTCCTCCGCCGGCTCCGCCCGTGCCGCCGCGCCGGGAGGAACCGGTTCGCCCGGCCGTCAACGGCGGGGGTGGCGGTGGCCAGCAGCAGTGGCCGATCGCGCCGATGGCCGGAGAGCCGCCGCTGACGCTGTTCCGCGGCAAGGAGCTGCGCGAGCTGCCCGCGGGCAGCGAGCTGGACCGCTTCGGCGGTCCGAGCGGCAACCTGACGTACGCGGCGGGCACGCCGTTCGCCGAGCGGTCCCTGGTGCCCGAGTGGGTGAACCGCCCGTACCACGTCTACCGGGTGCAACGGCCCCTGGAGGCGCTGGCCGGGGTCGCGATCCCGTGGTTCAACCAGCCGGGCGGCGGGTCGGCGTACCTGCTGCCGGCGTCGATCGAGGAGCTGCTCGCCGAGGGCGACCTGATCGAACTCGACCCGGGCGAGCCCCCGGTCGACTGACGCGCTCGCGGAAAACCGGTGGCTGCGGCCGCCGGTTTTCCGTTTTCAGCGGACGACGAGGCCGTGGGCGGCGGCGAAGGCGATCGCCGTCTCGACGTCGACCTCGGCACCCCGCAGGTCGGCCTGGACCAGGGCGTTCGCGTCGAGGCGCGCGCCACGCAGGTCGGCGCCCTCGAACTTCGCGCCCTGCAGGCGGGCGCCGGTCAGGTCGCTGCCGCGCAGGTCGGCGCCGGTGAGGTCGGCTTCGGTCAGGTTGGCTTCCCGCAGCCGCAAGCCGGACAGCCCGAGCCGGCGCAGCCGCGCCTTCGCCAGCGACGCCAGGGAAAGATCGCACTCGGTGAGCGCGATCCCGCCGAACCCGCTGTCACCGAACGACGAGCCCAGCAGCGAACACGCCGTCCAGCGGCTTTCCACCAGCACCGTCCGGTCGAAGGTGCAGGAACGGAACGCCGACGCGTCGTGCCGCGAGCGCGACAGGTCGGCCCGGCTGAACACGCAGTCGTCGAAGGTGCAGCCGCGCGTCCGCAGCCCGCTCAGGTCCGCCCCGGTGAAGTCGCAGCCGGTGAACCGGCGTTTTTCCCACCACTGCCCGGACAACACCGCTTCGCGGTAGTCCTCCCCGGTCTCCAGCACGGCCCCAGGGTGCCACACCCGCGACTAGGGCTTCGCGCCCTGGACGTAGTTCATCGCCTGGACGTACTCGGGCAACTGCGCGCGACGCGTCATCTCGGCTTCGTCCAGGTCCTCCAGCCGCGTCTGGATCCACCAGAGGTTGCCGAAGGGATCGCGCACCCGGCCGACGCGGTCGCCGAAGAACAGCACCGTCTGCCGCGTCACCTCGGTGGCGCCCGCCTCGATCGCGCGGCGCTGGGTCTCCTCGCTGTCCGGCACGTAAAGCCGCAGGAAGGCCGGGGTTTCGGCCCAGCCGTCCGGAGAGTCGAACGCCATCACGACCGCGTCGCCGACGCGCACCTCCGCGTGACCGATCTTCCCGTCTTCCCCGACCACCCGGCCGAGTTCTTCGGCGTCGAAGGCGCGCTTCAGGAAGTCGATCAGGCCGGCGGTGTCGCGGCCGATGATCCACGGGGTGACCGTCGTGTAGCCGTCGGGAACGGGGTTGACCATGGTTCCTCCTGGGTTCGTCGCGCCCGACGCTATGGCCGAAATAGGCCAGTCCCTGACCGCTGCGAAAACCGGATGAGGCTTCGCGTGGAGATCATTACGGTGACGGGATGCCCGACCACGCCTATGCCGACCACGAACTCGCCTCGCTGTACGACGCCTTCAACCCGCGGGAGAGCAGCGGCGACTACGAGTTCTACTTCCCCATGATCATGGCGGCCGAGTCGGTGCTGGACGTCGGCTGCGGCACCGGGTCGCTGCTGCACTGGGCGCGGGAATCCGGCCACACCGGACGGCTCGTCGGCCTCGACCCGGCCGAAGGCATGCTCACCCAGGCACGCCGCCGCGACGACGTCGAGTGGGTCCTCGGGGATTTGTCGACCGCGGCCTGGGACAGCGAGTTCGACTTCGCCGTGATGACCGGGCACGCGTTCCAAACGTTGCTGACCGACGACGAGCTGCGGACGGCGTTCGCGGCGATCCGGCGCGCGTTGCGTCCCGGCGGCCGGTTCGGCTTCGACACGCGCAACCCCGCAGCGCGCGCCTGGGAGCGCTGGACACCTTCGAACGTCTGGGAAGCCGGAGAGGTCCGGTCGTGGAACGACGCGGGGCCGTTCGAGGACGGGTACGTCACCTTCAAGACGACGTTCGAAAGCCCGGGCTGGGACGCGCCGCGGTTCAGCGAAAGCACCTTGCGGTTCCTCGACGTCCCGTCGCTGAACGAGTTCGTCGCGGAAGCCGGGCTGGTGGTCGACGAGCAGTACGGCTACTGGGACCGCACCCCGGTGATGGAGACCAGCCCGGAGATCGTCACGATCGTCCGGCGGCCCTGAGTCACCGGAAGTCCCGCGACTTCGCCTTGATCCGCGTCGGCAGCGCCTCGACGCGGTCGGCGAGCACGCTGACCACGCCGTCGGCCTTCTCCACCACCCCGCGGACCAGCAACGCCGGGCTGGCGCGCGCGACGCGATGGTAGCGCTGCCACAGGCCGAGCGTGCAGATCACGTTCACCATCCCCGTCTCGTCCTCGATGTTGAGGAAGGTGACCCCGCCGGCGGTGGCGGGGCGCTGCCGGTGCGTGACGGCGCCGCCGATCAGCACGCGCGCGCCGTCGTCGAGGTCGCCCAGGCGGCTCGCCGGGACGACACCCAGCTCGTCGAGGCGGTCTCGGATGAACTCGGTCGGGTAGCTGCCCGGCGACACGCCCGTCGCCCAGACGTCCGCGGCCGCGACGTCGAGGCCGTCCATCCCGGGCAGCACCGGCGCCGGCCCGCCGACCAGGCCGGGCAGCTTCTCCGCGCGTTCCCCGGCGACCGCGCCGGCGGTCCACAGCGCCTGGCGGCGGTCGCCGCCGAAGCCGGCGAACGCACCGGCGGTGGCCAGCGCTTCGATCTGCGGGGTGGTCAGCCGCACGCGGCGGGCGACGTCGGCCATGTCGGTGTAGTCGCCGTGTTCGTCCCGCTCGGCCACGATCCGCTTCGCGACGTCTTCGCCGATTCTCCGCACGGTGCTCAGCCCGGTGCGCACGTCGTGGTACTTCCCGGTGCCCGGTTCCAGGGTGGCGTGCGGCAGGCTGTGGTTGATGTCCGGGCCGTGCACGGTGACGCCGTGGCGCCGCGCGTCGGCGACCAGCGACTGCGGTGAGTAGAACCCCATCGGCTGCGCGCGCAGCAGGCCCGCCAGGAACGCGTCCGGGTGGTAGAACTTGAAGTAGGCACTGGAAAAGACCAGGTGCGCGAAGCTCAGCGCGTGGCTCTCGGGGAAGCCGAAATTCGCGAAAGCCTTGAGTTTCAGGAAGATCTTCTGCGCGAGTTCCTCGCCGACGCCGTTCGCGACGGCGCCATCGAGGAACCGCTGCCGCAGCCGGTCCATCCTGCGGTCGGACCGCTTGGAGCCCATCGCGTGCCGCAGCTGGTCGGCTTCGGCGGCGGTGAAGTTCGCGACGTCCAAGGCGATCTGCATCATCTGCTCCTGGAACAGCGGCACGCCGAGGGTCTTTTCCAGGGCCGTCGCCAGCAGCGGGTGGTCGTAGTCCCACTCCTCGATCCCCTGCTTGCGGCGGATGTACGGGTGCACCGAGCCGCCCTGGATCGGCCCGGGCCGGATCAAGGCGACTTCGACGGCGAGGTCGTAGAACTTCTGGGGCTTGAGGCGCGGCAGGGTCGCCAGCTGCGCCCGGCTCTCCACTTGGAACACGCCGATCGCGTCGGCGCGGCACAGCATGTCGTAGATGTTCTCGTCGGCGAGGTCCAGCTCGGCCAAGTCGACGCTCTCGCCCTTGTGGTCCCGGACGAGGTCGAGCATGTAGTGCAGCGCCGAAAGCATGCCGAGGCCCAGCAGGTCGAACTTGACGAGCCCGGCGGCGGCGCAGTCCTCCTTCTCCCACTGGATCACACTGCGATCGGCCATGCGCGCCCACTCGACCGGCACGACCTGGCTCACCGGCTCGTGGCACATGACCATGCCGCCGGAATGGATGCCCAGGTGCCGCGGGAAGTCCTCCAGCGCGAACGCGAGGTGCACGACCTCGTCCGGGATGTCGTGGTCGTGGTCCTTTTCGGTGCTGCGCAACGAACCCCAGCGGTCGATCTGCTTGCTCCAGGCGTCCTGCTGGCCCGGTGAGTAGCCCAGTGCTCTCGCGGCGTCGCGGACGGCGGACCGGGCGCGGTAGGTGATCACGTTCGCCACCTGGGCGGTGCGCAGACGTCCGTGTTTCTCGAAGACGTACTGGATGGCCTCCTCGCGGCGATCGGATTCGATGTCGAGGTCGATGTCGGGATAGCCGTCGCGATCGGGGGCGAGGAAGCGTTCGAAGAGCAGCTTGTTGGCCACCGAGTCGACCTTCGTGATGCCGAGCGCGTAGCAGACGGCCGAGTTCGCGGCCGAGCCGCGGCCCTGGCAGAGGATGTTGTGCTCGTTGCAGAACCGCACGATGTCCCAGACGATCAGGAAGTACCCGGGGAAGCCGAGCTCCTCGATGATCGCCAGTTCGTGCTTGATCTGCGCCCTGGCTTTCTCCTCGTGGTCCTTGCCGCCGAAGCGTTCCTCTGCGCCCTCCCAGGTCAACTTTCGCAGGTAGGTCGTCTCGGTGTCGCCCGCGGGGACGTCGAACGGGGGCAGCTTCGGCGCGATCAGCTTGAGCGGGAACGCGCATTCCATGCCGAGGAGGGCGGCGCGGCGGACCGCGCCGGGATACCGCCGGAACAGGACGTCCATTTCGGCGCCGCTGCGCAGGAACGCCGTCCCGGCGGCGGGGAGCCAGCCTTCGAGCTCGTCGATCCCGCGGCGCGCGCGGATGGCGGCGAGCGCGTCGGCCAGCGGGGCACGTTCGGGCCGGGCGTAGTGCGCGGCGGTGGTGGCGACGGTCGGCAGGTTCAGGTCTTCGGCGACCCGCGTGAGGAGGTCGTTGTGGGTGCTGTCGAGCGGCTGCCGGTGGTCGGTGAGCTCGACGTAGACGTGGTCGTGGCCGAACAGGCCGACGAGTTCTGCCAGCTTTTCGGCGGCGGCCGCCGGGCCGTGCGTGACGAGCGCCGAGCGCACCGCGCCTTTGCGGCACCCGGTCAGCACCACGCACTGCCCGGCGACCTCCTCGGCGACCGCACCGAGGTCGTAGATCGGCTTGCCCTTCTCGGCCTGTTCGTGGATCTGGCCGGCGGTGATGGCGCGGCAGAGGGCCCGGTAGCCCTGGTCGCCGCGGGCCAGCAGGAGAAGGTGTTCGCCTTCGGGGTCGGCGACGCCGTTTTGCGGGTTCTTCAGGCCGAAGCTGAGTTCGGTGCCGAACACGGTGTTGACGCCGAGTTCCCGGGCGGCCTCGGCGAAGCGCACGACGCCGTACATGCCGTCGTGGTCGGTGAGAGCGATGGCGTCCAGCTTGAGGCGCGCGGCCTCTTCGACGAGTTCTTCGGGATGGCTGGCACCGTCGAGGAAGCTGAAGTTGGAGTGGCAGTGCAGCTCGGCGTAGGGCACGCGGACGGCTTCGCCGCCGTCGTCGGTGCCGCGCGCGGGGAGGTCTTCGGGCCGCCGGTAGCCCTCGCGGTGACGGCCCCAGGCGGGACTGTCACCGTGGTCGCCGGGCGGCAGGTCGCCGCCCGCGAGGGTGCGGGCGAGGTCCTTCCACCGGACAGGCGGGTTGTTCCAGCCCATTCACCGGCTCCCGGGCTGGTCTCGCCGCTGCCGGCCGGCTTCGGGTTGGCCGGCTTCGCGGCGGCGCCGGTGCCAGTTCGTCGGGTGGTTCCAGCGGCTGCGGGCCTCGGCTTCGCTCATGCTGTGCTCGCCCACCGGCTCGGCGCGGCGGTCCCGGTTGGACGGGTGGTTCCACCGGCTGCGGGCCTCGGCTTCGCTCATGCGGCAGCCGTTTTCCCGGGAGGGGCGTGGGACCGGGAGGGCGATCACCGGGCAGATCCACTCGTCGTCGGCGGTGGCGGGGTGTGCGGCAGGGAGTTGCCCGCGGACCGACCAGGTTTCCTCCGGGGCGGGCTCGGGTGCCGGGAGCCGCTCCCCCGGCGGCCGTCCCCGTTCATCCCCGGCGGAACCGGGCTGTGGAATCTCCCGCAGCCACTCGCGCTCCTCCGCGGCCTGGCGAGGGGTTGCCCCCGGTTCCGCGCGCAGCCATTCTCGCAGCCTTCGTGCGTAGTCCTCGTCCATGCTCAGTCGTACACTCCCTCGACCGTCCACAGTGGATTTTCCGTGCCCGCGCAGTACGCGAGGACCGCCTCGGGCGGCTCGTCTCCCTCGGCCGCCAGCACCAGCTGCAGCCGGGCCCGCCGGGGGCCCGGGTGCCGTCGGTCGGCTGCCGTCGGCCAGGGGCCCGCCCACGCGACGATGTCCCGGTGCGGCCCGCCGGCGATGCTCAGCCGGTGCGGGGCCGCCGTGACCTGGTCGCGGCCGGTGATGCCGACGGTCCGGCCCTCGGCGTCGAAGACCTGGGCGGGCACCGGCCGGTCGAGGACCGTCGCCGGGGAGGGGGCCGGCAGCCGTCCCGGCCAGGTCGCTTCCGGGGGCGTCGTCCGCTCGCGCGGGTCGCCCCAGGTCACCAGCCGGACGCGGCTCGCCGGGTCGCGGCCGCCGTCGAGCACCGGTGTCACCACTCCTTCGGGCCCGAGCAGGCCCTGGACCCGGGCGAACGCGCGCGCCGCGCGCTCGTCGGCTTCGTCGGAACCGCCGTTCCGCCACAGGTCGAGCTGCAGCGACCGGCCTTCGACCAGCTCCTCGGGCTCCAGCCGCAGCCGCGCCACGCCGGACGTCGGGCGCTGCCCCGGCGCGGCGCGCAGCCAGCCTTCGAACTGCCAGCGCACGCGGTCGGCGACGCCCGCCGGGGTCAGCGGTTCCGCGCACCGCCACACCCGGCCGAGGTGTTCTCCTTCTTCCGTGACCGCGTAGATGCCCAACCGGGTGCAGGCCAGGCCGTGCCCGGCGAGACCGGCGCAAAACCGCGTCGCGAGGCCCTTGGCGAGGAACGCCGCGACGTCGACCCGCTCCACGACCGGGTCGAACTCCTCGGCCAGGGCCAGCTCGGGCGGCGGGCGGCGACGCAGCGGCGGCCGTTCGGAGCGGCCACGTGCCAGCCGGTGGGCGAGCACCCCGGCCGCGCCGAACCGGTTGGCGACGTCGCGCTCCGAGAGGGCGGCGAACGCGCCGAGCGTCTTCAACCCGAGGCGGCGCAACAGGTCGACCAGCTCCGCGCGGTCGGCGCCGGGCTGGTCGAGCTCGGTGACGGGCAACGGCGCGAGGAACTCGGCAACGCACCCGGGTTCGACGAACGCACCCCGCCGGGCGGCGAGCGTCGCGGCGAACAGCCCCTCGGCGACGCCCGCCTGGCTCTCGACGCCGGCCGCGGCGGACACCTCGTCGACGAGCCGCTCGACGAGCGCGTGTTCACCACCGAAGTAACCCGCGGCGCCCGCGACCGGCACGGCCACCAGGCCCGGCCGGACGACCTCGACGCCGACGACGAGCGCCTCGACGGCCCGCGCGACGGTCTCGAACAGCCGCGCGTCCCGGCCGTCGTCCGCGCCGAAGACGGCCAGTTCCGGACAGTTCGACTGTGCCTCCCGCCGCCGCATCCCCCGCCGGACACCACTCCGCCGCGCGACGGCGTTCGAAGCGACAACGCGGTTGGCGCTGAAGACGGCAGCGGGCTGCGTGGCGGGAACCCCACCGACGGCCGCGGCGGCGACCACAGGCCAGTCCGGGCACCACAGGACCAGCATTCGGGTGGGGGTCTCGGAGGCGCCGCGTTGAGCCGGGACGGTCATGTGGCCTCCCCAAGCCGGCCACGAACACAGCCGGTGCTGTGGTGACGGAGCGGGCTGCGGCCGCGCACGAACGGTCGGCTCGCGTACCCGGAGGGTCGGCTCGCGTACCTGGACGGTCGACTCACGTACCTGGAGGGTCGGCTCACGTACCTGGACGGTCGGCTCGTCGTGAACCGGCCTCGGTGGAGAGCTGGGGAGGTGGGCGTCATGCCGTGGCCTCCACGCGGAGCTGGACGCTCGGGACCGCGAGGGTTACCTCGCCGCCCGCACCGGGCAGGCAGAGCTCCGCCGAGACCGGGCGGGCCGCCGCGCCGCGGCCGCGGGCCCGGACGAGTGCCCGGCGCTCGCGGAGGTGGCCATAGCCGCCCTGCTGACAGCCGCCCTGCTGACAGGCGCCTAGGGAACAGCGGTCTTGGGAACAGTCGCCTTGGGGAGGGCCATCTTCGGAACAGCCGCCTTCGGGACAGCTCCCGATACCCGACCAGGACTCGCGGCGGCAGGACAGCTCGACGTCCGCGCCCGGCCACGCCCCGAACGCCAGCAGCACCGCGCCGCGGTGACGGGCCCGTGCCGAAAGCCGCCGCGCCACCGTCGCCGAGACCGTCTCCGAGTGGACCGCCACCAGGTCCACGCCGTCGAGCAACGCCGCGACCACCGCCGGGAGCTCCGCCCCCGGCCGCGGCACCAGCGCCACCCTGGCGAGGTCCACGCCGTACTCGGCAGCCGCCGCCAGCCCCAGCGACGGCATGCCGACCACGGCCGCCCAGGATCCAGCACCCGCACCCGCACCCGCCGCCGACCCCGCACCCGTCCCCGCGGCGGTGGCTTGAGCGAGCAGCGCGAGCAGCAGTGACGTCCCCCCGTGCACCGCCACCGTGCTCCCGCGCCGGAGCCCGCCGTCGGGCAACAGCCCGGCCAGCGCCGGGGCGACCGGGAGCACCCGTCCCGTCGCCCGGGCCCGCTCGGCCTGGGCCGCCACCCGGCTCGCCGTGCTGACCCCGGGCAGGGCCGCCAGCCGGGCCACCGGCGGCTCTGCCACAGCGGCCATCACACCGGCCATCACAGCGGTCACCGCACGCACCTCCCCACCGCGGACTAGGCCGGCGGTCGAGCCTCTCCCAAAAACGCGACCGACGGCGCTGGTTCGCCGCGGGGAAGGCGGCGGTTCCTTGTCGAACACGTGTTCGACAAGGAACAGTCAACCGTGAACGGCCCGGAGTGTCAAGTCACCCGGTAGTGGGGCATGCGGCCCGGAACGCCGCCGCGATGCGCCCGCCTCGTGCCCCCGGGGCTGCTGGAATCGCCCCGGCTGGGCGTACCGCAGCAAGCCGGCCCCCGTCACCGTAATGAAGTTGCCGCCGGCCGGGCCGGTCGTTAGACACACCCGCGTGGAGCTCACCGAAGCCTGCCCCGGCGACTGCCCGGAACTGCTGGTCCTGCAACGCTGTTGCTGGGTCGAGGAGGCCGTCCTCAACGACACCCTCGACGTTCCCGCGCTGCACGAAACGCTCGAGGACGTGCGCGACTGGGTGAAGACGTGGTCGGTGTGGGTCCTGCGGGACGGCCACCGGCTCGTCGGCGCGGTGCGTGCCCGGCCGGCCGGTGACAGCTGGGAGCTCGGCAGGCTGATGGTCGCGCCCGATCTCGCCGGACGCGGGCTGGGGCGGCGGCTGCTCGCGCACGCCGAAGCGCAGGCACCGGCCGAAGCCCGCCGGTTCACCCTGTTCACCGGCTCCCGCAGCGCCCGCAACATCGCGCTGTACCAGCGGGCCGGCTACCGGCTCACGCCCGCTCCCGGAACCGGCGGCCACATCCGCGGCGCGGTGCACCTGGAGAAGGACGTCACGCTGCGCGAGAAATCCGGGCCGCCCGGCTGACGCTGCGGCGTCGGCTAGATTGCCCCGTGGACTTGGGGGTGACGATGACCGAACAGCGGAGCCGGCCGATCTTGTGGATCGCCGGCGCCCTCGTCGCGGCGGGCGCGGTGCTCACCGTCGTGCTGACCGCCGGCGGTGGCGTGCCCGGCGCCACGGCCGCCGCCCCGCCGCCGACGACCATGGGCGCCGAGTGGCGCTCGTTCCGCGCCGACGTCACCGGGATCCGTCCCGGCCCGGACCCGAACAGCCTCTTCGTGCAGATCGCCCTGCCCGGCAAGGACCCCGGCTGCGTCCGGGAGCCGCGCATCGAGCAGCTCGTGGAGGCGAAGACCGACATCCGCGCCGACGTCGTCTACTCGACCCGGCCCGCCGCGGGCGGCTGCCAGGACAAGGTGCCCGCGGAGCTGCGGCTGAGCACGTCGGACCCGGTCGCGGACCGGACCGTGATCCTCAACGCCGACGCCGCGAACGCCTGGCACAAGCTCGGCGCCGGCTGGGGCCACTGCACCCCCCAGGGCCCCTGCGCCCCGCCCGCCGACCACTGCGACCCCGCGTGGATCGGCGCCGCGGTGTCCGCCGTGGGCGCCGAAAGCACGGGCACCACCCGCGTCTGCGACCCCGGCTGGCTGGTCCTCGACCTGCTGATGCGCCAGACCGAACCGCCGTCCCGTTCCGTCTTCCGCTGGAGCGACGGCGGCTGGACGGCGTTCGCGCAGGTCAAGTCGGCCGGGTGCGCCGAGATCCAGGCGGCCGAACCGAAGTTCCCGGCCGTGCTCTGCAAAGCGCTGCCCGCGCCGGCTTAACGCGGCAGCTTCTTGACGACCTCGGCGGCGACCGCCTTCACGGCGTCGTCCGACTCCTGCTGCGGGATCGGCGAGTTCGAGAAGAACCCCTTGTCCCAGCCGTTCACTTCGACCGTGACGACGTTCGTCCCCTTGAGCACGTGCAGCTCGGCGCCGCTGAACGCGCTCTTCGTGACCAGGTGGACCAGCGCCGCCTTGTCGCCGAGGCCGCGCACCTCGGTCGGCGCCACCTCCGGCTTCGTCGGCATGAAGTTGTCCTTGGCCTGCCGCAGCGCGTCTTCTCCGGAGTACTCGACGATCCGGACGCTCAGAGTGGCGTCGCGGACGTTCTCGTCGGGCCCCGGCTTGAACCCGCAGCCGATCTGCTTCAGCCCCGGCAGGTCGCCGGACGTCGAGACCGGACTGCTGCCGGCGTAGCTCGGGAAGCCGGCCTTCTCCAGCACCTGCGCCGGAACCTGGCACTCGGCGGGCACCGGCGACGACGACGGCTGCGCGCCGGTGCTCGCGAAGTAGTCGCTCGCGAAAATCCCCAGCGGGATGCCCGCGCCGAGCAGCACGACGACGCCGCCGACGATGCCGAGGATCAGCCCGGTGCGCTTCTTCTTCGGCGGCTGCACAGGCGCGCCGTAGCCGGGTGGTGGGTAGCCCGGCGGCGGATACCCCGGCTGTTGCGGATAACCCTGCTGCGGTGGGTACCCGGGCTGCTGCGGATAGCCCGGGTACCCCTGCTGACCTTGGCCGTACGGCGGTTGCTGCATCGAGCCCTCCCTCTCGAAGCGCGGGGTCAGTGCGCGAAGTGGCGTGTCCCCGTCAGGTACATGCTGACGCCCGCCTTTTCCGCCGCCGCGATGACCTCGGGGTCGTGGACCGAGCCGCCGGGCTGCACGATCGCGCGCACGCCCGCCTCGGTCAGCACCTCCAGGCCGTCCGGGAACGGGAAGAACGCGTCCGACGCGCCGACCGAGCCCTTGGCCCGGTCACCCGCCCGGGAGACCGCCAGCCGCGACGAGTCGACGCGGTTGACCTGGCCCATGCCGACGCCGACCGTCGCGCCGCCGGTGGCCAGCAGGATCGCGTTCGACTTGACCGCGCGCAGGGAGCGCCACGCGAACTCGAGGTCGCGCAGGGTCTGCTCGTCGGCCGGGGCGCCGGTGGCCAGCGTCCAGTTCGCCGGGTCGTCACCGGAGGCGTCGATCGCGTCCGCAGTCTGCAGCAGGACGCCACCGGAGATCGGGCGGAACTCGATCGGCGACGCCGGGGCCGCGGGCAGCTTCAGCAGGCGGATGTTCTTCCTGCGCTGCAGGATTTCCAGCGCTTCGGCGTCGAAGTCCGGCGCCAGGACGACCTCGGTGAAGACCTCGGCGATCTGCTCGGCGGCCTCGCGGCTGACCGGCCGGTTCGTCGCGATGACGCCGCCGTAGGCCGAAACCGGGTCGCACGCGTGCGCCTTGCGGTGCGCTTCGGCGACGTCGACGCCGATCGCGAGACCGCACGGGTTGGCGTGCTTGATGATCGCGACAGCGGGCTCGTCGAAGTCGTACGCGGCGCGGCGCGCGGCGTCGGTGTCGACGTAGTTGTTGTAGGACATGGCCTTGCCGTGCAGCTGCTCGGCGTGCGCCAGGCCGGGCCGGTCGCTCTTGTAGAGCGCGGCCTTCTGGTGCGGGTTCTCGCCGTAGCGCAAGACGTCGGCGCGTTCCCAGGTGGCGCCGAGGAAGTCCGGGAAGCCGGCGTCATCCGCGGGCGCGTACGCGCTCGCGAACCACGACGCGACAGCCGTGTCATACGCCGCCGTGTGCGCGTACGCCTGCGCGGCGAGGCGCTTGCGGTCCTCGAAGTCGAAGCCGCCGTCCGCGACGCGCTCGAGCACCCAGCCGTAGCGGGCCGGGTCGACGACGACCGCGACGCTGCCGTGGTTCTTCGCCGCCGCGCGGACCATGGCCGGGCCGCCGATGTCGATGTTCTCGACGCAGTCCTCGGGGCTCGCGCCGGAGGCGACGGTCTGCGCGAACGGGTAGAGGTTGACCACGAGCAGGTCGAACGCCGCGATCTCCAGCTTGCGCAGCTGCTCGACGTGGTCGGGGTTGCCCTGGTCGGCCAGCAGCCCGGCGTGCACGCGCGGGTGGAGCGTCTTGACGCGGCCGTCCAGCGACTCCGGGAAGCCGGTGACCTGCTCGACCGGCGTGACCGGGACACCGGCGTCGGCGATGACCTTCGCCGTGCCGCCGGTGGAGACGATCTCGACGCCGGCCGCGTGCAGGCCGGTCGCGAGGTCCAGGAGGCCCGCCTTGTCCGAGACGCCGATCAGCGCCCGGCGGACCGGGCGCCGTCCCAGGTCAGTGCTCACGAAATGTCACCTTTCGTCCGTCCACGGTGCAGCCACCGCGGCCGAGTCGCTCGATCGTTTCCACCAGCAGCCTGCGTTCGACGGCCTTGATCCGTTCGTGCAGGACGTCTTCGTCGTCGTCGCTCTCCACGACGACCGCCTCCTGGGCGATGATCGGCCCGGTGTCGACCCCGGCGTCCGCGAAGTGCACGGTCGAGCCGGTGACCTTGACGCCGGCTTCGAGCGCGTCGCGGACCGCGTGCATCCCGGGGAAGGACGGGAGCAGCGCCGGGTGCGTGTTGATCACCGTGAACCGGCCGAGGAACTGCTCGCCGAGGATCTTCATGAACCCCGCGGAGACGACCAGGTCGGGCCGGTACGCCGCGACCGCCTCGGTCAGCGCCTTGTCCCAGGCCGCGCGGTCGGGGTGGTCGGCGACGCGGACGGTGAACGACGGGATGCTCAGGCGCTCGGCGCGGGTCAGGGCTTCGATGCCGGTGCGGTCGGCGCCGACGGCGACGACCTTGGCCGGGAAACCGGACCGCCCGGTGGCGTCCAGCACCGCCTGCAGGAGGGTGCCGGAGCCCGACGCGAGCACGACGAGCTTCACCGGGGTGGGCAGCTCCAACCGTTGAGACAGAGCGGGCTCCTTGCCGCGGGCGGTGCGCAGCCGGGCGCACGGCGCTTCACCAGGTCGCGTCAACCCTAACGGTCGGCCTCGTCCGGCTCGACGTCGCCGCAGGTCTCGGTGCCTCCGGTCACAGCCTCGCCGGGCTCGGGGGCGGAGCTTTCACGTGAAAGCTCCGGGTCTTCGAGGCCGAGTTCGGCGTCGGCCTCGGCTTCGAACTCGGCGTCTTCGTCGGAGGCTTCGGCTTCTTCGTCCTCTTCGGACGCTTCGAGTTCCTCGACCGCTTCGGACGCTTCTTCGGCGTCGACCTCTTCGGCGTCTTCGAAAGCCTGGTTGTCCTCGAGTGCTTCCGGTGGCGCGGGCGGCTCGTGCTCGCCGGCGAAGAACGCGACGAAGGAGCCCGGGATGACGATCCAGCAGAAGGCGACGACCGAAGCGACGCCGACCGGGACGCTCACCGGGTCGAACGGGCCGTCCCCGAGCCGTCCGCCGGACAGCGTGCCGAGCACGACGCAGCCGAGCGCGACGACCGCACCGGCCACCGCGACCGCGCGGATGCGCTGGGCCGGATCGGCGTCGGCCTTGCGCAGCGACCAGCCGACCAGCGCGCCGGCCGCCGCGGGCAGCACCAGCAGCGCGGGCCACCACGCGGCGTGGTGGTCGGGCAAGCCGCCGAGCACCGGGACGCCGGGCACGGGGCCGCCGCGGTAGCCGAACATGCCGACGTTCACCGAGCCGACCGAGAACCCGGGCCCGGTGACGAAGGACAGCGTGGCCGTCACGGCGTTCGGCAGGTACAGCACGGAGAGCAGGAAAAGCCCGAAGCTGGTGCCGAAGGCGGGCTCGTAGATGTCGGACACCGTCGCCCACGACACGGCGGTCGCGACGGTGAACACGGCGGCACCGCAGGCCAGCAGCACCGCGAGCCCCAGCGCACCGGCCCGCAGCCCGCGCACGGCGAGCGGGTCGAGACGTTCGGCGACGACGTCCGGCAGCCCGCACGACCAGGTGATCCCGGCGACCGAGGCGGCCACGGCGAGCAGCCCCGGCACGACGAACGCGGCCAGGGGGTTCGCCGTCACCGGCGAGCCTTGCGCCGCCACGGCGATGACCAGCCCGAACACCGCGTGCGCGGCGGAGACCGTGCCGAGGACGGGCAGCGCTTCGCGGAACGCCCGGCAGCCGAGCCGCTGGGTGGCGCCGGACACCGTCCGCGCGGCCAGGGCGAACGCGCCGAGCGTCGGCAGCAGCGGCAGCACGCCGAGCGGGTGGCCGCCGAGACCGAGGCGCACCTGGAGGGTGGCGAGCCAGCCGGGGCCGGCGGCCAGCAGCACCCCGGTCGCGGAGAAGACGGTGCGTTCGGCGGTCAGGGCGACCAGGGCCAGCACCGTCGCGACGGCGGCGTAGCCGGTGACCAGCGGGCCCAGGGCGGCGGCGAGCAGCACCCGCACCCGGGCCGCCCGGGAGAGCCCGGCGCCGCCCACGACGTCACCCGGTGGGCGGGGGTCGTCGGTGAGCACTTCCATGATCCGCACCCTGACATCCGGGCTGGTCCGTCCGGGTGAGGCTCGCCGCCGCGCGGGAACGTGGGAAAGCTAACCCACCCGGTCGGGTAACCCCCGGAGTGCGGAACACCCGCCGTGCCACGGAGGGTCACAGCGGGTGTTCCGGTGAGAAAGCGTCAGCCCTGCTGGTGGGTTCCGCCGGGCGGGGTGCCCGGGTTCTCCGGCGGCGGCTGCTGGAAGAACTGCCCCTGCTGCGGGGCGTACAACGTGGCCTGCGGCCCCGGCGGCGGCGTGGTCGACGGCGGGTTCGGCGAACCGTACTGGCCCTGCGAGAACGGCGCCGACGGCTCCCCGGCCGAGGCGACCGGCCCCGGGCCGTGACCCGGCTGGCCGAACTGCTGGCCGGGCTGGCCGTACTGCTGCTGACCGGGCTGGCCGTGCTGGCCGCCGTAGGACGGCGCGGCGGGCTTCGGCGCCGGCGGCTTGATGACGTCGTGCTCGATCAGCAGCGCGCCGACCGCGACGATCATCTGCAGGATCCCCAGGATCAGGATGACGGTGACGATGCCGGGCGAAGTCTGCATCCCGACCAGCGAGTCCAGGACCTCGAGCGCGCCGAGGACGCTGAACAGGGCCGCGAACGGCAGCGTCTTCGGGCCCTTCGGCAGCGCGTGCATCGCGGCGAGCAGGCCACCACCCAGCAGGAACGTCCCGCCGATGCCGACGTCGCCGTTGTCGGAGAAGCCGAGGAAGTACTGCACGACGGCGAAGACGGCGACGACCAGGGCGAGCAGCAGCGGCAGGTTCTGCGGCAAGCCCGCGGCACCGCCACCCGAGGGCGCCTGGTGCGAGTGCGGCGGCTGCTGGGCCGGGAAGCCACTGGACGGCGGTCCGGGGGGCTGCTGGCCGCCACCCTGCTGGGGGTAGCCAGGCCCGCCGCTGGGGAAGGTCATCGGATGCACTCCTGTCGGTTCGACCGGCACTTCGGACGCGCGGGCGCCCGAGGAAGACGAGGCGGCTTGTGTGCGCAGAACGCTAGCGCACTCGAACGCCACCAGCCCACCAGACGCGTGAATACCTCGGCTGGTTTCACCCCGAAACGCGGAAGAGCCGGGCACCTCGTCGGTGCCCGGCTCTACCTGCGGTTACGCGCTGTGGTCAGCCGAGGCTGTTGTACAGCTCACGCGCGAGCACGGCGGTCTCGCTCGGGGTCTTGCCGACCTTGACGCCGGCGGCCTCGAGGGCCTCCTTCTTCGCGGCGGCCGTGCCGGAGGAGCCCGACACGATGGCGCCCGCGTGGCCCATGGTCTTGCCCTCGGGCGCGGTGAAGCCCGCGACGTAGCCGACGACCGGCTTGGTCACGTTCTCCTTGATGTAGGCCGCGGCGCGCTCTTCGGCGTCGCCGCCGATCTCGCCGATCATCACGATGACCTTGGTCTCGGGGTCGGCCTCGAACGCCTCGAGGGCGTCGATGTGCGTGGTGCCGATGATGGGGTCACCGCCGATGCCGACCGCGGTCGAGAAGCCGATGTCCCGCAGCTCGTACATCATCTGGTAGGTCAGCGTGCCGGACTTCGACACGAGGCCGATGTTGCCGGGGCCGGTGATGTCGGCCGGGATGATGCCGGCGTTCGACTTGCCGGGGCTGATCACGCCGGGGCAGTTCGGGCCGATGATCCGGGTCTTGTTGCCCTTCGCGACGGCGTGGGCCCAGAAGTAGGCCGAGTCGTGCACCGGGATGCCCTCGGTGATCACCACGGCGAGCGGGATCTCGGCGTCGATGGCCTCGATGACCGCGTCCTTGGCGAACTTCGGCGGCACGAAGATGACCGAGACGTCGGCGCCGGTCTCCTTGATGGCCTCCTCGACCGTGCCGAACACGGTGAGGTCCTTGCCCTCGATGGTGACGGTCTGGCCGGCCTTGCGGGCGTTGACGCCGCCCACGATGTTCGTGCCGGACTTCAGCATCTTGGTGGCGTGCTTCATGCCCTCGGAGCCGGTGAGGCCCTGGACGATGACCTTGCTGTTCTCGTTGAGGAAGATCGACATCTCACGCACCTGCCGCGGCGAGCTCGGCAGCCTTGTCGGCCGCGTTGTCCATTGTGTCCACCACGGTGACCAGCGGGTGGTTCGCGTCGGCCAGGATCTTCCGGCCTTCGACGACGTTGTTGCCGTCCAGGCGGACGACCAGCGGCTTGCTGGCCTCGTCGCCCAGGATCTTCAGGGCCTCGACGATGCCGTTCGCCACCGCGTCGCAGGCGGTGATGCCGCCGAAGACGTTGACGAACACGCTCTTCACGTCGGTGTCGTTGAGGATGACGTCCAGCCCGGCCGCCATGACCTCGGCCGAGGCGCCGCCGCCGATGTCGAGGAAGTTGGCCGGCTTCACGCCGCCGTGCTTCTCGCCCGCGTACGCCACGACGTCCAAAGTGGACATGACCAGCCCGGCGCCGTTGCCGATGATGCCGACCTCGCCGTCGAGCTTGACGTAGTTGAGGTCCTTGGCCTTGGCCTTGGCTTCGAGGGGGTTCTCGGCTTCCTTGTCCACCAGGGCCTCGTGGCCCGGCTGGCGGAAGGAGGCGTTCTCGTCGAGGGTGACCTTGCCGTCGAGGGCGATGATCTTGTCCTGCGGGTCGCGGACCAGCGGGTTGACCTCGACCAGGGTGGCGTCCTCGGAGACGAAGGTCTCCCAGAGCTTCACGACGACGTCGGCGGCCTCGTCGATGATCTCGGCCGGGAAGTTGCCGGCCTTGAGGATCTCGAGCGCCTTCGCCTTGTCCACGCCGGCGATCGCGTCGACGGGGATCTTCGCGAGCGCTTCGGGGCGCTCGACGGCGAGCTGCTCGATCTCCATGCCGCCCTCGGAGGACGCCATCGCGAGGAACGTGCGGTTCGCGCGGTCCAGCAGGAAGGAGAAGTAGTACTCGGACGCGATGTCCGAGGCTTCCGCCACGAGCACGCGGCGCGTGATGTGGCCCTTGATGTCGAGGCCGAGGATGGCTTCCGCCTTCTCCTTCGCCTCGTCCGGCGTCTGGGCCAGCTTGACGCCGCCCGCCTTGCCACGCCCGCCGACCTTCACCTGCGCCTTGACGACGACCTGGGTGCCGATCTGCTCCGCGGCGGTCTTGGCTTCTTCGGGGTTGCTAGCCACCGAGCCCGGCAGAACCGGTACTCCGTGGGCGGCGAAGAGATCCCTCGCCTGGTACTCGTAGAGGTCCACTACTCCAGTCTCCTGACGACACGCCACTGTGGTGGTCCGTTGCCGGACCGCGCTGTCGGACCAGTCGAGGTTAGCGACCTGCGCAGACGCAGGGGACTCCGCACCTGGTGAAGTCGGTCACCGTACGCGGTCAGACGGTGCGCCGGCGGTGTGAGACCGCCCACCGCGCAGCCATTTCACGGCTTCTTCCGGGTCTGTCATGACCCGGAGACCGGGCAGGTCCGGCGGCTCGGCGCCGAGGACGACGACCGCGTCCGGGTCCTCTTGTTCGGCGGTGCGGAGGATCTGCTCGGCGGTGTCGAGGGGGCCGGCGTGGATGACCTCGACGCCGTCGTCGCGCAGGACGCGCCCCAGCGCGACGGCCGCCGGGTCGGGCCGGGTGAACTCGACGAGGAGCACCCGGGGGCGCTCACGGCTCACGACGTCCGCCGGCGGCCGACATACCCGCCGCGACGAGCAATGCGGCCACGGCCGCGAGGGCGACCCAGAACCCGGTCGACGGGCTCGCGTCGCCGAGCGCGCCGCCGACCAGCGGCAGCTCCGCGGCGTGCAGCGCGACGAGCAGGGCGCCGCCGGACAGCAGGGCCGCCGCCGGCTTCGGCCGGGACCGCAGCGCCAGCAGGGCGGCGCCGACGACGACCGCGGCAGCGGTCAGCAGGCCCCACGACGGGGTGTCGAAGTTCGACCAGAGGCCCGGCGCGACGTAGCCGGGAACGCTGAAGACGGGCAACCCGAACGCGGCGACCGCGAGCACCCCGCCGGCCACGACGGGGGTGAGCACGTTCTTGTCCGGCTCGGCGGCGTCGCCGGTGTCCTCGCGTTCGACGACGCCGGTCCCGGCGGCGGCGAGCGCGGTGAGAGCGGCGAGCACGAGCGCGGCGAACGTCCAGGCCGCGCCGGCGCCGAGGTCGTAGGTGAAGGCCGGGGCGGTGCCGGTTCCCCCGAAGCCGGCGAGGTTGCCGGCCTGGGTGGCGGTCAGCGCGGTGTTGAGGACGGCCGTCCCGGCCAGGACGATCCCGGCCCAGGCGAGCCCGAGCAGCGGCCGCGCGCCGGGTGCGGTCTTCGGGACCAGCGTGCCGGCGGCGAGCACGGCGAGCACGAGCGCGGCGGTGAGCAGGAACCAGCGCGCGGGGCTCGCGGCGGCGGCGCTGACCGGGGTGGTGGCGCCGGGGTTCAGCGCGGTGACGGCGACCTGCGGCGCGACACTGCCGACGACGGCGGCGATCGCGGTGACCAGGCCCAGCAGCCCGGTGGTGAGCCGCCACCAGAAGAGCCCGGGCAGCTTCGCGGCTCCGGCGATGTCGGTTTCGGCGTTCTTTTCGGTCTTTTCGGTGAGCGGGGCGAACGCGAGGCCGCCGATGACCGCGGTGGCTCCGAGCGCGAGGACGGGTCCCCAGGTGACGTGCAGGTCGGAGCGGTGGAGACCGGCCAGCACCGGGGGTGAGGCGACGGCGAAGGCACCGGCGGTCAGCCCGGCGAGCGCCCCGCGCGCGGTGCTTTCGGACGGGGCGGCGAGGGCGAGCGCGGAGGCGAGCGGCAACGCGGCGGCGAGCAGGAGGTAGCCGCCGAGAGCGGGCCAGGGTCCTTCGAAGGCCGCGCGGGCGAGGAGGAAGCCGTTGTCGGAGTGGACGGGAGCGGTCAGCAGCCCGACCCCGGCGACGACGGCGAGCAGCGGCGCGAGCAGGCGCCAGCGGCGGCGTTCGGGTTCCTCGTGGCTCCGGTGCGCCCGCCAGGCGAGCACCCCGGCGGCGCAGGTGAGGAGGTGCCCGGCGACGAGCAGCCAGAACCCGGCGCCGACGGCGGAGCCGCCGAGGAACCGGTCGGGCAGGTACAGCTCGGGCCGGATGGTGAGCGGCCCGTTGACGACGAACTGCAGGTCGAGCACCAGCCGACCGGGCGCCAGGGCGGCGAGGCCGAGGACGATCCCGCCGGCGAGCCGGGGGTGTTTGGTGACGGTGGCCCAGACGGCGGCGCCCGCGGGGACGAGCGCGAGCACGGCCAGCCACGGCCAGGCGGCGAACCCGGGAGCGGCCGAGGGCGAGACGGGGACCATCCCGGCGACGGCGAGCGCGACCGCACCGAGCGCGGTGAGCCCGAGAGCCGCGGTCAGGAGGGGCGAGGGGCTGGTGTTGTCGGTGTCCTCGGCGGTCCAGGCCGAGTTCGGCGCGGTTCGGCGGGTCGCGGCGGATCGCGGGGTGGGACCGGCAGGGTTGCCGGACCCCCGATCGGCGCCGGCTTCCGCGCTTCCGGCGCTGTCCGGCCGCGGTGGCTCGACCGAACCCCGCGTGTCCTCGGTCGCGTCGGCAAGCGCATTTCCCGCCGGCTTGGTCGCGTCCGGATCCGGCCGCTCGCCGGTGGGGTCTTCGGCCGCGGGGTCGTGCGGGGTGCTGCCGGTGGGGGGCTCTGCGCGTGGGGGCATATTGCCCGCGACGCTAGCAAGTCCGGGCGGGCGAGAGCCGTCGCCGGGGGTGCGAGTCGTCGAAAGGCGCTCAACGTCCTTTCGCAAACCGTTATTCCGGGCCGTGATGGCCTCGGAGGCCTTTCCGGCGGCTTCGCCACCCCCTTTCGCCTGTAAGCGACGTCACATCGAACGCAGTAAACCCCCTCTAACTTTGGGTGATTCCCACAGGTGAGCGTTTCGTGAACGCCACCCGAACGGCCGACGCGGGAGGCACGTCTTGCCGACAGCGGTACCCCTTCGTTACTGTCCCGGGGTCCCCATTACAGTCAGGTCACGAAGTAGGACGCCGAGCGAACCACCCCCGAGGTCCGCTCACCGGGTTCCCCCGCCCGCAGTCCTCGACCCGGCTCCCCGACGATGGAAGGCCCTGTCTTGGCTTCACACCGCTCCCCCGGCGGCCAAGCTCCTTCCCCGGCACTGAAGGACGCGCTCGAAGGCGCGGTCGTCCGTGTCCGGGGTGCGCACCGCATCGCCCCGCCCTCTTCGGCCCTTCGCGGCCGTGTCGTGGTTGCCGCTGTCGCGGCTGGTGCGTTCGCCGCCGCCGCTGCGGGCTCGACTCTCAAGACGGTCACCGATTCCGACACCGCCGTCACCCCCCTGGCCAACAGCCAGGACGCCAGCGCTTCGCTGACCGCGGGAGGTGCGGGCTCCGGGGGTGCCCCGGAGCTCCTGCCCACCGGCCACACCGTCGACGCCTCCGCCGAGGCCGCGAAGCTCGCCGACAGCGCCTCGATCACGCAGGCCCGCGAGCAGCGCGAAGCCGACGCCGCCAAGAAGGCCGCCGAAGAAGCCTCCCGCCCCAAGACCTGCCTGCCCGCGCACGGCACCTTCACCTCGGGCTTCGGTGCCCGGTGGGGCACGAGCCACCTCGGCATCGACATCGCCAACTCGATCGGCACCCCGATCTACGCCGCCTCCGACGGCACCGTGATCGAGGCCGGCCCGGCCAGCGGTTTCGGCCTGTGGGTCCGGATCCAGCTCGACGACGGCACCATCCAGGTCTACGGCCACATGAACAGCTTCTCCGTCAAGGAGGGGCAGAAGGTCAAGTGCGGCCAGCAGATCGCCGAGATCGGCAACCGTGGTCAGAGCACCGGCCCGCACCTGCACTTCGAGGTCTGGCAGAACGGCACCAAGAAGATCGACCCGCGGCCCTGGCTGGCCGCCCGCGGCATCGTCGTCTGAAAACCTGTCGCCTGAAAACCTGCCGTTCGTTCCCCACCCGGAAGCGTCAGACTTCCGCACCACCGCAGGAAACCCGGCCGTAGAGCCATGATTCGCCGCCGAGGACCGAAGCCGCTCCTCGGCCGCGCGAACACCCGCTCCGGCCGGCACCGCACCCCACGGTCGGCCGCCGGAGCGCCACCAAGACGTGGGCCAGGACAACACCTGGAAACGGCACGCGGCGAAAACGCCTCCGAGGCGAGCCAAGACTTCCCGGACGGCCAGGACCACTCCCAGGCCGGGAAAAACCGTCCACGGGCCCCTCAGCGCCCGCAATCGCCTACCGTTGCCCGCCCGGCAACCGGCGAATGAAGTAGGCCACCGCGATCTGCCACACCGGGCACAGCCCGGCGGGCCGCTGCACCGGCAACCGGGCCCAAGGCGCAGCTCCCCCTGCGCCCCCCGCGGAGCGGACACGCGCGGCACTCCGGACTCTGGTCGTCCAGCGGCGTCCCCGGCCGCAGGTGACACAGCGCCGACAGGTACAGCGCCAGCAGGTGACGCATTGCCCGTCCGCACCGAGCTCGTGCTGCCTGAGCAGCGCTCGCCAGGCGGCGGCCAGCCGGCACGCCTCCGCTCCCGCACGCGAAGCAGTTCCTGAAGCCCCCGAAGGCTCCCGACCCCGATCCGGAACCGTCGTCTCCAGGACTCCTCGCAGGTATTTCTGTACCCCTTCGGCCAGAAGCCCAAACAGCACCGCGTCCACACCGCACTACCCCCTCGTCGAACTCGTGTTCGATTACGGGATCAGTTGTAGCGGGTGGGTACGACGATTCCGGCGGCGATCGCGGGGATCGCCGCCGGATTCACCCGTCCGAGTGGGGCTAGAGCTTCACCATCGGCACACTGCCGATGAGCATCAGGCGGACCTTGCCGGCCGCGCCGAAGTCGATCGTCGCCGTCGCGCGCGGGCCGACGCCGTCGCAGGAGATCACCGTGCCCAGGCCGTACTTGTCGTGGCTGACGCGGTCGCCGACGTCCAGCTTCAGCGCCACCGTGTCCTTCCAGCCCTTGCCGAACGACGGCGTGCCCGAAGAAGACGGCGAAGACGACCGGCGGCCGCCCCAGGTGGTCGCCGCCCGCGGCGTCCCCCGCGAGCCGGAGCCGAAGGAGCCGAAGCCGCTGCTGGACGGCTCCAGCCGCCGCCAGTCGACGAGGTCCGCCGGCAGCTCGTCGAGGAACCGGGAAGCCGGGTTCATCGACGGCTGGCCCCACGCCGAGCGCGTGATCGCCCGCGAGACGTACAGGCGCTTCCTGGCCCGCGTGATCGCGACGTACGCCAGACGCCGTTCCTCGGCCAGCTCCGTCGGGTCGCCCAGCGCGCGCATGTGCGGGAAGACGCCGTCCTCCCAGCCGGTGCAGAACACCACCGGGTATTCCAGGCCCTTCGCGGTGTGCACGGTCATCAGCGTGACCACGCCCGCGCCGCCGTCGCCTTCCTCGCCGCCGTCGGGCGAGGGCACCGAGTCGGCGTCCGCCACCAGCGAGACGCGCTCGAGGAACGCCGGCAGCGAGCCCGGCGCCGGGACGCCCTCCTCCACGACCAGCTCGGCGTTCTCGTCCGCGACGACCTCGGCGGTGATCTCGGTGAACTCGCGCGCCACGGTGACGAGCTCGTCCAGGTTCTCCACGCGCGTGTGGTCCTGCGGGTCTTCGGATTCCTCGAGCTCGACGCGGTAGCCGGTCTTCTCCAGCACCGCTTCGAGGACGTCGTGCACCTCGGCGCCGCCGGACACCAGGTCACCCAGCTCGTCCAGCAGCGCCACGAACCCGCCGATCGCCTTGACCGAGCGCGGGTTCAGCAGCGGCACCTTGCCTTCGACGGCGTCCCGCAGCGCCTGCGCGAACGAAATCCGCTCGCGCTCGGCGTGCGTCGCGACGACGGCTTCCGCGCGGTCGCCGATGCCCCGCTTCGGCACGTTCAGCACGCGCCGCAGGCTGACCGTGTCCTCCGGGTTCGCCAGCACGCGCAGGTACGCGATCATGTCGCGGACCTCGCGGCGCTCGTAGAACCGCACACCGCCGACGACCTTGTACGGCAGGCCGAGCCGGATGAAGATCTCTTCGAAGACACGGGACTGGTTGTTGGTGCGGTAGAAGACGGCGACGTCGGAGTAGTCGGCTTCGCCCTTCTCCGCCAGCGCGTCGATCTCGCCCGCGACGAACGCGGCTTCGTCGTGGTCGTTGTCCGCGACGTAGCCGACGATCTTCTCGCCGTCGCCCGAGTCGGTCCACAGCCGCTTCGCCCGCCGGTTCGGGTTCCGCTCGATGACGGCGTTGGCCGCGGACAGGATCGTCTGCGTGGAGCGGTAGTTCTGCTCCAGCAGGATGGTGTGCGCGTTCGGGAAGTCCCGCTCGAACTCCTCGATGTTGCGGATCGTCGCGCCGCGGAAGGCGTAGATCGACTGGTCCGCGTCACCCACGACGACCAGCTCGGCCGGCTCGACGCCCGCCTCGTTCGGCGCGGTCCCGGCCAGCTCGCGGACCAGCGTGTACTGCGCGTGGTTCGTGTCCTGGTACTCGTCGACCAGCACGTGGCGGAAGCGCCGCCGGTAGTACTCGGCGACGTCCGGGAACGCCTGCAGCAGCGAGACCGTCCGCATGATCAGGTCGTCGAAGTCGAAGGCGTTGGCCTGGTTGAGCCGCCGCTGGTACTCGCCGTAGACCTCGGCGACGCGGCGCTCGAGGTCGTTGCCCGCGTTCGCCGCCGCGGTCTCCGGGTCGGTGAGCTCGTTCTTCAGGTTCGAGATGTGCACGGCGAGCGTGCGGGCGGCGTAGCGCTTCGGGTCGATGTCGAGGTCCCGCGCCACCAACGTGATCAGCCGCTTGGTGTCGTCGGAGTCGTAGATGGAGAAGCTCGACGACATGTCGAGTGTTTTGGCTTCGCGGCGCAGGATCCGGACGCACATCGAGTGGAACGTCGACACCCACATCGCGTTCGCCCGGCGGCCGACGAGCGCGGCGACGCGCTCGCGCATCTCGGCGGCGGCCTTGTTGGTGAACGTGATCGCCATGATTTCGCCGGGGTGCACCCGGCGTTGCCCGAGCAGGTAGGCGATCCGGCGGGTCAGCACCCGGGTCTTGCCCGATCCCGCGCCCGCCACCACCAGCAGCGGCCCACCGGCGTGGGTGACGGCTTCGCGCTGGGCGGGGTTGAGGTCGTCGAGCAGCTCGGCCTGCCCGCCGGCGGCGGGCTTGCGCACAGGGTTCGCGGCGGGGAGATCGAAGAGGGTGTCCATCGTGGCGTCCACGCTACCCCGGGCGGGCCGGGACCCGGCACAGTCATCGGTCCCGCGGCCCGGCCGGTCATGAGGGGCGCCCTCGTGGCCGGGAAGTCCATGGGGCGCCCTCATGGACTTCCGAAGGCCTGCGGCGCCCCGGGTACCGCACCAGGGTTCCGGCAAAGTCGCTTCAGCTGCCTCCCCCTCGTGAACGGCAACGCTGAGGCATGACTGGCACACCACCCAGACCTCCCCCACCGCCCCGCGCAGCTCAGGCGCGCTGCGCCTCGCAGCGTGACACGACTTGGCCGGAACCCTGGAATACCGCGCCGGGCGTAGCGGAAGGTGTCGCCTGGCACCCGACGCGCGGCGCGGCGAGCGCGCGGAGCATCGGCGGACATGGAAGACACCCACCCCGCCCGCGTCCGGGCCGCCGACGCCGACCGCGAACGCGTCGCCACCGTTGTCCAGACCGCCGGTTCCGAAGGCCGGCTCACCCTCGACGAGGTCGAAGAGCGCCTCACCCACGTCTACGCCGCCCGGTTCACCGACGAGCTGACGGCGCTCACCGCCGATCTGCCACGGCCCGCGCCGCCGCGGCCCGGTTTCCCGCTCACCCGCGAAGCCCTGCGGCGGCATCCCGCGCTACGCGTCCACCTCGCCGTGGCGGTCGCGATCGCCGTGCTGGTGATCGTCCGCTGGGCGGTGCTGGGCGCGGGGTTCTTCTGGCCGGCGTTCCCGCTGTTCTGGCTCGCCGTGAGCCTCGTGGTCCACGCCCGGGCGCGTTCGTTCCGGGAGGGCACCCGCGCCGCTGTGCCATACTGATCGTGTGCGGCACCACGCGGGACGATTTTTTTACGGGATCCGGACTCCGGCTCCCGTGATCGCGTAGTGCCCGAACCGCCATCACGTCAGCCCCGGAGTCCACGGACCCGGGGCTTTCGCCGTCCCTGGGGCCGGGTCCGCGATTCGAGGAGAAGATCCCGATGAACGCGCAAACGACCAACGCCGACGGCCAGCCCGCCGAGCACACCCCCGCCGGTGACGACATCGCGTCGCTCCGGCAGGAGATCGACTGGCTGGACAAGGAGATCCTCCGGCTGGTGAAACGCCGGGTCGAGGTGTCCAAGACGATCGGCGCCGCGCGGATGGCCGCCGGCGGCACGCGCATCGTCTACAACCGGGAGATGGACGTGCTCGCGCGCTACCGCGAGCTCGGCCCGGAAGGCCGTCAGCTGGCGATGGCGCTGCTGAACCTCGGCCGCGGGCGGCTCGGCCGGTAACGGTCGCGGGAATTCGGGGACTTCCCCGAGGCACCCGGGGCCCGGCTGCGGGCAGACTGGGGACATGGACTGGCTCGTGAACCTCATCGCCGTCATCGTCGCGCTCGCGAGCGTGCTGGCCGCGCTGGGCCATGTGGGGTATCTGGCGTTGCTGAACAACGCCGCGGGTAAGCGTGCCGGGGGCGCCCCGGTCGCGCAGTACGTCCGCAGCCGGTGGGCCATTGCCGGCGGTACCACCGCGGCCTCCCTGTTCGCCTGGTTGCTCACGGCCGGGGGAACCGGGCTCGACATCGTGGCGATCATCGTCGCGGCCGGTAGCGGTGCCGTGGCGACGAAGGCGCTGCAGTCCACACGCGACCGTTACCGTACGGGCGGTTGAGGGCGCTGAACTGCGCCGATGCCGCTGCGTGAAACCTCGCGGCGCCCGCGTTCGCCCGTTCGGTCGCGCCCGACCGAGTGAAACCGCTGCAACTTGCAGGTTTGGGGGCGACTTTCCCCGGCGGATGCTCTTACTGTTGACGCCGTGAGGACCCTTGCGTCTGGGTCGGGTGATGCCCGCCTGAGGACGCGCGGGGGCACCGGCCCCGCGCGTCCGCTGTCGCGTGCGCGTGCATTTGCGCAGGATTCCGAACAGTATTCCGCGCGTGAGGATGCTCCGATCGGGTCGTTCCCGGTCCGGACGGCGTCAGGACCCCGGGGCCGGATGGTCGAGCCGGCATGAGCAATGGCACGGAGTTCCCCGGACGCGCCGCGGCGCCCGCGCATCCCGGACGGCACCGGCGCGGCGGCGCGGAGAGCTGGACACCCCCGCTGCCGCAGCACCGTCCCGTGCGGCACCGCGCGGGCGGCCCCCCGCCGGCCGACCCGCCGGTGTCGGGCTCGCTCCCGCTCCCCCAGCCGTCGCTGCCGCAGCCCCGTGACCGGCGGCCCGCGCCGCCGCTGTTCCCGGCCGTGCGCGGCAGCCTCCCGCTCGGCGACTTCGAAACCGACTTCGACAACGGCTTCGAAAACGACCCCGAGACCGACGACCTCGAGGCCGACGGCTTCGAGGACGACGGCTTCGAGGACGACGGCCCCGAAGCGCCGCTCACCGAGTCCCACGCCGACCAGGCGGCCCGCCGCACCCGCGTCACGCTGGCCACGCCGCCCCCGCGCCGCACGGACCTCGACGACGAGGACGTCCGCATCTACCCGGCCCCGGCGATCGACGGGCTGGGCGGCTTCACCATCGGTTCGGTGCCCGCGTCGGTGACGCCGCCGAAGACGTGGCGGAAGGCGGCCTGGTTCGCCACCGGCGCGTCCGGCGCCGTGGTCGTCGGGCTGCTGTGCGCCGGGTCGTTCCTGGTCGGCAAGCCGCCGATGGACCAGGCCGTACAGGGCGCGTGGCCCGGCTACCAGGGCGCGCCGGCGATCGCCGACCCGACCGGCGAGCACCATTCCCCCACCGAAGGCGGGTCCGCGGCGGGGCCGGAAACCGCGGCCCGGCCGGCGAACGCCGCCGGGAAGACCAGCGGCGGCGGTGGGGCCGGGCCGGTCGACGGCGTGGTGCCCCCGCCCGACAGCGGCGACGACAGCGCGGCCGGGCCGGCGGCGACGACCGACGCGGCCGCGCCCAGCGCCCTCCCGCAGAAGCCGCCGGTCACGCCCGCCCAGCGGGAAACCCCGGTCAAGCCGCCGTGGTGGTACTCCTTCCCGCCGGACGCCCAGACCATGGGGGACAACTCGGAGAAGTTCTTCAACACCGTCACGACCGACCCGGGCGCGGCTTCGTCGGTGACCACCGGCGAGCTCCACGACCAGGGACCGCGGGCCCTCGCCCAGCGGTACGCCGGCATCGCGTACTTCGAGGTCAAGAAGATCAGCATCGACCAGCAGCGCGGGGTCACGGTGAACACCCTCGAGGTGACCCACACCGACGGGACCAAGACGACCGAAGTGCGCACGCTGACCTTCGGCGACGGCGACAAGATCACCGCTGACGGTCAGTAGCCGGTCCTGCACGTGCGGTTTGCCCGTTCTGATGCACGTGCGATGCGCCGAGCGGTTATGCCTGGTCCGGGTGGGTGACATAAGCTGCCGCTCGTCGTATCGCGACGGCATTCCGGCGACAGAGCCTGGTGGTCGCCGTCCGCACAGGGTTACCTGACGACAGCGGATCCGGAACCGGCCACGAACCGGCCAACCGGACCAACGGACATCCGGCCGAACGGCCGAGTGGCCGTCCCCGGAACCCCAGAGCGAGGACTTTCGTGCTTGATCGGCAGCGCACACGGCGGGAATCAGCCCACGCCGTCCGCGTCGAGGACGTCATCCCGGCCGAGATTCTCGACGGCGTCGGCGACGCCGACCGCGACTATCTCGAGCAGGTCTTCCGCGACCCGCAGAAGTTCCTGCCGCCGCGGCCCGAGCCGGTCCGCGAGCCGGAGCAGGCCGAGGACGACGGCGAGCCGGAGAGCAAGGGGTCCCGCCGCGCCAAGCTGGCCGGGCTCGTCACCGCCGGCGCGCTCGTCGCCGGTGCGGTGATCGCCGCGCCGATGCTGACCAGCTCGCACCGCGCCGCCGCTCCGAGCGGCCAGTCCACGCCCGCCGGCTTCACCGGAGCCGCGGAGCTCGGCGGCCTCGCCGTGCCGCAGCACCAGGCCGGCGGCGGCTCGCCGGAGCAGCACGAGCCCGTGACGCCGCACACCCAGAGCAGCACGCCGGCCACGACGCCGGCCCCGGACCGTCCGCAGGCGCACACGGCGCCGGACCCGGCCGAGGCCGTGCCGGACAAGGCGGCCGACGCGCGCAGCGCGAGCCGGAAGATCCAGGCGGTCAAGGACTTCTACGCCGCCGTCGCGCGGGATTCGGCGGGCGCGCTGGCGCTGCTGAGCCCGGCCTTGGCCGGCGGCGCGGCCGGTGAGCTGGTCCGCACCTGGAGCGCGATGGACGCCATCGACGTCCAAGAGGCCGACACGCAGATCAACCCGGACGGCTCGATCCTCGCGGTCGCCACGCTGCACCGGCCGGACGGCGCGCTGGTGCGCGTCACCCAGCTGTTCCGCGTCGCCGACACCGGCGGGTTGATCACCGAAGCCGAGCTCGTCTCGGCCCAGTACATGTAGCCCTCGGCGATCATCCCTTCACCCGTGGTTCAAGTGCCCGTACCGGATTCGTGTGCGCAGAGTGAGCGCCTAGCCTTGTCACGGGCCGGTCTCGGAAAAACCGGCACGCAGCCCACGACACGTGCATACGCTCCAGCGAAGCGGCGTACGCGTGGCCGCGTCACCAGGCACCTATCCTCACGCCCTGGTGAAGTCGGAGCCCAAAGGGAGGTCGCGTGAGCGACGAGGGTCGTCTGGTCGCCGGTCGATATCGCATCGTCGGCCGGATCGGCACGGGCGCGATGGGTGCCGTGTGGCAGGCGCACGACGAGGTCCTGGGCCGCACCGTCGCCATCAAGCAGCTCCTGCTCCAGCCGCACCTGGACGAGCACGACAAAGAGGACGCCCGGCAGCGGACGATGCGCGAGGGCCGGATCGCGGCCCGGCTGCACCACCCGAACGCGATCTCGGTCTTCGACGTCGTCACCGACGACAACGGCCAGCCCTGCCTGATCATGGAGTACCTGAACTCCACCAGCCTGGCCACCGTGCTGCAGGAACGCCGCACGCTGCCGCCGACCGAGGTGGCGCGCATCGGCGCCCAGGTCGCCGCGGCGCTGCGCGAGGCGCACGCGGTCGGCATCGTGCACCGCGACATCAAGCCGGGCAACATCCTGCTCGGCGGCAACGGTGTCGTGAAGATCACCGACTTCGGCATCTCGCGGGCCAAGGACGACGTCACGGTCACCAAGACCGGGATGATCGCCGGCACGCCCGCCTACCTGGCCCCCGAGGTCGCGATCGGCGGCGAGCCCGGGCCCGAGTCCGACGTCTTCTCCCTCGGCTCGACGCTGTACGCCGCGTGTGAGGGCCAGCCGCCGTTCGGGCTGTCCGAGAACACGCTCAGCCTGCTGCACGCGGTCGCGGCCGGGCAGATCAACCCGCCGCGCCAGTCCGGGCCGCTGGCCAGCGTGCTGGCCGTGCTGCTGCACCCGGACATCGAGCACCGGCCGACCGCCGAGGAGTGCGAAGAGCTCCTCGCCGCCGTCGCCCGTGGAGAGACGCCGCTCGGCGGCCCGGCGGAGGACACCATGCTGGCGCCGTCGGCCGGCGTCCTCGGTGCCGCGGCGGTCGCCGACCCGAACGCGACCCAGATGTTCGACGAGATCCCGGCCGGCCACTCGGGCACGCTGCTCGGCGACGCGGCCCCGACCCAGGCCGTGCCGTACTACGACGAGGACGACTACCCGGAAGCCACCGGCTACCCGGAGGACGACTACGACCGGTACGACCGCTACCCGGCGGACAACCAGCACGGGGGCGTGCCGCCCGGCCTGGCGGCGACCCGCGCCGTCCCGGTGCCGCCGCACGAGCAGGGCCCGTACGCGGACCAGTACGACGACTACGACGATTACGACGACGAGCCCGCCCCGCCGCCTCCGCCCCGGCAGCGCCCGCAGACCGGCCCGGCCGACGAGGACGACGAGAAGCCCGGCGCGTGGAAGCGCCCGGCAATCCTCGGCGGCATCGTCGTCGTGGGCCTGGTCGCGCTGGTCGTCTGGCTGCTGAGCCCGAACAACCCGGAGGCGCCGGCGGCGCCGGTGTCGAGCAGCAAGCCGTCGCCCGCCGCGACGTCGGAGACGCTCCCGACGACGACGGATCTGCCCACCAGCACGGTGGACCTGCCGACGACGACCGACCAGCCGACCACGACGCCGAAGAAGACGACCACACCGCGGAGCACGGAAAACACGACGACGCCCACCAAGCCCAGCACGAAGGCGACGACGTCGACTTCCGAAGCGCCCCCGCCGACCTCCGAGACTCCCACCACAACACCGACCACCACGGGTGGGACCAACCCCTGATGCCCCGAGGTACGTCTTGAGTTCTGAAGGCACCATCGTCGGCGGCCGGTTCCGGCTGGACCAGCCGATCGGCCGCGGCCGCGCGGGCATCGTCTGGCTGGCGTTCGACACGCGGCTGTTCCGCACGGTCGCGATGAAGCGGATGTACCTGCCGGTCGGGGCCGGGGAGCGCGCCGAGCAGGCACGCGCGGCCGCCATGCAGGAGGGCAAGGACGCGGCGCGGATCGAGCACCCGTGCGCGATCAAGGTCTTCGACGTGCTGCCGGACGGCCAGGACGTCTGGCTGGTGATGGAGTACATCCCGTCGCGCAGCATGGCGACGTTCCTCGCCGAGCACGGCAGGCTCACCCCCGACCAGGCGGCGCAGCTGGGCATCCAGCTCGGGAACGCCCTCGCCGCGATCCACGCGGCCGGCTTCGTGCACCGCACCCTCGAGCCGGGCACGGTGCTCCTGGCCGACGACGGCGGCGTGAAGCTCACCGACATCGGCATCAGCGGCGGCGGCCCGAGCCCGGCGTACGTGGCCCCTGAGGTCGCGCGCGGGCTGCCCGGCACGCCGGCCGCGGACGTCTTCTCCCTCGGCGCGACGCTCTACACCTCGGTGGAGGGCGTGCCGCCGTTCGGGGACGACGGCCAGTCGTCCGAGCGCCCGCCGCAGAACGCGGGTGTCCTCACCGAGGCGCTGCGCAAGATGCTGCGCGCGGACCCGACGACCCGGCCGACGATGGCGGACACCGTCCGTTCGCTGAAGGCGATCACCGAGGGCCGCGAAACGGCGTTCATCCCGCCGACCGCGCCCGGGCTGCCGCCACCCCCGCCCCCGCCGGCGCCGCCGTTCAACCCGGGGCTGGCCGCCGCGGGGCCGCCGGTTCCGCCGTCGGGCCCGCAGTTCCAGCAGCAGATCCCGGTCGCCCCACCCGGCTACTCCTCGGCCGAGGAGACCCAGCGGATGCAGCCGGTGGCGCCGCCGCAGGCGACTCCGCCGTACCAAGCAACGCAGTATGCGCCGCCGCCCGCGGCCCCGGCCCGGCCCGCCGAGTCGTGGAACCTGCCGGTGTCGAAGAAGGCGCTGGTCACCGTGGCCGCGATCCTCGCGGCGGTGCTGGTCGGGATCCTCGTCTCGGAGCTCTTCTTCGTCTGAGTCCGCACCGGACACGGGCGTGCCGGGTGCGGACGTCCGCACCCGGCACGCGTCTTCAGGGCCCGTCAGCTCACGGATCGACCACGATCACGCAGGTGTAGGTGCCCGGTTCCAGGTTCGACGCGGTGACGGAACCGTCGCCACCCGCTCCGGTCGAACCGCTCGCGACAGTGCAGTCGATCGTCGACGCCGTACCGCCGTCGACCTGGGAGTTGACGCCGACCGTGAGGTCGGTGAGCGGCGTGTTGTGGAACGACACGTTCTCACCGGCGTACGGAGTGGCACCGCAGGTGGCGGTGTTGTCGACCGTCACGGACTTGTCGTTGGCATCGACGTGGTAGCCCGCCGGCACCGCCTCGTGGACGGTGTAGCTGCCGAAGACCAGGCCGTCGAAGCAGGCGACGCCGGCGCTGTCGGTGGCCTTGGTGACGCCGTTGACGGTGAAGTTCACCCCGGCGTGCGGGTGGTCGCCCGCGCCGTCGGCGGCGTGCTTGCGCGTCTTCGTCACCTTGATCGCCCCGAGCTGCAGGGTGTTGGTGAAGGTGCAGGTGACCGTTTCGTCGGCGCTGACGTCGATGTTGGTCACCGGGCTGCCGTCGTCGCACGTGGCGCTCGTGAGCGACCAGTTCGCGGGCACCGTCTCGGCGGCGCTGTAGCCCGAGCCGGCCAGGACGTTGCTCGTCGTGTCGGATTCGCCGTTCTTGAGGGAGAACGACTTGTTCAACGTGGACGGTCCGCCGGTCAGGGTGAACGGGAACGCCGTGTTCGTCGGGTCCGGTGAAGGCACGGTCACCTTCCGGATGACGATCTTGCCGCAGTTGGAGACGTTCACCGGGATCGGCGCGATGAAGTCCTTCACCGCCGCGGTGAAGGAGTCCGACGCCCGGCTCTTGAGGTAGGCGGCACCGAAGCTCTTGCACGTGCCCGGGGGCAGGATGCCGGAGTCGGTCAGGTTGACCGCGGCTTCGCCGAAGGTGCGCGGGGACAGCGTCCGCGGCGCGTTCGGCGCGATCGGGTCGGTGACGGACGGCGTGTTGATCGAGCCTTCGAAGTTCCCGCTCAGGGACTGCACCTTGCCCCAGCACGGAACGCTGTTGCTGGCTTCGCAGACCGTCGCGGCGTTGCCCGAGGTGACCCACAGGTGGTAGCCGAGCACCGGGTTGACGCCACCCTGGGACAGGTCGTACTTGATCAGGACGTCACCGGCGGTGCGCACCGGGGTCACGCCGTTGGCGCTCGGCGTGGCCGACTGGTTGAACTCGAAGTCCATGTTGGTCGTGCCGGTCGGCTCCTGGACCCGCTCCCACGCCAGGTACAGGAACTCCTTCCCGCCGACCCGCTGGTTCGCGACGTACAGCCGGGTGAGGTCGCTCTTGTTGTTCGGGATCGAGCCGTCGACGACGGTCGGGACCGTGGTGTCCTCCTTGGTGCCCTGGCCGAAGGAGTCGTCGGTCTGGCCGGTCGGTTTGTCGAGGCCCTTCGCGAGGTTGGGCGCGTTGACCCAGTCCTGGGTCTCGTCGTTGAGGACGAGGTTGCCGTCGGCCGCGTCGAACGGGCTGCCGGCGAGGTTCGCTTCGGCGGAGGTCAGCGTGCCGAAGGTGAGACAGATGGCGCCCAGCAAGGTGATGCCGGCACGGCGCCGTACCCGTCTTGTCGCTCGATTGCTCATGGTGGTTGCTCTCTGCAGGGAGGGATGAGAGAAAGCGGCAGGTCCGCTCGTCGCATTTCTCCGCGGCGGCATCGGACGTCACGGAGATCACTGATCGCGCGACCACCGTAAGCGACGAACGAGCGGACACCCAGGGCCGGACGGCCCTATAAGCGCAGGTAAAAGCCCTCAACTGGAACCACTCTGAGTGACCAGGGAACGATCAAGCAGACCTGCCCGGCGGGAATTCACGCATTCTTTTATCGAACCGATAACATGCGGAAAAGGGACCGGGACTTTTTCAGTCAGGCCACTTTGGCGCTCGCCGTGCGCATGGCCGCCAGCAGCGTGCGGACGGCCGGATGGCTCGCGGCCCGCGAGGCGACCGCGGCGTGGATCACGCGGACCGGCTCCGGGTGGCGGATCCGGCGGACGACCACGCCGGGGTGCTGGGCGCCGAGCCCGAGTTCCGGGATGAGGCCGACACCGATGCCGGCGGCCACGAACCCCTGCGCCGTCTGGTAGTCCTCGGATTCGACGACGATGTTCGGCGCGAACCCGGCGGAGGCGCAGGCGCTGTCCAGGATTTCGCGGCAGATGCCGGGCAGGCCGTCGACGCCGACCCAGGGTTCCTCGGCGAAGTCCGTCAGGTCCAGCACGCGCTTGCGGGTCAGCGGGTGGGTCTTCGGCAGCACCGCCCGGTACGGGTCGTCGAGCAGGTGCACCAGCTCGACGCCCTTGGCGGGCGGGGTCTTGCGCGGGAAGACGGTGATCGCGACGTCGGCGACGCCCGCTTCGACGTCGACCATCGGGTCGTCGGGTTCGACGAGCTTGAGGTCGAGGTGCACGCCGGGGTGCTCGCGGCGGACCGCGGCGATGGCGGGCGGGACCAGCGACGCGCCGGCGGTCGCGAAGTAGCGGATGGAGACGCGGCCGATGCGACCCTCCTTGAGCTCGGTCAGCGCGGCTTCGGCCCGGGCGAGCTCGGCGCTCAGCGTCTCGGCGTGCTCGGACAGCAGCGCCCCCGCCGGGGTCGCCCGGACCCCGCGCCCGACGCGTTCGAGCAGCTCGGTGCCGGCCTCGCGTTCCAGCGCCGACAGCTGCTGGCTGATCGCGGACGGCGTGTAGCCCAGGTTGCGGGCCGCGGCGGTGATCGACCCGCTGGTGATCACCGCGCGGAGAACCTGCATGCGGCGGACGTCGAGCATGCTCGCGATCGTACAGCTGAGCTTAAAGGTTCGTGCAGTTAATTTCGCTTGTCCTTACTTCTGAACTGGGTGAAAGCTGGCTCTGATCGGCGAAGGAGGACTGGGTGGGCGAGACGAAGACCCTGCTGAGGATCGGTGCGCTGGCGCTGATGTGGGGCTCGAGTTTCTTCTGGATCAAGCTGGGACTGGGGATGTTCTCGCCGGTGCAGCTGGTGCTGGCGCGGCTCGTGCTCGGCGCGGCCATGCTGCTCGTGCTGTGCCGGCTGCGGCGGGCACGGCTGCCCCGCGGACGGCGGATGTGGGGACACCTGGCCGTCGCGGCGTTCTTCCACAACGCGCTGCCGTTCCTGCTGTTCGCGATCGGCGAGACGACCGTCGACTCCGGGATCACCGGGGTGCTCAACTCGACGACGCCGCTGTGGGTGCTCCTGGCCGCGCCGCTGATGGGGACGTCGTCGCGGATGACCGGCACCCGGCTGGCCGGACTGCTCGTCGGGCTCGGCGGAATCCTGCTGATCTTCGCGCCGTGGCAGGCGTCGGGCCTGCTGAGCTGGGGTGCGCTGGCCTGCCTGGCCGCGGCGGCGAGCTACGGCTTCGCGTTCGTCTACGAGGGCAAGTACCTGTCGGACCCGGCGTTGTCGCCGTACGGGACTTCGGCCGGGCAGATGCTGCTGGCCAGCGGGTTCCTCATGCTGGCGCTGCCCGTGGGCGGGCTCACGCCGGTGCACGTCTCCGCGGGGCCGCTGCTCGCGGTGCTGGTGCTCGGCGTCGGGTCGACGGGCATCGCGTTCGCGCTGAACTACCAGCTGCTGGCGAGCGAAGGCGCGGTCGCCGCGTCCGTCGTCGGCTACCTGCTGCCGGTGGTGTCGGTGCTGCTGGGCGCGGTGTTCCTGGGCGAGCAGCTCAACCTGCGGGTGATCGCGGGCATGGTGGTCGTCTTGGGCGGCGTCGCGCTGACGCGGATCCAGAAGCCCGTCGCGGCGCCGGTGCCGGTGCCGGCGGAAGAGCGCGTCTAGACGAGGCGGCGGTCGGAGGCCCAGCGGGAGAGCTCGTAGCGGTTCGACAGCTGGGTCTTCCGGAGCACGCTCGAGACGTGCGTCTCCACCGTCTTCACCGAGATGAACAGCTCCGACGCGATCTCCTTGTACGCGTAGCCGCGGGCCAGCAGCCGCAGGACGTCACGCTCGCGCGGGGTCAGCAGGTCCAGCTCGGGGTCGTTGATCGGCGCCGAGCCCGGCCGGTCGGCGAACGCGTCCAGGACGAACCCGGCCAGCCGTGGCGAGAACACCGCGTCGCCGTCCGCGACCCGGACCACCGCGCGGACCAGCTCCTTCGACGAGATCGTCTTCGTGACGTACCCGCGCGCGCCGGCGCGGATGACCGCGATGACGTCCTCGGCCGCGTCGGAGACCGAGAGGGCCAGGAAGACGACGTCCGGCAGCTCCGGGCGGACCCGGCGCAGCACCTCCGCGCCGCCACCGTCGGGCATGTGGACGTCGAGCAGCACGACCTGCGGCTTCGTCCGGGCGATCCCGGCGACGGCCTCGGCGACCGAACCGGCCTCGCCGACCACGCGGACCTCATCGGTGATCGAGTCGAGCTCGGTGCGCACCCCCGCGCGGAACAGCGCGTGGTCGTCGACGAGGAACACCTTGACCGGTTCACGCTGGTTGTCCGTCACGTCGTCGAGCATAGCCGCCTCACGCCGCTCCCTTGCCCGCTTTGACCGGCATGGCGAGCTGCACTTCGGTGCCCTCCCCCGGCGCGGTGCGGACCTTGCACGTGCCGCCGTGGCGGGTCATCCGGCCGCGGATCGAGTCGGCGAGCCCGTGGCGGTCGTCCGGGACGAGCTCGGGGTCGAAGCCCTTGCCGCGGTCGCGCACGAACACGGTGACCGACGTCGGCTCGACCTCGGCGTAGACGCTGACTTCGTCGACACCGGCGTGCTTGGCGGCGTTGACGATCGCCTCGCGGGCGGCCTGGACGAGCGCGACCAGCGACTCGTCCAGCTCGGCGTCGCCGACGACGACCTGGCCGACGGAGATCGCGAAGGTGTCCTCGACCTCGCCGCACGCCGTGGCGAGTGCTTCGGACAGCTGGCCGGTGGCTTCCTCGACGTTCTCGGCCGGCTTGCCGTAGCCGTTGGGGCCGTAGAGCCAGCCGCGCAGCTCGCGTTCCTGGCTGCGGGCCAGCCGGGCGACCTCGCGCGGCGACTCGCTCTGCTTCTGGATGAGCGCGAGGGTCTGCAGCACGGAGTCGTGCAGGTGGGCGGCGATCTCGGCGCGTTCGTCGGTGCGGATGCGCGCCTTGCGCTCGTCGGAAAGGTCCCGGACCAGCCGCAGCCAGAACGGCACGGTCAGCACGGCGACGCCGATCAGGGTGGCGATGACGGCGATGAGCGCGAACTGGACCTGGTCGAGGCTGCCGCTGCGGAGCACGACGACCCCGATGCCGGTGATCACCAGCGCGACGCCGGCGACGATCCGGATCACCGCCGACCAGCCGCCACCGCCGAGGAAGGCCCCGGCGAAGCCGTCCTTCGCGCCGACCTTCCAGCGGCGGCGCTGCGACTCGTCGGCCTCCCGCCAGACGACGGCGGCACCGATCATGGCGACGGCGAGCGGCACGGCGACCCAGCCGCTGATGAACCCGGTGAGCGTGCCACTGGCGACGGCGAGACCGACGCCGAGCGCGACCAGCCCGAAAGCCTGCTGCCGTTCCTTCGGCGTCGGGGCGTCGGCGGCTTCTTCGGACTGCTGCTGGACGAAGACCCAGAGGAGGCCGTAGGCGAGCAGCCCGGCGCCGTTGAGCGCGGCCAGCAGCGCGAAGGCCGTCCGCACCCAGACGACCGGCACCCCGAGGTGATCGGCGAGGCCACCGGCGACACCGGCGATCGCCCGCCCGGACCGCCGCCGGAACATCTTGGGCGGGGACGGGTCCGTGGTGACGACCTGCTCGGAGGTCACGTGGTCGAGGGACTCCTGCACGCCGTCCATGGTCACACGCGGCGGCACGGGGTTCCATCGGGGAAACCCCTGATCCGCAACCACCTCCGGGTCGAGCCCCGGGGAAACCTCAGGGACCATCCCGGATGTCGCGCCGCGGCTGGTGGCGCATGCTTTTCCCCATGAGTGGTGCGAGCGAGTCACGGGCTCCGAAGCCGAGTCCCCTGAACGGCTTCGAGGAGACCGTCAAGGACTTCTGGGTCAGCCGGCCCCGGCGGCCGCACGCCGGGCGGAAGGTGGCCGGTGTCGCCGCCGCGATCGGGTACCGGTACGGGATCGATCCCGTCGTCGTGCGGATCGCGCTGGTCGTCACGACGATCTTCGGCGGCTTCGGGGTGCCCTTCTACCTGCTGGGGTGGCTGTTCCTGCCCGGCGAGAGCGACGAGGTGTCCGGCTTCGAAGGCCTGATCGGGCGCGGCCGGTCGTCGGTTTCGCCCGCCTTCGCGGTCGTGCTGCTCGTGCTCACCGTCGTCAGCGTCGGGGGCTCGTTCACCGGCGCCTGGTTCGACGGGGGCGGGCTCATCAGCTTCGCGCTCATCGCCGCCGCGCTCTACCTGCTGCACCGCAACCGCGGCCACGAGAACCGCCCCGCGCCGGTCGTCGCGCGGACGTCGTACCCGGCCTTCACCGGAAACGGAGCCTTCACCATGACCGACACCGCCGAGGCGCCGTCGCCGGCGCGGGGCTGGGATCCCCTCGCCGCCGACCCGGCCGGCTGGGATCTGCCCGACGCGCCGCCCGTCCAGGAGCCGCGGCCCACGCCGCCGCCGTACCGGGCGCCGCAACGGCGGCACCGGTCGAAGGTGGGCTCGGCGATCTTCGCGATCGCCGTGGTGACCGCCGGCGCCGGCGTGCTGGCGAACCTCAACGGCGCCGGCTGGTTCTCCGCGCAGCACATCATCGGCCTGGTCCTCGGCGTGGTCGGGATCGGCCTGGTCACCGGCGCGTTCACCGGCGGCGGGCGCGGCCTGATCGGGCTGGCGGTGCCGCTGGCGATCGCCGGGATGGTGCTGACCACCGCGCCGTTCCAGGACCTCGACTTCCGCGGCGGCGTCGGCGACCTCACGCCCAACCCCCGGACAGTGGCCGACGTGCAGCCGCTCTACCAGCACGCGGCGGGCGACATCGACCTCGACCTGAGCAAGCTGCCCGCCGGGGCGCCGTACTCGACGACCGTGAACAACGGCGCGGGCAACACCACGGTCATCGTGCCGGAGACCGCGGACGTCACCTTCGACTGCCACACCGGCGCCGGCGACGTTTCGTGCTTCGACCGGTCCACGAACGGCGTCAGCCAGGACGCGCTGACCGGGACGGACAACGGCACCGACGGCGTCGGCGGCCAGAAGATCACCCTGCACGTGTCGAACAGTGTGGGCAACGTGGAGGTGCGACGTGCCTGACCAGAACCCCTACGCCTACGACAACCCGGCGGAAACCCAACCCGTCAAGCACGGCGTGGACGTCTTCACCCTGATCATGGGCGTGGCGACGCTGCTGGTGTCGGCCTACGTCCTTTCGGACGGCGCGAGCTGGCTCCCGCGGTTCGACTTCCGCTGGGTGGTCGCCGGCGGCGCGGTGTTCGTGGGGCTGATGCTCCTCGGCGCGTCGTTCGGCGGGAAACGCCGCCGCTGACAGGAAAGCCCTCGAGGCCCCGGATCCCACGCCGGGGCCTCGAGCCCTGTCTAACGCGGGTTCACTCCCATTCGATGGTGCCCGGCGGCTTGGACGTGACGTCCAGGACCACCCGGTTGACCTCCGGGACCTCGTTCGTGATGCGCGTGGAGATCCGCTCCAGGACGTCGTACGGCAGGCGCGTCCAGTCCGCGGTCATCGCGTCCTCCGACGACACCGGCCGCAGCACCACCGGGTGCCCGTACGTCCGGCCGTCGCCCTGGACACCGACGCTGCGGACGTCGGCCAGCAGCACCACCGGACACTGCCAGATGCTGCGGTCCAGCCCGGCCGCGGTCAGCTCCTCGCGGGCGATCAGGTCCGCCGCACGCAGGGTGTCGAGGCGCTCCTGGTCGACCGCGCCGATGATGCGGATGCCCAGGCCGGGGCCGGGGAACGGCTGGCGCTGCACGATCGTCTCGGGCAGCCCCAGCTCCAGGCCGACGCGGCGGACCTCGTCCTTGAACAGCAGCCGCAGCGGCTCGACCAGCTCGAACTGCAGGTCGTCCGGCAGGCCGCCGACGTTGTGGTGGCTCTTGATGTTGGCCGTGCCCTCGCCGCCGCCGGACTCGACGACGTCCGGGTACAGCGTGCCCTGGACGAGGAAGCGGTAGTCGCCCTCGGCCTTGAGGTCGCGCTCGGCCTGCTCGAAGACGCGGATGAACTCGCGGCCGATGATCTTGCGCTTCTGCTCCGGGTCGGTGACGCCGGCGAGCGCGTCGAGGAACCGCTCGCGCGCGTCGATGGTCACCAGGTTGACGCCGGTGGCGGCGACGAAGTCGCGCTCGACCTGGGTCCGCTCGCCCGCGCGCAGCAGGCCGTGGTCGACGAACACGCAGGTCAGCCGGTCGCCGATGGCGCGCTGGACCAACGCGGCCGCGACGGCGGAGTCGACGCCGCCGGAGAGGCCGCAGATCGCGCGGCCGTCGCCGATCTGCTCGCTGATCCGCTTGACCTGGTCTTCGACGATCGACGACGTCGTCCACTGCGGCTTGATGCCCGCGATGTCGTGCAGGAACCGGCGCAGCACCTCCTGGCCGTGCGGCGAGTGCGCGACCTCCGGGTGGTACTGGACGCCGGCGAACCGGCGCTCGACGTCTTCGAAGCCGGCCACCTCGGCGCCGTCCGAAGAGGCGGTGACGACCGAGCCCTCCGGCGCCTTGGTGACGCTGTCGTTGTGGCTCATCCAGGCGGGCTGGTGCGCGGGCAGGCCGGCGTGCAGGACGCCGCCGTCACCGGTGACGCGGACCTCGGTGCGGCCGAACTCGCGGACGCCGGTCGGCTCGACGACCCCGCCGAGCGCGCTGGCCAGGAGCTGGTGGCCGTAGCAGATGCCGAAGATCGGGACGCCGGCTTCGGTGAGCTTCGGGTCCATGCCCGGCGCGCCTTCGGCGTACACGCTCGAAGGGCCGCCGGAGAGGATGATCGCCGCGGGGTTCTTCGCGAGGATCTCTTCGGTGGACGCGCTGTGCGGGACGACCTCCGAGTAGATCTGTGCCTCGCGGACGCGCCGGGCGATCAGCTGCGCGTACTGCGCCCCGAAGTCCACGACGAGAACCGGACCGGTGGGACTGGGCACCTGGCGACCTCCTGCGACGGTGGGATAGGCCTCCATCGTCCCAGGTGGGCCGGGTCACCTGGGATTCAGGGCCGGTGCTGTCCTCGATCCGGCCTACGGTGCGCGGTATGGCTGTGAACTGGACGAAGGAACTGACCGACCAGCTCGACTTCCACTGGCGGGTGCACACGCGCCCGAAGCTCGAGGGGCTCACCGACGACGAGTACTTCTGGGAGCCGGTGGCGGGCTGCTGGACCGTACGCCCGCGGAAGTCGGACGACGAACCCGGCACGGGCCCGTTCACCATCGACTTCGCGTTCCCCGAGCCGACGCCACCGCCGGTGACGACGATCGCCTGGCGGCTCGGCCACATCCTGGTCGGCGTCCTGGGCATGCGCACGGCTTCGCACTTCGGCGGCCCGGCGATGACGTACGACGACTACCCGTACGCCGGGACGGCCGCCGAGGCGCTGTCCCGGCTCGACGAGTACTGCACACGGTGGATCGAGGGCGTCCGGTCACTCGACGACGAGGGTCTCGCGCGGCCGTGCGGCCCGGCCGAGGGGCCGTACGCGGAGTACCCGATGGCGACGCTGGTGCTGCACATCCACCGCGAGATGATCCACCACTGCGCCGAGGTCCTACTCCTGCGCGACCTTTACCGGAGCCGGTAGCAGCAGGAAGCCCAGGGCCAGGCCGAGCAGCGCGGGCAGGCCGTGGTTGTCGTGCGCCACCGTGTCGACGACGGCCAGCACCGGCACCGCGAACGCGATGACCCGGAACTGCACCGGCAGCACCACGCCGTAGCGCCGCGAAGCGACCATGACCACCGCCGCCAAGGCGCCGACCAGGCCGGCGACGCACATCGAGTTGCCCGCGCCGACCGGGTTGAGCCAGAGGTAGCTCATGACCTGGCCGAACAGGCCACAGCCGAAGTACAGGACGAGCCACCTCGCGCGGCCGAAGACGCGCTCGGCGAGCGTGCCGAACACCGCCAGCCAGACCAAGTTCGACGTGAGGCCGAACGCCCACCCGTCCTGGAAGAACATGCCCGTCACCAGGCGGTACCACTCCCCCGCGTCGATGCGCGCGGCGTCGCGGCGCATCGCGTCGTACAGCGGCGGGTGCGCCAGCTGCGCGATCCCGCACGCCAGCGTCACCGCGAAGACCGCGGCCGTGAGGTAAGGGCGGCGGGTCGCCCCGGCGAGGGCCCCGAACGGGTTGCGGACTGCGGACGGGCTGGTCATGACGGAGAATCTAGGCGCGCCAAGGCCGCCGCACCCCCGACGTTTGTCATGTTCAGCCCAGGGAAGGCCCCAGTATGCGAGCGACAGTCATCTACGGTGCCGGCGATGTCCGGGTCGAGACCGTTCCGGACCCGAAGCTGGCCGAGCCCACCGACGTCGTCCTGCGGGTCGTCCGATCCTGCATCTGCGGCAGCGACCTGTGGCCGTACGCCGACATGAAGCCGAGCGAGCGTGGCCGCCGGATCGGCCACGAATTCCTCGGGATCGTCGAGGAGACCGGCGCCGACGTCACCACCGTCAAGAAGGGCGACCTCGCCGTCGCGCCGTTCGTCTGGTCCGACAACACCTGCGAGTTCTGCCGCGAAGGGCTCCAGACCTCCTGCCTGCACGGCGGCGGCTGGGGTGCCAAGGGGGTCGACGGCGGCCAGGGCGAGGCGGTCCGCGTGCCGCAGGCCGACGGCACGCTGGTCAAGCTGCCGCACACCGAAGACGAAGACCTGCTCGCGTCGATGCTGACGCTGTCGGACGTCTTCTCCACCGGCCACCACGCCGCCGTGAAAGCTGGCGTGCGAGCGGGCCGGAACGTCACCGTGATCGGCGATGGCGCTGTCGGTCTCTGCGCCGTCCTGGCGGCGAAGCGCCTGGGTGCCGACCGGGTCGTCCTGATGGGACGTCATCAGGCGCGCACCGACCTCGGCCGCGAGTTCGGCGCGACCGACGTCGTCGCCGAGCGCGGCCAGGAAGGCATCGAGAAGGTGCTCGAGCTGACGGGCGGCCGGGGTACGCACGCGGTCCTCGAGTGCGTCGGCACGAAGGGCGCGTTCGAAATGGGCATCGGGGTCGTCCGCGCGGGCGGCGCGGTCAGCCGGGTCGGGCTGCCCCAGTACGAAGAGGGACCGATCGGGGTGGGCGTGTTCCGGCGCAACGTCACCGTCACCGGCGGCGTCGCCCCGGCCCGGCACTACATCCCGGAGCTGCTGCCGGACGTCCTCGACGGCGAGTACCGGCCCGGCAAGGTCTTCGACCGGACCATCGGCGTCGAAGAAGTCCCCGGCGGCTACCGCGCGATGGCGGACCGCGAAGCGCTGAAGGTGCTCATCAAGCCGTGACCCGTCCGGGTGGGGGTCCGCCGGTCGTGCCACCACCCGGATTACGTTGGTACGCATGGACATGATCACCCCCGAGCCGCGGCCCGCCTGGATCGCCGGCCGCCCCGAGCCGGGCGCCACCACCCTCGTCGTGCACCACCCGTACGACGGCAGCGAGGTCGCCACGGTCGCGGTGCCCGGGCCGGAGCAGGTCGAACGCGCGGTCGCCGCCGCCGCGGCCGTCGCCAAGGAGTTCCGGCGCACTCCCGCGCACGTCCGCGCGGGCGCGCTCGAGCAGGTCTCCCGCGGGCTCGCCGCGCGGGCCGAGGAGATCGCCGAGGTGATCACCGCCGAGAACGGCAAACCGCTCAAATGGGCCGAAGCCGAGGTGAAGCGCGCGGTTTCGGTGTTCCGGATCGCCGCCGAAGAGGCCCGCCGCTTCACCGGCGACGTCCAGCGCCTCGACACCGACCCCGCGGGCGAAGCGCGGCTGGCGCTGACCCGCCGCGTCCCGCGCGGACCGGTGCTCGGCATCGCGCCGTTCAACTTCCCGCTCAACCTGGTGGCGCACAAGGTCGCGCCGTCGCTGGCGATCGGCGCGCCGATCGTCGTCAAGCCCGCGCCGCGGACGCCGCTGTCGGCGCTGATCCTGGGTGAGCTCCTGGCCGGGACGGACTTGCCGGAGGGCGTGTTTTCCGTGCTGCCGCTGGGAAACGAGGAGACGCAGAAGCTCGTCGCCGACCCGCGGCTGCCCGTCGTGTCGTTCACCGGCTCCGGCCCGGTCGGCTGGTCGCTCAAGGACGCCGCCCCGCGCAAGCACGTCGTGCTCGAGCTCGGCGGCAACGCGGCGGCCGTCGTGCTGCGCGACTGGCCCGACCCCGAAGGCGCCGCGCACCGCATCGCCACTTTCGGCAACTACCAGGCCGGCCAGTCCTGCATCGCGGTGCAGCGGGTGATCGTGGACGCCGCCGTGGCCGAGGAGTTCGTGCCCGCGCTACTGGAGGCCGTCGAAGCGCAGCGCACCGGCGACCCGTACGACCGCAACACCGACGTCGGCCCGGTGGTCGACGAAGCCGCCGCCGAGCGGATCGTCGCGTGGATCGACGAGGCGGTCGAGGCGGGCGCGAAGGTGCTCACCGGCGGCACCCGCGAGGGCGCGACCGTCGCGCCGACGCTGCTCACCGACGTCCCGCCGGACACCAAGGCGTGGAACGAGGAGATCTTCGGCCCGGTGCTCGCGGTGTCCGTTGTGGACGGTGTCGACGAAGCGTTCCGCTCGGTCAACGAATCCGCCTACGGGTTGCAGGCCGGCGTCTTCACCACCGACGTCCAGCTGGCCTTCCACGCCTCGGCGGAACTGGAGGTCGGCGGCGTGATCATCGGCGACGTCCCGTCCTACCGCGCCGACCAGATGCCCTACGGCGGCGTCAAGGGCTCCGGCGTCGGCCGCGAAGGCGTCCTGGCCGCGATGCACGACCTGACGGAGGAGCGCGTCACCGTCTTCACCGGCATCGACCTCTAACTGACCACGCCCTGCCCGAACCGGAAGACGTTCTGCGGGTCGTACTTCTTCGCGACGTCCTGCAGCCGCTGCGCGTTGTCGCCGTAGTAGGCGGTCTTCCAGTCGGGCAGGGCCGGGTCGATGTAGTTGACGTACCCGCCGCCCGCGCCGGCCGCGGCGAGGCCCGCGACGACCTCGGAGACCGAATCCGCGGCCTTGTCCCGGGTCTTCGTCGTCGTCTGGGTGTAGACCTGCACGCTCGCCAGCGCGTCGCGGTGCCAGAACGCCGTCGCGTCCTTCGCCGGCTCGGCGACCTTGCCGCCGAGGCCGTCGATCAGCAGGTCGGTGCCGTCGCGGCCCTCGGCGAGGGCGACGACCTTCGCCGCGTCCACCGGCGTCGTGATGATCCGCGACGACCCCACGAACGTCTGCCGGTCCGAACCGCCCTCGAAGAACTTCATCGCGCCGAGGAAGTCCACGCTGCGCACGGTGCGCTGCGACGGCCGCGCGCCCGAGTTCGTGGTCAGGTTGTTGAGCAGCGTGTTCAGCCCGGCGGTCCCGCCGACGTAGCACCCGCTGACGCGGCACTGCACCGGCGACCCGCCCGAGAGCACCACGTTCGCCCACAGCTCCCGCGGCATCGCGGCGATCCACTGCTGCCACGTGCCGAGCACGTCGGCCGCGGACCCGGCCGGGAAGCGCAGCGTGAACACCGTCAGGTCCGGCGCCGGATCGGTGTCGAAGGTGAACTCGGTGACGATGCCGAAGTTGCCGCCGCCCCCACCGCGCAGGGCCCAGTACAGGTCCGGCTCGGAGTCCGCGGACGCGGTGAGCGTCCGGCCGTCGGCCGTGACGACCTGCGCGGAGCTGAGGTGGTCGCAGGTCAGGCCGTAGTTGCGGGCGAGCACGCCGATGCCGCCGCCGAGGGTCAGCCCGGCGATGCCGACCGTCGGGCACGACCCGGCGGGCAGCGCGCGCCCGGCCCGCCCGAGCGCGGCGTAGACGTCCTTCAGCTTCGCGCCGGCGCCGATCACGGCCTTGCCGCCCGAGACCTCGATCTTGTTCAGCGCGGCGACGTCGATCACCAGGCCGCTCTGCGGCACCGAGTAGCCGGCGTAGCTGTGACCGCCGCTGCGCGCGGCGAGGGTCACCCGCCCGGCGGCGGCCCGGACGCAGGCCTGGACGTCCTGGACCGTGGACGCCGTCGCGATGGCGACGGGGTTGTTGGTGTCGAAGAGCGGGTTGAACGCGAGCTTGGCGGTGTCGTAGCCGTCGGTGCCCGGGCGCAGCAGGCTACCGGCCAGCTGGCTGCGCAGGTCGTCCCAGTTCGGCGGCCCGGTGGGCAGGCGGCCGGCGGGCGGGGCGGACGTCGGCGGCGCGGCCGGGCCGCTCGACGCGGCCGGCGCCGGGGAGCCGCCCGGCGCGCACGCGGCGGCGACGGCACCGGCCGCCGAAACGCCGGCGAGCCGCAGGAACGTCCGCCTGTCCACATCCACATGGTGGTGGACGTGCGGCCGTTCGGCGGGTTGTGTGCGTTCCTCCACAGTTCAGTCCAGCCTGCTCATGCTGTCCAAATGGGACTCCTCGCGCCGGGGACGCCCAGTCTAGAGCGGACGCGGCACGCGTGCCCTTCACGACCAGGCGGGGATCCTCGGCACGTCGCCGTCGAGGGCCGAGCCGTCGGACCGCCCGCTGAGCCAGGCCAGCAGCTCACCGGGCGTGCCCGTCACCGTCACGCCCGGGGCGGCGCCCATCGTCCACTCGAACTCCCCGGCGACCAGGCGGAGGGCCGGGAGGTGCGCACTCCGGCTCGTGATGGCGTGCTGGACGACGTCCTCGGCGAGCGGGCCGAGCAGCCCGAGCACGCGGTCGAGGTCCTGGCCGCGGTCGAGGTCGGCGAGGTGGATGGCCAGCTCGGACAGCCGCATCCGCACCACGACGGCCCCGGTGACCGGCGCGCCCTGCCGGTTGCGGGCCTCCCGCGCCCAGGCGTCGTCCGGCATGGCTTCGGCGTACTCGGCGAAGCGCGCGGCCGACGCGACGACGTCGGCCAAGAGGTCGGCGGCCGGGTGCCGCGCGCCGGCTTCGATGTCGGCTTCGCGGGCCTCCGCGCTGGGGTACATCGGGGTCTCGACGCCGGTGTTCGCCCAGATCAGCAGGTTGCGCAGGCCGTCGGCGTTGCGGGCGACGTGCGCGAGGACGTGCGCACGCGACCAGCCGGGCAACGCGCTGGGGGCGCGCAGTTCCGGCTCGCCGAGGCCGCCGATGACCCGAGCCCATTCGTCGTCGAGCTTCCTGATCCCGCCGAGCCGCGCGTGTGCCTTCTCGGATGCCGTCACGGCCCCGAGTCTAGTGACGCGCGGCGCACGTCGTTTCAGGTTCGGGCCATGCGCCCCAATGTGGCGTTCGGTGCGTCCAGCGCACCCAATGTGGCGTTGGTTGCGTCCAACGCACCCAATGTGGCGTTCGGTGCATCCAGCGCACCCAATGTGGCGCGCTTTGAGCCGGGCCGCTGTCAACGAACCTCGGACGCGCGCCGCTAGGACCGCCGCAGCGCGGCGGGCGCGTCCGCGGGAACGGCCGGGTTCTTCGGCGCCACCGGCTCCACCCGGCTGTAGGGCGCGTCCTGCGGTGGCCGCGGGTCCGCCTCCCCCTTGTTGGGCCAGAAGGAGAACGCGCGTTCGGCCTGGGCGGTGATGGTCAGCGACGGGTTGACACCCAGGTTGGCGGTGATCGCCGCGCCGTCGACGACGGACAGTCCCGGGTAGCCGAACACGCGGTGGTACGGGTCGATGACGCCTTCACCGGCGGTGGCGCCGATCGGGACGCCGCCGATGAAGTGCGCGGTCAGCGGGATGTCGAAGATCTCGCCCCAGGTGCCGCCGGCGATGCCGCCGATGTGCTCGGCGGCGCGGACGTTGGCCTCGTGCCCGGCCGGGATGAAACTCGGGTTCGGCTCGCCGTGGCCCTGCTTCGACGTGTACTTGCGCCGGCCGAAGAGGCCGCGCCGCGTGAACGTGGTGATCGAGTTGTCGAGGCTCTGCATCACCAGCAGGATCACCGTGCGCTCGCTCCAGCGGTAGCCGTTGAGCATCCGCGCCGAGCGGATCGGGTGCTTCAGCAGGAACCGCACCAGCTGCTGCCAGCGCGGCACCGGCGACGAACCGTCGGTGGCGATGGTCTGCAGCAGGCTCATGGCGTTGCTGCCCTTGCCGTAGCGGACCGGCTCGATGTGGGTGTGCTCGTCCGGGTGGATCGACGAGGTGATCGCGACGCCGCGGCTGAAGTTGCGGCTCTCGTCGACGTCGGTGCGGGCGGCGCCGATGATGGCCTCGGAGTTGGTGCGCGTCAGCTCGCCGAGCCGGCGCGACAGCTTCGGCAGCCGTCCGGTGTCCTTCATCCGGTGCAGCAGGTTCTGGGTGCCCCAGGTCCCGGCGGCGAAGACGACCTTTTCGGCGGTGATGGTGGTCCGGAACTTCTTCGACGTCGTCCCGGTCTTCTTCAGGCTGACCTCGTAACCGCCGTCGACGGGCGTCACCGCGGTCACCGTGGTGAGCGGGATGACCTTCGCGCCGTCCTGCTCGGCGAGGTACAGATAGTTCTTGACCAGCGTGTTCTTTGCCCCGACGCGGCAGCCGGTCATGCAGGAGCCGCATTCGGTGCAGCCGGTGCGCTCGGGCCCGGCGCCGCCGAAGTACGGGTCCTTCGCGCGCTCGCCCGGCTTGCCGAAGTAGACGCCGACCGGCGTCGGGTGGAAGGAATCGGCGACACCCATGTCCTTCGCGACGTCGCGCATCACGACGTCCGACGGGGTCACGGTCGGGTTCGTGACGACGCCGAGCATGCGGCTCGCCTGGTCGTAGTGGGGGGCGAGCTCGGCCTCCCAGTCGGTGATGTGCGCCCATTGCCGGTCGGTGTAGAACGGCTTGAGCGGCCGGTAGAGCGTGTTCGCGTAGACGAGCGAACCGCCGCCGACACCGGCACCCGCCAGCACCATGACGTCGTTGAGCATGTGGATGCGCTGGATCCCGAAGCAGCCGACCTGCGGCGCCCAGAGGTAGCGCTTGACGTCCCACGACGTCTTCGCGAACTCGTCGTCGGCGAACCGGCGGCCCGCCTCGACGACGGCTACCCGGTAGCCCTTTTCGGTGAGCCGCAGCGCCGCGACGCTGCCACCGAACCCCGACCCCACCACGACGACGTCGTAGTCGGGGCCACCCGCACTGGTGGTGGTGTTACTGGCAGTCACACGTGGGAGCGTAACTCCGGCTCCGCGTTCTGACCAGAGGTAAGTTACCGGCCGGTCACCCTTACGGACGCTTCACCGGCCGTGATCGTGGGTAGCAAACTGAATGCTCGATGTTCACGTCGGCGAGACCCGTCGGGCGGGACACGATATCCGGGAGGGACCACGATGGGCCCCGAGCAGCTCACCGGTTGGCGCAAGTCGAGCCACAGCCACTTCGAGGAGAACGCCTGCGTCGAGATCGGCGCCGGCCCCGGCGTCGTCGGGGTGCGGGACACCAAGCAACAGGTGCCCCGCCCGGTCCTCGTCTACTCCGCCGGCGCGTTCGCGGCGTTCCTCGCCCACCTCACCGGCGAACGGTGAGCCCGACCCGCTGGAACTCCTTGAGGTCCGAGTAACCCGTCTTCGCCATCGCCCGGCGCAGCGCCCCGAAGAGGTTCACGACGCCTTCCGCGTCGGACGACGGCCCGAACAGCAGGGTCTTCAGGTCGACGGCGTAGTCCGGGCCGGCCGCCACGCGCGAGCGCGGCAGTGACGGGTGCGCGGCCGCCGCCGTCCAGTACAGGCCCTGCCCGGGCGCGTCGGACGCGGCGGCCAGCGGGGAACCGAGCATGACGGCGTCCGCGCCGCACGCGATGGCCTTCGCGATGTCGCCCGACGTCGTCATGCCGCCGTCGGCGAGGACGTGGACGTACCGGCCGCCGGTCTCGTCGAGGTAGTCGCGGCGGGCGGCCGCGGCGTCGATGATCGCCGTGGCCATCGGGACGCCGATGCCGAGGACGCGGTCGGTGCTCGTCACGCCCGGCGTGTAGCCGTGGCCGACGATGACCCCCGCGGCGCCGGTGCGCATCAGGTGCATCGCGGTGCGGTAGTCGCTGACGCCGCCGGCGATCACCGGCACGTCGAGGCGGCCGATGAACTCCTTGAGGTTCAGCGGCTCGGCGTCGCGCTGCACGTGCTCGGCGGAGATGATCGTGCCCTGCACGACGAGGATCTCGACGCCGGCCGCGATCAGGTCCGGGGTCAGCTCGGCGGCGTGCTGCGGGCTGACGCGCGCGGCCACCGTGACGCCGGACTCGCGGACGGTCTTGATGGCCTCGGTCAGCAGGTCGAGCCGGATCGGCGCGGCGTGCAGCTCCTGCAGCACCCGGCCGACCGCGGTCGGGTCCTCCAGGTCCTCGGCCGCGCGGACCAGCTGGAAGATGGCGTCTTCGACGTTCGCGTGGCGCGCCCAGAGCCCTTCGGCGTTGAGCACGCCCAGGCCGCCGAGCTCGCCGACGGCGACCGCGGTGCCGGGCGAGACGATCGCGTCGGTCGGGTGCGTGACGAGCGGCAGGTCGAAGCGGTAGGCGTCGATCTGCCATGAGGTGGACACCACCGAGGACGACCGGGTCCGCCGCGACGGCACGATCTCGACGTCGTCGAGGTCATACGCCCGCCGCGCGGTGCGGCCCATCCCGATCTCGACCAGGTCCCGCACGTGAAGCCTCCTCCGACGACGACAATCTGCCGTGCCCCATTGTCGCTAGTCCGCGTGGGTGACCCGCGCACGGGGGTTAGAACAGCAGCAACACGGGCAGTGCGCCCGCCGCGAATCCGGCCGTCATGCTCACCGCGGCCGCACCGAACCGTCTCGAGTCCACGGCGATGACCAGCGCCCACCCCAGCAAGAAGGCCGCGTACAGCCCCGTCATGACACCGACGGCGACCGCCGAGTTCCCGGTCGAGACCCGGTGGCCGCCGGCCTCGACGGCTTGTACCGACCGCCCGACCTCGGAGATCTCCAGGGTGACCGGCAATCCCGGCTCCAGGTCGAGACCGGCGTCGGACGAGTGAACTTCGAACCGCTCGCCGGACGCCGTGCGGACAGCCAGGTCGTACAGGTGGCCGGCCTGGCTGTCCATGTGCTGGCCCCGCGTCTCGACAGTGGCTTCTTCCCGCTTGGCCGGTCCACCGGCATCGAGGACCCCGTACGTCCCGAAGGCCAGAATGGCCCCGGCGAAGGCCGCCAGCACGGCGGGTGCGATCACTCCCCTGCGCACGGCTACACCCGCACGAACACGGCGACCGGCGCCAGGAGCGCACCCAGCGCCAGGGCCAGCCAGGTCGCCACCGGCGGGTAGACGTTGAGCCGGACGGCGCCGAAGTAGACCGCGCCCAGGGCGAGCAGCGCCGCGGTGATGAGCAGGACCGGCCGGACCACGCCCGGGCGCAGGTCGACGACGCCGCCGCCGGCCCGCAGGTAGGCGATGCTGCCGTCCGCCGTCGACACGTCGAGCGTCACCGGCTGGCCGGGCGGCAGGTCGAGGCCGGAGTCCACCGCGGTGACGCGGTAGTGCCGGTCGTCGGCGTCCACCTCGATGGTGTGGCTCACCGCCTGCTCGTCCCCGCCGACCGGCAGGGCCCCCTGTTCGTGGGAGGTCACGTGCCCGTCGACGCGGTAGGTCGGCGCGTCCCGGCCGGCCAGCACCTGGCACATCAGGCAGACCACGCCACCGAGGGCCAGCGAGAGCAGGGCGATGGCCGCGAAGAACACCGTGCGCAGCACCCGCGTGAACCGGCCGACCGTCATGCCGTTCAGTGCACACCACGACTGCCACGCAAGGCGATAGACCGATTACCGTAAGCACGCTAGGTCACGAAACTCAGAAGGAGACCTTCTCCACGGAGTCCGAACGCAGTACCGACTCCTGCTGGAACTGCTTTTCGTAGCCGGCGCGGAGCCCTTCGATCCGCCGTTCGGCGTCGTGGTCGGCGAACGGGTAGAGCAGCACGATCACGTGCGTGTGCTCCCGCACGATCGTCCCGGTGCCGCCGCGCCACTGGCCGCTGCCGTCGAGCCGGGTGAAGCCGTCGGGGAAGGCCGGGGTGATCTCCCGCTCGGAGAAGGCGGCGAACTCCTTGTCGGTCACCTCGGTGCCGTCGGGCTTGCCGGTGCCGAAGAAGAGTTCGGTGCGCTTCCAGATCTCGCCGGGCGACTGCGCCTGCGCCGGTGCCGCCGGGGTGCCGGCGGCCGACGCGGCGGCCCCGCCGCCGAGCCCGAGTACTGCTGCCACGGCCACCGCGGTGACCGTCCGCCGGGATACCGGCATGCGTCCCTCCCTGGTCATGGGCCGATCTTGGCGGCCCATGACCGAGGGCGGAACGATCGAAAGGGCGACCTAACGGGTCGTGTAGTTGGGGGCCTCGACCGTCATCGTGATGTCGTGCGGGTGGCTCTCCTTGAGGCCGGCCGCGGTGATCCGGACCAGCTGGGCCTCCTGCAGCTGCGCGATCGTCTCCGCGCCCGCGTAGCCCATGCCCGCGCGCAGGCCGCCGACCAGCTGGTGCACGACGTTGGCCAGCGGGCCGCGGAACGGGATGCGGCCCTCGATGCCCTCCGGGACCAGCTTGTCCTCGTTGAGCACGTCGTCCTGGGCGTAGCGGTCCTTCGAGTACGACTTGCCCTGGCCGCGGGACTGCATCGCGCCCAGCGAGCCCATGCCGCGGTAGACCTTGAACTGCTTGCCGTTGACCAGGATCAGGTCGCCCGGGGACTCGGCCGTGCCCGCCAGCAGGCTGCCCAGCATCACCGTCGACGCGCCGGCCGCGATGGCCTTCGCGATGTCGCCCGAGTACTGGATGCCGCCGTCGCCGATCACCGGGATGCCCGCCGGGCGCGCCGCCTGGTCGGCCTCGTAGATCGCCGAGATCTGCGGGACGCCGACGCCCGCCACGATCCGGGTGGTGCAGATCGAACCCGGGCCGACGCCGACCTTGATGCCGTCCGCGCCCGCGTCGACCAGCGCCTGCGCCCCGGCCCGCGTCGCGACGTTGCCGCCGACGATGTCGACCGAGTCGCCCAGCTCCTTCTTCAGCAGCGAGACCGTGTCGACCACCGCGCGCGAGTGGCCGTGCGCGGTGTCCACCATCAGGACGTCGACGCCCGCGTCGGCCAGGGCCATCGCGCGCTGGTGCCCGTCCGGGCCGACGCCGACCGCGGCGCCGACGATCAGCCGGCCGTCCGGGTCCTTCGTCGCCTTCGGGTACTGCTCGGTCTTCACGAAGTCCTTGACCGTGATCAGCCCGCGCAGCTTGCCCGCGCCGTCGACGATCGGCAGCTTCTCGATCTTGTGCCGGCGCAGCAGGCCGAGCGCCGCGTCCGCCGACACCCCGACCTGGGCGGTGACCAGCGGCGCCTTCGTCATGACCTCGGACACCGGGCGGCTGTGGTCCACCTCGAACCGCATGTCGCGGTTGGTGATGATGCCCACCAGCGTCCCGGCCGCGTCGGTCACCGGCACGCCGGAGATGCGGAACTTCGCGCACAGCGCGTCGACCTCGGCCAGCGTCGCGTCCGGCGAGCAGGTGACCGGGTCGGTGACCATGCCGGCCTCGGACCGCTTGACGACCTCGACCGCGGCGGCCTGCTCGTCGATCGGCAAGTTGCGCTGGAGCACGCCGATGCCGCCCTGGCGGGCCATGGCGATGGCCATCCGCGCCTCGGTGACGGTGTCCATCGCCGCGGACACCAGCGGGACGCCGAGGGTGATGTTCCGGGTCAGCCGGGAGCTCGTGTCGACGGCACTCGGCACGACGTCCGATTCGGCCGGCAGCAGCAGCACGTCGTCGAAGGTCAGGCCGAGCATCGCGAACTTGGCCGGAACGGGGGCGGTGGTGCCGTCGCTGGTCATGCGGGTGAAGGGCCTTCCTGGCGCGGGATGAGCGTGTCGCTGTGGCGACTCGGAGCCTTCCCCTCATGATATCCACCGCCCGCGGCCCGCCCCGGGCGGTGGGCGAGCCGCCGGGGCCGCCCGGTACCGTGCAGGCCGTGGCGCATGATGTCCTGCCCCCTGACCCGTTCGCGGACGACCCGGACGACCCGGCCCGCGCATTCGGAGACCCCGAGGACCGGCTGGACGAGCCGATCAGCGACTCCGAACGCACCGAACTGCTGGCCGACCTCTCGGATCTGGCCGTCTACCAGGCCCTGCTCGAGCCCCGCGGGGTTCGCGGGATCGTCGTCGACTGCGGTGAGTGCGACGAACCGCACTACCACGACTGGCACCTGCTGCGGGCCAGCCTCGAGCAGCTGCTGGCCGACGGCCGGATGCGGCCGCACGAGCCGGCCTACGACCCGAACCCCGGCGACTACGTGAGCTGGGACTACTGCCGAGGCTTCGCCGACGGCGTGACGGCCAACGAAAGCGCCTACTGAGCGCACCGACCCCCGTATTCGTGAAAAAGGCCTGGTGAGCAAGCTCACCAGGGCTTTTTCACGGGCTGATCGCTTACGGCGTCTCGGTGACGCCCTGCGGCTGACCGCCGGCGGACTCGCTGCGCGGCGTCCCCGGCTCGTTCCCGCTGGCGACCGTGGTGGTCGGCGGGGTGGGCGTCGGGGTCGGCGACTCGGTGGTCGGCGGGGGCGGCGGAGGCGTGGGGGTCGGCGTCCCGCTGCCCGGCAGGCTCGTGGTGCCGCTGCCGCTGCCGGGGATGGACGTCGCCGAGCCGGCCGGCGGCACCTGCGAGGTCGGCGCGCCGGGCGAGACCGGCGGCACGGAGGTCTGGATCGGGCCCTGGACCGGCGCGTCGGGGTTCTGCAGCTGCGCGGCGAGCTGCCGGTGCTGCTCCATCAGCTGGTCGCGGTTCTCCTCGTCGGTGACCTGCGACAGCGCGGCCTGGGCGTCCCGGAGGGCCTGGCGGGCGGCGTCGAGGTTGCCGCCGGCGATGGCCAGGTTGGCCTTCTCGAGGTCGAGCTTGGCCGTCGCGGCCGCCTCGACCGAGCGGGTGTGGTCGGAGTAGAGGACCTTGGCGAGGCCCCACAGGGTGTCGCCGGGTTCGGCGGAGCGCGCGGCCAGCCCCGTGCCGGTGAACGCGATCGCCAGCACGGCGGCGGCGACGGCGACCGGGACGAGCAGCCTGCGGCGGCGTCCGCCCGAGGCGTGCCGCTTCGCGAGGGCGGCGGTGCTGACGGTCCGCACGGCGGTGTCGACGTCGACCAGCTCGGCCAGCGGCTCGCTGTCGATGTCTCTTCGCCACGCCACCAGCAACGCGTTGAGCTCCTGGTCGCCGAGACCGTCGGCAAGCGCCGGGTCGGACCCGCCGAGCGCGTCGAGCAGCGCGTCGTCGGCTTGTACCGCCGACAGGTCGGCGGCGAACTCCGCCTCCGAGGCCGTCAGGCCACTGCCGAAGACGTCGTCCGGCTCGAAACCTCTCTCGTGACCGGTCACTAGATCACCTCCTCCGCGGCCAGGACCTTTCTCAGCCGCGCGAGGGCGCGGTGCTGGGCGACGCGGACGGCGCCGGGGGTGGAACCGACCGCGTCCGCGGTCTCCTCCGCCGACAGGCCGACGACCACGCGCAGCACCACGATCTCCCGCTGCTTGTCCGGCAGCACCTGCAACAACTGGGACATCCGCTCGTTCAGTTCGCCTTGCAGCGCCCGCTGCTCGGGGCCGACCCCGCCTTCGATCTCGTCGGGGATTTCGGCCACCGGCTCGGCCCGGTTGCGCGCCGCCGCGCGATGCGCGTCGGCCACCCTCTTCCCCTATCGGACGCTTTAGCCCGAACCTTGACACGATCCGGTGGCTTTTTTTGAAGTTTCTTAGCCCGGATGCCGGAACACCCCATTCCGACGGCTCAACCACCCGGGGCGGGCACCCATGGCGATTCCCCCGCGATCCTCCTCCCGCAAGGATCTGCGCTCCGTAACACTGCGTGCAACACCTCGGTCGTTCTGAATCGATACTCCTCGGCGTGTCCTGGGCGCAGGTCGGCCGCGACGAGGGTCGCCGGCCACAAAAGTGAAAGCAGTTCGCATTCCTCGGCGGTCGCCATTGCATTTCCGACAAGGTCGTCCGAAATCTCCCGGTGATCGGGACGGCCGGCCGCCCGCAGGGCCACGGCCAGCACAATCCCGGATTTCACGACGTGCCGCCGCGCACCGCGCTCTCGCGCGGTTTCGAATGCGCGCTCGGCGTACGGCACGGCAGCGGCACCCTGACCTGCGGCGAGCTCGATTTCGGCCCCGACCCAGCCGCCGCGGACCCGCGCCCGCCACCCGGCGTGCTGGTCCTCGGCCCGCTCGGCGAGCCTCCTCGCGGCGTTCAGGCGGCCCAGGGCGAGGTTGTCGGCGGCCAGGCCGAGGAGGGCGTCGGCCCGGGCACCCGCGGCGTCGAGGCCGTCCGGGTCGGAACCGGTTTCGAGGCCTGCGGCCTTGGCGAAGGCCTCGCCGTCGAGGGCGCGGGCCTGCCGGTGCCCGCCCAGCTGCCGCCGGTGGGCACCGAGCGTGCTGGCGGCCAGGGAAGCGTGGAGGAGGTCGTTCTCGCGCCGGAGCACGTCCAGGAGGCCGGCCGCGGCCGCGTACCGGCCCTGGGCGCCGAGCACGATGGCGGAGAGCAGCCGCTCCCGCGGACGGCCGGCACCGCGCACGACGGCGGGATCGGGCAGCGGGTCGCTCCCGAACGCGGCGGCCCTCAGGGCGGGTTCGTGCACCCGTCCTTTCTAGCGGCTTGGACCGACAAAAACATGATCGAGACCGGTGTGCTCCGCCACGCGCGCGCTACCGGATGGGCCGCGATGCGGCTGTCCTGCAGCTCAGTGCCCACCACCCCGAAGCCGGATTGTGACCACAGCGGGGAGGCCTGGGTGATCCCGGGGCAAGTCATGCCTCAGCGTGCGGTTCACGACGGTTCGGCACCTGAAAGGGGCGCTGCGACGCCGCCCCCGCCCCACAGAACAGGCCCCACCCGTCCCTGGGGGCTGACCCCGGTCCAGTTTATCGGCGAGGTCCGACGAAACCGGTGGATCGCGGCTCTCCTGCCGAAGTTGTCCACATCGGGAGCGAGGCTGTGGACAACTCGGACCATGCCGTCCTGGCCTGGGAAAACCCAGCGCGGCGATGGTCGCGAATGACTCATTCGGGACGCCGGAGGTCCGGAATGAGTCATTCGCGACCACCCGGGGGCGACCACCCGGAGGCAACCACCGCGTGCGCGAAAATCCGGCGGCTACCGGCGGGCGCCGACCAGGACGTGCTCGATGCGGTCCGCCGCGCTCGGCAGGTCCGTCAGCAGCTCCACCTTGTCCGGCAGCCCCGCCGGGTCCCAGCCCGGGCCGCACGCGAACAGCCGGCTGCGCTGCCGGCCCCGCGAGACCCGTGCGAACAGCCGCGTGTCCGCGACGCCACGCCGGTGCGCCCAGAGCACCACCGCGGCCGGCGCGCTCCGGCGGACCGCGACCGCCAGGACCTCCGCCGGCAGCGGCACGCCGAACAGCTGCGCGCCGATCCGCCGTCCGGCCAGGGACGCGGCCAGCGCGTACATCGGCATCGTGTCGCGCTCCTCCGGGACGCAGCCGAGCAGCACCGGGCGGGTGTTGCGGGGCTCGTCGAGCACCGGGGTCGCCCGGACCAGCGCCGCGAACACGCACTCCGCCAGCAGGTACTCGACCTCGGCGCCCGCGCTCGCCCCGCGCCAGCGGGCCCCGAGGGCCGACAGCACCGGCTCGATCACGCCCGTCCACGCGGGGAGCACGCCGAGTTCGGCGATCGTGTCCGCCAGCATGCGCTGGACCGCGCCGACGTCCATCGCGAGCGCGGCGGTGCTCAGCCGCCGGGCCAGGCGGGAGCGGACCTCGAGGCCGTCGTCGGCCACGGCCGTGCCGGCGGGCTCGGAAAGCTCCTCCGGCTGGGGCGGCCCGGAGCGCGGCATCTGCTCGAGGGCGTAGCGCGCGGCCTCCGCCGTCGACGCGCCGCTCAGCAACGCGCGCTGCATCAGTTCGAGCCTGCCGATGTCGGAGCTGCCGTAGCGGCGGTGACGGCCGTCGGTGTGGCGGCTGGGACCCAGCCCGTAGCGGCGGTCCCAGGTTCGGAGGGTGGACGGCGCGACCCCGAGCCGGCGGGCGACCGAGGCCACCGGCAGGGTGGGTTCTTCGGTGCCCGACCCAGCTCCCACGAGCCTCAATATCCAGGCACCCAGCGCAGTCGGCAACCGGAGGCGAAAGCCCTGCTCACACATCCGGGGGATGCCTAACGGCTGAATCGCGTCGGATCGCTTGAACAACTATTGGCGCGCTTCTAACGTTACCGCCGTTGCACCGAATGGAGTATCGGCACCACAGCAGAGCAGCTAGCGGCATCGACCGGATGACGGAGGCGGTCAGGATGGCAGACACGCGCAGGCTCCCAGGACCCAACGCCGACATGTGGGACTGGCAGCTCGAAGGGTCGTGCCGGGGGATGGACAGCGCGTCCTTCTTTCACCCGGACGGCGAGCGCGGCCCGGCGCGGGCACGGCGGGAGGCCAGGGCGAAGGCCGTCTGCCTGAGCTGCCCGGTCTTGGAGATGTGCCGCAGCCACGCGCTGGCGGTGCACGAGCCGTACGGCATCTGGGGCGGGCTCTCGGAGTCCGAACGGGAACACATCATCAAGTCCGACAAACGCGCGCTCAGCATGTCCGGCGGCTGAGCGCCCCACAGACATCGGAGGGCGGCACCGGGTGGGGTGCCGCCCTCCGTGCCATCCGGGCACGAGAACGGGGCGGCACCTCCGAGAGGTGCCGCCCCGTTTTCGGTGAAGCGTCAGTGCGAGTGGCCGTGGCCCGCCGCGGCGGGCTCTTCCTCGGCCGGCTTCTCGACGACCGACGACTCCGTCGTCAGCACGAGACGCGCGATCGAGGCGGCGTTCGCCACCGCGGACCGGGTCACCTTGACCGGGTCGACGATGCCGGCGGCCAGCAGGTCGGTCAGCTCGCCGGTGGCGGCGTTGAAGCCCTGGCCCCAGCCCTGCTCCTGCACCTTGTTGACGATGACCGCGCCCTCGTGGCCCGCGTTGGTCGCGATCCAGAACAGCGGGGCCGTCAGCGCGTCCTTGACGATCCGCACGCCGGTGGCCTCGTCGCCCTCCAGGCCCAGGCCGCCCTCGAGCTCCTTGACCGCGTGGACCAGCGCCGAACCACCGCCGGGCAGGATGCCCTCCTCGACGGCCGCCTTGGTCGACGCCACGGCGTCCTCGATGCGGTGCTTGCGCTCGTTCAGCTCGGTCTCGGTGGCCGCGCCGACCTTGATGACCGCCACGCCGCCGCCGAGCTTCGCGAGCCGCTCCTGCAGCTTCTCGCGGTCCCAGTCGGAGTCGGTCGTCTCGATCTCCTTGCGGATCTGCGCGACCCGCCCGGCGATGGCGTCCTTCGAGCCGGCACCGTCGACGATCGTGGTGTCGTCCTTGGTGACGACGATCCGGCGCGCCTTGCCCAGCGAGCCGAGGTCGACGTCGGACAGCTTGCGGCCGATCTCCGCGGAGATGACCTCGCCGCCGGTGACGACCGCGAGGTCGTCCAGGAACGCCTTGCGGCGGTCGCCGAAGAACGGCGCCTTGACCGCGACGGCGGTGATCGTCTTGCGCAGCGAGTTCACCACGAGGGTGGACAGCGCCTCGCCGTCGACGTCCTCGGCGATGATGAGCAGCGGCTTCTTGGCCTCGACGACCTTCTCCAGCACCGGCAGCAGGTCGGCCAGCGCCGAGATCTTCTCGCGGTGCAGCAGGACGTAGGCGTCCTCGAGGATCGCCTTCTGCTCCTCCGGGTTGGTCGCGAAGTGCGCCGAGAGGAAGCCCTTGTCGAACTGGACACCCTCGGTGATCACCAGCTCGGTCGCCAGGGTCGACGACTCCTCGATGGTGATGACGCCGTCCTCGCCGACCTTCTCGACGGCTTCGCCGAGCAGGGCGCCGATGTTGGCGTCGCGGGACGTCACGGTGCCGACCTGGGCGATGTTCTCGCGGCCCTTGACCGGGGTGGCCTTGGCCTTGAGGACCTCGATGACCTTCTCCGCGGCGGCCTCGATGCCGCGGCCGATCGAAGTCGGGTTGGCGCCGGCCGCGACGTTGCGCAGGCCGACCTTCACCAGCGACTGCGCGAGCACGGTCGCGGTGGTGGTGCCGTCGCCGGCGACGTCGTTGGTCTTGGTGGCGACGCTCTTGGCGAGCTGCGCGCCGAGGTTCTCGAACGGGTCGTCGAGCTCGACCTCACGGGCGACGGTCACGCCGTCGAGGGTGATGGTCGGGCCACCGAACTTCTTGTCGAGCACGACGTGGCGGCCGCGCGGGCCGAGGGTGACCTTGACCGCGTCGGCGAGCTTGTTCACCCCGCGCTCCAGCGCGCGACGAGCGTCCTCGTCGAAGTTGATCTGCTTGGGCATAGCGTGTTCCGCTTACCTTTCTCTGGACGCAAGAACGCCCCGCTCCCCGGCGTTCTGCAGGGGCCCGGGGCGTCATGCGCTGCGAGCGGACGTCAGTTGATGACGGCCAGCACGTCGCGGGCGGACAGGATCAGGTAGTCCTCACCGTTGTACTTGACCTCGGTGCCGCCGTACTTCGAGTAGATGACGACGTCGCCGACGTTCACGTCGAGCGGGACGCGGTTGCCCTTGTCGTCGATCCGGCCCGGGCCCACGGCCAGAACCTTGCCCTCCTGGGGCTTCTCCTTGGCGGTGTCGGGGATGACGAGGCCGGAAGCGGTCGTCTCCTCGGCCTCGCTCGTCTGGACAACGATCTTGTCCTCGAGCGGCTTGATGTTCACGCTCACCGGGTTGACCTCCACGGTCGTCGAAAGCGTTGGCAGGATGTGGTTACGGCTCTACCACCCCCGCCGTCGCGGGTGCCGGGGCTGTCGGGCCGTGCGATTAGCACTCTAGCCACGTGAGTGCCAGTCGTGCAAGGAGGGTGCACCCGGGCGTGTGAGGCGCCCTCGTGGACGGGCTGACCGGCCGTTTCCGTAACGGTGCCGGGCAGCTGGGCGACCTTCGCCACGTGGGTGCACCGACCGGCGGGAAGAGCACACCTCGACCCAAGCGGAAGACGAAGCGGGCCGAAGCGATCGCTGCCGGCCTCGATGCGGCCGTGGCGCGGCACGTGGCGTGCTACGGCACCGCGCGCCGCCGGAAGGCGGACGTCCCGCCCGAAGCTCGGCGGCGCGAGCGCGAACTCGAAGCATGCCTCCGCGCTGTCCTCCGGAGCTTCGAGAACCGGCCGGCACACTCGGGTCGGCAGAACGCCGCCCGCGAGCGGGCCTGGAAAGCACTCCACCACCTGCGCGGCACGAAGCCGAAACCGTTCACGCCCGACGGGGGCAAGTCGCGGAACCGCGTCGCAGGGCCGCTCTATCCGGTGCACGGCGGGCACGCCGTCAGCGGCGGTCTTCCGGGTTCCGGAAAACGCGCCTAGCCACGGTTCCGCGAGCCCCTTACCCCCGGGGTGAGTTTCTGGTTAGGTGCTCACGTCTGGCACCTGAACCCTGGGGGTTTATGCCCATGTCCCGTCCTGTCCCGAGAACGGCGGCCGTCGCCGCCGCTGTTGCTCTTCTCACCGGTCTTGCCGCTCCGGCGCATGCCGACACCACCGGTCAGCGGCAACGCGACTTCGCCGCCGCCGCCGCTGAGTTCGGCGTTCCGGAGAACGTGCTGCTCGGGGTCTCCTACCTCGAGTCCCGGTGGGACTCCAACGCCGGCACGCCCAGCACCGCCGCCGGCTACGGTCCCATGCACCTCACCGACCTGCGCGCGGCCGGGGTCGCGACCAGCCACCACGACGAAGGCAGCGAGGACCCGCGCGGCGACGATGCCCGCCCCGCGCTGCACCCGCAGGCCGCGCCCGCCGCGCCGCCTCAGCAGCTGCAGACCGTCGACGAGGCCGCCCAGCTGCTCCACACCGATGCCGCGACCCTGCGCTCCGACCCCACCCAGAACATCCGCGGCGGGGCCGCCCTCCTGGCGAAGTACCACACCGGCGACAACTGGTACGACGCCGTCGCGAAGTACAGCGGGTCCACCGGTGACGCCGCGCAGACCTTCGCCGACGAGGTCTTCGACACCATCAAGACCGGCACCGCCCGGACGACCGACGACGGCCAGCAGGTCACGCTGAGCCCGGCGCCGGACCTGGTCGTCCCGCAGCACGCCGACAAGACACCGGCCGGCGTCGAATGCCCCCGGCGCGTCGCCTGCGAGTCCGTTCCCGCGCCCTACCAGCAGCTGCCGAAGGACGACTACGGCAACCACGACCTCGCGAACCGGCCCGAGAGCCAGAAGATCGACCACATCGTCATCCACGACACCGAGGGCTACTGGGACAGCGTCCTCAAGCTCGCCCAGGACCCGACGTACGTGAGCTGGCACTACACCATCCGCTCGAACGACGGCCTGATCGCGCAGCACGTGCCGACCAAGGACGTCGCCTGGCACGCCGGCAACTGGTACGTCAACGCCAAGTCCATCGGCATCGAGCACGAGGGCTTCGCCGCCAAGGGCACCTGGTACACCGAGGCCATGTACCGCTCGAGCGCCAAGCTCGTCGGCTACCTCGCGCGCAAGTTCGGCATCCCGCTCGACCGCGCGCACATCATCGGCCACGACAACGTGCCCGGCACCACCCCGGCCACGATCAAGGGCATGCACTGGGATCCGGGCCCCTACTGGGACTGGTCGCACTACTTCGACCTGCTCGGCGCCCCGCTCGGCGGGTTCGGCCTGCCCGGCTCGTCGCTGGTCACCATCGACCCCGACTTCGCGAAGAACCAGCCCGCCTTCACCGGCTGCGACAGCCCGGGCACGACCTGCGCGCCACGCGGTTCCGAGGCCGTCGTGCTGCACTCGGAGCCCAGTGAGACCTCGCCGCTGCTGAAGGACGCCGGCCTCCACCCCGACGGCTCGGTGTCCACAATGGACGTCTCCGACGTCGGCAGCCGGGTCGCGACCGGGCAGCAGTACAGCGTCGCCGAGGTCCGTGGCGACTGGACGGCGATCTGGTACCTCGGGCAGAAGGGCTGGTTCCACAACCCGCGCCACGCCCGCGTCGCGAAGCCCGCGATCGGCTGGGTCGTGACGCCGAAACCCGGCCTCGCGTCGGTGCCGGTGTACGGGCGGGCCTACCCCGAACCCGAGGCCTACCCGGCGAACGTGCCGGTGCAGGCGATCACGCCGCTGCCGTACACCCTCTCCGCCGGCCAGAAGTACTCGTCGGCCGGCACCGTCGGGTCGGAGTACTACTACGCGACGACGTTCGACGTCGCCGACCACGTCGTCGTCAAGGGCAAGCTCAAGTACGTCCAGATCCAGTTCGGGCACCGGATCGCGTTCGTCAAGGCGGCTGACGTCCGGATCCTGCCCGCGTTCTGACCGAATGTCCGTGAAGGCCTCCTTCCCGGCTCTTATGGCCGGGAAGGAGGCCTTCACGGCTTTTCAGGCGTCCAGGGCGACCTTCGCCCCGGCCGCCTGTTCGGTGTTGCGGCGCGTCTTCGCCCAGCCGTTGCGGCCGCGCACCAGGCGGAACAGCGCGCGCCACGACGTCACGTAGAACGTGTAGATGTACGCCGCGTACGCCAGCCCCATGCCCAGCCCGCGCAGGATGTTCTTGCTGCGCAAGCACTTCAGCTGGTAGATCGGGCCCCAGACGAGGAACGGCAGGAGCCCGAACGAGCCGTAGATGGCGAACAGGATCCAGGCGCCGCCGGTGAACCACGTCCACATCCGCGCCGGGTCGCCCGCGGTGCCGATCACCAGCAGCACGAACGGGATCGGGTACAGCAGCGAGCCGAGCAGCTGCAGCCACGGCTGGGCCAGGTAGTACATCATCTCCGCCGCGCCGAGCGTGCTGACGTGCGGGGAATCCCAGATCCGCCGGAGGTACCGGGCGCACTGCATGGTGCCCTGGCCCCACCGCGTGCGCTGCACGAGGAACCGCCGCAGGCTGTACAGACCTTCCTGCGACACATGGGAATCCGGCGTGAACCCGGTGCGCCAGCCCGCCGTGAGCAGGTGGACGCCCAGTTCGAAGTCCTCCAGCAGCGAGCCGCGCCACGGCTGCTCGTCCTCGCCCGCGATGGAGTCCAGCGCGGTGAGGCGGGTGAACTGGCCGTTGCCGCCCATGGAGATCGTGCCGGTGAACCCGCGGGACGTCTGGATCGCCGCGATCGCCGTCCGGAACTCCAGGTCCTGCAGCTGGGCCAGCTTCAGGCCGAACCAGCGGCCGACCGGGTTGCGCGATGGCGGTGGTGTTCCGGCATTGCCCATCCAGACGTCGAGCTGCACCGCCCCGACCGCCGGGTCGCCGAAGAGGTGGTCCGCCGCGCAGACCTCCAGGCAGTTCGGCGCCGGACGGCCGTCGGCGTCGACGACCACCACCACGACGTCGTCGCGCGACGCGTCCGGGCCCATCCAGTCGTTCAGGGCCCGGTACGCCGCGTTGAGCGCGTCCCCCTTGCCGGTCCTGGCCTCGGGCCGCGTGCGCGGCACCAGGTGCAGGTACGGGTCGTAGCCGCCGTGGCGCCGCCACAGCATCCGGACGACGCGGGCGGTCCGGTCCTCCGAGTCGTCGTCGACGACCCAGACGTGCGCCCTGCGGAACGTCGTGCGCAGGTAGCGGATCGTCTCGCGGATGACCGTCTGCTCGTCACGGCACGGCACGAAGAAGTGCCAGGTGAAGTCCGCCGGGTCGCCGACCGGAGCGGGTTTGCGGCGCAGGTAGGGCACCACGATCACGACCACGTAGACGAGGAACGCCACGCTCATCGTGAGCGCGAACGCCTGCGTGATCGCCAGCAGGACCTTGACGCTCATGCGTTCTTCTTCCGGGTGGCGAGCCAGACGAACAGGACGATCGAGACGGCGCCGCCGAACACGCTCACCATCGAGCCGAGCAGCGTGTGACCCCAGTAGTAGCCCTCGTCGGTGCCGAACCCGTGCACGAGGCCGACGATCGTCAGAATGCGCAGCTGGTTCACCAGTACGACGACGACAGCGGAAATGCCGAGCGAAAAGAAGAGCCGCCGGGCATTCGAAGGCCGGAAGTACACCATGACCATCGTCACAACGAGCAAGGGAAGCAAAAGGAACGCCGAAGAACATTCCGGCGTCATTCTCAACCCGAATGGAGCAGCACCCGTCAACCCAAAGTAAACGGACTCCCGATCGGGGGCGACATAGACACCCGATGTAGTGAACAGATCGAGGATCGCCCCCGCCAGCCGTACTTCCAGTTCGCGGTAGAACCGCTCGGCCAGCACCACGACGACACCCGCGGCGGCCAGCGCGCTCAGCGCGATGACCAGCGGAAACTTTGCCATTCCTGAGTTCGGAGCGCTCGCTGCGGCCACGACGTTCCTCTCGGATTCGATTCTTCGACCAAGGTGCGGACCTCGGGCGAGCGTAGGACATGCGTGCCACGCGTTTCCACTCGGAGGGGTGGAAACGCCGCCCCAATCGGTTGGAGCTTCGGCGAACTTGTTACGCCGTTCGAGTGACATCGAAAGCGACCTGCGAAAACGCCGCCGGGCAATACCCGATCCGGTGATTCGGGAAATATCGAGTGCTATTCGCGCCGCTCTTCGCGATAGTCGATCCGCGTGCCGAGTCGAGGCAAAGCCGGTTCGATCGGCGCCGCCGTCACGCACCCCCGAGATCAATCCAGCGAATTCGGAGGATCAGTTGATGAAGAGCTCCCTCGTGCGCCGTGGCGGCCTGCTCGCCGCGGTCGTGGCGAGCGTCGTGCTCGCCGGCGCGGCCCCCGCTTCGGCGGCCCCCGGCGACGGGTCCGCGTACGGCGTCAAGGTCGACGTCAAGCTGCTCGGCCAGGAAGCGGTGAAGGCCGGCCCGTTCGCCGCCGCGAACACCGCGGGCCCGACCAGCAGCAGCCTGGCGAAGGTCGACTTGACCGGCATCCTCAAGACCGGCGTGATCAACGCCGAAGCCAAGCGCGACGAGAACTCCGGTGCGGTGACGGCGAAGGCGAGCACCGCCGACGTCGTGCTGCCGCTGCTCAAGCCGGCGCTCGGCGACGTCGGCATCAAGCTCGTCGAGGCCGTCTGCACCGCGACGCAGAAGGGCGTCGAGGGCAGCACGAAACTGGTCGGCGCGAACCTCGGCAGCGTCGGGGCCGTCGACGCCGCCCCGGCGCCGAACACGCTGGTCAAGGTGGGCCTCGGCCCGGTCAACGTCGCGACGATCATCCTGAACGAGCAGATCCCGAACAAGGACGGCAGCCTCACGGTCAACGCCGTCCACGTGAAGCTGCTCGGCGAAGGGCTCAAGGCGCTCGGCTCGGGTGACGTGATCGTGTCGTCGGCGACCTGCGGCCCGGCCGCGCCGCCGATGCCGCTGGCGTCCGGCGCGGGCCTGTGGATCGGGCTCGGCCTGCTCGGCGCCGTCGCGGTTCCGGCCGGCACCCGCATCCTCCGCCGCCGCGCGGCCCAGGCCTGAGCGAGGTCCGGATGTACAAGATGCCGGGCGCCGGAGTCGGCGTGGCCGGTGGCGGGGTGGGCACCCTCGCCGCCACCGGCGCCGACATCGGGTGGTGGCTGGCCGTCGGCGTGCTCCTGGTCCTGCTCGGGACCGGCGCGCTGATCGCCGTCCACCGCCGCAACCGCCGTCTCTCCCAGGCGCGGGATTGAGACACCGGCCGCCGGCGTGTGCCCCTCGCACGCCGGCGGCCCCCTGGGGGAAATTTTCCTGGAGACTGGATCACGTGGACAAGGAGCACCGCACGGTGGATGTGATGGTGCTGGCCGGGACCCGGCCGGAAGCGCTCAAGCTCGCGCCACTCGCGCTGGCGCTGGACAGGCACCCGGTGCTGCGGCCGGTCCTGGTGCACAGCGGCCAGCACGCGGGCATGGTCGAGCAGGCCCTGGAACCGTTCGGCCTGACGGTGCACGCATGGCTGGACGTGCCGCCGCGGGTCACCGGCAGTCAGGCGGAGCTCGTGGCCGGCCTGCTGCCCGCACTCGACGACGTGCTGCGCCGGCACACCCCGGCCGCGCTGGTCGTCCAGGGCGACACGACGACGACGCTCGCCGGTGCGCTGGCCGCGTTCTGGCTGGGCGTGCCGGTGGTGCACCTGGAAGCCGGGCTGCGCACGCACGACCTCGCGGCGCCGTTCCCGGAGGAGGGCGCGCGGCAGATGGTGTCGCGGATCGCCGCGCTGCACCTGGCGCCGACGCTCGGCGCGGCGGCGGCCCTGCGCACGGAAGGCGTTGCGCGGCAACGGATCGCCGTCACCGGCAACACGATCGTCGACGCGGTGCTGGACATCGCGGCCCGTGACCTCCCGGCGCGGGACACGGCGCTGGCGCTGCTGGAGATGGAGATCGCGGAGGCGGGTGAACGGCTGGTGCTCGTGACGTCGCACCGCCGCGAATCCTGGGGTGAGCCGCTCGAGCGGACCCTCGCCGCGGTGCAGCTGATCGTGGCCGAGCACCCGGACGTGCAGGTGCTGTTCCCGGCCCACCCGAACCCGCTCGTCCGCGGCCAGGTCGAGGCGGCGCTGAGCGGGCTGCCGCGCGTGACGGTCACGGATCCGCTGGAGTACCCCGACCTGGTCCGCGCGCTGCGGCTGGCGTCGCTGGTGCTGACGGACTCGGGCGGCATCCAGGAGGAGGCCCCGACGTTCGGCACCCCGGTGCTGGTGCTGCGGGACGTGACCGAGCGGGCGGAGGTCGTCGACGCGGGGTGTGCGTGGCTGGTGGGCACGGACACCGCCCGCATCGCCGACACGGCGGCGCGGATCCTGAGCGGCGAGCTGCGTCCCGCGCAGGTCGGAAACCCTTACGGCGAAGGCAATGCGGCCGTCCTGGCGGTCGCGGCGATCGAGGAGCTGCTCGGGGTGGCCTCCGCGGCCCGGCGCGAGGTCGCGGCCTCCTGACGCACGCGAAGCCGGCCGGGCAAACTGGCGACATGGAGATCGCCGACCGGCTCGGGCAGGACCGCAATGTCTGGCTGTGCACCCTGCGCGGGGACGGCTCGCCGCACGTCACCCCGGTCTGGTTCGCCTACCTCGGCGACGCGTTCTGGATCGGCAGCGGCGAGCGGAACGTCAAGGTGCGCAACGTCGTGAACGACCCGCGGGTCAGCCTCGCCCTCGAGGACGGGGACAAGCCGGTCGTCGCCGAGGGCCGCGCGCGGGTGCATCGCGGCGCGCTGCGGGAGGACGTGCTGGCCGCGCTCTCCGCGAAGTACGACGGCTGGGACGCCGGGGCGGAGATCGCCCCGTTCGGCCCCCGGGTCCTGCTCGAAGTGCCGGTCGGCCGGTGGCTGCTGAAGGGGACCGCCCAGTAGCTAGAGCGAGACCACCTCGACCGGCAACGCCGGGTTCGCGCTGAAGTCCAACGCCGCCGTCGGGCGCTTCGCCGCCACGACGTGCGCCCCCAGGGCCGCGATCATCGCGCCGTTGTCCGTGCACAGGCGCGGGCGCGGGACGCGCAGCTCGATCCCCGCCGCCGCGCAGCGCTCGGCCGCCAGCTCCTTCAGCCGCGAATTCGCCGCCACGCCACCGGAAACCACGATCGTGCCGATTCCCTGTTCCTTCGCCGCGCGGACCGCCTTCGCGGTCAGCACGTCCGCGACGGCTTCCTGGAAGGACGCCGCGACGTCGTCCACCGGGATCTCCTCGCCGCGCCGCGAAGCCCCCTCGACCCAGCGGGCCACCGCCGTCTTCAAGCCGGAGAAGGAAAAGTCGAACTTCGCGTCGCGCGGGCCCGTCATGCCGCGGGGGAACGCGATCGCCGCCGGGTCGCCGTTCTTGGCCGCCTTGTCGATCGGCGGGCCACCCGGGTAGGGCAGGCCGAGGACGCGCGCGACCTTGTCGTAAGCCTCGCCCGCCGCGTCGTCCACAGTGGACCCCAGCTCGACGATCGACGACGCGATGTCGTCGACGCGCAGCAGCTGCGTGTGCCCGCCCGAAACCAGCAGCGCGAGGCACGGCGTGGGCAACGGCCCGTGCTGCAGCGTGTCGACGGCGATGTGCCCGGCCAGGTGGTTGACGCCGTACAGCGGCACGTCCAGCGCCGTCGCGTACGCCTTCGCCGCCGAGACGCCGACGAGCAGCGCGCCCGCCAGGCCCGGCCCGGCGGTCACCGCGATGGCGTCCACATCGGACAGCGAAAGCCCCGCCTTCTCGAAGGCGCGTTCGGTGGTCGGGACCATCGCCTCCAGGTGCGCGCGGCTGGCGACCTCGGGCACCACGCCGCCGAAGCGGGCGTGCTGCTCCACGCTGGAGGCGACCTCGTCGGCCAGCAGCTCGACCGCACCGTCGTCGTGCAGGCGGACCAGGCCGACGCCGGTCTCGTCGCACGAGCTCTCGATGCCCATGATGATGCGTGACATCAGCCTGCTACCTCGTCTCGCGCCCGCGCCGGGCGGACCATCGTGTACGCGTCGGCGCCGGAAGGCTGGTAGTAGCGCTTCCGGATGCCGAGCCGTTCGAAGCCGTGGCTCTCGTACAGCGCGAGAGCCGTCGTGTTGTCCGTGCGGACCTCGAGGAACACCGGTGCCTCGAACTCGTCGGCCCGCTCCAGCAGCGCCCGCAGCAGCGCCTTGCCGATGCCCTGGCCCTGGTACTCGGGCGCGACACCGATGGTGTGCACGGTCGCCTCGTACTCGCCGCGGCGGCGCCCGACGACGGCCAGCCCGGCGTAGCCGAGCAGCTCGTCGCCCTCGTCCGGGCGCGCGGCGAGGTAGAAGTTGCCCGCGTCCAGTTCGGAGTGGAACGCGCGGGAGCTCCACGGGTCGTCGCCCGGGAAGAGGATCTGCTCGATCTCCACGCACCGGGCGATGTCCCTGCGGCGCAGCGGCTCGAGTCTCACGGGGCGGTCACCCGTTTCGGCGCCGCGGGCTCGGCGGCGTCGGGACGGCGCAGGTACAGCGGGGTCAACGGCCCCGGCGACTCCGAAGCGAGCAAAGCACTCCGAGCGGCCTTCACGAGCCCCGCGGGTGACGGGAAGCGCGGCTCGACCACCTCGACGTCGAGCACGTCGGCGTAGAGGAGAGCGCCGTCCCCGGCCGCCGCCTTGACGTCGGTCTCGACGTCGGCGGGGCGCTGGACGTGCGGCCCGTCGGTGCGCCGCCCGGCGGCGTCGTAGGCGGCCCAGTAGACCTCGCGGCGGCGCGCGTCGGTCATGACGAGGAAAGCGCCATCGCCAGAGGTGACGTCGGCGGCCAGTGCGTCGAGGCTGCAGACCGGGTACACCGGGATGCCGAGGGCGTGCCCGAGCGCGGCGGCGGTGGCCATCCCGGCACGCAGGCCGGTGAAGGGCCCGGGACCGACACCGGCGACGATCGCGTCGAGGTCCTTCAGGGACACCCCGGCGGCTTCGGCGGCGGCCAGCGCGTGCGGGGTGATCAGCTCGCCGTGGGCGCGGGGATCGACCGTGACGCGTTCACCCCGTGTCTCGACCCGGTCGCCGTCCAGCGCGACGACGCCCGCGGTCACCGCCGGGGTCGAGGTATCGATCGCCAGTACCAACACGGTGTCCCAGCCTACGACCAGCGCCTTCGGCCGCTTGCTGCAGGGGACGGATCAGCACGGTAACGTGCGGTTCGAGTCCGACACTGGGAGGTCCCCGCGGTGCCCGACCCCATGTTCCCCGAACTCGGCAACGGCGCCGCCAAGGAAGCTCTGCGGTTCGGCGAAGACACGCTGACCTATGCCGGCCTCGCCGCCGTCGCCGGAAGTCTCGCTCGCGAGCTGCCGCGCGGCCGCGTCGCGGTGTGGGCGACCCCGACCATCCGCACGAGCGTCGCGGTCGTCGCCGCGTTGCTCGCCGGGGTGCCGGCGGTGCCGCTCAACCCGAAGATCGGCGAACGCGAGCTGGCGCACATCCTGTCCGACTGCGAACCGGCCCTCGTGCTGGCCGAGCCGGGCGCCGAGCTGCCCGAAGGCCTCGCCGCGCTCCCCCGCCGCGACATCCCGCTGACCGGCGGCGACGCGCCGACGTGGGAAGAACCGGACCCCGAGACGCCCGCCCTGATCGTCTACACCTCGGGCACCACCGGCCCGCCGAAGGGCGTGGTCCTCCCCCGCCGCGCGCTCGCGACCACCTTGGACGCCCTCGAGGACGCCTGGGGCTGGACCGACGGCGACGTCCTGGTGCACGCGCTGCCGCTGTTCCACGTGCACGGGCTGATCCTCGGCATCCTGGGGCCGCTGCGCCGCGGTGGCTCGGTGCGTCACCTCGGCCGGTTCTCGACCGACGGCGTCGCCCGGGAACTGACGGCCGGCGCGACCATGCTCTTCGGCGTACCGACGATGTACCACCGCATCGCGGGCGAAGTCGGTGAAAACCCCGAGCTGGCCTCGGCGCTGAGGGGTGCGCGCCTGCTCGTCTCCGGGTCCGCGGCGCTGCCGGTGCACGACCACCAGCGCATCACCGCGGCGACCGGCCAGCAGGTCGTCGAGCGCTACGGCATGACCGAGACGCTGATGAACACGAGCGTCCGCGCGGACGGCGAGCGCAAACCCGGCACGGTCGGCGTGCCGCTGCGCGGAGTGGACCTCCGGCTCGTCGGCGAGGCCGGCGAGGTGATCGACGACGTCGACGCGGTCGGCGAGATCCAGGTGCGCGGCCCGAACCTGTTCACCGAGTACCTCAACCGTCCGGACGCGACCGCGGCCGCGTTCGACGGCGGCTGGTTCCGCACCGGCGACATGGCGACCCGCGACGCCGACGGATACGTCCGGATCGTCGGGCGCAAGGCCACCGACCTGATCAAGAGCGGCGGCTACAAGATCGGCGCGGGCGAGATCGAGAACGCGCTGCTCGAACACCCGCGCGTCGCCGAAGCAGCCGTCACCGGCGAGCCGGACGACGACCTCGGCGAGCGGATCGTGGCGTGGATCGTGCCGTCCGGGGAGCCGCCGAGTGCCGAAGAGCTCGCCGACCACGTCGCGAAGCTCCTCGCGCCGCACAAGCGCCCGCGGGTCGTCCGGTACCTGGACGCGTTGCCGCGCAACGACATGGGCAAGGTCATGAAGCGGGCGCTCGGTGTCTAGGCAGCCGGCGCGCGAGGTCCTCGGCGCGATTTCGACCGGCTTCGCGGAGTTCCCCACGCCGTTGCGCGACGAACCGGCCGACGGCCCGATCGGCTGGCCGGGCTACCGCTCCGCGCGTGCCGCGGCGGAAGAGCGCACCGGCGAGAAGGAATCGGCCGTCTGCGGGACGGCGAAGATCGGCGACGTCGAAGCCGTGCTGATCGCCTTCGAGTTCGGGTTCCTCGGCGGGTCGCTCGGGCAGCGCACCGGCGACCGGATCGAGGCGGCGTTCGCGCACGCCCGTGACGCGCGGCTGCCGGTGGTGTCACTGATCTCGACCGGCGGCAGCCGCATGCAGCAGGGCATGCGGGCGTTGATGCAGCTACAGCGGGTGGCGCGGGCGTCGGCGCTGACGCGGGCGTCGGGCATCCCGCGGATCTCGGTGCTGCGCGACCCGACGACCGGCGGCGGCTGGGCGACGCTCGGCGCGGGCGCCGATGTCATCCTCGCGCTGCCTGAGGCGCAGGTCGGGTTCGCCGGGTCGCGCGTGCGGCCGCCGGAGACGCCGGAGGCCTACACCGCCGAAGCGAAGCTCGAGTGGGGTCAGGTCGACGCCGTCGTCTCCCCCGGCGAGCTCGGGCCTGCCCTGGAACGGTGGCTCCGGCTGCTGACGGCGCATTCGTCGGCGGCCGCGCCGCCGCCTTCCGCGCTGCGTCCGGCTTCGCTGCCCTCGACCGGCTGGGAGGCGGTCCAGGCGGCGCGGTCGCCATCGCGAGCCCGGGCGGCGGAGTACCTCGACGCGTACTTCGACTGGCGGGAGGACATCAGCGGAGACCGCGTCGGCGGGGTCGATCCCGGGGTCGCGTGCGGCTTCGGCTGGCGTGACGGGCGGACGATCGCCTACGCGGCCCAGTGCGGCACGCCGACGCAGCCGTCGGGGTTCCGCACGGCCGCGCGGCTGGTCAAGCTGGCGTCCCGGCTGGGAATCCCGGTGCTGACGCTGGTCGACACCCCGGGCGCGGCGAACGACGCGGCCGCCGAGCAGGCGGGCGCGGGCGGGGCCATCGCGGAGATGTTCGAGGCGGTCGCGACGGCTTCGGTCCCGGTGACGACGCTGGTGATCGGCGAAGGCGGCTCGGGCGGGGCGCTGGCGTTCGCCGCGGCGGAGTCGACGTGGGTCGCGCCGGACGCGTACTTCTCGGTGACCTCCCCGGAAGCCGCGGCGGCGATCCTCAAGCGCCCGGCATCGGAGGTGCCGGACATCGCCAACCAGCTGCACCTGCGGCCCCAGGACCTGGTGGACCTGGGGGTCGCCCGGGCGGTGCTCAAGCCGTCGTGAGCTCCGGAACCCGGTCGGCCCAGGTGCCGTGCGGTTCGAGGGTGATCTCGCGGACGTCGTCCTCGCGGCGGTCCAGCCGGACCACGAGGTAGTCGTCCGACAGGCGCTCCGCCGAACCCTCGCCCCACTCGACCACGATCGCCGAGCGCTCCAGGTCCGTGTCGAGGTCGAGATCGTCCAATTGGGACAGATCGCCGCCGAGGCGGTACGCGTCCACGTGCACCAGCGGCACTCCGGCAGCGCCCGCCGGGTGGACCCGGGCCAGGACGAACGTCGGCGAGCTGACGCGGCCGCCGACGCCGAGACCGTCGGCGATGCCGCGCGTCAGCGTCGTCTTGCCCGCGCCGAGCGGTCCGGCCAGCAGGACCAGGTCACCCGCCCGCAGGACGCGGCCGAGGGCCCGCCCGAAGTCCATGGTCTCTTCGGGCGTGGGAAACACCATGCTCAACGTTGCCACCACCAGGTTCGCCGGGACGAGGATTCGCCGTCCACACCGGAACAGCGTTGCAGGAGATCGATCAGATGGCTGTTCACCAGCTCGGGCTGCTCGAGCTGAACCATGTGGCCGGCGCCGCGGACGCGCACCAGCTCCGCGTCGGGCAGCTCGGCCGCGATCCGCTCGGCGTGCGCGAACGGCGTGAACCGGTCCGAATCACCGCCGACGACGAGGACTTCCGCGTGCTTCAGCCCGGCCAGCGCGGCGTAGCGGTTGTGGCTGCCGAGCGTGTCGACGAAGTTGACGAGGCCGCGCACCGGCGTCACTTCCAGCATCTCGAGCATGAAGTCGACGAGCCGCGGCGCGACGTCCCGGCTGCCGAACGCGAGCCGCCGCACGGCCTGCCGCGTCAGCTGCCCGCCCGCCGCGCGCACGAACTCCACCAGCCCGGGCTGCCAGCCGGCGAGACCGCCGGCGGCGCGCGTCAGCGGGTTGTACTTCGAGAGCAGCGAACGCGGCAACCCGCGTGCGCCGACTTCGCCCGCGGCCGTCGCGATGAAGGCAACCCCGCGTACGCGGTCTTCGAAGATTTCCGGGAACTCGGCGGCCAGCTCCATGATCACCATGCCGCCCATCGAGTGCCCCACCAGCACGATGGGTCCGTCCGGCACCACGGACCGCAGCACGCAGTCGAGGTCCCGCGCCAGCTGTTCGATGGTCGACGTCTCGGCCGAAGCGGCGCCGGACAGGCCGTGGCCGCGGTGGTCGTAGTAGACCTGACGCACGCGCGGCAGCCTCAGGGAGGCCAGGTCGCGGCGCTGGAAATGCCAGCAGCGCCGCGAAAGCGCGAAGCCGTGTACCCCCACGACGGTCAGTTCCGGTTTCCCGCCGTCCTCCGGGTCGATTTCCTCGACCGAAAGCGGCGTGCCGTCCTCGGCCGCGACCGTCGAAGTGCGGTCCGGCTTCAGTTCCCCCAGCGGCTCGTCCACGTACGGATCCTCACTGTGCCGCCGCTGCTGCGCGGCGACGGCGATGGCGGCGGCGGTCCCGGTGGCCACGGCCCCGACCCCGCCGGCGATGGCCAGCAGTCGACGTGAAGGTGTCACGGGCGTTCCCCCAGATACCGGCGCCGGACGCGCGGGCGGTACATCGAGGTGACGATTTCGTAGTCGATCGTGCCCAGCTTGTCGGCCCATTCCCGGGCGGTCGGCTCGCCGTGTGTCCCCGCACCGAAGAGGACGACCTCGTCGCCGACGGCCGGTTCGTCGTCACCGCAGTCGACGACGAGCTGGTCCATGCAGACGCGCCCGGCGACCGGCCGCCGCTGCCCGCCGAGCCAGACGTCCATGCGCCCGGACAAGCCGCGGGGCACCCCGTCGGCGTACCCGGCCGGGACGAGCGCGAGGGTGGTGTCGCGCGGCGCGGTCCAGGTGTGCCCGTAGGACACCGATTCGCCCGCCCGGATCCGTTTGACCAGCGCGACGGCCGACCGGAACGTCATGGCCGGGCGGAGGTCTTCGGGCTGCGGCACGGGGTTGAGGCCGTACATCGCGATACCCGGCCGCACGATGTCGAAGTGCAGGTCCGGCCGGGTGAGTAGGGCCGCGGAGTTGGCCAGGTGCCGCATCGGGTCGAGCCCGGCTGCGCGGGCGGCGTCGTAAGCGTCGGCGAAGCGCTTGGCCTGCAGGTCGATCGAGGGGTGACCGGGTTCGTCGGCGCACGCGAGGTGGGACCAGATCGCGACGACCTCGACCCGCGGTTCGGCGGCCGCCGCTTCGACGAGTTCGGCCCACTCGGCGGGCGGGCAGCCGTTGCGCGAGAGCCCGGTGTCGATTTTGAGGTGCACACGGGCCCGAGTACCCGCTTTCACCGCGGCGGCGATGCGGCGAAGCTCACCCAGGGAGCTGACGCCGAGGTCGATGTCCTTTTCGACGCCCGGGGCGAAGTCGATGTCCGGGGTGTCCAGCCAGCTGAACAGCCGGGTCGTGATCCCGGCCTCGCGCAAGGCGAGGGCTTCGCCGAGTGAGCAGGTGCCCAGCCAGGACGCACCAGCCTCGACCGCGGCGCGCGCCACCGGCAGCGCGCCGTGACCGTAGGCGTCGGCCTTCACCACCGCCATCACCTCGGCGCCGGGCGCGCGGGCGCCCAGCAAGGCGAGGTTGTGGCGGGTCGCGTCGAGGTCGATGTCGACCTGCGCGCGCGGGAAACTGGAGGTCATGGCGCCCTCCAGTTTCCCATGACCCGAGGTCGTGCCCTGCGTGAGCATGCCCACCCGGGAGCGCGAACCGCACGCTGAGGCATGACTCGCACCCCACCCAGACCCCTCCCTGCACCCCGATACGAAGCCAGAACACGGCCGGTAGTGCCGGGTCAAGGCACGCTTTCCCGCCTTGACGCGGTGCTACCGGCCGTAGTCACAATCCGGCTTCGGGGTGGTGGGGGTTATCGACCGCTGCCGGTCAGGGCAGGCGCGCACCCGATGTGGCGGAGAACACGTGCAGCTCGTCCGGGCGGATGCGCAGGTGCAGCGTGTCGCCCATGGCGGGCGGCGTGCGGGGGTCCACGCGGGCGACGATGTTGGACTTCGTGCCCTCGGCGTCCGTCTCGGCCAGCTTGCCGTAGACGTACGCGTCCGAGCCGAGCTCCTCGACCAGGTCGACCTTGATCGGCACCGAGTCGGGGCCCTCGGTGGTCACTTCCAGGGACTCCGGCCGGAAGCCGAGGGTCACCGTGTCGCCGTCCGCGGCCGCGATGACCTCGCGGGTCAGGGCCACGCTGCCGCCGCCCAGCTCCGCGCCGTCCGCCGTCAGCTTCGCGGTCACCAGGTTCATCGCCGGGGAGCCGATGAAGCCCGCGACGAAAGCGTTTGCGGGCTTGTCGTACAGCGCGCGCGGGGTGTCGCACTGCTGCAGCAGGCCGTCCGACAGCACCGCGACGCGGTCACCCATCGTCATGGCCTCGACCTGGTCGTGCGTGACGTACACCGTCGTGACGCCTAGGCGGCGCTGCAGCGCGGCGATCTGCGTACGCGTCGACACACGCAGCTTGGCGTCGAGGTTCGACAGCGGCTCGTCCATGAGGAAGACCTGCGGCTCGCGGACGATCGCGCGGCCCATCGCGACGCGCTGGCGCTGACCACCGGAGAGCGCTTTCGGCTTGCGGTCGAGGTACTGCTCGATGTCCAGCAGCTTCGCCGCCTCGAGGACCTTCTGCTTGATCTCGGACGCGGGCCGCCCGGCGATCTTCAGCGCGAAGCCCATGTTCTGCGCGACCGTCATGTGCGGGTACAGCGCGTAGTTCTGGAACACCATCGCGATGTCGCGCGAACGCGGCGGCAGCTGGGTGACGTCGCGGTCGCCGATCCAGACGGCGCCCTCGTCGATGTCCTCGAGCCCGGCGAGCATGCGCAGGCTGGTCGACTTGCCGCAGCCGGACGGGCCGACCAGCACGAGGAACTCGCCGTCGGCGATCTCCAGGTCCAGCGCGTCGACCGCGGGCCGCTCGGCGCCGGGGTAGCGGCGGGTCGCCTTGTCGTAGGTGATGGAAGCCATCGGTCAGTCCTCTCCGAGATTCCGCCGGACCCCGTACGCCGCTTCGCGGGCTTCGAGGTGGCGCTGCTGGATCCGGTGGCCCTCGGCGCGCTGCGCCTCGGTCGGCTCGTCCAGCTCGAGCCGAAGTTTCCGGTTCTCCTGCCAGGACGGGGGTTCCGCGCTGGAAGACTGCGTCGACGAAGCCAGGGCCCACGCCGCCTGCCGCGCCGCGCCCAGCGCGACGTACTCGGCGACTTCGGGCAGCTGCACGGGTACGCCGAAGACGATCGGCGCGACCGCGCGGACGGCGGCCGACTGCGCGCCACCGCCGATCAGCAGCACTCGCTGGACGTCGAGGCCGTGCGCGCGCACCGCGTCGAGACCGGCGGCGAGGCCGCAGAGCATGCCTTCGACGGCGCTGCGCGCGAGGTTCTGCGGCGTCATGTTGTCCCTGGTCAAACCCCCCAGGGAGCCGGTGGCGCCCGGCAGATTCGGGGTGCGCTCGCCGTCCAGGTAGGGCAGGAAGGTCAGGCCCCCGGAGCCCGGTTCGGCGGTCAGGGCGAGCCGATCGAACTCGCCCAGGGTCGCGCCGAGCATCGACGCCGTCGCGGTGAGGACGCGGGCGGCGTTGAGCGTGCAGGCCAGCGGGAGGAAGCGGCCGGTGGCGTCGGCGAACCCGGCGACCTCGCCGGACGCGTCGGCCGCGCCGGTCTCGGCGACGCCGAACACGGTGCCGCTGGTGCCGAGCGACACGACGACGTCGCCGGGCCGCAGTTCCAGCCCGAGCGCGGCGGCCATGTTGTCGCCCGTGCCCGCCGAAACGAGCACGCCGTCCGAGGTGTGGCCGGCCGCGTCGGCCGGGCCGAGCACGGTCGGCAGCTCCGGCGTCCGGCCGCCGAAGGCGTGGCTCAGGACGTCGGGGCGGTAGGCGTTGTCGGACGGCGAGAAGTAGCCGGTGCCGGACGCGTCGCCGCGGTCGGTGACCGGGTCGCCGCCGGTGAGCTTCCAGGTCAGCCAGTCGTGCGGCAGCAGCACGCGGGCGACGCGGTCGGCGAGCTTCGGCTCGTTCTCGGCCAGCCAGCGCAGCTTCGTCACGGTGAAGCTGGCGACCGGCACCGAGCCGACGGACTTCGCCCAGACCGACGGGCCGCCCAGCTCGTCGACGAGGTCGAGGGCCGCCTGCGCCGAGCGCGTGTCGTTCCAGAGCAGCGCCGGCCGGACGACCTCTCCTTGGTCGTCGAGGGTGACCATGCCGTGCTGCTGACCGCCGACGCCGATGGCCTTGACGTCGTCGAGCAGGCCGTTGGACGCCTCGCCGAACGCCTCCCACCAGGCGTCGGGGTGCACCTCGGTGCCCTCGGGGTGCGGCGCGCGGCCGGTGCGGACGATCTCGCCGGTGGCGGCGTCGCACACGACGACCTTGGTCGACTGGGTGGACGAGTCGATGCCGGCGACCAGTTCAGCTGTCATAGGGCTGCCCCTCTGCGACGTGTTCGACGATCTCGATCGCGGTGCCCGCGTTGAGCGCGGCCTCGATCTCCTCGGTGGGCGTGGCCTGGCCCGTGATCAGCAGGTCGTAGTCGCCGACGTCGCCGTGCGCGTAGGTCGCGGTGCGGCCGAACTTCGAGTGGTCGACGACGAGGACGTTGTGGTTCGCGACCTTGAGGGCCGCCTTCTTCAGCTCGGCGTAGTCGCGGTCCGGGTGGAAGAGCCGTCCGACGGCGACGGCGGTGACCGAGACGAACGAGACGTCGGCGCGGATGGAGTCCAGCAGGCCGAGCACCTCGGGACCGGCGCAGGAGTCGTACTCGTGGCTGTAGCGGCCACCGGCGAGGACGACGTCGACCTTGGGCCCGAGCAGGCGGGCGGCGTGCAGCGAGTTGGTGACGACGGTGAGGGCGTCGATCTCGGCCAGGCGCTTGACCAGCGGCAGGAGGGTCGTTGAGTCGTCGACGAAGACGGTCTGGCCGGGCTGGACGTGCTTGGCCGCGGCTTCGCCGAGCGCGTCCTTCTCGCCGTGGTGGAGGGTGTCGCGGAAGCGGGCGGCGGTCTCGATGGTGAGCGCCGGGTAGGCCTCGACCTTGCCGCGGAGCTTGCGCAGGAGCCGGCGTTCGGCCAGGTCGTCGAGGTCGCGGTGCATGGTCATCAGGCTGACCTTGAACTTCGACGTCAGGTCGTCGATGCGGGCTTCACCCTGCTCGATGACGTGGTCGAGGATGTCCTGCCGCCGCTGTTCGACGACGGCATCGGACGGCCGGGTCTTCCGGTCTCCGGGTGCTGTGCCGCCGCTCACACAGACTTCTTACCAGATTTATCCCGCGAAGTTAACAGAGAACTCGATAACTCTTCTCAGGGTGTCAGCGAGCGGATCGAGCGGATGGCCTCCGGGATGGCGTGGACCAGGCCGGACGCCGAAGTCGGGGCGTTCTGGGCCGCGATCGCGCCCGCCAGCGAGTGCACGTGGGCGGCCATCGACGCCGCCAGCCACGGGTCGAGGCCGGCCGCCAGCAGCGCGCCGACCAGGCCCGACAGCACGTCGCCCGAGCCCGCCGTCGCCAGCCACGCGCCGCGCGGGGTGTTCACCGCGGTCCGGCCGTCCGGGGCCGCGATCACCGTGCAGTGGCCTTTCAGCAGCACCACCGCGTCGTACTTCTTCGCCGCTTCGCGCGCCGCCGTCACGCGGTCCGGGCCCGGTGCCCGGCCCATCAGGCGCTCGTACTCGCCCGCGTGCGGAGTCAGGACCAGCGGCGTGTCCGGGTCGCGCGCGTCGAGGACGTCCGGGGACTTCGCGATGATCGTCGTCGCGTCGGCGTCCGCGCACACCGGGACGCCCTGGCCGAGGACGTACCGAAGCACGTCACGGCCTTCGGAGCCGGTGCCGATGCCGGGGCCGACCGCCCACGCCTGGACGCGTCCGGCGTCCGCGACCGTGCCCGTCGCGATGATCTCCGGCCACTGCCCGCGGACGACGTCCGCCGCGTGGCCCGCATACCGCACGAGACCCGAAGTCGCGCGGACCGCCGAACCCGCGGCCAGCACCGCCGCGCCCGGGTAGGTCGCCGAGCCCGCCGCGACGCCGACGACGCCCTGGCTGTACTTGTCGTCCTCCGGGCCGGGTACCGGCCAGGCCGCGGCGACGTCCACTATGTCGAGCCGCTCGAGCGACGGCTCGCCCAGCTCCGGGCCCAGGCCGATGTCGACCAGCACCACTTCACCGCACCACGACGGCGCCAGCGCGTGCACCGGCTTGAGGCCGCCGAACGTCACCGTGCGGGTCGCCTTGACCGCCGGGCCGTCGACCGCGCCGGTGTCCGGGTCGACGCCGCTGGGCAGGTCGACCGCCACGATCGGCGCCTCGACCAGCTCGACGAGCCGTGCGGCGTCCGGCCGCAGCGAGCCGCTGGCGGAGATGCCGACGATCCCGTCGACCACGACGTCGGCCCGGGCGATCCACTGTGGACCGTCCTCGGCGGACACCGCCCGGCCGCCGGCGCGCTTCAGCGCTTTCAGCCCGGCGGCGTGCGCCTTCTCGGGCTTGAGCAGGATCGCCGTGACGGCGACTCCGCGGCGGCGCAGGAACGCCCCGGCCCACAGCGCGTCACCGCCGTTGTCGCCGGAGCCGACCAGCAGCACGACCCGGCGGCCGGAAACGCCGCCGGTGTGGTCTTCGAGCAGGTCCGCGATCTGCACCGAGAGCCCGAACGACGCCCGCCGCATCAGCTCGCCCTCGGGCGTGACGGCGAAGAGCCGCCCCTCCGCCTCGCGAATCCGTTCCGTGGTCCAGATTCCCTGCACGGCGGGGCCTCCCGCGGGTTACTCGACAGTGACCGACTTGGCCAGGTTACGCGGCTTGTCGACGTCGTACCCGCGGGCGCGGGCGATCTCCGCGGCCAGCACCTGCAGCGGCACGGTGGACACCAGCGGCTGCAGCAGCGTCGGCACCGCGGGGACCTCGATGAGCTCGTCGGCGAACGGCCGGACGGTCTCGTCGCCCTCTTCGGCGATGACGATCGTGCGGGCGCCGCGGGCCTGGATCTCGCTGATGTTCGACACGAGCTTCGAGTGCAGCACCGCGCGACCCTTGGGCGAGGGCATCACGACGACGACCGGCAGGCCCTCTTCGATCAGCGCGATCGGGCCGTGCTTCAGCTCGCCGGCCGCGAAACCCTCGGCGTGCATGTACGCGAGTTCCTTGAGCTTCAGCGCGCCTTCGAGGGCGACCGGGAAGCCGACGTGCCGGCCGAGGAACAGGATCGCCTTCGAGTCGGCGATCCGGCGGCCGAGGTCCCGCACCTGCTCCACAGTGGACAGTACCTTCTGGACGGCCGCGGGCATGGCCTCCAGCTCGGCGAACTCGCGCGCGACCTCGTCCGGGTACTTCGTGCCGCGGGCCTGCGCCAGCGCCAGGCCGACCAGGTAGTTGGCCGCGATCTGGGCGAGGAACGCCTTGGTCGAGGCGACGCCGATCTCGGGCCCGGCGTGGGTGTAGAGGACGGCGTCGGACTCGCGCGGGATCTGCGCGCCGTTGGTGTTGCAGACGGCCAGGACGCGCGCCTTCTGCTCGCGCGCGTGCCGGACGGCTTCGAGCGTGTCCGCCGTCTCGCCGGACTGAGAGACGGCGACGACGAGCGTGTCGCGGTCGAGGACCGGGTCGCGGTAGCGGAACTCGCTCGCCAGCTCGACCTCGACCGGCAGCCGCGTCCAGTGCTCGATCGCGTACTTGGCGACCAGGCCGGAGTGGTAGGCCGACCCGCAGGCGACGACGAAGACCTTGTCGACGTCGCGGAGGTCCTGGTCGGAGATGCGCTGCTCGTCGAGGATGATCCGGCCGGACTCGAAGTGCCCGCGCAGCGTGTTGGCCAGCGCCTCGGGCTGCTCTTCGATCTCCTTGAGCATGAAGTACTCGTGGCCGCCCTTCTCGGCGGCGCTCAGGTCCCAGTCGACGGTGAACGGCTTGGCCTGGGCGGCGTCGCCGTGGAAGTCCAGGACGTCGTAGCCCTCGCGCGTGATGACGACGAGCTGGTCCTGGCCCAGCTCGACGGCCTCGCGGGTGTGCTCGATGAAGGCGGCGACGTCGGAGGCGACGAAGTGCTCGCCGTCGCCGACCCCGACGACCAGCGGCGACGACCGCCGCGCGGCCACGATCGTGTCCGGGTGGTCGGCGTGCGTCACGACCAGGGTGAACGCGCCTTCGAGCCGGCGGCAGACGGCGGCGACGCTGGCCGTGAGGTCGCCCTTGGTGTCGCCTTCGGTGTACGCGCGGGCCACGAGGTGCGCGGCGGTCTCGGTGTCGGTGTCGCTGGCCATCTCGACGCCGTCGGCTTCCAGCTCGGCGCGGAGGGTGGCGAAGTTTTCGATGATGCCGTTGTGCACGACGGCGACGCGCTGCGAGGCGTCCCGGTGCGGGTGCGAGTTGCGGTCGATCGGCGCGCCGTGGGTGGCCCAGCGCGTGTGCCCCATGCCGGCGGTGCCGCCGAAGTGCTCGCGGCCGACCTCGTCGAGCCGGGCTTCGAGGTTGGCCAGCCGGCCGGCCTTGCGCTCGACGGTCAGCGCACCGGCGCCGTCGAGGACCGCGACACCGGCCGAGTCGTAACCGCGGTACTCCATGCGCCGGAGCCCGCCGAGGACGACGTCCAGAGCCGGGCGGTGCCCGACATATCCCACGATTCCACACACGCGCACCAGCCTAACGAGGGACATTCAGCGGGCCGATGGGGTCCGGAAACGCCCCTTGACCTGCACAGACGCGTGCCATGGTGGTCCGGACCAATGCCCGGTCACCCACACGAGTGCCACGCCCCGAGCGCCCCAATGTGGCGTTGGTTGCGTCCAACGCACCGAACGCCACATTGGGTGCGTCCAACGCACCCAACGCCACATTGGGGCGTTTGAGACCTGCGGCGGGGCGGCGGCGAGCCGGGGGTGGGCAGGCACAGTAGGGTTCCCGCCATGGCCAGCAAGCCCAAGCAGCTGCTCGCGGAGTTGACGCACCCGGGTCCGCACGAGGTCCTGCGGGGCAACCTCGCCCTGGTCGGACTGCCCGGCGTGGTGTTCACGCCGCGCGCCGGCCTCGGCCTGCCCGCCGTCGCCTTCGGGCACGGCTGGCTGCAGCCGCCCGATCGGTACCGGCAGCTGCTGCGCCACCTCGCCAGCTGGGGCATCGTCGCCGCCGCGCCGGCGACGCAGCGGGGGCCGCTGCCGTCGCACCGGCTGCTCGCCGCCGACCTGCTGACCACCCTCGACGTCGTCACGACCGTCCGGCTCGGGCCGGACGGCATCAGCGTCGACCCGGCCAAGCTCGGCCTCGCCGGGCACTCCTCCGGCGGCGGCTCCGCCGTGCTCGCCGCCGCGCAGGACGCTCAGAGCGAAAACCCGCGGATCAAGGCCGTCGCCACGATCACCGCGGCCCAGACGCTGCCGCCGGCCACCGAGTTCGCGAAGCACATCACCGTGCCCGGCCTGCACCTCGCCGCGGAAGGCGACCTGGTCGCGCCGCCCGTCGCGCACGCCGAAGCGATCGCCGGCGCCTGGGGCGGCGACGACGTCCAGCTGCGCTTCCTCGGCAAGGCCTCCCACCTGGGCGTCACCGAAGGCAGGCACTGGTCCCAGGTGATCATGCACGGCAAGCCACACCGCGGGACCCAGAAACTCACCCGCGCGCTGTTCACGGCGTTCTTCCTGACGCACCTGACCGGCACGGACAAGTACCGGCCCCTGCTCGAAGCGGACGTCAAGCACGCGGCCATCGAACGCGAAGAAGAGCCCGCTCACTGAGCGGGCTCTTCCCTCAGTCGACCAGCCAGGAGTTGTTCGAGAAGTCGTCGTCGTCGAAGGACTCGGTACGGGCGTGCCGGGGACGGCGAGCCGGTGCGGACTGCGCCGGTGGCGGCTCGGGTGTGGGCGCCGGTGCGGCGTGCGCCGCCGGCGCCGGGTCGGGCACGCCGGGCACGGACGGCGCGATCGGTGGAGGCGGAGGCGCGACGGCTTCGTGCCGCGGCTCCGGCCGCGCATAGCGCGCGAACTCGTCGTCCGGGGCCGCCGCTTCGTCGTCTTCGGGGCCGAACGACATCGTGTGGTCGCGGTCGGCCACAGCCTTCTCGGTCAGCCAGCCGCCGGACTGCTGCTGCCGCTTGTTCAGCTCCTGCATGCGCTCGATGTAGCGCGCGTGCACCGCCGCGTCGCGCTTCATCGTCTCCAGCGCCGCGGCCTTGCCCTCTTCGACGTGCCGTTCGCGCAGCCCCCGCTGCTCCTGCTGTTCCCGGGTGGCCGTGGCCAGCGCGTTCATCGCGGCCGCCAACCTGTCCGCAGCGCTCATCGGTGCCTACCCCCTCATCGCTCGTAGCTGATCGAACGGTCGCCTTCGTCGTCCAGCGACCCGCTGATCCGCCCGCCGGACCCGCTGGTCTCGAAGACCGCGCCTTCGACGCGGTACTGGCTCGGGCCGCGCTGCTGGTCGCCCCCGCCGCCACCACCGGGTGCCCCGCCCATCATGCCGCCCATTCCGCCCATCATGCCCATGCCGGGCATCGAGCCGGACGACGAGGCGCCGCCCATCGGCGCCGACGCCATCGCGTGGTCCATCCCGGTGGGGGCCACGCCGAGCCCGACGTCCGCCGAGGCCACCGGCGTGGTGGCGCCGGTGGTGGCGCCCGCTTCGAGCGCGGTGCCCTCGCCGGTGATCGCGTTCCCGAAGCCCGCCGTCGTGGTCGCGTCGGCCGCGGCGCCACCACCGACGTCCGCGGTGCCGCCGGCCGATCCGCCGCCGCCCACCGCGCCGCCGCCGTCGCCGCCCGCACTCGCGTCGGCGGTCACAGCACCGGCGTCGACGCCGCCGGGAGCGCTGAAGCCGCCGGCCACGGCCGGGGTCGTCGGAGCTCCGGACGGGACCGGCTGGCCGTCCGCGGTCGCCGGCATCGTGGTGACCTTCTCCGGCTTGCCGTCCGCGCCGACCGGACCGGTGGCCTTGTCGCCGCCGGCGCCCTTGTCCTGCCCGTCGGTCTTCCCGTCGGCCTTCCCATCGGCCTTGGCGTCGCCGCTCTTGTCGTCGTCCAGGGTGTAGGTGGTCGGCTCGCCCTTGCCGTCGTCGACCGTCACCACGGTCGGCCCGTTCGGGCCGTCCGGCTGCTCGGCGGTGATCTTGAGGTTGCCGTCCTGGATGTGGATCTTGCCGTCCGGGCCCGGGTGGTACGCGCCATCGGGCCCCGGTTTGCCGTCCTTCGTGCCCTGCGGCCCGAAGTCGCCGGGCTTGCCGTCCTTGCCGTCGGCCCCGGCGGCGCCGTCCTTGGCCTCGCCGTCCTTCGGGGTGTCGAAGTCGAGCTTGTAGTCCTTCGGGTGACCCTTGCCGTCGTCGACCTTGACGTCCATCTTGCCGTCCTGGTCGGGCTCGGTCATCGAGATCTTGTTGTCGCCCTTCTGGACCGTGACGCTGTCGTGGTCGACGTCCTTGATCGTCTCCCCGGTCTTGGGGTCGATCGGGTAGGGCTGCCCGGTGTCCGGGTTGATCTCCAGCGGCTTGCCGGTGACGGGGTTCGTGCCGTCGCCGGGCTTGTGCTCCGGTTCGGCCGTGGGCGGCGGGGACGCCGACGGCGTCGTCGAGCCGCCACCGCCGGTCCCGCTGCCGCCACCCGTGCCACCCCCGGTGCCCGTCCCGGTTCCAGTCCCAGTCCCGGTGCCGGTCCCCGTCCCGGTGCCGTTTCCGTTGCCCTCACTGGGCTTCGGCGCACTGGCCGGGTCGGGGAACGGGTTCGTGTAGTCGGCCATGAACCGCGTCAGGGTGTGGAAGTGCTGGTTGATCGTGTCGGTGGTGTTCTTGCACAACGCCTTGAAAGCGTCGTAGCGCTTCCCGAAATCGGCCGCGAAGCTGCCCTTGAGCCACTGCTTCGCCGCGCCGATCGCGTAATCCTTGTTCTCGTCGTTCAGGCCCTTGTCGTCGTCGCGCAGCCGCTGCTCGAGGTTGTTGCCCGGGCACTCCGAATCCAGCCAGTGCGCGATGTCGAGCAGCTTCTCCTTCGAGTCGACCTTGCCGTTCGCGACCTCGATGACCTGCTTCGCGATGTACAGCGGCGCGGTGGCGACTTTGTCCGAACGCAGCTTCAGCACCTCGTCGACCTTCGTCTTCAACGAGGTGTAGATGTGCGTCATGGTCTCGGGCACGAGCTTCCCGACACCCTCCATCTGCGTCAGCAGTTCCTGCGCGTCGGGCTGGATGCGCTGCTCGTACTTGACCTTGGCCGCCTTGGCGCCGTCGCCCTTCCAATCGTGGAACAGCGTGTTCAGCGAGTTCGTGGCGTCGGTGCGGGTCTGGTCGACGACCTGGTGTGCCTTGGTCATGTCCTCGACCTCGTCGAGGAACTTCTGGAAGTCGATCTCCCGGTTCTCGTGGAACTTGTCCCAGACGTCCTTCTTGGAGTCGATGGCGCCCGGGCAGTCCGGCATCTTGTTCCAGACCTCGCCCGACCACTGCGAGAAGAAGTCGAGCGCGGGGTTGCCGAGGTCGAGCACCTCGTCGGACTTCGTGACGCCGACGCCGCCCACCGCGGGCGGCGTCTGGGCCTGCAGGTCCTGCTCCGCGTTCTTGGCGGCGTCGTTCTGCGCCTTGTCGGCCTGGGCATTCGAGTCGTGCTCGGCCTTGGCCTTGGCGTAGGCCTGCTCCACGTCTCCGCCGCTGAAGCTGCCGAGGTAGAACGCGCTCTGGAGGGCGTCCTTGGTGCCCGCGGTGACGTACGGGTCGTCGAGCATGGCCTGGACCTCGGCCTGGGTGGGCTTGGCCATCAGTTCGCCCCCGCCTTCTTCGCGGCCGCCGCCTGCTGCTCCTCGTTCGCGGAGTACGAGGTCGCGGCCGTGCCGACGCCGCCGCCGAGCTGGGTCAGCTGGCCCGCGTACCCCTTCATGGCCGCGCCGATGCTGTCGATCCCGGCCTTGTAGTCGTTGAAGTACTGGCCGTGGACGCGGCCGAAGGACTGCTGGGCCAGCGGAGTCGGCGCCACCTTGCCCGCCTGGCTGGTGGTCTTCTCGGCGGCGCGTTCGAGCGCGGTCTGCGCCGTGAGCATCGCATCTGAACTCGCCTGGTAGCCGCCGTCCGGCATGACCAGCGCCCCCTCCTCGTAGGTGAAACCTTCGCCCCGCACTGTCCCGACTACGACGCACGCCGACGGCCTGCGGTTTCATCGCACAGGCACACAGAATGTACCGAGCGGCCGTCCGGGCCGCCCGGGCCTTCACCCGGTCCGTTGCGCCAAGTGGACCACGGGCCGGTCGCCTTCGATCGTGTCCGCGAGCACCTCGGCGGCGTTGCGGATGTCGACCAGCCGGTCGAGCTCGTCGAGGTCGATTTCGAGACCGAACTCGACCTCGACCTCCACGAGCAGCCTGACCCGCTGCCGCGAGTCGACACCCATTTCGGCGAACGGGGTGTCCACGTCGACCGTCGCGGGATCGACGTCGAACACCCGGCACACCAGGGCGGTGATCCGGTCGAAGTAGTCCGCGGCGGGCATGCACCGATTGTGACTCATGCCCGCACTCAGCGGGGCCGTTTGGCCCAAAAGCGGGTCCTGGCCGCCGACCGGGACACCTTCCCGCTCGAGGTCCGCGGCAACGAGCCGGGCTTGACCAGCAGGAACTCGTGCACCCGGAGGTCGTGGCCGGTGACGACGGCCCGCTTGGCCGCCCGCGCCACCTCGTCTTCGGACACGCCCGCGGCGCCGCGAGCGCGTTCGGCGACGACCACCAGCTTCTCCCCCGCCGGGTCGTCCACGCCGAACGCGGCGATCGGGCCCAGCGCGGGGTGGGCCGCGGCGACGGTCTCCTCGATGTCCTGGGGGTAGTGGTTGCGGCCGTCCACGATCACCAGGTCGCGGATCCGCCCGGTGACGTAGAGCCGCTCGCCGTCCCAGCGGCCGAGGTCGCCGGTGCACAGCCAGCCGTCCTCGCCGTCGAGCCGTCCGCCGAAGACCTCCGCGGTCAGCTCGGGACGGCGCCAGTAGCCGTCGGCGACGTTGGGCCCGTGCACCCAGATTTCGCCGGTCTCGCCGTCCGGCACGACGATGGCGCGGCCGGGGTCGACGATGCGCAGCCGCTGACCGCGCGGCCGTCCGGCGGAGACCAGCTCACGGCCGTCGACCTCCGTCACGAACGGGCCCTTGGCATCGCCGCCGGCGACGAAAACGGTCCCCTCGGCCAGCCCGTACGACGGCCGGTACGCCCCGCGCGGGAACCCGTGGGGCTCGTACGCGTCGAGGAACGCCTCGACGGTCTTCGCGCGCACGGGCTCGCTGCCGTTGAGGGCGACGTGCACCCCGGACAGGTCGAACTCGCGGCGCCGCGCCTCGGGCACGGCGTCCACCAGCAGGTCGTAGGCGAAGTTCGGCGCCGCGGTGAGCGTCTTCGGGTACGCCGACATCATCGTCAGCCAGCGCGCCGGGCGGCGGATGAACTCCAACGGCGCCAGGAACACCGACCGGCCCCCGCTGTGCACCGGCCCGCAGACCAGCTGGATCAGCCCCATGTCGTGGAAGAAGGGGATCCAGCCGACGCAGGTGACCGCGGAGTCGACGGCGTAGGCGGCGCACACCTGCCAGCAGGCGGCGGCGAGCGCGCGGTGGCTGATCACGACACCGGCCGGGGACCGGGTGGTGCCGGAGGTGTACTGCAGGTAGGCCGGGTCCTCCGGGCGAACCGGGGCCGGCGGGAACTCGCCCGCCCCGGCCAGGGCGTCGACCGCGACGATCGCACGCGGAGGCGGCACGTCGGGCAGCTCGCGAACCTTCTCCAGCAGCGGCTCGGAAGTCAGCCAGACAGCGGCGTCGCAGTCGTTCAGCGCGCCGACGAGCCGCTCACGCTGCGCTCGCAGGTCCGGCGCCGACAGCGGGACGGCCACGGCACCGGCGTAGAGCGCACCGAAGAACGCCACGACGTACGACAGGTCCTGCCGCGCGATGATCGCGACGCGCTCGCCGGGCTCCACCAGTCCGCGCAGCGCCGCGGCGACGGCGCGGACCCGCACCAGCAGCTCGGCCCAGGTCAGCGTGCGCTCGGCGAGTTCGGCGCCGCGGGAGCAGTCGAGGTGGGTGTAGGCCGGGCGCGGGTCGGCGGTGCGGCCGGCCAGCCGGAGCGTCAGCGGGGTCACCAGCACGTCTTCGGGAACCTCGTCCGGCACCACGGCATCATACGAAGGTGGACGACTTCCTCGTACTGGACGCGCGAGCGGACCGGGCCGCCGTGCTCCGCGACCCGCGGCTGAGTTCGAGCCCGGACACGTCGGTCCCGGCGAACCTGCTGTTCATGGACGGCGAGGAGCACCGGCGGCTGCGGGAGGTCGTCAAGGAGGTCATCGCGCTGACCGAGCCGCTGCCCGCCGAGGTCGGGGCCGGCATCGAAGAGATCGTGACGACGCTGGCGGACCAGACCGAGTTCGACCTGGTGGCCGACTTCGGCCGGCCGGTGGCCGCGCTGGTCGCCGCCGCGGTGCTGGGCGCGGGCCCGTTCGACGACCGGTTTCTGGCGGCGCTCTCGAAGACCACGGCGAACCTGAACGTGTGGTCGGGCGAAGCGTCGCCCGCCGGCGACGTCGCGGCGCTGCGCGTGGCGATGTTCTTCCTGAAGGCACCGGCGTCCGAAGGCGGCGGGCTGGCCCTGCTGCGCCGCGCGTGCGCGGAGGGGCGGATCAGCGAGGACGAGCTGATGGTGACGCCGGTGATGCTCGCGCACGCGGCGTACGAGAACTCGATGAACTTCCTCGCGGTGGCCGGACTGGGCCTGGTGACGAGCCCGGGAACGTGCCCGGCCGAGGTGCGCGGGCTGGTCCAGGAAATCGCCCCGACCCGGTACGCGGCCCGGCGGGCGACGGCCGGATGCGCGGTCGCGGGCCGGACGCTGGCCCCGGGCGACAAGGTGGCGATCCCGCTCGGCGACGGCCTGGCCTTCGGCCTGGGCCGCCACGCCTGCCCGGGAGCGCGGGTGGCCGTGGCCGAGGGCGAGATCGCGCTGCGAGCGTTGTCGAAGGTCCTCGACGGCGGCTGCCGGGTGGGCGAGGTGAGCTGGAAGGAACACCCGGTGTTCCACGGCCTGGCGAAGGCCGTGGTCACCCGGACGAGCTAGGGGTCAGGAGACCGCGGAGACCACGCCGGCCAGCCGATCGGCCGCGGCCTGGGCCGTCGCCTGGGCCGGGGCCTCCACCATCACGCGCACCAGCTGCTCGGTCCCGGACGGACGCAGCAGCACCCGGCCTTCCTCGCCCAGCTCGGCTTCGACCTCGCCGACGGCGTCGCGGACCTCGGACGAGCCGGCCACCGCCGCCTTGTCCGCGACCGGGACGTTCACCAGCACCTGCGGCAGCCGGTTCATCACCGCCGCCAGATCGGCCAGGGACTTGCCCGTGGCGGCCATGCGGCTCATCAGGCGCAGCGCCGTCAGCAGGCCGTCGCCGGTGGTCGCGAAGGCCGGCAGCACGACGTGGCCGGACTGCTCGCCGCCGAGGGCGTACCCGCCCGCGCGCAGCTCCTCGAGCACGTACCGGTCACCCACCGCCGTCGTGACGACGGTGACGCCGTGGGCCTTCATCGCCAGGTGCAGACCGAGGTTGCTCATCACGGTCGCGACCAGCGTGTCCTTCGTCAGCTCGCCGGTCTCGGCCAGCGCGAGCGCCAGCACCGCCATGATCTGGTCGCCGTCCACCAGCTCGCCGGCGGAGTCGACGGCCACGCAGCGGTCCGCGTCGCCGTCGTGGGCGATCCCGAGGTCCGCGCCGTGGGCGACGACCGCCTCGCGGAGCTTCTCCGGGTGGTTGGACCCGCAGTGCTGGTTGATGTTGATGCCGTCCGGCTCGGCGTGCAGGGCGACGACCTCGGCGCCGGCCCGGCGGTAGATCTCGGGCGCGGCCGCGGCGGAGGCGCCGTTGGCGCAGTCGACGACCACCTTGAGCCCGGCGAGCGGGTGCGGGGTGGCGTCGAGCAGATGGGCGGCGTAGCGGTCGAGAGCGTCTTCGACGTCCGTGACGCGCCCCACGCCCGCACCGGTCGGGCGCACGGCGTCGGCGGACAGGCCGGCTTCGATCTCGTCCTCGATGCCGTCGGGGAGCTTGTGCCCGCCCGCGGCGAAGAGCTTGATGCCGTTGTCGGGCATCGGGTTGTGCGACGCGGAGATCATCACGCCCAGGTCGGCGTCGAGCGCGCCGACCAGGTAGGCGACGGCCGGCGTCGGCAGGACACCGACGCGGCGCACGTCGGCCCCGGCGGACGTGAGGCCGGCCACGACGGCGGCTTCCAGCATCTCGCCGCTGGCGCGCGGGTCACGGCCGACGACCGCGACCGGCCGGTGCGAACGGTCGTGCGCGGCGAGCACGCGGGCGGCGCTGGCCGCCAGCGCCATCGCCAGCTCCGGCGTCAGCTCGGCGTTGGCCAGGCCACGCACCCCGTCGGTCCCGAACAGGCGAGCCATCTGTCGACCTCCTTGTGCAACCACCACGACAACCTAGCGATCCTGACGGACCGCGATCCCCCGCCCCCGGATATCGCTCCGGCCGGTGAAAACGACACGGAACCCCGGAAACACCGGAGCGCCCATCCGATGGACGGATGGGCGCTCCGGTGAAGTGCGCCGGAAGGCGCGATCAGCGCTTGCTGTACTGCGGGGCCTTGCGGGCCTTCTTGAGGCCGTACTTCTTCCGCTCCGTGGCGCGCGCGTCACGGGTCAGGAAGCCGGCCTTCTTGAGGGCCGGGCGGTCGTCGGCGTCGACCTCGACGAGCGCGCGGGCGATCGCCAGGCGCAGCGCGCCGGCCTGACCCGAGACGCCGCCGCCCTTGAGGTTGGCGAAGATGTCGAAGGAGTCCGGCTTCTCGACCGTGACCAGCGGCTCGCGGATGAGCTGCTGGTGCACCTTGTTCGGGAAGTACTCCTCGAGGGTGCGGCCGTTGAGCTTGAACTCACCGGTGCCCGGGACGACCCGCACGCGGACGACGGCTTCCTTGCGGCGGCCGACGGTCTGGGCGTTGCCGCCGGCGGCACGCGACGGACGCGGCGCGGCGGGGGTCTCACTGGTCGCGACGGCGCCGGTCTCGGTCGCCTCGGTGGCCTCGACGACCTCGGGGGTCTCGGTCTCGGTGCTGGTCACAGACTGTTCCTCACTCACTGCGCGACCTGCGCGATCTTGGTGATCTCGCGCGCCTGCGGCTGCTGCGCGGCGTGCGGGTGCTGCGGGCCGGCGTACACCTTCAGCTTCTTCGCCTGGGCGCGGCCGAGCTTGTTCTTCGGCAGCATGCCCTTGACGACCTTCTCGACAAGGTGCTCGGGCTTGGTGTCCAGCAGCTCGCCGAACGAGCGCTTCCGCAGACCGCCCGGGTAACCGCTGTGCCGGTAGGCGAACTTCTGCTCGCGCTTGTTACCGGTGAGCGCGACCTTCTCGGCGTTGACGATGATGACGAAGTCACCGGTGTCCACGTGCGGGGCGTAGGTCGGCTTGTGCTTGCCGCGCAGCAGCGTGGCGACCTCGGTCGCCAGCCTTCCGAGCACGACATCCTCGGCGTCGATCACGTGCCAGGCACGAGTGACGTCGCCGGGCTTGGGGCTGTACGTGGGCAAGGGTCTACCTCGTCGTCAACATTGCGTGTGGGTTCTGTGCGGGCCTAGCGCTTACGCGCCGCAGCGCACAACGACATATGAAGATACCCCCACGGTCACCGCACCCGCGCATCGGGGGTGGTGGAAGCGCCCATACTAGGCTCCGGGCGGCCCGGGCGCAGCGGGCACTCTACCCGGTTTTCCCCGCGAAGTGCCTGCACGCACCGGCGCGACACGCGAGGATGGGACGATCCGGGGCACAGTCGAGCAGGGGACGGCGATGCGGAAACGACCGAAGGCGATCTTCGTCCTGGCTGCCCTCCTGGTCCTGGCCAGTGCCTGCGGCCAGGCGAGAGCGGGCACCGCGCTGCCGAAGGGCGACGACGCGGCGGACTACGTCGGCGCCAAGTTCGAGCAGGTGATCGGCAAGCTCTCCGACGCCATCACCGACACGCGCGACGTCACCAACTCGCTGGACGCCTACTTCAAGTTCGACGACAAGTGGATCCACAGCGTCGTCACGTCGGCCCGCACCGGAAGCCCGGAGAGCCGGGCGGTGCGGCACCGCTCGCTGAAGAACCCCGACGAGATCATCGACACGTACACCCCGGCCGACGGCGCGGTCGAGTACACCTACCTCGGCCCGGTCTACGTGCAGAAGGGCGTCTCCCCGACGGCGTGGGTTTCGATGCCGAAGCCCGAAGCGGGCACGCTCCTGCCGTGCGCCTGGGGCGGCGTGCTGACCCCGTGCAAGATGGCGGCCTCGGCCCTCGACGCCTACAAGGCCGACAAGCGCGCCGTGCGCGGGGCGAAGAGCCTCGGCGACGGCAAGACCGCGCTGACGGTGAACGTGCCGTTCGGGACCTTCGTCCAGAACCGGGTCGAGATCCTGCCGCAGAGCCTCCTCGACCAGGTCGGGCCGGAGCTGAAGAAGGCCGCAGTCCCGGCCACGATCACGCTGAACCCGGACGGCAGCCTGGTCTCCTTCGTCATGGACGCCAAGTTCGAGGGCGACGGCCACCGGCTCGAGCTCAAGTACGACTTCAAGTTCACCGGCCCGGCGAGCCTGCAGGACATGCCGAAGCTGCCGGACGCCGCCCAGATCACGGTGCTGCCGGACCGGGCGGCGATGAACGACTTCTACCGGCGGCTCGGCGAAGCGCAGGGCAGCTGAGGCGTGACCACGACCCGAGGTGATCTCCGATGACACCACCGTCCCAGCCGCCCGGCCCGCAGCAGCCGCAGTGGTGGCAGCCCCCGGCCGACCCGCGGGGCGCGCCGCCGCAGCCGGGCGTGTGGCAGCCCGAGCAGCAGGCGACCGGCCCGCACTCCGGCCAGTGGCAGCCGAACCCGGATCCGGGGTCGGTCACCGGCTCCGCCGGCGGTCCATGGCCGCCGGGAACGGGCTCGTTTTCGGGGCCGTGGCAGCCGGGGCAGCCGCCGAGCGGTCCGTGGCAGCCACCGTCCCAGCCCGTCCCGCCGCAGCCGCCGGTTCCGCAACCCGGTCAGTACGGCGGCGGGTTCCAGCCGACGCAGTACGGCGGCCTCGGCGCGTTCGCCACCGAGCCGGCGAAGAAACCGAAGTCGAAGAAACCGTTGCTGCTCGGCGGAATCGCCGTCCTGGTACTCGTCGCGGGTGGCGGCGCGGCGTGGTTGCTCGGCGCGTTCCGCGGGGACGTCCTGGAGCAACAGTCCCTTCAGGACGGTGTGGTGAAGGTCCTGAACGAGAACTACGGCGAGCCCGACGTGAAGAACGCCCAGTGCCCCGCGGACGAAGCCGCCGTGAACGGGACGACCTTCGACTGCACGGTCGCCATCGGCGGGCAGCAGAAGAAGGTCACCGTGCGCGTGCTCAACGACCGGCCGGAGTACGAGGTCGGCGCACCGCACTGATTTCCCTTCCCCGCGAACGGCTCTGTGGCCGAAAGGAAAACGGCGGGCCCCGCACCGGAGTGCGGGCCCGCCGTGGTTTCCGGGGCTACCGGCTCAGAACAGGCCTTCGACGGCCTTGTCGGTGGCCTGGTAGCCGTCGGCGATCTGCGGCAGGGCGGCGGCGATCTGCGCCAGGACCTGCTTCAGGTCCTCGAACCGCTGGTCCCAGTTGCGCTGGGCCTGGTCGTACTGCTCCTTCGCGGCACCGGACCAGGTGGTGATCAGCGGCTTGAGGTCGTCCTTCAGCTGGTCGAAAGCCTGCTGCAGCTCGCCACCGGTCGACTTGCAGTCATCGGCGGCCGCGTGGATCGTGGCATAACTGACCTTGATGCCCTCGGGCATGGCTCACTCCTCTTAAGCGTGAAAGTTCGGTGTTGACAGGGAAGTCGTGGCGAAGGCTCAGCCGAGCCGGTCGAAGCCCGCGTTGACCGCGCGCAGGATCTCCTGCTGCTCCTGCTCCGACTTCTCGTACTTCGAGCCGGCTTCCTTGAGCAGTTCGGCGATCTTCTGCAGCGCCTGGTTGATGCCGCGGGCGTCCTCGTCGAAGCGGGTCATGACGTTGTCGAACGCCTTCTGCGCCGCGCCCTCCCAGCCGGCGCGGGTGGCCTCGATGCGGTCGCGCAGCGTCGCCAGGTTGGTGTCCATCCCGGCGCGAACCTCGGTCACGCGCTGCTCGGCGTGGGTGAACTGTTCGACTGTCCCTGTGAATCCGCCAGCCATGCTGAAACCCCCTTCATGAGAGTGGTCGTCCGTACCAAGCTTGTTCGTCGTACGGCCCTTACGACGCAGACACTGCCATGTCCGGTTCCCCCTTGTCGTGGTTTGCCCGCAAGTAGTTGCTTGCGTGAACGCACCTGCCGGGAACCGATCGCCGCGGGTATTCCGGGCAGTCCCCGATTCAGCGACGCGTCACCCGGAAAAACGTTCCCCACCAGCGGAATTAACACACGCACAGCGAGCGCCGAGACGACGTCAGCGATCTCGTTTCATGATTCGCATCTGGGAAAAGTCTTCGTCGTCGTCACCCGGTCGAGGGGCATTGCCGGGAAGTTGCGAACGCGAAGGAACCGGATCGGGAACAGTCGGGACCGTCAGCCCGCGGGCCCGGCGGAACCGTTCGGCGGCCGCGCGCAACGAGCCGGGCGTCGGATCGGCCGATTTCGCCCCGCGCCCGCCGCTCTTGAGGAGCTCCGCGTTCTCGCTGTGCCGGCGTTGGCTGCGTGCTTTCGCGTTTCCGGCGACGCGGCGCGCGTGCGTCACCGCGTCCTGCCCGATCCGCTGGAAGGACGCCGCGGCGCTTTCGAATTCCCGGGACGGCACCGCGGGCCCCTCTCTCAGCTGACGATCTCGACCGTGCGCACGGCCTGCGCGCAGGCGGCGGCGACGCGGTCCCGGAGCGGGGCCGTGGCGTACTGGCACCCGACGTGGACCCGGATGCGGCCCTTCGCGACGACGTACCAGTCGACCTGCAGATCGGGCCGGTCCGGCTTGCTCTCGTGGTAGGAGATCACGGTCTTGCCGGCGTAGGCCAGGTTCGGGTTGAACGCGCTCCAGCGCGTGGGGTCGGCGTCGGCGCTGCGCTTGAGCTCGTCGGCGAGCTTCCCCGGGTCGGCGGTCGCGTCGTAGTCCATGACGTACTCCTGCGCGACCACGAGGTCGTTGCCGTCGCGCGCCTCCTGCGGGTGGATCACGACCTGCTTCTTGGCGACCTGGTCGTCGGTCTGGACCCAGTCCTCCGGGGCGACGAACTTGAAGTCGTACTGCGAGAGCGTCCGGCCGCTCTCGGCCTGGCTGCCGGCGCCGGACTTGCCGTAGACGAGGATGCCGCCGACGACGAGCGCGGCCACGACGACCACCGCGGCGACGACGATCCACCACAGCCGGCCCCGCGGCTTCGCGGTCGCTTCGGTCGCCCCGACGGGCCGGACGCCCGGCGCGGGCTGCCCGGCCGGCGGTGCGGGCGGGGTCCAGGGGCGGGCCACCGGCTGCCCGTGCGGTGGTGACGGCGGCGGGGGCGCCGGCCGGTTCGCGTTCGGCGGGAACCCGCCCGGCGCGGGTGGGGTGCGCGGCGGGTTCGGGCGCGGGGCGACGTCGCCGGGCCGGACGACCTCCGTGCGCTGCGCCGCCGGGCCGAGGGCGCCGCCGGGCACCGCGGCGAGCCGCGCCATCGCTTCGCCCGGGAGCGCGCCGGTGCGGTCCGGGTCCACCAGCACCGCCCGCAGCGCGCCGCGCGCGACGACCGTCTCGGGCTGGTCGAGGCTCGTCGGCACGATGCCGGTGCGTTCGTGCACCAGCCGCGAGATCATCGGGATCCGGCTGGACCCACCCACCAGGAAGATGGCCGTGAGCTGTTTCGGCCGCAGGCCGGCGTCGCCGATCGCCGCGACCGTCAGCTCCACCGCGCGGCCCAGCGGCGCCGCGATCAGCCGTTCGAGGTCCTCGCGGGTGACGTGCGCGTCGGCGAACGGCGGCGGCATCGGCACGTCGGTGTAGGCGTGCCGCGACAACGTCTCCTTCGCGCCCCGCACGTCCTGCCGCAGCACCCGGCGGCGGCGCCGGTCGGTCAGCTCCCGCCCTTCGACGAGCTGGCGCCACGCGTCCGGATCGGCCGCGGACACCAGCGAACCGACGTGCTCCAGCAGCGCCTGGTCGATGTCCGCGCCGCCGAACCCGGGGTCGCCCCGGGTGGCGAGGACCTGGAACCCGCCGCGCTGCGGACGCCCGGCGCGGTCCCGCGCGGTGTCCGGCGGCAGCCGCCGCACCACGCTGACGTCGACGGTGCCGCCGCCGAGGTCCAGCACCGCCAGTGCGTCACCGGGACGGCCGCTGAACTCCACGGTGCGGTCGTTCGTCACGTCCTGCGGCGCGAACGTCGCCGCGTGGTAGACCGCCGCCGCGACCGGCTCCGGGACCAGCGCGACCTCGCGCGCCAGCCCGCCGGCGGCCTGCCGCAGCAGCCGGGTGCGGATCGCACCCCAGTCCGCGGGGTGGGTCAGCACCAGCAGGTCCGCCTCGGCGTCCCCGGCCAGGCGGCGTGCTTCGGAAACCGCGCGCCCCAGCACGGCGTGCACGACGTCGGTCACCCGCAGGACGCTGTCGCCCAGCAGCAGCTCGCCTTCGTCGATCCGCCGCTTCGGGTTCGGCTCGTACCGCGACGGGTCGACGGCCGCCTGCCGCTCGGCCTCCTGGCCGACGAACAGCGTGCCGTCCGCGGCCGCGTACACGGCCGAGGACATCAGCGGCTGGCCGTCGATCACCACGACCTGCGGCTCGCGCCCGTTCACCGAGGCGACGACACAGGTGCTCGATGTCCCGAAGTCCACCGCAACCCGGACCGTCACCAGCAGCTCCCGCAGTATTCATTTCCCGCGCCCGCCAGGCGGGGCGCGCCCTCGGGAAGGAACCTACCCCCTGCCCGCGGGCGCCCCGCCGTCGTACTCAGTCGGGACAACTCAGTCGGGACAACTCAGTCGGGCTGGATCCACGAGACCTGCATCAGCTGCTTGCCGTTCTTCCGGGTCAGCAGGTTGCCCCGGCCGGGCGGCATCGCGCTCGGCTTGATGTTGCCGATCAGCGCGCCTTCGTCGCGGGAACCGTTCATGACCATGCCCGGCGCCGCGATCTCCTTGAGCTTGCCGATGATCGGGTCGTACATCGCCTTGCTCGCGCCACCGGTGCGCCGCACGACCACCAGGTGCAGGCCGACGTCCTTGGCCTGGGCCAGGAAGTCGGAGAGCTTCCGCAGCGGGTTGTTCGACGACGTCGCCACCAGGTCGTAGTCGTCGACGAGGATGAACAGCTCCGGCCCCTTCCACCAGGACCGGGTCTTCAGCTGCTCCTGCGTGACGTCCGGGCCCGGCAGGCGCCGCGTCATCGAGTTGAAGACGTCGCCGACCATGCTCTCCAGCTGGTTCGCCGACACCGCGTACCCGAGCAGCGAGTCGCCCTGGACGAAGCCGAGCATCGTGCGCCGGTAGTCGACGAGCAGGATCAGCGCTTCCTGGGCGGTGTAGCGCTCCGAGATGCCCCGGGCGATCTGCCGCAGCAGGTTGGTCTTCCCCGACTCGCCGTCCGCGAACGCGTAGAAGTGCGGCTCGGCGTTGAAGTCGAGGTAGATCGGCTGCAGGTCCTCCTCGTTGACCCCGATCGGGATCAGCTTGGAGTCCCGGGCGCTGTCGATCTTGAGCACCTCTTCGTAGGTGATCAGCTCCGGCAGCAGGCGGACCTGCGGCGCGACGCGGCCACGCCACGCGCCCCGGATCTTCGCCACGGCGTCGGCCACGCCGGCGGCGATCGTCTCCGGGTCGCTCGACCCGTCGATCCGCGGCAGGCCGCCGAGCATGTGCAGCTTTTCGCGGGTCAGGCCCCGGCCCGGCCGCCCGGCCGGGATGTTGACCGCGACCCGGCGGTCGATGTCCGACTCGGTCGGGTCACCGAGGCGCAGCTCGAACCGGGTGCCCAGCATGTCCTTGATCGCCGGGCGGATGTCCGCCCACCGGTTGGCGGCGATGATCACGTGCACGCCGTAGGACAGACCCTGCGTGGCGAGCCGGGTGATCGTCGTCTCGAGCTCTTCGAAGTCGTCGCGCAGGGCCCGCCAGTTGTCGACGACGAGGAACGCGTCGCCGAACGGGTCCTGGTCCGGCCGGATCTCGCCGCGGCGCTTGCGGTTGCGGAACTCGGTCATCGAGTCGATCCCCATCGCCCCGAACCGGCCTTCCCGCTCGCTGAGCAGGGTGGTCAGCTCGGCCACGATCCGGCGGGCCTTGTCCGGCTCGCGCCGCGCGACCGCGACGCCGCCGACGTGCGGCAGGTCCGCGAGACCGGCCAGCGTGCCACCACCGAGGTCGAGGCAGTAGAACTGCGCCTCTTCCGGCGTGTGCGTCAGCGCCATCGACATGATCAGCGTCCGCAGCATCGTCGACTTGCCCGACTGCGGGCCGCCGACGATCACGCCGTGGCCGGCCGCGCCGGAGAAGTCGGCCCACAGCGGGTCGCGCCGCTGCTCGTACGGGCGGTCGATGATGCCCAGCGGCACCTGCAGCCGCCCGTTGCCGAAGAAGCCGACCGGGGACAGGCCGCGGTCGTCGGTCGGGTTCAGGTTCGGCAGCAGCGTGTCGAGCGAGTTCGGGTCCTTCAGCGGCGGCAGCCACACCTCGTGCGCCGGCGGGCCCTGCCCGATCAGCCGCGACACGATGACGTCGAGCTCGCTCGGTTCGACCGCCTCTTCGGACTGCGGCTGCTGCTGCACCGGGGCTTCGATCTGCTGCGGCTCGGGCTCCTTCGGCAGCTCGACGAAGTCCGGGACGAACAGCTGCGGCCGCTTGTCCGCGCGGACCACGGTCGCCGCCGGGCCCGCCGCCTTGATGCCGGCCGGCCGGTAGGGACCCGAGACGTAGGACGCCTTGAACCGCACCAGCGTCGACGTGTCGTACTTCAAGTAGCCACCACCGGGGACCGACGGCAGCTCGAACGCGTCCGGCACGCCGATCGCGGCGCGGGACTCCGCCGCCGAGAACGTCTTGAGGCCGATCCGGTACGACAGGTGCGAGTCGAGACCGCGCAGCTTGCCCTCTTCGAGGCGCTGCGAGGCGAGCAGCATGTGCATCTGCAGCGACCGGCCCAGCCGGCCGATGGCGACGAACAGGTCGATGAAGTCCGGCTTCGCGCTCAGCAGTTCGGAGAACTCGTCGCAGACGATGAACAGCGCGGGCAGCGGGTCGAGATCGGCGCCGTTTTCGCGCGCCTTCTCGTATTCCCAGACGTTCTTGAAGTTGCCGCCGTTCTTCAGCGCTTCCTGGCGCCGGTTCATCTCGCCGGCCAGCGCGTCCTTCATGCGGTCGACCAGCGTGACCTCGTCCGCGAGGTTGGTGATGACCGCGGATACGTGCGGGGCCTTGTCGAGGCCCAGGAACGTCGCGCCACCCTTGAAGTCGACGAGGACGAAGTTCAACGTCGAAGACGAGTGCGTCGCCAGCAGGCCCAGCACCAGGGTGCGGAGGAACTCGGACTTACCGGAACCGGTGGCGCCGATGCAGAGGCCGTGCGGGCCCATGCCTTCGGCGGCGGCTTCCTTGATGTCCAGCTCGACCGGCTGGCCGTACTCGCCGACGCCGAACGGGACGCGGTAGCGGTCGCGGATCGGGCGCGGCCGCCACGCCTGCTGGACGTCGAAGGTCATCGGGTCGCCGGGGATGCCCAGCAGCTCCAGCAGCGACGGGTTGGACAGCAGCGGCTCTTCGTCGCCGACGTCCTGGCCCGCGGCGCCGCCGACGCGGTACGGCGAGATCAGGCGGGCCAGCGACTCGGTCTCGACCAGGCTGAGGGTGTCCGGCCGGCCGAACCACTCGACGCCGCCGGCGCTGCGCGCACCCAGCCTGTCGGGCTCGACGACCAGGCGGAGGCCGCGGCGGGCGGCGAGGTTGCCCAGGGAGTCGGACAGGTCGATCAGCGTGACGCCGACCAGGCCCTCCTCGAGCACGATCTGCTCTTCCCGGGTGACTTCGGCGTCGTCGATGATGATCACGACGTGCGGCTGGTCCGGCGCCGGGGTGGCGTTGCGGGAGAAGCGCTGGCGGTCACGCAGCTCTTCGTCGAGCCAGTCTTCGATCTGGGCCAGCGAGCCGGCCATCATGCGGAGCTGGCCGATGCCGTCGGCCAGCGTGGGGTGCTGGACGTGCGGCAGCCACTTCGCCCACTCCCACTCCTCCTTCGCGCGGCCCGCGGTGGCGACCGCGATCAGCACGTCGTCGGGGCTGTGGAAGGAAACCAGCTGCGCGAGCATCGCGCGGGTGAGGCCGCGGGTCAGGGCGCGGTCGCCCTGCATGCTCACCGCGGCGAACCCGCGGAGGGTGATCTGGGTCGGCAGATCGGGGACGATCGAGTGCGCGCGCACGAACCGGCGCAGCGCGAGGGTGGCGATCGGCTCCAGCTCGTCGACCGGCCCGGTCTGCGGCGGGACCAGCCGCGTCGCGAGGCGGTGCGAGCTGCGCCCGACGCGCAGGTGCAGGAAGTCCTGGTCGTTCTGGCGGCGTTCCCACATCCGGCGGCTGGCGGCCAGCGACCAGAGGGACTGCGGGTCGGGGTGCACCCACTCCAGGGCGGCGCGCTGGTCGACCATCGCCTCGCGGGCGCGGTCGCGCATCTGGCCCAGGTAGCGCAGGTAGTCCTTGCGGTCCTCGTCCATCTCGGCGCGCTTGGCGCCGCCGCCCTTGCCACCGCCGCCGGCCATCATCCCGAGCGTCCCGACGACCATCATGCCGCCCATGGCCATCATCATCGGGTTCCGGTTGCTGGCCTGGAACATGAAGACCATCATCCCGAGCGACGCGACGATCATCACGACCGGAAGCGCCTTCATGACGATGTTGCCGGGGATGACCCGGGGCACCTCGGGCGGCGGCTCGAGGTGCACCTCGCCACCCGGCGGCCGCGGTGCCGCCAGCCGCGGCGACTTCTTGAACTGCAGCGTGCTCATCGAAGGACCCCTCATTCAAACTCGACGATGGCGGCCACCGCTTGGTGCGAACAACCTATCGAACGCTTCGTGGGAATTCCGCCGGATGCCCGATCCCCTCGTGAACGCTGCCCTGCCGTCGCCGCCCGAGTGTACGTCCCGCCACCGACAGTGATGCCGCGTTCGGCGGCGGCCTGCCTCGGAAGCGGGTCGGTGAGCTGCCGGCCAGTGTCGCGAATGACTCATTCGGGACGTGCGAGGCCGCCAATGACCCATTCGCGACCACCCCAGCCCCGGCGACCGGCAGGCCCACCACCCGCCACCGGCAGTGATGCCGCGTTCGTGGCCCTGACCTGGTATTGCCGGTGATTTTCAGACGTTCGATGATGCCGGAGCGGGGGTTCGGTATAAGTTCCCCGGGAGACGTCTCATCAGAGCGGGGGCAGTGCGGTGGCTACGGGCACGACAGTTTTCAGCAGGGTGACGGTCGTCGCGCCCTCCACCCGGATCGACGTGGCCCTGCCCGCCGACGTCGCGGTGGCCGACCTCCTGCCGATGCTCCTGGACATGGCCAAGGAGTCGTCGCCGGACGGCGGCGCCCGCCACGGTGGCTGGGCGCTGGCGAAGCTCGGCGACGCCCCGCTCGACCCGAGCCGCACGCTGGCCTCGCTCGGCGTCGTCGACGGTGAGCTGCTGCAGCTGCGCAAGCGCAACGAAAACCCGCCGCCGCCGCTGTACGACGACGTCGTCGACGCGATCGCGGAGTCGACCCCGGACAGCTTCCGCCCGTGGACCAAGGAGACGGCGAACCGCTTCGGGCACGTCGCGGGCGGGCTGGCGCTGGTCGCCGCCGCCATCGCCCTGTTCATGAGCGGGTCGTTCTACGGCGGCAGCGCGCTCGGCGCGGCCATCGCCGGCGGCATCGGCGCGATCGCGTGCGTCGCGGTCGGCGCCACGCTGGCCAAGGCGTACCAGGCGGAGGCGACCGGCGTGCTGATCGCCGCGGCCGGCGGCCTGCCGCTGGCGTTCGTCAGCGGCTTCTACATCGTGCCGGGGCTGTCCCTGCGGGCGAACCTGCTGCTCGGCGCGGTCCTGGTGATCATCGTCGCCTCGGTCTGCATCATGGTCATCGGCGCCGGCATCACGACGTTCATCGCGGCGGCCACCGCGGGCACCTTCGGCGGGCTGGCCTTCCTGTTCGGCACGCTCGTCGCGCACCCCGCGGCCGGCATCGCGGCCGGCACGGTCGCCGTCGCCCTCGCCTGCATCTCGATCCTGCCGCGCGCGACGATCTGGCTCGCGAAGCTGCCGCTGCCGCACGTGCCGAGCAACGCCGAAGAGCTGAAGGAAGACTCCGGCTTCCCCGACTACCGGGCGATCGAGCGCCGCACGGCGGTCGCGCACAACTACATGACCGGCCTGATGGTCGGCTGCGGGGCCACGGTCGCGGTCGCCGCGGTCATCGCCGCCACCGCGCCGGGCGCGTTCGGGATCATCCTCGGCGTCGTCGCGACGCTCGTCCTGCTCCTGCGCGCCCGCGCGTACGCCAACGGCAGCCAGGCGATCGCCCTGCTCACCACGGGCCTGGTCTCGGCTACCGGGATCGCCGCCGGCTGGCTGGTCTCGGCGAGCGCGCAGAACCGCCTGCTCTACGTCTTCGGCGCGCTGGTCCTGCTCGCGGCGGGCGCGCTCGTCGTCGGCGTGATCTTCCCGAACCAGCGGTTCTCGCCGCCGCTGCGGCGCACGGTGGAGATCGTCGAAGCGATCTGCATCGCCTCCGTGCTCCCGCTCGCCCTGGGTGTGATGGACCTCTACACCACCCTGCGGCACCTGAACTTCAAGTGACCGGATCGGGTGAATCTCGGATGGCAGTGGCACGGCGTTTCGGCACCACCCGGCGGACGACGACGGCTCTGCTGGCCGGCACGATCGGCCTGCTGTCCCCGCTGGCCCTGACCGTCCCGGCGGAGGCGCAGGAGGCGCCCGCCGACGGTTACTACGGGGCGCCGCCACCGGTCGACATGGACAAGCTGATCCCGGACTCGGGCCAGCCGGACAAGAAGTACAAGCTGTCGAAGGCGTGCGTGCAGCGCAGCACCCTCGGCCAGAACATCGTGCTCAAGAACCGGCCGTGGGGCCAGGAGTACCTGCAGATCTCGAAGGCGCAGGAGATCGTCAAGGCGGCCACCGGCAGCGTCGGCGGCGGGGTCCGGGTGGCCGTGATCGACACCGGCGTCACGCGGCACCCGTGGTTCCAGAACCGGCTCGAGTCCGGTGGCGAGTACGTCGCGACACCGTCCCAGGGACAGCGACCCGGGCTCGAGGACTGCGACGGCCACGGCACCGAGGTCGCCGGGATCATCGGGGCGAAGCCGGACGACCCCGAGGTCGGGTTCGTCGGCGTCGCGCCGGACGTGACGATCCGGTCCTACCGGCAGCTGAGCGAGAACTACGAGCCCGACACCTCGACTTCGACGCCGCCGCCGAACAGCTCCACCGGCGGCGCGCCACCGTCGTCGAGCGGGTCGAGCACGGCGCCGCCACCCGGCGGCGGCGGTGGCGGCAGTGAAGGCGACGGGACGTCGCCCGGGCAGTCCAACGGCGGCCGCCAGCTCGAGAAGGCGGGCACCGCGGGCACGCTGAAGACGCTCGCCGAGATCATCCGGGGCATCGCCGACCGCAACGAGGCCGACGTCATCAACATGTCGGTCGACAACTGCCGGCCCGCCAACGGCTCGATCACCACCGGCGAACAGCAGGTCCAGGCGGCGGTCCACTACGCGGCGTCGAAGAACATCGTGATCGTCGCGGCCGCCGGGAACGCCACCGACACGTGTCCCCAGAACGACCAGCCGGACGCCCGCAAGCCCAAGACGATCGTGACGCCGCCGTGGTTCGCGGACGACGTGCTGTCGGTGGGCGCGATCGACGAAACCGGCGGCGTGGCGCCGTTCAGCGTGCACGGCCCGTGGGTCGGCGTCGCGGCACCGGGGACGAAGATCATCTCGCTCGACCCGGCCGAGGGCTCGAACAGCCTCGCGAACCTGACGTTCGAAAACGGCGACAAGGCCAGCGAAATCCAGGGCACGAGCTTCGCGGCGCCGTACGTCGCGGGCCTGGCGGCGCTGGTCAAGGCGAAGTACGGGCAGCTCGACGCCAAGGGCATCATCAACCGCATCAAGGAAACGGCCCAGCACCCGGCCGCCCCGGGCGGCCGCGACAACTTCGTCGGCTACGGCGTCATCGACCCGGTGGCGGCGCTGACGCAGGTGCTGCCGTCGGAGGTGGGCAACCAGGCCCCGATGCCGGCCCCGCAGCTGGCCCAGCTCCCGCCGGCGAACGACCGCAGCTCCACCCCGGTGATCGTCGCGCTGGCCGGCACCGCGGGCGGCGTGCTCGCGCTGCTGATCACGTTGTTCGTGATGCACACGATCCGCCGCAACCGCCCGGCCGGAGACACCCCGCCCCGCCGCTGAGCCGTTACTTCGCCGGGGGCTTCTTCTGCTTCGGCGGGGTTTCGTCCTCGCCGATCACCGGGGGTGCCACCAGGCCGGGCTCGCCCAGCAGCTCCGACGGCTTCGTGACCGGCCTCGTCTTCGACTGGCGGCGGGCCTGGCCGCCGCCCATGCCGAACGCGCCGAAGCCCATCATCGGCATCATCGGGACGCCGCCCGACGTCGCCTGGTGGTCCGGGGCGGGCGGGGACGGCGGGGCGGGGGTCTGCTCGCTCTCGGGAGTGCCCGCGCCCGTGTGACGGCCCTCCGCCGGGTCGCTCGCCGCCGACGGCGTCATGACCTCGTCGGCCGGGGCGTCGGCCGGGCCGGACGCCGCAGCCGCGGCCGTGGCCTGCTCGCCCGCTTCGTTCAGGGCGTCGTCGTGCAGCTTGAACCGCTCCTGCGGGTACCGGTGCCGGATCTCGATGGTCCGGGACGCCGCGTCGGGGTCGTCGACGCCGTCGCACAGCCGGTCGAACGCCTCCATGACGTCGCGCGCGGTTTCGTGCAGCGCCTTCGCCGAGTCCTGCGTCTCCTGCAGCTGCGCCCGCGCCCGCTTGGTGCCGCCGCTCGGGAGCAGCATCGTCTCCGACGTCAGCTCCGCCGCGTCCACCAGCACCTCGACGAGGTCGACGACGACGTGGCGCAGTGTCGTCACCATCTCGTCCAGTGCGCCGGCGAGGGTGTCGAGTGCTTCACGGAGGTCGCCGCCCGCCGCGCCGACCTGGCGGATGTACGCGATGAACGAGTCCGCGTCACGCCCTTCCCAGCCCGCGTCGAGCCGGCCGAGCCCGCCGTCCAGGCGCGCCGAGACCCCGGCCGCGACCGACGCGGCCTGGCGGAGGCGGTCCGCCTCCGCGCCGAGATCGGCCCAGCGGCCGACCAGCGGGCGGAAGTACGTCTCGACGGGGTCGATCACGCCCAGCTGCCGCGAGAGGTCCGTGAGGTACGCCAGGTACGGCTCGGCCGCCGCCGTGATGTCCTCGCCCGCGGGCACGGGCACCGGGGTCGTCGGCGGGTGCGGGATGGACTCGGTGGAGCTCTCGGCGATCATCCGTCGAGCCTCCCGGCCCGCTCGATCAGCTCCGCGGCTTCGTCGTCCTGCGCGCCGTGCCGGACCGTCACCTGCCGGAGCGCCTCCGCGGCCGAGCGCAGCGCCTCCGCGCCGTCGGTCAGCTGACGCCGCAACGCGCCCGCCGCGCGGCCGTACGACTCACCGAGCCCCAGCCGGGCCCCCAGTTCGCCGTACGACTCCGCGGTGACGCCCTCACCCCCGACGTCGGCCGCCGCCGCGTCCAAGTCGTCAGCGGCCGCTTCGGCCGTCTTGGCGTACTCGCCGACGACGACGCCGTCCATCCTCAAGCCGGACACGGCACCTCCGCTCACCCGGAACCCCTCGAGCATGTGACGCTCGCGGAGGACCGGTGGTTCCCGTCAGTTACCCGGCTGGCGGGAAGGCGTCGCGTACGTGCCGGCGTTCGGGTCGATCGGCACCGAGTCGAACTGCCGCAGGACGTCCTGCGTGTTCAGCGACGCCCCGGTCGGCAGCAGCCCGATGATCGACTCCGGCGCGGGCTGCCGGTTGTTCATGCCGATCGCGTCCGCGGTCTGGGCGTCCGGGACGCTGTAGCGGATGCCCCGGTCGGAGATCAGCTGGATCTGGCCCTTGCCGAAGCTGGCCTTGCCGGTGGCGGACTGGACCACCGCGGCGAACCCGGGCTTGAGGTAGAAGCCGTTGATCGGCACCCGGTTCGGGCCGGGCGTGGTCATCGTCATCGTGGCGAACTTGTCCCCGGTGCTCTTCTGCCCGGGCAGCTGCGTGTCGACGTACACCGAGGTGTGGGCGTCCTGGTCGGGCCCCGAGCCGGTCAGCGACCAGCCCAGGCACGCGACCGACGAGTTCTTCGTGGCGTCGAGGACCGTCGGGACCGAGCGCGGGAAGTCGTCGACCTGGATGTAGTCGGGGTCGGTGGGCTGCAGGACGTGCGCGCCGGCGAGCCGGTCGAGGCCGAGCGTCTGGATGCTGCCGGAGCTGCCGTTCTTCGCGACGCGGATGATGTCGGCGACCGCGTTCGACACCTGCTGGATGCCGGACCGGGTGATCGCGTAGAAGTTCGCCGGCGCGCCGGCCGGCTGGGTGGCGAAGACGTCACCCGCGGTCAGGCCGTCGAAGTTGCCGGGGGCCGAGCCGCTCGCGATCTTCGGCGGGGTCAGCCTGGCGACCTCGGGGATCGCGTTCAGCAGCCCCTGGCTGATCTTCCGCTGTGTCGAGGGCAGCCGCAGCGCCGTCCGGACGGCGTCGTTGGGGTTGTCGACGTCGATCTCGGCCCGCACGGTGTTCGCGTTCGGCCGGTTGCGCGAGCTCGGCAGCCGGTAGATCAGGTACGTCTTGTTGTTGTCGGCCTTCGCCAGCAACGCGTCGTTCTCGCCCAGCTCGCCGCCGAGGCTGCTCGGCGCGACGCCGCCGAAAACGTAGGTGTTGGTCTTGCCGGTGTCGGGGTTGGGCAGCGAAGGATCGAGCTGAACCTGGTCGCAGACCGCCCAATTGGGGGAAATTCGCTGGGAATCCGACGGGATCAGCTGCGGACCGTCCGGAATTCCGGTCAGTTTGTCGCGCGGAATGGACTCCAGCTGCGCGTCGGAAACGACCGTGGGATTCTTCACACTCTGCGCGCTCGCCGCGGCGGGCGCGGCCGGTGCCGCGGTCGCGCCACCGGTGCCGCCGCTCGACTGCTTCTGCTGGGCCAGCAGGAGGAGCCGGGCCGACGCGAGGTTGAACGTCGGGATCAGCTTCTTCGGGTTCCCCGCCGCCACGACGTAGACCGTGCCGGACTGCTCGCCGATCACGATGTTCCCGGCGTCGGGCACCGACGGCGCCGGGCTGAGCAGCCCCCAGACGACGAAGACGATCATGCCGAGCGCCCCCAGCACGACCCCGACGATGGTGGCCCGCGTGTGGGTGCGCATCGGGTCGTGCAACATCACGGCGTCCCGCCGGACCAGCGCCGACTGCATCCGCCGGAGGACGAACTGATACGCCTGGACCTGAGACTTAGTCGTCGGTGTTGATGGCATTCTCGACCTACAGCTCTCCCCGTCGCGGTACGGTTCCGCAGGATAGCCGTACGGGGACCGTCTGGTGTGGGGTTTCTACCAACTCAAGCTAGTGTCGGACACCCCGGGACCCGGCTTCCGGGTACGCAGCAAGCACGAGGGGAAGAGAAAGCGCGGATGTCCGTCACCAACCCTCCACGTCCGCCCGGGCCCCCGCCGCCCGGCCGCCAGCCGGGCCCGCCGCCGCGGCCGATGAGACCCGGCGGACCCGGTGCGGTTCCCGGCGGACCCGGCCCCGGTGGCGGCCCCGGCGGTCCCGGACGGCCCGCTGTCCCCCCGCGCGGCCCCGGCGGCCCTGTCGGACGTCCCGGCGGCCCTGGAGGGCCTGGTGGCCCCGGGGGTCCGGGCGGTCCCGGTGGCCCGGGTGGTCCCGGCGGACCTGGCGGCCCGGGTGGTCCCGGCGGTGGCGGGCCTGGTGGCCCGAGCGGCCCCCAGGGACCCGACGACAGCGACACGCCCGCTTCCCCGCCCCCGGTGCGGATGGCCCCGCCGGCCCGGCGGCGCTCCTCCGGCGTGAACCTCGGCCCGCTGCCCGTGGCGAACCTCGTCGTGCTGGAGGTCGGCCTCGCGATCGGCCTGGTCCTCCTCGCGATCGACATGTCGCTGAAGTACGTCGGGATCGGCATCCTCGGCTTCGCCCTCATCGTCGCGCTGCTGCGCCGGCGCGGCCGCTGGTTCACCCAGTGGGTCGGGCTGACGCTGCGCTACTCCTTCCGCTCCCACGACCGGGTCGCGAACCCGCTGCCGCCGAGCACCGTCGAGGAGCTGGCCGCCGAGGAGACCACGGTCACCGGGCCCGAAGACGCCCGCGTGAACCTGCTCCGCATCGCCGTGCCGGACCTCGTCGTGGCGCACGGCGTCGACCACGAAGTCCAGCAGGTCGGGCTCGCGTGGAACGACGGCACCTGGACGGCGGTGCTGCTCGTCGAGCCGACGCCGGCGTTGATCACCCAGGCCGACGGTGCCCCGAGCCTGCCGCTGTCGGCGCTCGCGCCGTGCCTCGAAGACCGCGGTGTGGTCCTCGACTCGATCCAGACGATCTGGCACTGCTACCCCGGCAGCGCGGCCCTGCCGTCGGATTCGCCGGCGCTGAGCTCCTACATGGAGGTGCTCGGGCCGCTGCCCGCGGCGGCGCGGCGGACGACGTGGGTCGCCATCCGGCTGGACCCGAAGCGCTGCCCGGCGGCGATCCGCGAGCGCGGCGGCGGCGTCGTCGGCGCCCACCGCGCGCTGATCGGCGCGCTTTCGCGGGTCCGCAACGCGCTGGAGTCCCAGGGCGTGCCGACGCGGCCGCTGGACCCGGACGAGCTGCTGCGCGCGAGCATCTCCGCCGCGGAGCTGACCGCGGTCGCCGGCTCGCCGAACAAGGTGACGTTGCAGGAGCGCTGGTCCGGCGTGACCGCGGCCGGCATCGGGCACGCGAGCTACGCGATCACCGGCTGGCCGAAGGGCAAGATCACCGGCAGCCTGAACGCGCTGACGAGCGTCCGGGCACTGTCGGCGACGCTCGCGATGTCGATCTCCCCGGCGTCCGACGAAGGCAAGATCGGGCTGCGCGGCGTGGTCCGGCTGAGCGCGCGGAACCCGCGTGAGCTCGACGCCGCGGACCAGCGGCTGCAGGGGCTGGCCGAGCGGCTGGACGTCACCCTGACGCCGTTGCGCGGCCTGCAGGTCTCCGCGTTCGCCGCGACGTTGCCGATCGGAGGTACGGCATGACTTCCCGCGTCCGTGACGCCGGGCAGAACACCGGCGTGGCGCCGGAGTTCACCGTCGACCCCGCGATGCTCGACGCGGTCAGCCCGTCGGGCGACCGCGGCGGCATCGTGCTCGGCTCGGGGCTGAAGGGCGAGCCGCTGACGATCTCGGCGCTGCGCTCGACCCCGACCCGCATCGTGCTGGTGGGCGGGCTGTACCTGGCCCGCCAGGTGGCCATGCGCGCGATGGCGGTCGGCGCGTGGGTCGTCGTGGCGACCGGCCGTCCGACCGAGTGGCAGGTGCTCTCCCGGGCGGCGGGCAGCCGCGACGGGCGGCCGTCGCCGCTGGTGCAGATCCGCCGGCTGTCGCCGGTCGAGCTGCCGCGGCCGTCGGAGGACGCGCCGCTGCTGGTGGTCACCGACGGCGGCCCGACGCCACAGGACCTGTTCCCGCCCCGGTCGCCGTGGCAGACGACGATCTACGTGCTCCCGTACCTGCACCCGCAGGCGGGCGCGACGGCCAACGCGGCGGACCTGGTGCTGATGCAGCGTCTCCCGGCCGGCCAGGCCGAGCTGGCGGCCCGGATCTGGCGCCTGCCGCCGCAGATGATGCGCCAGCTGACGACGTTGAACGACGACCAGGTCGTGGCCCTGGGCCGCAACCTCTGGCGCCCGCTGCGCCTGGTGACGACGAGCAAGGAGCAGCAGCTCCTGGGCCCGGTCCGCCGCGGCGACTGAGCGGGGCCCCCTCGGCAAAGGCCGTGAAGGCCTCCTTACCGGCTCTTATAGCCGGGAAGGAGGCCTTCACGGCATCACGGCGAGGTGCGGACGTTGCGGGTCTGCTCCGCGCGGGCGGCGAGTTCGGCGTCGGGCGGGTAGTCCACGCCCAAGAGCGTCAAGCCGTGGGCCGGGGCCACCGCGCTGTCGCGGATTCCGCTCTCCAGGACCTTCGCGGGCCACGCGTCGGTGCGGCGGCCGTCGCCCACCAGCAGGAGCACTCCGACCAGGCTGCGGACCATCGAGTGGCAGAACGCGTCCGCCGAGACGCGGACCTCCAGCAGGTGCTCGTCCACCCGCTCCCACTCCAGGCGCTGCAGCTCGCGGATCGTCGTGCCCGTGTCGCGCTGCTTGCAGTACGCCGCGAAGTCGTGGAGCCCCAGCAGGTCCGCCGCCGCCGCGTTCATCGCGTCCGTCGACAGTGGACGGTTCCACGCCAGGGTGTCGTGGCGGCGCAATGGATCCGCGCCCCACGGCGCGTCCGAAACCCGGTAGCGGTAGTGACGGCGGATCGCCGAGAACCGCGCGTCGAACCCCTCGGGAGCGATCCGGGCTCCCAGCACCCGCACGTCGCCCGGCAGCAGGCGGTTCCAGCGGCCCGTCATGCGCGTCAGGTCCGGGATGCCTTCCGGGGAAACGGGAATCCGGCCTGAGGGCTCGGAAAGGGGCACCACGTCGACGTGCACCACCTGGCCGGTCGCGTGGACGCCGGCGTCCGTGCGGCCCGCCACGACCACGGACTTCGGCACCGCGGCTCCCGGTGGCTGCTTCTGCAGCGCCTCTTCCAGGAGCCCCTGGACCGTCCGGCGGCCCGGCTGACGAGCCCAGCCCGAGAAGTCCGTGCCGTCGTAGGAGACGTCCAGGCGCAGACGAACGAGCCCGCCCTCCCCAGCGGGAGTGGCGGGCTCGTCCGGTGTCGAATCGGCCGTCAGGACGTCAGTCCTTCTTGGCGTCCGCGTCTTCCGAAGCCGGGGCCTCGGTCTCGGCGGCGGTGTCCTCGGCCTTGGCCTCCTCGGCAGCCGGAGCCTCCTCGGCGGCGGGCGCCTCGGTGGTCTCCTCAGCCGGGGCGGCGGCCTTCGGCTCGTCCTTGGCGAACTTCGTCTTGCGAGCCCGCTCGGCCTCCGACGTCACCGTCTTCTCGGCCACCAGCTCGATGACGGCCATGGCGGCGTTGTCGCCCTTGCGCGGCATCGTCTTGGTGATCCGGGTGTAGCCACCCGGCCGCTCCGCGAAGTGCGGGCCGATCTCGGCGAACAGCTTGTGCAGGACGTCCTTGTCACGGACGACCTTCTGCACCTGACGGCGGTTGTGCAGGTCGCCCCGCTTCGCCTTGGTGATCAGCTTCTCGGCCAGCGGGCGGACCCGGCGGGCCTTCGCCTCGGTGGTCGTGATCTTGCCGTGCTCGAACAGCTGCGTGGCCAAGTTGGCCAGGATCAGCCGCTCGTGCGCGGACGACCCGCCGAGCCGGGCTCCCTTGGTAGGGGTGGGCATTGGTTCTCCTAGTTCAGCTCACAGCGTCCAGGCACACAGCCTCAGAGCTGCTCGGTCTCTGCGTAGTCCTGGCCATCGTCGTGGCCGTCCGAAATCCCGTCGGCGATGCTGCCGACACCCTCCGACCAGCCTTCACCGTCGTAGCTGGCGGCCGCCGCGGTCGGGTCGAACCCGGGCGGGCTGTCCTTCAGCGCGAGGCCGAGGCCGACGAGCTTGAGCTTGACCTCGTCGATCGACTTGGCGCCGAAGTTGCGGATGTCGAGCAGGTCCGCCTCGCTGCGCGAGACGAGCTCGCCCACCGTGTGGATGCCCTCGCGCTTGAGGCAGTTGTACGACCGGACGGTGAGGTCCAGGTCCTCGATCGGCATCGCGTAGGCGGCGATGGTGTCCGCCTCCTGCGGCGACGGGCCGATCTCGATGCCCTCGGCGTCGACGTTCAGCTCGCGGGCGAGACCGAACAGCTCCACCAGCGTCTTGCCGGCCGACGCGACCGCGTCGCGCGGCGTGATCGACGGCTTGGTCTCGACGTCCAGGATCAGCTTGTCGAAGTCGGTGCGCTGCTCGACACGGGTGGCCTCGACCTTGTAGGTCACCTTGAGCACCGGCGAGTAGATCGAGTCGACCGGGATCCGGCCGATCTCCGCGCCCGCCTGCTTGTTCTGCAGGGCCGGAACGTAACCGCGGCCGCGCTCGACGACGAGCTCGATCTCGAGCTTGCCCTTGCCGTTCAGCGACGCGATGTGCAGATCCGGGTTGTGCACGGTGACACCCGCCGGCGGCACGATGTCGGCCGCCGTGACCTCACCCGGGCCCTGCTTGCGCAGGTACATGGTGACCGGCTCGTCCTCTTCCGAGGACACCACGAGCTCCTTGAGGTTCAGGATGATGTCGGTGACGTCTTCCTTCACCCCGGGAACGGTGGTGAACTCGTGCAGCACGCCGTCGATGCGGATGCTCGTCACGGCCGCGCCCGGGATGGACGACAGCAGCGTACGACGCAGCGAGTTGCCGAGCGTGTAGCCGAAGCCGGGCTCCAGCGGTTCGATGGTGAACCGGGAGCGGGTCTCGTTGACCGTCTCTTCGCCGAGAGCCGGCCGCTGGGAAATCAGCATTTCTTCCTTGTTCCTTTCCAGACGACGCCCGCCATATGACGTCGAAGGGATGGCGCGGCGGCGGCGCACCTGTTGCGCCGCCGCCCGTACTCCAGCCGGGGCCGGACTACTTCGAGTAGAGCTCGACGATCAGCTGTTCCTGGACCGGAACGTCGATCTGCGCGCGCTCCGGGAGCTGGTGGACCAGCACGCGGAGGTTGGACGGGACGACCTGCAGCCACGCCGGGACCGGACGCTCGCCGAAGGACTCCTTCGCCACGACGAAGGGCAGCATCGCGAACGACTTCGGCCGCACGTCGATGATGTCCCACTTCGAGACCTGGAACGACGGGACGTTGACCTTCTGGCCGTTGACCAGGAAGTGGCCGTGGCTCACCAGCTGACGCGCCTGACGGCGGGTGCGGGCGATGCCGGCGCGGTAGATCACGTTGTCCAGGCGGGACTCGAGGATCTGCAGCAGGTTCTCACCGGTCTTGCCGGGACGCCGGACGGCTTCCTTGTAGTACCGGACGAACTGACGCTCGAGAACGCCGTAGGTGTAGCGAGCCTTCTGCTTCTCCTGCGACTGCAGGAGGTACTCGGACTCCTTGATGCGCCCGCGGCCGTGCTGGCCCGGCGGGTAGGGGCGACGCTCGAAAGCCTGGTCGCCGCCGATGAGGTCAACCTTGAGGCGACGCGAAATACGCGTCGCGGGGCCGGTGTAACGAGCCATTTCTTCTTACTCCTCCCCGTTCCTCAGACCCGGCGCCGCTTGGGCGGGCGGCAGCCGTTGTGAGGCTGCGGGGTCACGTCCTGGATGGTGCCGACCTCGAGGCCGGCCGCCTGCAGCGAGCGGATCGCCGTCTCGCGGCCCGAACCCGGGCCCTTCACGAAGACGTCGACCTTCTTCATGCCGTGCTCGGCGGCCTTGCGGGCAGCGTTTTCGGCGGCCATCTGCGCGGCGAACGGGGTGGACTTGCGGGAGCCCTTGAAGCCCACGTGCCCACTCGACGCCCACGCGATCACGGCACCGGTCGGGTCCGTGATCGAGACGATGGTGTTGTTGAAGGTGCTCTTGATGTGCGCGTGACCGTGCGCGACATTCTTCTTTTCCTTGCGGCGGACCTTCTTGGCCCCGGCCGCGGTACGAGACTTCGGTGGCATGTTCTGAGGGTTCTCCTGTTAGCGCGCGTTCTCTTGGTGAGCGGCGACCGCTTCGGCCTGGCCGCGCCGGATGATCGAACCGGCGTCGGTGTACAGGTTGCGGAGCGCCATCGGGCGGGCGTAGAGCGCCTTGGGCGAGACACAAGCCGAGCCGCGGCGGTGCACGCCACCCATCTGCACGACCTTCTTGCCCTGGACGCTCACTTCTTGCCAGCCTTCTTCTTGCCGGCGACCGTCTTCTTCGGACCCTTGCGGGTACGGGCGTTCGTCTTGGTGCGCTGACCACGGACGGGAAGTCCGCGGCGCCAGCGAAGACCCTCGTAGCACCCGATCTCGATCTTCCGACGGATGTCGGCGTTCACCTCGCGGCGAAGGTCACCCTCGACCTTGAAGTTCTCTTCGATGTACGTACGCAGCTTGGCGAGGTCGTCATCGCTGAGGTCTTTGACGCGGGTGTCCGCGTTGATCTCGGCAGCCGCGATGAGCTGCTTCGAGCGGGTACGGCCGATGCCGTAGATGTAGGTAAGCGCGATCTCCACCCGCTTCTCGCGGGGAAGGTCTACGCCAGCGAGTCGTGCCATTGGCGCTGATGCTCCTTCTTCGGTTTCGTCTTCAGGTCTGCTCCCCGTCCGGTTCCGGGACCGACTCGCCTGTCGTGCCCTCGGCTTGCGCTTCGGGTGTCCCGGCCCCGGCCTGAAGCCCGGGGGTGAACCGGACCACTCGCGTGATCCGGCAGGTGCGGGGAGGTTGTAAAGCCGTCAATCCACTCTGCTCGAGTGCTTGGCGATCAGCCCTGCCGCTGCTTGTGCCGCAGGTTCTCGCAGATCACCATGATCCGGCCGTGACGGCGGATCACCTTGCACTTGTCGCAGATCTTCTTGACGCTCGGCTGGACCTTCACGTCTTCTGCTCTCCTGCTTCTGAGCCGCTCTTCGTGATCACTTGTAGCGGTAGACGATGCGACCACGAGAGAGGTCGTAGGGCGAAAGCTCCACGACAACCCTGTCTTCCGGCAGGATGCGGATGTAGTGCTGCCGCATCTTGCCGCTGATGTGAGCCAGGACCTTGTGGCCGTTCTCCAACTCGACGCGGAACATCGCGTTGGGGAGCGGCTCGACTACGCGGCCTTCGACCTCGATGGCCCCGTCTTTCTTCGCCATGTCCTCCGCTTTTCCTTGTCAGCAGCGTCTGTCGCCACACCTTGATCAACTCGAGCACTAGTGCCGGGTTGGGGTGTTGCGTGGCACACTGGTGCCCGGCTCCCTAGACCGTGAGTTCACGAGCGCGCAGGATCCGGGCGCGATAAGTGCGCCGACTTGACAGTGTACGCATGTCGTGTCGCGACCCCCAAACCGGGGGTGACCATGCTAAAGGGCCGTGCAGGTGGACGTGATGGCGATCACCGCTTGTGGGTGAATGACCAGGTCAGGCGTCTTCGGGTGCAGTCAGCACCCAGGGGCCGTCTTCGGTGATCGCGACGGTGTGCTCCCAGTGGGCCGCGCGGGAGCCGTCGGCCGTGACGACCGTCCAGCCGTCGTCCAGCTCGCGGGTCTCGCCGCCGCCGCCGGTGAGCATCGGCTCGATCGCCAGGGCCATGCCCGGCTTCAGCCGCGGGCCCTTGCCGGGCTTGCCGACGTTCGGCAGGAACGGGTCCATGTGCATCTGGCGGCCGATGCCGTGGCCGCCGTACTCGACGATCATCCCGTACTCGACGCCGTCGTCGCGGCCCGCGCGTTCGGCGGCCGACTGGACGGCGTAGGAGATGTCGGTCAACCGGCCGCCGGCGCTGACCGCCTCGATGCCGGCCCACATCGCCGCCTCGGTCGCCGCGGACAGCGCGAGGTCGGCGTCGGAGACCTTGCCGATGGCCAGCGTGACGGCGGAGTCGCCGTGCCAGCCGTCGAGGATGGCGCCGCAGTCGACGGAGATGATGTCGCCGTCGGCCAGCACCTGGGTCTTCGCCGGGATGCCGTGGACGATCTGCTCGTTCACCGACGCGCAGATCGACGCCGGGAAGCCGTGGTAGCCCTTGAACGACGGCACCGCGCCGGCGTCCCGGATCGTCTGCTCGGCCAGCTCGTCGAGCTCGGCGGTGCTGACGCCGGGCTTCGCCGCGGCGCGGACCGCCGCGAGCGTGCGGGCGACGACGAGGCCGGCGGCCCGCATCGCCTGCAGCTCGTCCGGGGTCTTGACTTCGATCATGCGCCCACGGCGGAGCACTTGCAGAACACGCAATCCTCCGAGGTTCACGTGCGGTCGCGCAGTGCTTTCAGCACCCGGCCCGAGATCTCCTCGACGCTGCCGACACCGTCGACGGTCACCAGGATGTCGGCGTAGTACTCCAGCAGCGGCGCGGTGTCCGACACGTAGATCTGCTGACGGCGGCGGATGACCTCTTCGGTGTCGTCCGCGCGGCCGCGGGACATGAGCCGCGCGACGACGACGTCCTCGGGCACCTGCAGCTGGATCACCGCGTCGAGCGCGACGTCCGCGTCGCCCAGGATCTCGCCGAGGACCTCGGCCTGCTTGGTGTTGCGGGGGAAGCCGTCGAGCAGGAAGCCGACCTTGGCGTCCGGCTCGGCGAGCCGCTCGCGGACCATCTCGTTGGTCACCGAGTCGGGCACGAGCTCGCCCGAGTCCAGGTAGCGCTTCGCCTCCTGGCCGAGCGGGGTCTCCTGGCCGACGTGCGCGCGGAACAGGTCGCCGGTGGAGATGTGCGGGACGCGCAGCTGCTCGGACAGGGCCACCGCCTGCGTGCCCTTGCCCGCACCGGGCGGGCCGACGAGAACCAGGCGCGTCACTTCAAGAACCCTTCGTAGTTGCGCTGCATCAGCTGGCTTTCGATCTGCTTCACGGTGTCGAGGCCGACACCGACCATGATCAGCACAGCCGTGCCACCGAACGGGAAGTTCTGGTTGTTCCCGCTACCGGTCAGAGACAGGAAGAAGTTCGGGAGGATCGCGATGATGCCCAGGTACAGCGAGCCCGGCAGGGTGATCCGGCCGAGGACGAAGCTCAGGTACTCGGCGGTCGGGCGGCCGGGGCGGATGCCCGGGATGAAGCCACCGAACTTCTTCATCTCTTCCGCACGTTCGTCCACGTTGAACGTGATCGTGATGTAGAAGTACGTGAAGAAGATGATCAGGGCGAAGTACAGGACGATGTGCACCCAGCTGGACTGGTTCACGATGTAGTTCCGGATGAACACCTGCCAGCCGGAGTTGGCGTTCTGGTCGCCGACGAGGCGGCTGATCAGGTCCGGCAGGTACAGCAGGGACGACGCGAAGATGACCGGGATGACGCCGGCCTGGTTCACCTTGATCGGCAGGTAGGTCGACGTGCCGCCGTACATCCGGCGGCCGATCATGCGCTTGGCGTACTGCACCGGGATCCGGCGCTGCCCCTGCTCGACGAAGATGACGCTCGCGATGATCACGAGGCCGAAGGCGCAGACGACCGCCAGGCCGAGACCACCCGCGTTGCTGAGGATGTTGCCGCCCTCGACCGGGATGCGCGCCGCGATGTTCAGGAAGATCAGGACGGACATGCCGTTGCCGACGCCGCGCTCGGTGATCAGCTCGCCCAGCCACATCATGACGGCGGTGCCCGCGGTCATGGTGATGACGATGATCGCCAGCGAGTAGACGCTGTTGTCCGGGATGATCGGCGACTGGCAGTCGGGGAAGAGCTGCTTGCGGTCCGCGAGCGCGACCACGCCGGTGGCCTGCAGGATCGCCAGCGCGATCGTCAGGTACCGGGTGTACTGGGTCAGCTTGCCCTGGCCGGACTGGCCTTCCTTCTTCAGCTCCTCGAACCGCGGGATGACCACGGTGAGCAGCTGGATGATGATGCTCGCCGTGATGTACGGCATGATGCCGGTCGAGAAGAGCGACAGCTGCAGCAGCGCACCACCGCTGAACAGGTTCAGCAGCTGGTAGACGCCCTCCTGCTGCGCCTGGGAGCTGCAGGCCTGTACGGCACCGTACGAGATGCCGGGCGCCGGAATGGTCGCACCGATTCGGTAAACCGCGACGATGGCTAGCGTGAACAGGATCTTCTTGCGTAGATCCGGCGTCGCGAGAGCCGAGCGGAAGGCGCTGAGCACGCGGGGGACCTCCTCGGCGTCGTCGGCTGTCCTAACCGACGATCGGCTTGGCCGGTACGGGACCGGCGGGAACACACAGCACTACTGGCACGCAAGCCAGGAACGCTTCGGGGCACACTCGTCCCGAAGCGTGTCGCCGACTCTAACAGCTTCACAGGGCGTGTCCGCAGTCCGTGTGGGTTTTCCGTACCAAGGTTGCTCCGGCGGGTTGATCCACATCGCCGGGTTGGCGGATTCCCTTGACAGATGTGGATCAGACGTCCGGCGTCGTCCGCAGTTCGGCCGGGCGCGTCGACGCTCCGGTCAACACGCCTGTGACCTGCGCCGATGGGCGCTCAGGGACGGTCGTCGTCCGGCGGGAGCACGGTGATGGCGACGCCGGAGGGCGGCGTCGGGGTGTCGGCGTAGGCGACGGCGGGATCGGCCCAGCCGGCCGTCCCGCCGGCTTGCCGCACGGCGAGGTGGGCCACGACGGCCGCGACCACCGCCACCAGGGTGGCGCCGATGAGTAGCCACAGGCCTGGCGCGACGACGACGTCCAGCTCTATTTGGTCGCCCATGGCCGACCAGCCGACACCGTTCATGGAGACGGTGGCGACGGCACCGGCCGTGAAGGCCGCCCCGGCGACGATCAGCGCACGGGCGAGAGCGCGCACGGGCCGCGCCGCGGCGACGTAGGCCGCGGCGGTCAGCAGGACGACGGCGGCGAGGAGCGGAATGCCCACGGGCGAGCCCGCGGCGTCGGTCGCCTCCTGGCCGGGGAACTGGTAGCTGGTGCCCCAGGCCGACTGGACGACGGTCACGTCGGCGCCTTCGACCAGCCTGCCCGCCCCGATGTGCTGCTGGACCAGGAAGAGCGGCAGGAACGCCCCGAGGGCGGCCAGCACGGCGGCCACGGCGACGAGGGCGGCCGGGAGGAAGCGCAGGGCGCCCATGGGCGGGTCGGCCGGCTGCGGCGCTCCCGGGACGGGCTGAGACGGCCATACGGCCTGCTGAGGCGGTTCGGTGGGGGTTTGGGGCGGCCAAGCGGCCTGCTGCGGCGTTCCGGCCGGCTGCTGGGGCGCCCCCGGGATCTGCGCGACCGGGAACGGCAGCGAAGCCGGCGGCGGTTCCGCGGGCTGAGGCGGTTGCGCGGGCCGCGGAGCCTCCACCGGAAAACTCAACGGCGACTCCCCGGCAGCAGCCTCGGGCGCCGCGGCATCCGGAGGCCGGGGTGCCTCCACTGGGAAGCTCAGCGGCGACTCCGCCGAGCCACCCTCGGGCGCCGCCGCATCCGAAGGCCGCGGAGCCTCGACCGGAAAGCTCAACGGCGACTCCCCCGAGCCACCCTCGGGCGCCGCCGCATCCGAAAGCCGGGGTGCCTCCACCGGAAAACTCAGCGGCGACTCCCCCGAGCCACCATCTCCCGGTTTCGAAGCCCGGAAAGTCTCCACCGGCGCCTCCACGTCCGGAGGCGGCGAAGCCTCCACCGGGAAGCTCAGCGGCGAGTCCGCGGCCGCGGTCGGCGGGTCCGGTCGCTCCGGCGGCTCCTGCGCAGGTCTGTCCACCTCATGATCCTCCGCCCGGATTCCCGCCGCAGCAAGGAGCGGCCCGGAACGCCGAAAGGCCCGCCTGGCCGAAGCCAGACGGGCCTTTCGAAACCGGAACCGCTCAGTTGGTGGTGGCGGAGCCACCGGCCGCTTCGAGCTTCTCCTTGGCGGAGCCGGAGAACGCGTCGGCGGTGACGTCCAGCTTGACGCCGTTCACGTCGCCGTTGCCGAGGACCTTCACCAGCTTGCCCTTGCGGACCAGACCGCCCTTGACCAGCTCGTCGGCACCGATGGTGCCGCCGTCCGGGAAGACGCGGGCGATGTCGCCCACGTTCACCGGCTGGTACTCGGTGCGGAAGCGGTTCTTGAAGCCGCGCAGCTTCGGGAGCCGCATCTGGATGGGCATCTGCCCACCCTCGAACCGGGCCGGCACGTTCTTCCGGGCCTTGGTGCCCTTCGTACCGCGGCCGGCCGTCTTGCCCTTCGAACCCTCACCACGGCCCACGCGGATCTTGTCGCGCTTGGCGCCCGGAGCCGGACGCAGGTGGTGGATCTTGATGGCCGTCATGCCTGAACCTCCTCGACCTCCACCAGGTGGCGGACGGTGTGGATCAGGCCGCGCACCTGGGGGGTGTCTTCACGCACGACGCTCTGGCGGATCTTGCGCAGCCCGAGGGTGCGCAGCGACTCGCGGTGAGCGTGCTTCGTGCCGATCTTGCTCTTGACCTGGGTGACCTTGAGCTGAGCCATGAGATCAGACCCCCTGGCCGGCACGCTGGCGCAGCATCCGGGCCGGAGCGACGTCCTCGAGCGGCAGGCCACGGCGGGCCGCCACCTCCTCCGGACGCTGCAGACCCTTCAGGGCCGCCACGGTCGCGTGCACGATGTTGATCGCGTTGTCGGAGCCGAGCGACTTCGACAGCACGTCGTGGACACCCGCGCACTCCAGCACCGCGCGGACCGGGCCACCGGCGATGACACCGGTACCGGCCGACGCCGGGCGGAGCAGCACCACACCGGCGGCCTCCTCACCCTGGACCGGGTGGGGGATGGTGCCGGCGACGCGGGGAACGCGGAAGAAGTTCTTCTTCGCTTCCTCGACGCCCTTGGCGATGGCCGCGGGAACTTCCTTGGCCTTGCCGTAGCCGACGCCGACCTGACCGTCGCCGTCGCCGACGACCACCAGGGCGGTGAAGCTGAAGCGACGACCACCCTTGACGACCTTGGCGACGCGGTTGATCGTCACGACCTTCTCGAGGTGCGGGGTCTTGTCCTGGGCCGCCCCGCCACGGCCGCTGTCGCGCCGGTCCCGGCGGTCGCGACGGTCACCGCGGTCGTTGCCGCCCTGCCCGCCGGGTCCACCCTGGCCGCCGCCGAATTGCCGTGTACGTCCCGGCATCAGGCTTTCCTTCCGTTAACAAGCTTCTGCATCGTCAGAACTCCAACCCCGCCTCACGGGCGGCGTCGGCGAGCGCGGCGATGCGGCCGTGGTAGGCGTTGCCCCCACGGTCGAACACCACGGCCGAGATCCCGGCGTTCTTGGCACGCGCGGCGACGAGCTCCCCGACCTTGGCGGCCTTGGCCTTCTTGTCGCCGTCGACCGCCCGGACGTCCGCCTCGAGGGTGGACGCCGACACCAGCGTGTGGCCGGCGAGGTCGTCGATCACCTGCACGGCGATGTGCCGCGAGGACCGCTTGACGACCAGGCGCGGACGCTGCTCGGTGCCGGAGACCTTCTTGCGGAGCCGGAAGTGCCGACGGGCCTTCGCGACGCGGCGGCGGGTCGAGATGTCCTTGCCCACCGGCTTGCGCTTCGTAGTCGTGTCGCTCATGATCACTTACCCGTCTTTCCGACCTTGCGGCGGATCTTCTCACCCTCGTAGCGCAGGCCCTTGCCCTTGTACGGGTCCGGGCGACGCAGCTTGCGGATGACGGCCGAGATCTGGCCGACCTTCTGCTTGTCGATGCCCGAGACCGAGAACCGGGTCGGGGTCTCCACCTTGAAGGTGATGCCCTCCGGGGCCTCGATCTTGACCGGGTGCGAGTAGCCGAGGGCGAACTCGAGGTCCGAGCCCTTGGCCTGCACGCGGTAACCCACGCCGTGGATTTCCATCTTCTTCTCGTAGCCGGCGGTGACGCCGACGACGAGGTTGTTCACCAGCGTGCGGGTGAGCCCGTGCAGCGCCTTGGAGTTGCGCTCGTCGTCCGGGCGCTTCACCAGCAGCGTGCCGTCCTCGTCGCGCTCGACGGTGATCGGCTCGGCGATGGTGTGCTCGAGGGTGCCCTTGGGCCCCTTGACCTTGATGTGCTGACCGTCGATGGTCACCTCGACCCCGGAAGGGACGGCGACCGGCAGCTTTCCGATGCGTGACATGCCTGTACCCCTTCCCTTACCAGACGTAGGCGAGGACTTCGCCGCCCACGCTGTTGCGCTTGGCCTGCCGGTCCGTCTGCAGGCCACCGGACGTCGAGATGATCGCGATGCCCAGGCCGCCGAGCACGGACGGCAGTTCGGTCGATTTTGCGTAGACCCGCAGACCGGGCTTGGAGACGCGCCGCAGGCCGGCGATGCTCCGCTCACGGTTGGGGCCGTACTTGAGCTCGACGACGAGGTTCTTGTGCTTCTCGCCCGGCTCGTCGTGGTAACCCGCGATGTACCCCTCACGCTTGAGGATCTCGGCGATGTTCGCCTTGAGCTTCGAGTGCGGGAGCTTGACCTCGTCGTGGTACGCCGAGTTCGCGTTGCGCAGACGCGTCAAGAAGTCTGCGATGGGGTCGGTCATCGTCATGGTGACCTGTCAACCTTTCTCGCCTGGTTCCCCGCCCCTCGAAGGGGGCGGGGCCTGTGGCGAAGTGGAGTTAAATAGAAGCTCTTACCAGCTGGACTTGCGGACGCCGGGCAGCTCGCCCGCGTGCGCCATCTCGCGAAGGCAGATCCGGCAGAGCCCGAACTTGCGGAACACGGCGTGCGGGCGGCCGCACCGCTGGCAGCGGGTGTAGGCGCGCACGGCGAACTTCGGCTTCTTCGCGGCCTTGTGGACCAGTGCTTTCTTGGCCATCGGCTCAGTTCTCCTTGAACGGGAAGCCGAGCTTGCGCAGCAGCGCCCGGCCCTCGTCGTCGTTCGTGGCGGTCGTGACGACGGTGACGTCCATGCCGCGGGGGCGGTCGATGGAGTCGGGGTCGATCTCGTGGAACATCGACTGCTCGTTGAGACCGAAGGTGTAGTTGCCGTGGCCGTCGAACTGCTTCGGCGAAAGCCCGCGGAAGTCGCGGATACGCGGCAGCGCGATGGTCAGCAGCCGGTCGAGGAACTCCCACATCCGGTCGCCGCGCAGCGTGACGCGCGCGCCGATCGGCTGGCCCTCGCGCAGCTTGAACTGCGCGATGGACTTGCGGGCCTTGCGGACCTCGGGCTTCTGGCCGGTGATCGCGGCGAGGTCGCGGACCGCGCCCTCGATCAGCTTGCTGTCGCGGGCGGCGTCGCCGACGCCCATGTTCACGACGACCTTCACCACGCCCGGGATCTGGTGGACGTTGGCGAAGGAGAACTCCGCCTGCAGCTGGCCCTTGATCTCGTCGCGGTAGCGCACCTTGAGGCGCGGCGCGACCTTCTCTGCGGTGGTCATCAGATGTCCTTACCGTTCCGGCGCGAGATCCGGACCTTCTTGCCGTCCTCGCCGATGCGGTAACCCACCCGGGCCGGCTTGCCGTCCGAGTCGACGACCATCACGTTCGAGACGTGGATGGGCGCCTCCTGTGTGACGATGCCGCCGGACTGCGCGCCGCGCTGGGTCTGGCTGATCCGCGTGTGCTTCTTGATCCGGTTCACGCCCTCGACCAGCACGCGCTCGCGGTCGGGGTAGGCCTGGATGACCTTGCCCTTGGCGCCCTTGTCCTTGCCGGCGATGACGACGACCGTGTCGCCCTTCTTCACCTTCATCACAGCACCTCCGGCGCGAGCGAAATGATCTTCATGAACTTTCGGTCGCGCAGCTCGCGGCCCACCGGGCCGAAGATGCGGGTGCCGCGGGGCTCGTTGTCGTTCTTGATGAGCACAGCGGCGTTCTCGTCGAACCGGATGTAGGAACCGTCCGGACGACGGCGCTCCTTGACCGTGCGGACGATGACGGCCTTGACGACGTCGCCCTTCTTCACCCCGGCGGCCGGGATGGCGTCCTTCACGGTGGCGACGATGATGTCGCCGATGCCGGCGTAGCGCCGCCCGGAGCCACCGAGAACGCGGATGCAGAGGATTTCCTTCGCACCCGTGTTGTCGGCTACCCGAAGCCGCGACTCCTGCTGGATCACGTCTACTCCTGTATGTCGCGCCGGTTCTCGCTCTGCTTTGAGAAAGCACTGTGAGCGAGCCTTGCGGAACTAAGAACTCTCGAAAAGAGCCCTGCTTACTTGGCCTTCTCCACGATCTGCACCAGGCGCCAGCGCTTCGATGCCGACAGCGGGCGGGTCTCCATCAGGGTGACCCGGTCGCCCACGCCCGCCTCGTTGTTCTCGTCGTGCACCTTCACCTTGGAGGTGGTGCGGACGACCTTCGAGTAACGGGGGTGCTTCTTGCGGTCCTCGAGCTCGACCACGATCGTCTTGTTCATCTTGTCCGAGACGACGTAGCCCTCGCGGACCTTGCGGTCGTTCCGGGCCGGCGTCTCGGTGGTGGGCTCGCTCATGCGGCACCTTCACTCTCGGCGTCGGGGGCAACGGACAGGCCGAGTTCGCGCTCGCGCATGACCGTGTAGATCCGCGCGATGTCCGTGCGGACGGTGCGCAGACGGCGGTTGTTGTCGAGCTGCCCGGTCGCCATCTGGAAGCGGAGGTTGAACAGCTCCTCCTTGTATTCCTTCAGACGGAGGACGAGCTCTTCCGCGGTGAGCTCACGCAGCTCCGATGCCTGAGCGGCACCTGCGTTAGCCATCAGAACTCACCACCTTCACGGGTCACGATGCGGCACTTCATGGGCAGCTTGTGGATCGCGCGGCGCAGCGCCTCGCGAGCCGTCTCCTCGTTCGGGAACGAGATCTCGAACATCACGCGGCCCGGCTTCACGTTGGCGATCCACCACTCGGGCGAACCCTTACCGGAACCCATCCGGGTCTCGGCCGGCTTCTTGGTCAGCGGGCGGTCCGGGTAGATGGTCGTCCACACCTTGCCACCACGCTTGATGTGACGGGTCATGGCGATACGAGCGGACTCGATCTGCCGGTTCGTCACGTAGCTGTGCTCAAGCGCCTGGATGCCGTACTCGCCGAAGCTGACCTTCGTGCCACCCTTGGCGGCGCCGTGGCGCTTCGGGGAGTGCTGCTTCCGGTGCTTGACCCTGCGCGGGATGAGCACGTCTCAGCCCTCCGTCTTTTCTGCGGTCTCGGTGGCCGGGGCCGCCTCAGTGGTGGCGGCAGCGGCGGCGCGACCGGCTTCGGTCGAGGTGGCGGTCGTGCCCGACGCGCCGGAACGACGCGGGCGGGACGGCCGGTCGCTGCGCTCGCGACGCGGCGCGCGCTCGGCGGCGTCACGGGCTTCGCGGGCCTTCAGGCCACCGACGAGCTCACCCTTGTAGATCCACACCTTGACGCCGATGCGACCGAACGTCGTCTTGGCCTCGAAGAAGCCGTAGTCGATGTCGGCGCGCAGCGTGTGCAGCGGGACGCGGCCGTCGCGGTAGTGCTCGGAGCGGGACATCTCGGCACCGCCGAGACGACCGCCGCACTGCACGCGGATGCCCTTGACCTGCGGCGAGCGCATGGAGGTCTGGATCGCCTTCCGCATCGCGCGGCGGAACGCCACGCGGTTGGACAGCTGCTCCGCGACCGCCTGGGCGACCAGCTGGGCGTCGGCCTCGGGGTTCTTGACCTCGAGGATGTTCAGCTGGACCTGCTTCTTGGTCAGCTTCTCCAGCGCGCCGCGGATCCGGTCGGCCTCCGCGCCGCGGCGGCCGATGACGATGCCCGGCCGGGCGGTGTGGATGTCCACGCGGACGCGGTCACGGGTGCGCTCGATCTCGACCTTGGAGATGCCCGCGCGCTCCATGCCGGTGGCGAGGAGCTTGCGGATCTTGACGTCCTCGGCCACGTACTCGGCGTACTGCTTGTCGGCGTACCAGCGCGACTTCCAGTCCGTGGTGATACCCAGGCGGAAACCGTGCGGGTTGATCTTCTGGCCCACTACCGGCCACCTGCCTTCTTCTTGCTCTGAGCCTTCTGCGCGACGGCCGGACGCGACTCCACCTCGACGGTGATGTGGCTGGTCCGCTTGCGGATCCGGTACGCGCGGCCCTGGGCCCGCGGGCGGATCCGCTTGAGGGTGGGGCCCTCGTCGGCGTACGCGTTCTTGACCCAGAGCGTCTCCGGGTCCAGCTGAAGGTTGTTCTCGGCGTTGGCCACGGCGCTGGCGAGCACCTTCGCGACCGGCTCGCTGGCCGCCTGGGGGGCGAACCGGAGCACGGCCAAGGCGTCGGCGGCGCTACGTCCCTTGATGAGCTCGATCACCCGGCGCACCTTGGTCGGCGAGTCCCGGACGAAGCGAGCCCGCGCGTACGCCGTAGGCAGAGCCTCGGTCGTCGCGTCGTTCTGGGCGTTCATCGCTACTTCCCTTGTTCTCTCTCGTGCCCGCTCAGCGGCGGCGCGACTTGCGGTCGTCCTTGATGTGGCCCTTGAAGGTCCGCGTCGGGGCGAACTCGCCCAGCTTGTGACCCACCATCGCCTCGGTGACGAACACCGGGACGTGCTTGCGGCCGTCGTGCACCGCGATCGTGTGTCCCAGGAAGTCCGGGATGATCGTCGAGCGGCGCGACCAGGTCTTGATGACCGTCTTCTTGCCCGATTCGTTCAGCGCGTCCACCTTCTTGAGCAGGTGGTCGTCCACGAACGGGCCCTTCTTAAGGCTGCGTGGCATGTGCTTCTACCTCCCTGCTCAGCGCTTCTTGCCGGTACGCCGGCGGCGGACGATGAGGGCGTCGGACGCCTTGCGGCGACGCGTGCGGCCCTCGGGCTTACCGTTCGGGTTGACCGGGTGGCGACCACCGGAGGTCTTGCCCTCACCACCACCGTGCGGGTGGTCGACCGGGTTCATGACGACACCACGGACCGTGGGGCGCTTGCCGCGCCAGCGGTTGCGGCCCGCCTTGCCCCAGTTGATGTTGGCGTGCTCGGAGTTGCCGACCTCGCCGACCGTCGCGCGGTTGCGCACGTCCACGTTGCGGATCTCGCCCGAGGGGAGACGCAGCTGGGCGTACGGCCCGTCCTTGGCGACGAGCTGCACCTTCGCGCCGGCGGAGCGCGCCATCTTCGCGCCGCCACCCGGGCGGAGCTCGATCGCGTGCACCACGGTGCCGACCGGGATGTTGCGCAGCGGCAGGTTGTTGCCCGGCTTGATGTCGGCCCGCGGGCCGTTCTCGACGGTGTCGCCCTGCTTCAGCTTGTCCGGCGCGATGATGTAGCGCTTCTCGCCGTCGGCGTAGTGCAGCAGCGCGATGCGCGCGGTGCGGTTGGGGTCGTACTCGATGTGCGCGACCTTGGCCGGGATGCCGTCCTTGTCGTGGCGACGGAAGTCGATGACGCGGTAAGCACGCTTGTGGCCGCCACCCTTGTGCCGGGTGGTGATCTTGCCGGACGAGTTGCGACCGCCCGACCCGCTCAGCGGACGCAGCAGCGACTTCTCCGGAGTGGAGCGGGTGATCTCGGCGAAGTCCGAGACGCTCGAACCGCGACGACCCGGGGTCGTCGGCTTGTACTTGCGGATGCCCATTGTCAGCTCAGTCCTTTACGCGGTGGGTCCGCCGAAGATCTCGATCGCCTTGCTCTCGGGCGAAAGAGTCACGATGGCGCGCTTGGTGTCCTTGCGCTTGCCGAAGCCGGCGCGAGTCCGCTTCCGCTTGCCCTGGCGGTTGGCCGTGTTGACGCTGACCACCTTGACGCCGAACACCTTCTCGACCGCGATCTTGATCTGGGTCTTGTTGGCGTCCGGGCGGACGATGAACGTGTACTTGTGGTCCTCGAGCAGCCCGTAGGACTTCTCGGAGATGACCGGCGCGAGCAGGATGTCGCGGGGGTCCGGAATGGCGACCGAACTCACTTCTCGTCACTCCCTTCCGTGACCTCGCCCGACCGCGCGGAAGCCTTGACGGCCTTGCCGCGGACGGGGCCGGCGACGAACGCGTCGTACGCGGCCTTGGTGAACACGACGTCGTCGTTGACCAGCACGTCGTAGGTGTTGAGCTGGTCGGCCCAGAGCAGGTGCACCTCGGGCAGGTTGCGCAGCGAAACCCAGCTCAGCTCGTCCGCCCGGTCCAGCACCACGAGCACGCGCTTCGCCTGCGTCACGGCGGCGAGCACGGTCTTGGCGGCCTTGGTGGACGGCTTCTCGCCGGTCACCAGCTCGGTGACGACGTGCAGCTGGCCGGCGCGGGCCCGGTCGGAGAGGGCGCCACGCAGGGCGGCGGCCTTCATCTTCTTCGGGGTGCGCTGGGTGTAGTCACGCGGCGTGGGGCCGTGGACGACGCCACCGCCGGCGAACTGCGGCGCGCGGGTCGAACCCTGGCGGGCACGGCCGGTGCCCTTCTGGCGGTACGGCTTCTTGCCGCCACCGCGAACCTCACCACGGGTCTTCGTGTCGTGCGTGCCCTGGCGCGCGGCGGCCTGCTGGGCCACCACGACCTGGTGCATCAGCGCGACGTTGGCCTGCACGTCGAAGATCTCCGCGGGGAGATCGACCGTGCCGTCGGCTTTACCGGCCGGGGTCTTCAGCTCGACGCTTGTCATTCGGAGTTACCACCCTTCGCGGCGCTGCGAACGAACAGCACGCCGCCCTTGGGACCGGGCACGGCGCCCTTGATCAGCAGCAGGCCGTCCTCGGCACGCACCGCGTGCACGGTCAGGTTCTGCGTGGTGACCCGGTCGTTGCCCATCCGGCCCGCCATGCGCAGGCCCTTGAAGACGCGGCCGGGGGTGGCGCAGCCACCGATGGAACCCGGCTTGCGGTGCACGGCCTGGGCACCGTGGCTCGCGCCCTGGCCCTTGAAGCCGTGGCGCTTCATGACACCCGCGTAGCCCTTGCCCTTGCTGGTCCCGGTCACGTCGACCTCGGTGCCGGCGGCGAACACCTCGGCGGTGATCTCCTGGCCGACCTCGTAGGTCTCGGCGTCGGTGGTGCGCAGCTCGGCGAGGAACCGGCGCGGCGTCACGCCCGCCTTGTCGAAGTGGCCGGTGCGCGGCTTGTTCACCTTGCGCGGGTCGACCGCGCCGAACGCCAGCTGCACGGCCTTGTAGCCGTCCTTCTCCTGGGTCCGAACCTGGGTGACCACGTTCGGACCGGCCTTGACGACAGTGACCGGGACGACCCGGTTCTGCTCGTCGAAGACCTGGGTCATGCCGAGCTTGGTGCCCAGGATGCCCTTCATCTGCCTGTCAGACATGAGTCTCTTATCTCCGCCGCTCGCCCGCCGCTACTACTGGATGTTGACGTCGACGCTCGCCGGCAGGTCGATGCGCATGAGCGCGTCGACCGTCTTCGGCGTCGGGTCGAGGATGTCGATCAGACGCTTGTGCGTGCGCATCTCGAAGTGCTCGCGCGAGTCCTTGTACTTGTGCGGCGAGCGGATGACGCAGTAAACGTTCTTCTCGGTGGGCAGCGGCACCGGCCCGACAACCCGGGCGCCGGTGCGCGTGACCGTCTCCACGATCTTGCGCGCCGAGGTGTCGATCGCCTCGTGGTCGTAGGCCTTGAGCCGGATGCGGATCTTCTGTCCCGCCATGGTGGCTGCTCGTTCCTTGTCGTCTCGTGCCGCTATCTCACAAACCCGGCCCGGTATCTCTACCCTGGCGTGGGTTTCCGCAGTTCAACGGCCCTGTCCCCGGTCCACGCGGTCGGGCGTGTCGCGCCCGACGCACAGACGGATCCCGCGGGATCGTCGTCTTGCCTGGTCTTCCTCAACGTGAGGAGGCGATGAGCCGGCTGGGCCTTTACCAGCGTGACCGTCTCACTGCCCTTGCCCGCTCGCCTGCAACCCGAAGGAAGAGCTCGGCGGACCGTGGCCACTCGCACCAGGGCGGCCGGACCCCTGACAGGGATCGGCCGCCCCAGGACGAGCAACCTGAATAGTGTCGCACACGTGATTTGACGCCCCGAACCCGGGGGTGTATTGCCCCCGGGCGGGGCGCCGAATCACTTGATGATCTTGGTGACCTGGCCCGCGCCGACGGTCCGGCCACCCTCGCGGATGGCGAAGCGCAGACCCTCGTCCATCGCGACCGGCTGGATCAGCTGGACCGAGATGTCGGTGTTGTCGCCCGGCATGACCATCTCGGTGCCCTCGGGGAGGGTCACGACGCCGGTCACGTCGGTGGTGCGGAAGTAGAACTGCGGGCGGTAGTTGTTGAAGAACGGGGTGTGACGGCCACCCTCGTCCTTCGACAGGATGTAGACCCGGCCCTCGAAGTCGGTGTGCGGGGTGGTGGTGCCCGGCTTCACGACGACCTGGCCGCGCTCGACGTCCTCGCGCTTGATACCGCGGACCAGCAGGCCGACGTTGTCGCCCGCCTGGCCCGAGTCGAGCAGCTTGCGGAACATCTCGACACCGGTGACGGTGGTCTTGGTCGACTTCTCGCGGATACCCACGATCTCGACCTCTTCGTTGACGTTGATCTGGCCGCGCTCGACGCGACCGGTCACCACGGTGCCACGACCGGTGATGGTGAAGACGTCCTCGATCGGCATCAGGAACGGCTTGTCGAGCTCACGCACCGGGTCCGGCACGTTGTCGTCGACGGCGGTCATCAGCTCGAGAACGGCCTCGGACCACTTCTCGTCGCCCTCGAGGGCCTTGAGGCCGGAGACGCGCACGACCGGCGCGTCGTCGCCCGGGAACTCCTGCGAGGACAGCAGCTCGCGGACCTCCAGCTCGACGAGCTCGAGGATCTCCTCGTCGTCGACCATGTCGGCCTTGTTCAGCGCGACCACGATGTAGGGCACGCCGACCTGGCGGGCGAGCAGCACGTGCTCACGGGTCTGCGGCATCGGGCCGTCGGTGGCGGCCACGACCAGGATCGCGCCGTCCATCTGGGCGGCACCGGTGATCATGTTCTTGATGTAGTCCGCGTGACCGGGGGCGTCCACGTGCGCGTAGTGACGCTTCTCGGTCTGGTACTCGACGTGCGAGATGTTGATCGTGATGCCGCGCTGCTTCTCTTCCGGCGCGTTGTCGATCTGGTCGAACGCCCGCGACTCGTTCAGCTCCGGGTACTTGTCGTGCAGCACCTTGGTGATGGCCGCGGTCAGAGTCGTCTTGCCGTGGTCAACGTGACCGATGGTGCCGATGTTGACGTGCGGCTTGGTCCGCTCGAATTTCGCCTTCGCCACTGGAATGTCCTCCTGGACTGATTTCGCTTTGTGCTCGTGGGGCGGCGTGGCTGCCGCCCCACGATTGTTCCTTCGTCGGTGCTGCGGACGTTCAGGAGAGTCCCTTAATGCCCGCGAGCGCTGGGGGAACTATTCCCCCGTCGCCTTCGCGATGATTTCCTTCGCGACGTTCGCGGGAACCTCGGCGTAGGAGTCGAACACCATGGAGTAGTTCGCCCGGCCCTGGGTGCGGGACCGCAGGTCGCCGACGTAGCCGAACATCTCCGACAGCGGGACCAGCGCCTTCACGACACGGGTACCGGAGCGCTCCTCCATGGCCTGGATCTGACCACGGCGGGAGTTGAGGTCACCGATGACGTCGCCCATGTAGTCCTCGGGCGTGGTCACCTCGACCGCCATCATCGGCTCCAGGATCACCGGGCCGGCCTTCTTCGCGGCTTCCTTCATCGCCATGGAACCGGCGATCTTGAACGCCATCTCCGAAGAGTCGACCTCGTGGTACGCACCATCCAACAGGGTGAACTTCAACCCGACGAGCGGGTAGCCGGCCAGGACGCCGTACTGCATCGCGTCCTGCGCGCCCGCGTCCACCGACGGGATGTACTCCCGCGGCACGCGACCACCGGTCACCTTGTTGTCGAACTCGTAGAGCGCGCCGTCGGTGCGCTCGAGCGGCTCCAGCTTCACGATGACCTTCGCGAACTGGCCGGAACCACCGGTCTGCTTCTTGTGGACGTAGTCGAGCTTCTCGACCGTCTTCTTGATCGTCTCACGGTAGGCGACCTGCGGCTTGCCGATGTTCGCCTCGACCTTGTAGTCGGACTTCATCCGGTTCACCAGCACCTCGAGGTGCAGCTCGCCCATGCCCGCGATGATCGTCTGGCCGGTGTCCTCGTCCAGCTTGACCTGGAACGTCGGGTCCTCTTCGGCCAGCTTCTGGATCGCCAGGGACAGCTTCTCCTGGTCGGCCTTCGTCTTCGGCTCGATCGCGACCCGGATGACCGGCTCGGGGAACGTCATCGACTCCAGCACGATCGGGTTCTGCGGGTCCGCCAGGGTGTCACCCGTGGTGGTGTCCTTCAGCCCGATGACCGCGTAGATGTGGCCGACCTGGGCGTCGTCCACCGGGTTCTCCTTGTTGGAGTGCATCTGGAAGATCTTCCCGATGCGCTCCTTGCGCTCCTTGGTCGCGTTGATGACCTGCGCGCCGGAAGCGACCTTGCCCGAGTACACCCGGATGTAGGTCAGCTTGCCGAAGAACGGGTGCGCGGCGATCTTGAACGCGAGCGCGGCGAACGGCTCGTCGACCGACGCCTTGCGGGTCGCCACGGTCTCGCCGTCGGGCAGCAGGCCCTCGACGGCCGGGACGTCCAGCGGCGACGGCAGGTAGTCGATGACCGCGTCGAGCATGGGCTGCACGCCCTTGTTCTTGAACGCGGAACCGGCCAGGACCGGGAAGGCCGCCCGGGTGATGACGAGCTTGCGGATGCCGAACTTGATCTCGGCCTCGGACAGCTCTTCGCCCTCGAGGAACTTCTCCATCAGGGAGTCGTCGGTCTCGGCGACGGTCTCGACCAGCTTCTCGCGGTACTCCGCGGCCCGGTCGGCCAGGTCGGCCGGGATCTCCTCGACGGTGTAGTCCTCGCCCTTCTGCACCTCGCCGCGCCAGACCAGGGCCTTCATGCGGACCAGGTCGACGACGCCTTCGAAGTCGTTCTCGGCGCCGATGGGCAGCTGGATCGCCAGCGGCTTGACGCCGAGGCGCTCCTCGATGGTGCGCAGGGTGTAGTAGAAGTCCGCACCCAGCTTGTCCATCTTGTTGACGAAGCAGATGCGCGGGACGTCGTACTTGTCCGCCTGCCGCCAGACCTGCTCGGACTGCGGCTCGACACCTTCCTTGCCGTCGAAGACGGCGACCGCGCCGTCGAGCACCCGCAGGTTGCGCTCCACCTCGACGGTGAAGTCGACGTGCCCGGGGGTGTCGATCAGGTTGATCTGGTGGTCGTCCCAGAAGGTGGTGGTGGCAGCCGAGGTGATGGTGATACCCCGCTTCTGCTCCTCCTCCATCCAGTCCATGGTGGCGGCGCCGTCGTGGACTTCACCGATCTTGTAGTTGACCCCGGTGTAGAACAGGATCCGCTCGGTGGTGGTCGTCTTGCCGGCGTCGATGTGGGCCATGATGCCGATGTTGCGGACCTTGTTCAGGTCGGTCAGCACTTCACGTGCCACGAGAGTGTTCCCCTGTTCTCAAGCTTGGGGCCCGGCATGGCTTGGTCGACAGCCGGGCGGTGATCACCAGCGGTAGTGCGCGAAGGCCCGGTTGGACTCGGCCATCTTGTGCGTGTCCTCGCGACGCTTCACCGAGGCACCGAGGCCGTTGGACGCGTCCAGGAGCTCGTTCTGCAGGCGCTCGATCATCGTCTTCTCGCGGCGGGCCTGCGAGAAGGAGACCAGCCAGCGCAGCGCCAGGGTCGTGGAGCGACCCGGCTTGACCTCGATCGGCACCTGGTAGGTGGCGCCACCTACGCGGCGGCTCTTCACCTCGATGGTGGGCTTCACGTTGTCGAGAGCGCGCTTCAGCGTGACGACCGGGTCGGTGCCCGTCTTCTCGCGAGCGCCTTCGAGCGCGCCGTACACGATGCGCTCGGCCAGGGACCGCTTCCCGTCCTTCAGCACCTTGTTCACCAGCTGGGTGACCAGCGGGGAGGCGTAGACGGGGTCGGAGATCAGCGGCCGCTTGGGGGCCGGACCCTTGCGGGGCATTAGCTCTTCTCCTTCTTCGCGCCGTACCGGCTGCGCGCCTGCTTGCGGTTCTTGACACCCTGCGTGTCGAGCGAACCGCGGATGATCTTGTAACGGACACCCGGAAGGTCCTTCACACGACCACCACGCACGAGCACCATCGAGTGCTCCTGCAGGTTGTGGCCCTCACCGGGGATGTAGGCGGTGACCTCGATGCCGCTGGTCAGCTTCACACGCGCGACCTTGCGCAGCGCCGAGTTCGGCTTCTTCGGGGTGGTGGTGTACACGCGGGTGCACACGCCGCGCCGCTGCGGGCTCCCCTTGAGGGCCGCGGTCTTCTGCTTGGCAGCCTTGTCCTGGCGGCCCTTGCGGACCAGCTGCTGGATCGTGGGCAATGGACCAGCTTCCTGTCGTGATCTGCTTCTTCGTGTCTTCACCGGCCCCCGCGGTCGGGCGTGTCGGCCCGCGTCACGGTCTGACGACCGGTAACTTCCCGGAGGGATTTCCGTCGGAACCCCGACCTGCCGAAGCCGGTGACCGGGTGCTGATCGCACCCCGCCCATGCGCACGGCACGCGGAGCGGCCCGACGCATGCCGGGCACGGTCTCCAAAGATACCCGCCCGGGTCCGGAGGGGACGCGGCGGGGGGTCTGTAGGTCGGCGAACCTTCAGCCTACCTCTCAACACCGCCGGACCGCGGAATGTTCCGGCCCGTGGGCCGGTTACCCCGGTCCGCCGCCGCCCACACCCGGAAAGCGGCGACGCGGGGACGCCGACGGGGCCGCGCCTGGCGGCACGGCCCGTCAGGTCACGCCGGTGAGCTCAGTCTTCGTCCGGCTTCGCGTGGTCCGGCTTCCCGGGGTTCGGGTCCCGGGACAGGTCGATGAGCGGGTGCACGCCAGCTCCCTCGGGGGCCGCGTGGCTCCCCGTCGACTTCGGTTCTTCGTCGGGCCGTCCGGCCCCTTCGGTGCTGGTCATCACACACTCCTAGCGCTTCGTCCCTGCTTCCCCTTGCGCCGAAACCTACCCATTACCCGGTCGGGTGACGCAGTGGGACCGGATCGGCCGTTCCGTGCGTCACACTCTTCCGGGGGATCTCACGAGCGGTGGCGGATCAGCGACGGCGCGTCGTGAGGTGGGTCAAGGCCGCCGACAGCGCGAACACGAGACCGAGGCCGACGACGTACGGCCCGGCGATGAGGGCGAACCCGGCGCCGATGTTGGCGTCGGGCCGGTCGGACGTCGCCTGGAAGCCGATCGAGCCCACCGACAGCAGGACCGCGCCCGCCGTGATCAGCAGGACGGCCACCACCGTGAGGCGCTTCGTGACGGGCGTCATGCCCCCATGGTGCCCGGGGCGCGACGTCCTCGCTGGCTCAGAGCTTGGCGCCGCAGTCCGAGCAGAACATCGCCCCCGGCTTGTTGCTCTCGCTGCCGCAGCCGCCGCAGCTGACCTTCAGGGCCAGCGACGTGCCGCACGACGAGCAGAACTTGCCGCCGTCGGCCTTGAGGCCGCAGCCCGGGCAGGTGACCTTCGCGCGGGTGTCGATGTCGAGGTCGGACGTCCAGTCCTTCTCGCGGGCCTTGTCCCAGATCTGGTCGCGCTGCGCGGACGCCTGGGCGCGGGAGATCTCCTCCGCGACGCTCGGGGAGCACCGCAGGCACTGGCCGATCTCCTCGTTCCAGCACTGGTCGTGGCACATCCAGTCGCCGCAGCCGCGGCACTGGCGGAAGCTCGGGGTGATCTCTTTGACCGCCGCGGCCAGGGCGCGGTCCTTGGCCGGCGAGTTCGTCGCGCGGTCGTAGCGCCACTGGTCGGCCGAGTTGCTCAGGTCCCGCAGCGTCCCGCCGAAGAACGAGCCGACGGCGCGAAGCACGCTTCGCCCGGTCTCGACGTTGTCGCGCTGGAAGGCCGACCGATAGCCGTTGCCGCAGCGTTCGCACCGGAACTCGAACTGGTACCCCTGCAGGTTCGAGAGGTCCGAGAAGTTGTCCGTGAAGGGCACAGAGTCAGCCACGGCCCATCTTCGCCGGCCTTCGGCGACGCCGGCGAGGAGAGTTTTGCCGACAACGGCCCCGCTACTTTCCGTCGACCTGGGAAGATCACCGGCTGTCACGGCCGGCGGGGAGCGAGCAACACGAGCGGGAGCACGGCCAGGATCCCGCCGACGACGGCGACGAGCGCGTACCCGCCGCCGGCGAACAGCTGCCCCGAACCCAGGGCCGCGAGCGCGGAGGCGGACCACACGACCGCGTCGACCGTGCCCTGCACCCGGCTGCGCGTTTCGGGCGCGAGGTCGCGGCTCAGCTGCGAGCTCCCGCCGACGAACACGAGGTTCCAGCCGTACCCCAGCAGGAACAGGGCCACCGGCAGGCCCGAGGTGTGCGCCGCCGGCGCCGCGAGCGCGGTCGCCGCCGAGACCGCCAGGACGCCGAGTCCCGCGTTGACCGTGACGCGCGGCCCCCAGCGGTCGGCGATCCGCCCGGACAGCGGGGCCAGCGCGAACATGCCGAACACGTGCGCGCCCAGGACCCAGCCGACGACGTCGAGACCGTGCCCGTGGTCCCGCAGCTGCACCGGCGTCATCGTCATCACCGCGACCATCGTGAGCTGCGCGGCGACCATCGCGACCAGCGGCCGCACGACGGTGGCCGTCCACACCGGTCCCCCGGTCCCGGCGACGGCGGGTTCCCGCGGCGGCGGGACGTGCCGGGGCAGGAACACCGTGGCCAGCGCCGCTCCCGCCGTGGCCAGGACCGAAACCGCGACCGGGCCCGACAGCGAAGGCCACCCGAAGCCCGACACGACGTGCGCCGCCGGGGACATGAGCGCCGGGCCGGCGAGCGCGCCGGCCGTCCCGGCCCAGACGACGTTCGAGAGCGCGCGGCCGCGGTGTTCGTCCGGGTACAGGTCGGCGGCGAGGTAGCGGGACAGCTGCGCACCGCCGTTGCCGAGGCCCACGAGCAGGATGCCTGCGAGCAACGGCGGCATCGACGTCGTCAGCGCGCCCGCGAACGCGACCAGCGCGCCGGCCGCCGCGACGCCGTATCCCCCGGCCAGCACGCGACGGCGGCCGTGGCGGGACAGCAGCAGACCGGCGCCGAGCGCCCCGGCGGCCGTGCCGAGCACGTTCGCGACGCTCGGCAGGCCACTCCAGCCGGGGCCACGACCCGCGGCGACGATCAGGGTGCCCGCGGTGCCCAGGCCGACCGTGGCCGTGTTGAGCAACGCGACACCGACGAACAACGCCCCCATGGACCGGGTCCGGCCGGCCACCGTCGAAGTCCCCATGACCAGCAACTTTAGGAATTCCGGGCGGCCGTCCGAAGGGCCCGCGCACGGAATTTCGGTCGCCCGGGCACGGCTTCGGAAGGAAAATGGGCCCCATGACCTTCCGTTCGGAAAAGCCCCTGGACGAGGTCGACTGGCGGCTCCTCGACCTCCTTCAGGCCGACGGGAGGCTGTCGTTCAAGGAGCTCGGCCGGCGGATCAACCTGTCGGCCCCGGCGGTGGCCGACCGCGTGCGGCGGCTGGAGGAGACCGGGGTGATCACCGGCTACCGCGCCCAGGTCGACGCGCGGCGGGCGGGCCAGCCGCTGCAGGCGTTCGTCGAGATGCGGTGCGCGCTGAGCAGCTGCCTGCTGAAGACGTCGAAGGCCGAGGACTACCCGGAGGTCGTGGAGATCCACCGCCTCAGCGGCGACCACTGCACGATGCTGAAGATCCGGGCGGCTTCGCTGGAGCACTTCGAGGGCCTGCTGGAGCGGCTGGGCAAGCACGGCGAGCTGCGGTCCTCGGTGGTGCTGTCGACGCAGTACGAAGGACGCCCGGTGCAACCGCCGTCGGACGACTTCCTCCGGGCGACCAAGGCCGAAGGCTGGTCGTGACCGCAACGGGAAAGGCCCCCGCCGGAAACCCGGCAGGGGCCTTTCCCGTCGTTCAACCTCAGCGGAAGTCGCGGCCGAAGTCGTAGTCGTCCAGCGGGACCGCGGCACCGGTGCCCGTACCGAACACGTCCGGGGTGTAGTAGCCGTCGTCGTAGGACGGGATCGCGTACGCCGCGACCCGGGCCTCCTCGGTCGGCTGCACCTGGATGTTGCGGTACTTGTTGATGCCCGTACCGGCCGGGATCAGCTTACCGATGATCACGTTCTCCTTGAGGCCCACGAGCTTGTCCGAGCGGCCGTTGATCGCCGCGTCGGTCAGGACTCGCGTGGTCTCCTGGAACGACGCCGCCGACAGCCACGAGTCCGTGGTCAGCGACGCCTTCGTGATGCCCATCAGCACCGGGCGGCCCGAAGCCGGCTCGCCACCCTCGGCGACCGCGGCCCGGTTCGTCGCCTCGAACTTGGTCCGCTCGGGCAGCTCGCCCGGCAGGAAGTCCGTGGCCCCGGAGTCGATGATCGTCACCCGGCGCAGCATCTGCCGGACGATGACCTCGATGTGCTTGTCGTGGATCGACACACCCTGCGCCCGGTACACCTTCTGGACCTCGTCCACCAGGTGCATCTGCGCCTCGCGCGGCCCCATGACCCGCAGGACCTCGTGCGGGTCCGGCGTGCCCTCGAGCAGCTGCTGACCGACGTTGACGTGGTCGCCGTCGCCCAGCGGGCCGTTCGGGGTGTTCGCGAGCCGCTGCCGCTTGGACAGCTTGTCGAAGACGATCTCTTCGCCGCCGTCGTCCGGGATCAGCGTGATCTTCCAGAACCGCTCGCTCTCCTCGATGCGCACGCGGCCATCGACGTCGGCGATCGGCGCCTTGCCCTTCGGGACACGGGCCTCGAACAGCTCCTGGACACGCGGCAGACCGGTCGTGATGTCGTCACCGGCCACACCACCCTGGTGGAACGTACGCATCGTCAGCTGCGTACCCGGCTCACCGATCGACTGGGCGGCGACGATACCCACCGCCTCGCCGACGTCGACGAGCTGACCGGTCGCCATCGAGCGGCCGTAGCAGGTCGCGCAGATACCGACGGCCGACTCGCACGTCAGCACCGAGCGGACCTTGACCTTCGAGATGCCGCTGCCGAGCAGCTTCTCGATGGCCGGGTCGCCCAGGTCGTCGCCGGCGTTCAGCACGACGTTGCCCTTGGCGTCCACCGCGTCCGTCGCGAGGTTCCGCGCGTACACGCTGGTCTCGACGTGCTGGTCGCGCAGGACCTTGCCGTCGCCGATGTCCTCGCCGATCGGCATCATGATGCCGCGGGTGGTGCCGCAGTCGATCTCGCGGACGATGACGTCCTGCGAGACGTCCACCAGACGCCGGGTCAGGTAACCCGAGTCGGCGGTCCGGAGCGCCGTGTCCGCCAGGCCCTTCCGGGCACCGTGCGTCGCGATGAAGTACTCCGCCACCGACAGGCCCTCACGGAAGTTGGCCTTGATCGGACGCGGGATGTACTCACCCTTCGGGTTCGACACCAGGCCACGCATCCCGGCCAGCGACCGGACCTGCGTCATGTTGCCCGCCGCGCCCGACTTCACGATCATGGCGATCGGGTTGTCGTCCGGCAGCGCCGTCTCCATGATCTTGTGGACCTCTTCGGTGGCCTGCGTCCACACCTTGACGAGCTCGTTGTTGCGCTCGGTGTGCGACAGCTGACCGCGCTGGTAGCGCTTCTCCACCTGGGAGGCCTTGCCCTCGTACTCGTCGAGGATGGCGGCCTTGCCCACCGGGGTGAGCACGTCCGAGATGGCGACGGTGACGCCCGAGCGGGTCGCCCAGTAGAACCCGGCGTCCTTCAGGCGGTCCAGGGTCTGCGCGACCTGGGTCATCGAGTACCGCTCGGCGAGGTCGTTCACGATCGCGGCCTGCCGCTTCTTCGGCATCGGCTCGTTGATGAACGGGTAGTCCGCCGGCAGCAGCTCGTTGAACAGCACGCGGCCCAGGGTCGTCTCGGCCAGCCACGGCTTGCCCGGCTCCCAGCCCTTCTCCGCGAGCGCCGGCTCGTCGGCCTTCGCCGGCTGACGGTCGGTGATGCGGATCTTGATCGGGGCGTGCAGGCCCAGCGCCTTGCGGTCGAAGGCCATGATCGCCTCGGCGGGCGACGAGTACGCGTTGCCCGCGCCCTCGGCGTCCTCGTTGAGGCGGGTCAGGTGGAACAGGCCCGTGACCATGTCCAGCCGCGGCATGGCGAGCGGACGGCCCGACGCCGGCGACAGGATGTTGTTCGCCGACAGCATCAGGATCCGGGCCTCGGCCTGCGCCTCGGCCGACAGCGGCAGGTGCACCGCCATCTGGTCACCGTCGAAGTCCGCGTTGAACGCCTCGCAGACCAGCGGGTGCAGCTGGATGGCCTTGCCCTCGACCAGCTGCGGCTCGAAGGCCTGGATGCCGAGGCGGTGCAGCGTCGGCGCGCGGTTCAGCATCACCGGGTGGCCCGTGATGACCTCTTCCAGCACGTCCCACACCTGCGGCCGCGAGCGCTCCACCATCCGCTTGGCGGACTTGATGTTCTGCGCGTGGTTCAGGTCGACCAGCCGCTTCATGACGAACGGCTTGAACAGCTCGAGCGCCATGTCCTTCGGCAGGCCGCACTGGTGCAGCTTCAGCTGCGGACCCACGATGATGACCGAACGGCCCGAGTAGTCGACGCGCTTGCCGAGCAGGTTCTGGCGGAACCGGCCCTGCTTGCCCTTGAGCAGGTCGGACAGCGACTTCAGCGGCCGGTTGCCCGGGCCGGTGACCGGACGGCCGCGGCGGCCGTTGTCGAACAGCGCGTCGACGGCCTCCTGCAGCATCCGCTTCTCGTTGTTGACGATGATCTCGGGCGCGCCGAGGTCGATCAGCCGCTTGAGGCGGTTGTTCCGGTTGATGACCCGGCGGTACAGGTCGTTCAGGTCGGAGGTCGCGAAGCGGCCACCGTCCAGCTGCACCATCGGGCGCAGGTCCGGCGGGATGACCGGGACGGCGTCGAGCACCATGCCGCGCGGGTCGTTGCCGGTGGCCTGGAAGGCCGCGACGACCTTGAGCCGCTTCAGCGCGCGGAGCTTCTTCTGCCCCTTGCCGTTGCGGATGGTGTCGCGCAGGCTCTCGGCCTCGGCGTTGACGTCGAACTCGGTGGCCAGCTTCTGGATGGCCTCCGCGCCCATGCCGCCGGTGAAGTACTCGCCGTAGCGGTCGACCAGCTCGCGGTAGAGCAGCTCGTCGGCGATCAGCTGGCGGGTGTCGAGCTTGGTGAAGGTCGTCCAGACCTCCTCGAGACGGTCCAGTTCGCGACCGGCGCGGTCACGGATCTGGCGCATCTCGCGCTCGCCGCCCTCCTTGACCTTGCGGCGGACGTCGGACTTGGCGCCCTCCGCCTCCAGCTCGGCCAGGTCGGCTTCCAGCTTCTGCGCGCGCGCCTCGATGTCCGCGTCACGCTTGGTCTCGAGGTTCTTGCGCTCGACGCCGATCTCGTTCTCGAGGGTCGGCAGGTCGTTGTGGCGCAGCTCCGTGTTCACGCCGGTGATGACGTAAGCCGCGAAGTAGATGATCTTCTCGAGGTCCTTCGGCGCCAGGTCCAGCAGGTAGCCGAGGCGCGAGGGAACACCCTTGAAGTACCAGATGTGGGTGACCGGGGCGGCCAGCTCGATGTGGCCCATCCGCTCGCGGCGCACCTTCGCGCGGGTCACCTCGACGCCGCAGCGCTCACAGATGATGCCCTTGAAGCGGACGCGCTTGTACTTGCCGCAGTAGCACTCCCAGTCCCGGGTCGGGCCGAAGATCTTCTCGCAGAAGAGGCCGTCCTTCTCGGGCTTGAGCGTCCGGTAGTTGATGGTCTCCGGCTTCTTGACCTCGCCGTACGACCACTGACGGATGTCGTCGGCCGTGGCGAGACCAATGCGGAGCTCATCGAAGAAGTTGACGTCCAGCACGTCTAAGTCCCCTTGGGGTTGTATCGGCTAGAGAGGGGTCGGCGGGCGAGGCGGGGCCCACGGGAGGCAGGCCCCGCCTCAGCTCCGGTCAGTGCACGACGTCGTCCACCGAGGGCGACTCGTTGCGGGACAGGTTGATGCCGAGGTTCGCCGCGGCGCGCTCGAGGTCCTCGTCGTCGGAGTCGCGCATCTCGATCGCCGCGCCGTCGCTGGAGAGCACCTCGACGTTGAGGCACAGCGACTGGAGCTCCTTGAGGAGCACCTTGAACGACTCCGGGATGCCCGGCTCGGGGATGTTCTCCCCCTTGACGATCGCCTCGTACACCTTGACGCGGCCGACCACGTCGTCCGACTTGATCGTCAGCAGCTCCTGCAGCGTGTAGGCGGCGCCGTACGCCTGCATCGCCCAGCACTCCATCTCACCGAAGCGCTGGCCACCGAACTGCGCCTTACCACCCAGCGGCTGCTGCGTGATCATCGAGTACGGGCCGGTGGAGCGGGCGTGGATCTTGTCGTCGACCAGGTGGTGCAGCTTCAGGATGTACATGTAGCCGACCGACACCGGGTACGGGTACGGCTCGCCGGAGCGGCCGTCGAACAGCGTGGCCTTGCCGTTCTCCTTGACCATGCGCTCGCCGTCGCGGTTCGGCTTGGTCGCCCCGAGCAGCCCGGTGAGCTCCTCTTCCTTCGCGCCGTCGAACACCGGGGTCGCGGTGTTCGTGCCGGGCGCGACGTCGTAGAGCTCCGGCGACAGGTTCTTCGCCCAGTCCGGGTTGCCCTCGATCGTCCAGCCCTGCGACGCCAGCCAGCCCAGGTGCAGCTCGAGGATCTGGCCGATGTTCATCCGTCGCGGCACACCGTGGGTGTTCAGGATGATGTCGACCGGGGTGCCGTCCTCCATGAACGGCATGTCCTCGACCGGCAGGATCTTGCCGATGACACCCTTGTTCCCGTGCCGGCCGGCGAGCTTGTCGCCCGGCTGGATCTTGCGCTTCTGGGCCACGTAGACGCGGACCAGCTCGTTGACGCCCGGGGGCAGCTCGTCGTCGTCCTCGCGCGAGAACACGCGGATGCCGATGACCTTGCCGGTCTCGCCGTGCGGCACCTTCAGGGAGGTGTCGCGGACCTCGCGGGCCTTCTCGCCGAAGATCGCGCGGAGCAGGCGCTCCTCCGGGGTCAGCTCGGTCTCGCCCTTCGGCGTGACCTTGCCGACCAGGATGTCGCCGTCGCGGACCTCGGCACCGATCCGGATGATGCCGCGCTCGTCGAGGTCGGCCAGGACCTCCTCGGAGACGTTCGGGATGTCCCGGGTGATCTCCTCGGCGCCCAGCTTGGTGTCGCGGGCGTCGATCTCGTGCTCCTCGATGTGGATCGACGTCAGCACGTCGTCCTGCACCAGGCGCTCGGAGAGGATGATCGCGTCCTCGTAGTTGTGGCCCTCCCACGGCATGACCGCGACGAGCAGGTTCTTGCCGAGCGCCATCTCACCGTTCTCGGTGGACGGGCCGTCGGCGATGACCTGACCCTGCTCGACCCGGTCGCCCTCGTTCACGATCGGGCGGTGGTTGAAGCAGGTCCCGTGGTTGGAGCGGCGGAACTTGTACAGCCCGTAGCTCTTCCGGGTGCCGTCGTCGTGCATGATCGTGATCAGGTCGGCCGAGAGCTCCTCGACGACACCGGCCTGCTCGGCGACGAGCACGTCACCGGCGTCGACCGCGGCGCGCAGCTCCACACCCGTGCCCACGTACGGGGCCTGGTTGCGCAGCAGCGGCACGGCCTGGCGCTGCATGTTCGCGCCCATCAGCGCGCGGTTCGCGTCGTCGTGCTCGAGGAACGGGATCATCGCCGTCGCGACCGAGACCATCTGCCGCGGCGAGACGTCCATGTAGTCGATGTCGAGCGGGTCGATCAGCTCGACCTCGCCACCCTTGCGGCGGGCCATGACCCGGTCTTCGACGAAGGTGCCGTCGTCCGAGATCGGCGCGTTGGCCTGGGCCTTGACGTACCGGTCCTCTTCGTCCGCGGTCAGGTAGTCGACCTGGTCGGTGACCCGGCCCTCGACGACCTTGCGGTACGGCGTCTCGATGAAGCCGAACGGGTTGACCCGCGCGTAGGAGCAGAGCGAGCCGATCAGGCCGATGTTCGGGCCTTCCGGCGTCTCGATCGGGCACATCCGGCCGTAGTGCGACGGGTGGACGTCCCGGACCTCCATGCCGGCGCGCTCACGGGACAGACCACCCGGGCCGAGGGCCGACAGACGCCGCTTGTGCGTCAGGCCCGACAGCGGGTTGTTCTGGTCCATGAACTGCGACAGCTGCGAGGTGCCGAAGAACTCCTTGATCGCCGCGCCGATCGGGCGGATGTTGATCAGGGTCTGCGGGGTGATCGCCTCGACGTCCTGCGTCGTCATGCGCTCGCGCACGACGCGCTCGGTGCGGGAGAGGCCGACCCGGATCTGGTTCTGGATCAGCTCGCCGACCGTGCGCAGGCGCCGGTTGCCGAAGTGGTCGATGTCGTCGGTCTCGACCGGGATCTCGGTGCCGTTCGCCGCGGTCATCTTGTCCTCGCCGGCGTGCAGCCGGACCAGGTACTCGATGGTCGTGACGATGTCCTCTTCGGTCAGCGTCCCGGTGTCGTACGGCGTCTCGAGGCCCAGCTTCTTGTTGACCTTGTACCGGCCGACCTTGGCCAAGTCGTAGCGCTTCGCCTTGAAGAACAGGTTCTCCAGCAGGGTCTGCGCGCTCTCCTTCGTCGGCGGCTCGCCCGGGCGCAGCTTGCGGTAGATGTCGAGCAGCGCCTCGTCGGTGCCCGCGGTGTGGTCCTTCTCGAGGGTGGCCAGCAGCGTCTCCGAGAAGGAGAAGCGCTCGCGGATCGCCTCGGTGGTCCAGCCGAGCGCCTTCAGCAGCACGGTGACCGGCTGGCGGCGCTTGCGGTCGATGCGGACGCCGACGGTGTCGCGCTTGTCGACGTCGAACTCGAGCCAGGCGCCCCGGCTCGGGATGACGCGGACGCTGAAGACGTCCTTGTCCGTCGTCTTGTCGACGTCCTTGGAGTAGTAGACGCCCGGCGAGCGGACCAGCTGGGACACGACGACACGCTCGGTGCCGTTGATGATGAACGTGCCCTTGTCGGTCATGACCGGGAAGTCGCCCAGGAAGACCGTCTGGCTCTTGATCTCGCCCGTGTTGTTGTTGACGAACTCGGCCGTCACGAACAGCGGGGCGGCGTACGTCATGTCCTTGTCCTTGCACTCCTCGATCGAGGCCTTGACCTCGTCGAAGCGCGGGGCGGAGAAGGACAGGGACATCGAACCGGAGAAGTCCTCGATCGGGGAGATCTCGTTCAGGACCTCTTCGAGGCCGCCGACCGGGTTTTCTTCACCTTCTTCGACACGGCGTTCGAACCACGCTTCGTCCCCGGTGAACCACTGGAACGACTGGATCTGGACGTCGAGCAGGTTGGGGGTGTTCAGGGGTTCGCGAATCTTTGCGAAGGAAACCCGCTTGGGCGCGCCGGGGATTCCCGTGGACTCCGAGCGAGATTCAGCCGAGGTGGTCGCAGCAGTGGCCTGGTTCGCGGGAGAGACTGCCAAGATGCGTCCTTCCGGGGACAATGAGCGGTGGCAGCCGCCATAGCAACAGCTATGAGTGACTGTCAAGGGTGCCGTGTGCCCACTATCCTAACTACCGGCTCCGGGCAGCCTGAAAGAGGGCAGCGCAAAGAGGCAGTCTAGCCCGAACGGCGCGGTCTGTCCAGGGGGCGCTCCCGATGGGGCCCAGCCTGCCTCGCGACGTCTTCAGGTATGCCTCCAGGCTGACCGGTTGTCCCTCCCGCAAGGGCCGCCGGTTTCGCCGTCGGGAGTAAGCGTGAACCCACCGGGCGCCGGAGTCAAGATGCCACACGGGGGTCGGCCCGGTTGGCGCAGCGTCGGAGAGGTTCAGCGGAGCGTAAGCGGCCGAATATCATTCCGGTTACCGGCCAGTAGCGCCAGCAATGCGGCCCGACCTGCGGATTTGTCGCCCCTCCCGACCCCGTGACCACGATCTCCGCGGACCGGCGCGCGGAGATCCGCCTTCCCGTGCCGGGCCGGATCGGAACTTCCGTCATCACCCCGGGTGCCACACACGTCACACCAGTCCTGCCCGCGGCCGCGACTGGTTACTGTGCACGGAGGGAGATCATTCGTGATCGAGGGGTAACCGAAATGTCCGATCTGACCGACCTGATCGAGCGCGTCCGCGCCGGTGCGGGTGACGGCGAGGCCATGGTCGAGGCCTTCCGCACGACCGTCGTCCTCGTCCCGCTCGAGCCGGGCGGCCTGCTGACCGCGGCCGACGCGGGCGGGATCCGCTGGGTCTTCGCCTTCACTTCGCCCGCCGAGCTGGCCGCGTGGACGCTGGCCCGCGGCGGTGACGGCGACGCCGAGCAGCCCTACCTGACCACCCTGGGCCGGCGGCTGCTGAACGTGGCCCCGGTGGGCGTCGCCCTCGACGTCGCGGGCGACCGGCCGATGCTGCTGCCGCCGATGCGCGGCATCGTGCCCGACGAGTTCGCGCTGGACGCGTGATGGCCGGCGAAGGGTATGGCCTCGAACCGGCCGCGCTGCGGGAGACCGCCGACGGGATCACCGAGGCGATCACCGAGCTCAAGGCCCTCGGGTTCGCCGAAGGCGCCGAGGCCGGGCGCGGGTTCTCCGAACTGGAGCTGTCGGGCCTCGAAGCGGGGCACGCCGGGCTGCGGGACGCGTTCGAGCAGTTCTGCGAGCGCTGGGAGTGGGGCGTGCGGACGCTGGTCCAGGACGGGAACCAGATCGCCGAGCGCCTCGGCCTCGCCGCGGGCCGCTACCACGACATGGAGCAGTACGCGGTCGGCCTGCTCAAGGACCTGGCCGTCGACGCCGGCGGCAACCCGCACCTGAGCGACGAACAGGTGGAGCAGCAGTCCTGGCAGCAGCTGGCCGACGGGGAGCGCCCGGACTACAGCGCCGAGTCGTGGGACAAGGCCGGGGAGCAGATGGCGGCGCAGTGGAAGGCCGAGGGCCGTGACCTCGCCGAAGGGCCGCTGGGCCTGGGCAAGACGGCCGCCGGGCTGGCCGGCGCGGGTGACGAGTTCGCCCAGGCCGAGGATGACGTCTTCGGCCCGGCCCCCGAGGAGCGGTGATGGGGATCTGGGAGTTCCTCGACGAGATCGAAGAGGGCGCCGAGGAGGGGATCGAAGCCGTCGGCCGCGGCGTGGGCGCCGTCGCGGACAAGGCCGCGCACGTCGTCGGCGACGGCTTGGACGCGGTCGGCCTGCACTCCGCGGCCGAGGCCGTCGAAGGCTTCGGCGACGACGTCGCGGACACGCTGGGCGCCGAGGTCGGCGAGGCACGGCTCGGGCAGACGGACGACCCGGCGAAGCTCGTCCACGGCGACCCCGGAGCGTTGCGGGCGGCAGCCGGGCACCTGGCGAAGTTCGGCGCGGCGTTCGGCAAGACGGCCGACGGGCTCCGGCGGATCGACACCGCCCACTGGACCGGCGAAGCCGCGGACAAGTTCCGTGCCGGGTACCACCAGCACCCGACGCAGTGGTCCGACGCCGCGGAGGCGTGCACGCGGGCGTCGGCCGCGTTGACGGCCTTCGCCGACGTCGTGCAGTGGGCACAACAGCAGGCTGGAGAGGCCGCACGGCTCTTCGCCGCGGCTCAGCGGCAGTCCGCCGAGTACAACCAGCAGGTGATCCTGGGCGGGCAGCCCGCCGCGTCGACCGACCCGGGCGCGGCGGGACGCGGCCGGGCCCAGCAGCTGCTGAACGACGCCCGCACCCGCCGCAACGCCGAGGGCGACCGCGCGAAAGCGGCGTTGGAGCAGGCCACGGCGAAGGCGCCCGCGGAGCCGCGCTTCACCGACCGGCTGCTCGCCGAAGGCGCCGACCTCCTCCAGGAAGGAGAGGACGGCGTCGTCCACTTCTACGGCGGCATCATCAAGGGCGCCGGCGGCATCCTGAAGTTCGGCCGGTCCCTCAACCCCTTGGACCCGTACAACCTGACGCACCCGGCGGAGTACCTCGCGGGCCTGTCGGGCACGGCGGCCGGCCTGCTGCACACGGCGAACCACCCCCTGGACATGCTGAAGGGCATGCTCGGCGACGGCTGGGGCAGCGACCCGTTCGAGGCGATGGGCAAGCTGGTCCCGAACGTCGCCCTGGCGGTGGCCACGGACGGCGCGGGAGCGGCGGGCGAGCGCGTCGCCGCGGTCGGCGAGGAAGCGGCGGAGTCGGCAGCGGTGACGGCGGGCCGCGAGGCCGCTGTCGGTGCCGAGCGACCCGCGGGGTTCGCCGAGCGCCCAGCTCCCGTCGAGGACTTCGGCCCCCTCGGAGAAGACCTCGGTCCGACAGGTCACGACTTCGGCCCGGCGGGCCACGGTGACGACATCGCAGTTGCCGGGCAGCCTGCTGAACACCCGGGCATCCCCCGGCACCACCACGAGGACTGGGACTCGTTCGAGCACGAAGACCCACTCGCGAACCCGCCGGACCACGGCACCATCAGCAGCAAGCTCGACGGCGAACAGGTGGTCGCGCACGAGCCGGGCGACATCGGAAGCAAGCTGGACGGCCATCACTCCCCGCATCACGACAGCGGTGCACCGTCGCCCGCCGACCATCCACCTCCACCCGACTACGCGGATCCCCAGTTCCGAACGACCGATTCGGACCACGCGACGTATCGTGAGAACTACGAGTACTACGAGCGGGACGCCGAAGAGGTACGCAGGATACTCGAAGATCACCCCGAGTTCGGGCACATTCCCGAAGAGGATCTCGTCGGCATCCGAGGTTACACGACCGATCACTACTACCATGAAATGAACGAGGGACTACGAACCGGAGACCAAGGACTGATCGACAGGTATGACGCCCACGCGAAATCGGCGATGTCCGGCCTCAACCAGCTACCCGCCTACGAGGGATCGGTTTTCCGAGGCATCACGCGCTCAGGCGACGACTTGGCAAGCTTGCTCGACAAGTATTCACCAGGGAAAGTGATCGAAGAGCCGGCATTCTTCAGCACGGATACCGTGAAGCCATTTCCCGGCAACGTCCAGTTCGACATATATTCCACGAGCGGACGCCTCATCAAGGACTTGTCCGAGAAGGCGCTCAGCGAGTCCGAAGTACTCTTCCCGCCGGGAACCAAGTTCTTCGTCGAACGTGCCGCCTATGACGCGGCGGCGAAGCAATGGCGAATCAAACTCACCGACGTAAGCTAGGAGCCGAGGATGGAAAACGAGAACCCCAGGCGCCACCCAAGCCTCGAAGAGATAGAGGCCATCAAGGAAGCCGAGCATGCCCGCAGCATGGAACTGGCCAAGAAATATGCGGAGCGGGACAAGGACTATGTTCCGTCGGAACGAAGCCGCGAGATTCTGGAGATATTGGATGAAGCAGTAGAGGAGCAGAAGAAACTTCCTGTTGAAATGCCGGCACGGCCGGAGAGGTACGACTTCGCCCCTGGGATCGCTCCTGACGGGACTCCGTACCCCGTTCATGAGCGCAAGTCACGGCGGCAGTCATCGGGCGGAGATGCCGGAGAAACCGAAGGCAAAGAAGGCTCTGATTCTTGACCGCACGCGAGCACGAGGACCGCCGCCCGGCGCAGTGGTTCGACCGCAGCTGGGACGGACGGGTCTCACGGACCGGCGCCAGTGATTCCGAGGCCGAGGAGCGCGACAAGATCGCCGACGCGGCGCGGGATGGCCGGTGGACAGAACTGTTCGGGCTACTGGAGCCCCACGGCACGCTGGTCAACCGGACCAGGCTCGGCGGCACCCGAGGTTTCGCGCCACTGCATCAAGTCGCCTGGCATGGCGCGCCGGTCGACACGGCGCGGCGGTTGATCACACTCGGCGCTTGGCGAACGCTCCGGACGGCGGCAGGCAAAACTCCGCTGGACATCGCGCGGGATCGGGGCCACACGCATCTCCTCGACATCCTGCGGCCGGTCGTCCGGCATCCGCTCCCCGAAGACGTCCTCCGCGGCCTCGAAGAGCACCTCACCATGCTCATCCGCGGCGGCCGTTACGCCGATTTCGTGCTGCGGCAGCAACTCCGGCTCCCGCAGCTGGCGCCCATCACCGAGCTGGCCGTCCCGAAGCTGTGGTTCCCGGTGCCGGGTCAGTACGGCGGCATCGAGATCGAACTCCAGGGCACCGAGCTGATGGTGACGAACTTCAGCCGCGCCGGCGGCTGGTCACTGCGCTACCGGGTCACCAGCTCCAGCGTCCATTTCGTCGAGGAGCGGATCGATGCTCCCGGTGTTCCGCCGATCGTCCGGTCACCCGAGCCAGGACGGTAAGGGTTCGCAGGCAGCGAGCCAGTCCGGGGGCACCGGCGTCCCGCCCGCGGCGAGGATCCCGCCGACGATCGCGCCCACCGTGTCGACGTCCTCGGCGAGCTGGGCCACTGTCCAGAGGGCGTCGACGTAGCTCGCCGGGTGCCGGGCCGCGATCCACAGGGCGAGCGGCACCGTGTCGTGCGCGGCGATCTCCCGGCCCGTGCCCAGCGTGTCCGCGGCTTCGCCCGCGTCGGCGATCTTCACTGCCAGCGTGAGGCCGTCGCGGACCCGGCCGGGCGGGACGAGCGGAATGACCTGGTGCAGCAGCTCCGGACCGGCGAGTCCCGGGGACGCGGCGCCACGCGCATCGCGGCGCCGTTGCCCCAGGAGCCGCGGCCGTTGGGGACGTTGACCGTCTGCCACGGCTGCCCCGCGCGGATCTGGTTGAGCCGCCACTCGGCGCCCGAGCCGTAACCGCGGTCCGGGTCGAAGTGGGCGGCGAACGACCGGGCCAGCGCGTCCTGGTCGATGACACCGTGACGCTTCAAGACGGCGAAGATCGAGCAGGCCATCTCCGTGTCGTCGGTCCAGCCCCACGGCGTCGGCGGCAGCCGCCGCGCCCGCACGTCGGGGTGGTCGCCGGGCAGGAGAATCTGCGCGCCGAACGCGTCCCCGACCGCCAGGCCGACCAGGGTCGCGTAGGCCTGCTCGACTCCCACCGGCTACTGCTTGCTGACCGACGTCGGCTTCACGACGTAGACGACGCGGTGCTGGACGTCTCCGGGCGGGCCGTCCAGCTTCAGGCCGTAGCGGTCGGCCAGCTCGGCGAAGAACTCGCCCTTCGAGTCGTCGTCGATGCGCTCGACCGTGCCGCGGACCTCGAGGTACCGGTAGGGCTGCTCGGGGTCGTTGATCGACAACGCGACCTCGGGGTGGGCGGTCACGTTCTTGTACTTCTGCCGGACCGTGGTGTTCGTGAAGCGGACGTACTCGCCGTCCCAGGCGAACCACATGGGGTTGACCTGCGGTTTCCCGTCCGGCCGGACTGTGGCGAGGTGGGCGTACAGCGGCCGCTCCAGCAGGTCGCGGTGGCTGTCCGGGATGACGCTCATCGATGCCCCTTTCTTTACCGGCCGACCTTATCGGCGTGGCCTCAGGCCAGTTCGTGCCTCAGCTCGTCGAGCTTGGCGGTCAGAGCGGCGTCGGAGCCGCCGACGGTGATCACGAACCGGCCGTCCGCGGAGAGGTGGCTGAGCCAGCGCCCCTGGTCGGTGTCGACGAAGGTGACGGGTTCGCTGCGGCGATGCCCCCGGTGGTCCCGGACGGCGGCGAAGACCTGCCCGCCGGCGTACCGCGGCTGTGTGAAGATCGCCGCCACGCGGGCGGCGTCGCCGTGGGGTTCGGGGACGGTCAGCTCGGTGAGCGGCACCGAGTAGGAGACGGACCGCGCGGGCGGGTGATCGGGCAGCTCGCGGACGACCACCCTGGCCAGCGCCTCGAGCCGGGCGGGCCGAAGCAGGATCCGGCGTTCGTGGGGCAGGTAGCAGGCGAAGGCCCCGGACCGCCGCCCGGCGGCGGCGTGCAGCCGGTAGGTCAGCTCCTCGCTCTGCACGTAGGCCGACACCTCGGCCGGAGCGCGGCAGAGAAGCCGCAGGCTGTCCTCGAGGTCCTCACCGGGCTCGCCCTGATCGAGAAAACCTTCGGCGGCCAGCTCTTCCCGCGCGGCTTCGACCCGTTGTGCCTCCGCATCGGGACTCCGCCACACGGGCTCCGGAGCGAGCACGGCCGGGAGCGTGAGCCCCAGCCGTTCGGCCGCCCAGTGCACGCTCCCCGCGTCCAGGACGGTTTCCTGCCGAACGACCATCAGGTGCCGATGGTCGGCGGAACCGGCTTCATGCCGTCGGGGAAGCCGCCGAACAGCTCGTCGGGGTCGGGTTCCTGGAGGATGTCGAGCCGCTTGTGCTCTTTGTCCTCCTCTTTGTCGCCGCCGCGTGCGAGGGGGCCGCCCATGGCGCCGGCGCCGGGTTTCCCGGCCGCGCCGGCGGCGCCTGGCCGTGCGACAGCGGGTTCGCCGAACCGTCCGGTGCCGCTGCGGCCGCCGGGTTCGCTTCCGATGGCGCCGCGTCCACTGCGTCCTGGCTCGCTGCCGGTGCGGGCGCCGCCGGGTTCGTTGCCGGTGCCGGTGCCGGGTGTCCCGAAGCGGCCCGTCCCGCCTGGGCCGTCGATCACGGGCACGCCCGGACCGAGGCGGGCGTTGATGTCGCCGGATCCACCGTCGCGGCCGAAGCCGGGGTTGATCGGGTTGGGCCGGATCGCGGCATCGCCGGGGCCGGTGTGCGCGACCGGGGTGAGACCGGTGGTCCGGGTGGTGTCGTCCTGACCGGCGGCGGGGCGTTGCTGGCCAGGCACGGTGGTGTTCGTGTCCGTGTTCGGACGCTGCTGCCTTTCCTGCCCGTCCTGTTTGGACGGATCGGTGCCGCGATGCTCGACCTGAGTGGTGCGGCTGGTGGGCGTCTGACGGTCGTCACGCCCGGCGGGAGGGGTGACGGCAGTCGGCTTCTCGGCGTGTTCGATGTCGGCACCACCGGCGGGGAGAGTCAGTTCGCCATAGTCCTGAGGCAGACCGGCGGCATTCTCCCCGCTCTGCCCGGCATAGGTGCCGTAGTGCTGGACGACTTCCTGGGCTTTGGCATTCCACCCGGCGATCTGCTCGTCCTTGTCGGTGAGCATCGGGAAGGTCCGGCTGAGAAAGTCCTCCTGAGGCTGGGGCCCAGGCCCGTCACCGACCTTGTTCCGCAGGTCGGCGTAGTCGGCACCTTGGGTCATGAGCGAGTTTTGAGCAGCGGCGAGGTGAACGGCACTGACCTCGGAGGCGGCAAGCAGTGGCCCGGCTCCGGCCAGCGCCTGGGCGGCGGCATCGCCGGACCAGGCTTCGCTCATGGCGGATTGGAGACGGGTCATCATGTCCCGCGCTTCAACGTGCTTGGCGGCCAGCTGCTGCGCAAGCTGGCTCGATTCGAACAGGCTGTCCGGACCGTCGCCGGCTTTGAGGAAGTCGACGATCTGTTGCGCGGTGTACTCGGTCATCACGCACCGGCCTTCATGGTCGACACCGCCATCTCGGCAGCCTTCTGGACAATCGAGCATGGGTTGGCGTAGTCCGTTGAGTCGGGATCCAAGTCGCCCTGCACGCTGTAGACGAGATCGTCGCGCACGGCGACAACCAGCTGACACTTACCTTTGGGCTGCGCGTCCAGGGAGTCCAGCAGAACACCTGGATACCCCGAAACATCGGCAACGGGCTTGAAGAACGGCCACTGGCCTTGGTCGTGCTGCTTGTAGACCTTGGCGAGACTGCTGCCGACGGTCAAAAGTGTCGCACCGATCGTAAACCCGGCTTGATCGAAAGCATTCCATTCACAGCTCGGGCCCAACTTGTTCGCCAAGTCCGGCTTGGGCTGGGTTGTGATACCCAGCTGCGAAAGCTGCCCTGCGGTGAGCGCCGCGCATGGCTGCTTCTCGTAGCGAGCTGTGTCGATGGGTTGCGCAACCTTCGGCACACCCAAACCGTCTCCCCCAGGATTCGCTGAAGTCGCCGCATCTGTCGATGGTGTGGCATGACCGGTGACGTCGGTCGAGCATCCGGCCACCAGAATGGCCGCCGCCAACACCATTGCAAGCTTGCAGCGCTTCACAGCTCAGTCCCCATGACGTTGAACGAACGCGTCGCCGAATCATCGGCATGCTGATACTTTTCGATCATCTTCTCGATCGATTTCACATACTCGATCGCATAGTCTCGCTGCTGTTCAATACTGCGCTGATACAGCTCCGCATGGGTAAGCACAGCGTTGTTGTTCGCCATACTCGACTCGTCGGCTGCGGGCGAGGCCACCACCTTGAGGTTGTTCCCCAACCTCCGAAGGTCGACGAGCGTGTCGCGGAGGTCCTTCCACTGGGGCAGCAGCGTCTGCATCTGCTCCACGTCCAGCTTGAACCCACCCATACCACCACCGGCCGTCGCCCGGTTGAGGCGTTCCTGGAGAGCTTGGATCTCCGCTGCATAGACGCCCTTGAACGACGGGTCGTCGGCTGGTACCCGGTACCCCGCCGAACCCGTCAAGCTTCGCGCGAAATCAGGCATCGGAACTTCCTCCCCGAAGCTCTCGTGAGCGCCCGAACACACTCGGTCAGCAAATCACGCTATCAGACGACGGGGAGTGAGTCAGTCGTTCCACCCGGTTCAGCGCATCACCCGGACGGAGGTCAGGATCCGGGCGCGGATCTCCGCCCGGATCGTGCCCACCAGGAACACCACCGCGACGCCGGCGGGGTCGTGAGTCGGGTATCCGCGCAGGTCCAGGACCACCGGGGCGGCCATCGGGTCCACCGGGACGCACCCCTCCTCGATCACGATGGTCGTCGCGCCGCGGCCGGACGAGGTGCTGCCGACTGCCATCGAGCGCGGGCCGAACAGCCTCGGCAACAGCCCTTCGCGCAGGACCCTCGTCAACGCCGTGTCGACCTCCTGGACGCCCGGGACCCAGCCAGTTCCCAACAAGCCTTCGGGCCGCTCCGTGTTCACGCAGCGGCTCCGGCCGTAGCTCTCCACCTCGAAGACCGCCGGGCCGAGTCGCAGGGCGTCCGCGCTGCGGGTCCAGCCCGGGCCCGCGTCGTACGTCACCAGCGGACCGGTTCCGCACGCCGACGTCAGGAACGCGCTGACACAAAGCAGCTGGCAAAGGCGGCGGCGACACCTCGATGCGACATTCCGGGGGACCATCTCCCCTGGATCGGCTGTCACCTCGGCGGAACGGAGACCACCATCGTGCAGTTCTCCGTCGTGAAGTTCGGCCCATGACCTTCGACTGGCGGCCGAGCCGCCCGGATCCACCGGCCGACGGACGCGGCCGCTGCGGTGCGCCGATCGGGCCGGCCTTCACCCGGTGCGCCGGGTGCGTCCTGCCGGCGGAGGACGCCGCGGCGGTCCGGGTGAAGCACGAGCACGACGATCTCGTCCGCCGCCGGCTCCTGGAAGCGCTGCAGGCGAGCGCCGCCCAAGCCGGCGAAACGCTGACCTACTTGGACGGCGCCGGAGCCGACGAGGACGGTGCCTGAGCCGCCGGGACCTTCGGGGCGTTGTACGTGTCCATGTCCGTGATCTTCCACTTGTCGCCCTGCAACTGGGCGTTCAGGTGGAGCTGGGCCGTTCCCGCCGTCGTCTTCTTCGTGTCCGTGCGGGTCGATGTCTGGTCCACGAAGACCATCACCTTGGCCAGGTCGCCGTTCAGCATGATCACCGCCGCGCGGGTCACCTTGCACGTCACGATCATCTTCTGGGCCGGCGCCAGCCGCTTCACCTCGCCCATCAGCGAGTTGTACTTGTTCCGGACGTCGTCGTTGGCCAGCAGGTCGTTCGCCGCGTCCTCGGTCTTCTTGATGTTGTTGAAGTCGTACGAGAACAGTGCCTCGGCCGCCTTCGACACCGCGTCCTTGACCTGTGCCGTCTTCGCGACGTCCAGCAGTGCCGTGTTGCTCGTCGCCGACGAGACCTTGACCTCTTCGGACCGGAACCAGTACGCCAAGCCGCCCAGGATCAGCGCCACCAGCACCAATGCGCCCGCCACCACGTACGGCTTCTGCGCTCCCGCCGCGGGCCGCGACGGCTCGTCGGCCATCGGGACCTCGGAGACGTCCGTCGGCTTCGCGGTCCCCTCGTCCCGCTTCTTCCGCCGGGGCGCCGGTCGCTCCGGGGCCTCTTCAGCGGGTGCGTCGACCTGGTCGACGGCCGCGATCACCGCCGTGTCCTCAGTGGACTCGGACGACGAAACCGGACGCGGCGAAGGAGCCGGACGCGGCCGCGGCTTCCGCTCCGCAGGCGAGGCGGACGGCACCGCGGGCAGCTGCCCGGCCCGCTCGGCGGCGGTCTCGTCCACCGAGGGCTTGCGCAGACCGGCCACGCGGGGGCGGCGCGACGGCGAAGGGGGCGGCTGGCGGCGGGAGGGGGGCACTACGAGCTCCTTAAGAGGTGACGCTACTGGCCGGCCGCGACGAGCGGGACGCTGTCGATGCCGGACAGCTTCCACTCCCCGCCCACGCGGGTCATCGACACCTCGAGGCGCAGCGGCTTCGCGCTGCTCTTGTCGCCCTGGGTGACGGTCGTGGCGATGGCGGCGAGGAAGCTGGCCTTGCCTTCGTGGTCGTCGAGCTCCTCGACGGCGATGTCCTGGACGTCCGTGGTGACCTTCGTCTTGGCGTCGGTCAGCGCCTTGCGGAACGTCGGCGCCGACTGGTCGATCTGCTGGCTCATCTTGTCGTCCGACACGGCCTTCTGCCGGGCGAAGAAGCCGTCGAGATCGGTGTAGTCGACCTCGGTGTACGCCTTGAGCGCGTTGGTGCCCGCCTTGACCACGGCCTCGCGCGAAGCCGCCAGGTCGGCGTTGTCGTCGGATGCGGCCGCCCACCACATGATCCCGAAGATCGCCGCCGCGATCAGGGCGGCCAGGGCCAGCGCCGCGGCCCCGAGCACCAGGATCCGCGAGGGATCCTTCGCGGGTGCCGGGGCCGGGTCCTCGGCCTCCAGCACCGCCGTGGCGGCCGGCTCGTCCGAACTCATAGCTCTCCAGGGTAGGTAACGGTCATCAAATCCACGTCAGGTCAGGCCGAGCAGCGAGCCCAGGCTGTTCAGGCTCACGCCGGGACTGCCGACGATGCCCGGCACACCCCGGGTGTTCCGCTCCTCGGCCAGCTCCTCCGCCGGCCGGTTCGCGTTGGCCGCGACGTCCGCGTCGGACGGCGCGACGGGCACCCCGCCGTACGGCGCGTTCTGCGCCCCGCGGACGTTGATCGGGCTGCCCTTCGGTTCGGCACAGTACGCCTTGTCGTCCGCGGGCCGCGGCGTGAGGTTGTTGCCGGTGCGGTACTGCGAGTACGGCATGTACCCCTTCGTGCAGGACGGCGGGTTGAACAGGTTGAGCACCAGCCCGAGGTGCGCCGTGCCGTCGCCGGGGGCGACGCTGCTGGCGGCGCCGGCCAGCGCCGGGTACGTCACCAAGCCCTGCTCGATTCCGTCCAAGCGCGTCACGGTCAGGTTGGCCGTCGTGAGCAGGTTCGCCGTCAGCGCGCCCAGGCCCGGCCCCGACTCCTGCAGCACCTGGCTGATCTGCGTCGCCACCTGCGGCGTGATGCCGATCAGCTTGCGCAGGTCGCCGTCGGAGTTCTTCAGCGTGCCGGTGAGCTCGTTGAGGCTCTTGCTGAACGACGCGAAGTTCTTCGCCTCGTCGTTCTGCGTGTCGAGCACCTGGCCGCCGGCGTCGAGGAGCTGGATCGTCTGCGGCAGGTACTGCTGCGCGGTCGTGGTGAAGCTGCGCGCGGTGTCGAGCAGCTTCTGCAGGTCGCCGCCGGTGCCGCGGAACGCGTCGTAGGACTCGTCGACGACCGTGCGCAGCGAGTCGACCGGGACCGACGCCGCGAGCGAGTCGAGGTCGCCGATCAGCCGGTCGGTGCTGACCGGGGTGGTCGTCTTCGACGCCGGGATGACCGAGCCCGCCCGGAGATACGGGCCCTTGTCGGCCTTGGGCTTGAGGTCGACGTACTGCTCGCCGACCGCCGACCGGTTGGCGACGACGGCGTCGAGGTCCGCGGGCACCTGCGGCGCCGACGGGTCGATGTTCAGGTCGGCTTCGAGCCCGGTCTGGGTCAGGCGCATCTCCCCGACCCGGCCGATGTTGTAGCCGCGGTAGGTGACCTCGGCGTTGGTGAAGATCCCGCCCGACTCGTCGAGCTGGAGCTTCACCGTGTAACCGTCGTTGCCGAACACGCTGCCGAGCCCGGCGAACCGGACCAGCGCGTACACGATCGCGACGATCGAAATGACCGCGAAGGCGACCAGCTGGAGTTTTGTCCTGCGCAGCAACATCAGCTGCCACCTCCCAGGAGCCCGAAGAGGTTGCCGAGGCCCGGCTGCTGCGCCGTCCCGGACTGCTGGCCGGCACCCGGGATGGGCAGCGGTGGCGGCTGGTTGGCCGGCGTGCCTTCGACCCCGCCGGTCAGGCCCGCCAGCGGCAGCTGCCCGTTGAGCGCGTTCTGCCTGCTGTTGCCCAGGTTCTCGACGATCGTCTTCAGGTTCAGGTCCACCTTCGCGAACAGGTTGAAGTAGTCGCCCTTGACGTCGTTGACCGCCTGGTCGCTGAACGGGAACGTCAGCAGGATCTGCAGCGCCTTCGGCAGGTCGTTGCCCGCCTCGCCGAGCTTCTGCAACGTCGGCGTCAGCGCCTTCAGGTCGGCGACGAGGTCCTTCTGCGACTTGTTCACCGTGTCGGTCGCGACGCCGGAGAGGTTGTCGAGCGCCTGCAGCATCGTAACGAGCTGGCCGCGCTGCTGCTCCAGCACACCGAGCCCGGGACCGAGGTTGTCGACCGCGCCGACCAGCTTGTCCTTCTGGTCGTTCAGGGTCGAGGACAACCGGTTGAGCCCGTCGATGGCCCGGGTGATGTTCCGCGACTGCTTGTCGAGGTTCGTGACGAGCTGGTTCGCGTTGTCCAGCAAGGCCTTGATGTCCGGCTCGCGGCCGGACGTGGCCTTGTTGAGCTCCTTGGTGATCGTGTTCAGCTGGTCGATCCCGCCGCCGTTGAGCAGCAGCGACAGCGCGCCGAGCAGCTCTTCGACCTCGACGCTGCGGTTGGTGCGGGCCAGCGGGATGGTCGCGTTGTCGGCGAGCTTGCCCTGGGCCTGGTCGGCGCCGGGCGAAGCCAGCTCGACGTACTTCTCACCCAGCAGGCTCGACTGCTTGACGTTGGCGATCGCGTTGGCCGGCAGCTTGATGTCGCCGTTCACCTTCAGCGTCACCAGCGCGTGCCAGCCGTCCTTGGTGAGGCCGACGTTCTCGACCCGGCCGACCGGCACCTCGTCGACCTTCACCCCGGCTTGCGGGGTCAGGTCGAGCACGTCCCGGAACTCGACGTTCACCGTGTACGGGTGGTCGCCGAGGTCGGCCCCACCGGGCAGCGGCAGGTCGTAGATGCCGTTGAACGCGCAGCCGGACAGCACGAGCGCGGACACCGTGGTCAGTGCGCCCACGGTCAGGAGCTTCCTCACTGGCCACCTCCCGAGCCGTAGACCTGCCCGGCGATGGGCAGGGGCAGCGGCGGCAGCTTGCCCGACTGCAGCGCCTGGACGGTCTGCGCCACCGACGGCAGCGGGATCAGCCCGTCGACCACGCCGGCGATGCCCTGGCAGATGTTGCCGAGCGCGTCGAGCGCGTCCGGGGTCTGCTTGAGCAGCCGGCAGATCATCACCAGCGGCGGCTGGGTCAGCTCGTTGAGGTTCGGCCGGGCGTCGAGCGTGCCGGAGGAGCCGTTGTAGGTGTTGACCAGGTTGCTCAGGCCGACCGGGGCGACGTCGAGGATCTCGGCCAGCGAGCTGCGCTGGTCGACGAGCACCTTCGTGACGCCGGCCAACTTGTCCACATTGGACTTGAGCCGGTCGTGGTTCTGGTCGATGAACGCCTGCACCGCGGTCAGCGTCGTGCCCAGTTGCTGCACGGTCGCCGCCAGATTGTCCTTTTCGGACGCCAGGTAGCCGCTGACGTCGGCGAGCCGGCTCTCGAAAGTGCGGACCTGGTTGTCGGAGTCGGCCAGTGTCTGGGAGAACTTGCCGAGGTTCTCCACGGTGGAGAACAGGTCGTCCTTGTTGCCCGCGAGGGTTCCGGCCGCCTGGCCGAGCTTGGTGATCGTGTCGTGCAGGGCTTGGCCGTTGCCGTCCACGTTGGCCGCGGCGGTGTTCAGCAGGTTCGACAGCGAACCCTGCTTGTTGACGCCGTTGGGGCCGAGGGTCTCGCTGACCCGGGCCAGGCTCGACGCCAGCTGGTCGACCTCGAGGGGCACCTCGGTGCGGTCGAGGCCGATGACCGCACCGTCGGAGATCCGCGGGCCGCCGGTGTAGGCCGGGGCGAGCTGGACGTACCGGTCGGACACCAGCGACGGCGCCACGATGAGCGCCTTCGCGTCGGCCGGGACGGCGACCTTGCGGTCGTACTCGAAGTCGACCTTCACCTGGTTGCCCATCGGCGTGATCTTGGTGACCGTGCCCATGTCGACGCCGAGCATCCGGACGCTGTTGCCCTCGTACAGGCCGACTGCGCCGGCGAAGTACGCGGTCAGGTGGTTGCGGCCGGCGTCCTTGAGGGTCCACCAGATCCCGCCGGCGACGACGAGCGCCAGGACGATCGCGATGGTGAAGCCCCGGGTCAGGGCTTGCCCGAAGCGGGTGTCACTCATTTCGTGTAGCACCCCTCTTCGTTGATCGGGCCGAACGACGGCAGCAGCAGGCCGCAGATGTAGTTGTCGAACCAGCGGCCGTTGCCGATGGTGTTGGTGAAGACGCGGATGAACGGGGCGAACTTCTTGATGCCCTCGGCCAGGGAGTCCTGGTTGCGCTGCAGCATCGACGTCAGCTGGTCGAGCTGGGTCAGCACCGGGTCGAGCTGCTTCGAGTTGTCGTCGATCAGGCCCTGCAGCTGCGTCGCCAGCTCGCGGGAGCCGTTCAGCAGCGCCGTGATGGCGTCCTCGCGCTTGGCCAGCTCGGCGAGCAGGTCGTTGCCGTCGTTCAGCAGCTTCTGCACTTCCGCGTCGCGGTCGACCAGGGTCTGCGACACCTCGCGGGTGTTGGCCAGCAGGTTCGACAGCTGCTGGTCGCGCGAGGCGATCGTGTCCGACAGCTTCGACAGCCCCGACAGCGCGCCCTTCACGTCCTGCGGAGTGTTGGCGAAGGTCTGCGAGATGGTGTCGAAGCTCTGCGCCAGCTGCTTGGTGTCGATGTTGTCGACCGTCTGCGAGAGCCCGCGGAACGCGTCGAGCACGTCGTAGGGCGCCATCGTGCGGTCGCGCGGGATCCCGGTGCCCGGGTTCAGCGCGTTCTCGCCCTGTGGGTCCAGCGAGAGGTACTTCTGCCCGAGCAAAGTCTTGATCTTGATCGCGGCGCTCGTCCGGTCGCCCAGCCAGGCGTCCTTGACCTTGAACGACACCTTGACCGACGTGCCGTCGAGCTCGATGTCGCTGACCTTGCCGACCTTGACCCCGGCGATCCGGACGTCGTTGTCCTTCTGCAGCCCGGAAGCCTCGCTGAACTCGGCGCTGTAGGTGGTGCCGCCGCCGACCACCGGCAGGTCGTCGGAGTTGAGCGCGGCGATGAAACCGAGCGCCAGGACGACGATCCCGACCAGCGCGATCGGCACCGGGTTGCGGCTCTGGAACGACTTCATCCCTTGCACCTCTCCCGGTTCGCCGGCAGCAGGGGCAGCGGGACGTCGTTGATCAGTGGCGGCAAGCTCACGCTCCCGGAGAACTCACAGGCGTAGAAGTTGAACCAGGAGCCGTAGTCCGCGGTGCGGGTCAGCGTGCTCACCTTGGTCGGCAGGAACTGGATGAAGTGCTCCAGCTCCGGCTCGTTCTTGTTCAGCTGCTGGGTCAGGCCGCCGAGCGCGCTGATGTCGTTCTTCAGCGGCTCGCGGACCTCGCCGAGCAGCCCGGACGTCGTCTCGGCCAGATTTCCGAGGCTCTCGATCGCGTCGCCGATCGGCTTGCGGTCGGCGGCCAGGCCGGAAGTCAGCTGCTGCAGCTTGATGATCAGGTCGTTCAGCTGCGGCGTGTGCGCGTTGACCGTGTCGAGCACCGAGTTGAGGTTGTCGATGACCTCGCCGATCACCTGGTCCTTGTTCGCGATCGTGGTGGCCAGCGACGCCGTGTGCGACAGCAGGCTCTCCACGGTGCCGCCCTCGCCCTGCAGGACCTGGATGACCTCGTAGGACAGCTTGTTGACGTCGTCCGGGTTGAGCGCGGTGAATAACGGCTTGAAACCGTTGAACAGCTCGGTCAGGTCCAGCGCCGGCGTGGTCCGCTCCAGCGGGATCGTGCCGCCGGGCGCCAGCGTCTTGCCGGAGGTGTCGTCGCCTTCGCCGAGCGAGACGTACCGCTGGCCGACCAGGTTGCGGAACTTGATCTGGGCGGTCACCCCGGCCGGCAGCGTCCGCCCGGAGTCCACTTCGAACTCGACCTCGGCCTGGCGCTTGTCGACGATCTTGACGTCCTTGACCTGCCCGACCCGGACGCCCGCGATGCGGACGTCGTCGTTGGGCAGCAGCAGCGTCGCGTCGGTGAAGCGCGCCTTGTAGGCGTTGGTGCTGGTGGTGTTGATGTTGGCGATACTGATCCCGAGGATCGTCGTGAACAGCACGGTGACGACCACGAAGATGCCGAGCTTGATCAGCGGTGCGAGCAGGCCCCTCACTTGACCGTCACCTCCGCGCCCCGGTACAGCGGGCCGACGAGCAACGCGCTCCAGCCCGGGACGTCGGCGGCGTTCATGCCCAGCTGCGGGCCCAGCAGGTCGGCGAGGAAGCCCTGCTCCGCCGTCGAGTACGCCAGGTCGCCACCGCCGTCGTTACCACCGGCCGCGTCCGCCTTGAACTTCGCCGGGTTCAGGCCCTCGCCGACGGTCTTCGGCGCGGCCTGGTGCTTCGTGCCGTCCTTGAACGCGCCGTCCGGCGGCTCCGACGGGAACGGCTTCGGGATGTCCTTCATGTCGTAGCAGCGCGGGCCGCGCTTGTCCTCGAACCGCGGCTCTTCCTTGCCCGCCTCGTACGGCGCGCGCGGCACGATGATCTCGATCGTCGCGTGCAGGCCGGGCTGGTCGGTGCCCTTGCCCAGTGCCTGGTCGATCAGCGGCACGTTCTGGGCCATCTGGGAGATCACGCAGGGGTACTCCGGCGCGTACTTCGCCAGCAGCTCGGCCGTCGGCCGCGCGGTGTCGACGAGGGAGATGATGTTGTCCTTGTTGTTCTGCAGGAACGTCTGCAGGTCCACCGAAGCCTGGGTCAGGCTGCCGTAGAGGTTCGCCAGGTTCTGCCGCTCGTCGACCACGGTCCGGGTCGTCGTGCTCAGGTTGTCCAGGCTCTGCACCAGGTCCGGCGCCGCGTCCTTGAGGTGGTCGGAGAACTCCGCGAGCGCTTTCAGGTTGTGCTGCAGCTCGGGCTCGTGCGGGTTCAGCTCGCCGATGTAGGTGCCCAGCTGCGACAGCGTGTCGCCGAGCTGGTCGCCGCGGCCCGACAGCGCCGTCGAGATCGCCGTCAGGGTCGCCGACAGCTTCTGCGGCTGCACCGCCTGCAGCACCGGCATCAGGTGGGCGAACGCCTGCTCCAGCTCGACCGCGCTGGACGTGCGGTCCTGCGGGATGACGTCCCCGCTGGCCAGGGTCTTCGCCGACGGGTCCTTCGGGATCTCGAGCGAGACGAACCGCTCACCGAAGAGCGTCTTCGGCAGGAAGCGCGCCGAGACGTTCTCCGGGATCAGCTTCGCCGACTCCGGCTTCAGCGCGAGCGTCAGCTCCGCGCCGTGGTCGGTGGCGATGATGTCCTGCACCGAGCCGACGATCAGCCCGCGCACCTTGACGTCGGACTGCTTGATCAGCTGGTTGCCGATCTTGTCGGCCTCCAGCTTGACCGTGACGACCGGCGTGAACGCCTTGTCGTAGAGCGCGATGGACAGCGCCACCCCGCCGACCATCACGGCGATGAGCAGCAGGCCGAGCAGCCTGCGCCGGAGCACCCTCATCCCGCGATCCTTACCGTGACGTCGGTTCCCCAGATGGCGAACCCGATGAAGAAGTTCATGATCGACACCGTGACGATGGACAGCCGCACGGCCTTGCCGACCGCGACGCCGACGCCGGCCGGGCCACCGGTCGCCCGGTACCCGAAGTAGCAGTGCGACAGGATGATCAGGACGCTGAACAACAGCACCTTGATGAACGAATAGAGCACGTCCTGCGGTGGCAGGAACAGGTCGAAGTAGTGGTCGTAGGTGCCCGCCGACTGGTTGTAGATGTAGATGACGACCAGTCTCGACGCGAGGTACGAGCTGAGCAGGCCGATGATGTAGAGCGGGATGACCGCGACGAACCCGGCGATGATCCGCGTCGTGACCAGGTACGGCAGGCTCGGCACGCCCATGACCTCGAGCGCGTCGATCTCCTCGGAGATCCGCATCGCGCCCAGCTGGGCGGTGAACCCGGCGCCGACCGTGGCGCTCAGGGCCAGCCCGGCGACCAGCGGCGCGATCTCGCGGGTGTTGAAGAACGCCGTCAGGAAGCCGGTGAAGGCCGACGTCCCGATCGAGTTCAGCGCCGAGTAGCCCTGGAGGCCGACGAGGACACCGGTGAACAGCGTCAGGCCGACCATCACGCCGACCGTGCCGCCGATGACCGCGAGCGAGCCGGAGCCGAAGCTCACCTCGGCCAGCAGCCGGAGGACTTCCTTCGTGTACCGGCGCAGCGTCCGCGGTGTCCACAACAGAGCGCGGCCGTAGAACGACATCTGGTCACCGAGGGTGTCCAGCGTCTGCAAAGGACGGTTGGCGACGCGCTTGGCGCCCTGGAGGAACGTCATGGCCGCTAGTCCAGCTTTCCGGGCACGATCTGCAGGTAGATCAGGGTGATCACGAAGTTCACGACGAACAGCAGCAGGAACGTGATGACCACCGACTGGTTCACCGCGTCCCCGACGCCCTTCGGGCCGCCGGAGGGGTTGAGACCCCGGTAGGAGGCGACGACGGCGGCGATGAACCCGAAGATCAGCGCCTTGATCTCACCGACCCACAGGTCGGGAAGCTGCGCGAGGGCCGAGAAGCTCGCCAGGTACGCACCCGGCGTCCCGCCCTGGAGGACGACGTTGAAGAAGTAGCCGCCCAGGACGCCGATGACGCTGACCATGCCGTTGAGCAGGAGCGCGACCAGCATCATCGCGAGGGTGCGCGGCACGATCAGCCGCTGGACCGCGGAGACGCCGAGCACCTCCATCGCGGCGATCTCTTCGCGGATGGTCCGGGCGCCGATGTCGGCGCAGACGGCGGAGCCGCCCGCGCCCGCCACCAGCAGCGCGGTGACCAGCGGACTGGCCTGCTGCACGGTGGCGAGCACGGAGCCCGCGCCGGTGTAGGACTGCGCGCCCAGCTGGCGGGCGAGCGAACCGAACTGCAGCGAGATGACCGCGCCGAACGGGATGGCCACCAGGGCCGTCGGCAGGATGGTCACGCTCGCGATGAACCAGGACTGCTGGATGAACTCCCGCAGCTGGAACGGGCGCTGGAACAGGCCGCGGACGATGTCCAGGCCGAGAGCGAACAGGTTCCCGGTCTCGCGGAGCATGCCGATCCCGGGGATCTTCGCCTGTGTTGCGGGAGAGCTCACCTGCCACCTGGCCCGTTGTCTCGTGGTGGCATCCGGTGCGTGCCGGGTCTCGGCGGCTGGCCGCCGGGGATCCGCGCCACCTGGTCGGCGGGCAGCTGCCCGTGGTGCTGGTTCGGGACGCCGTCACCCTGCGGGCGGGCGCCGACCTGCTGCGGCTGCCCGCGGTGCGGCCGCACGCCGTAGTGGCGCTGCTCCTCCGGGCTCAGCGACTCGATGATGCTCTCCTGCGCGGCCGGCGGCAGCCGGTGCATGATCTCCATGACCCGGTCCTTGCGGCGGACGGCACCCATCCGGGTCGGCACGCCCGGCGTCGGCTGCATCTGCGGCGGCACGCCGGAGACGTCCTCGACCCCGCCCGCGTGGTGGCCGGCGTCGAACATCGCCTGCTCGGCGGCCATCTGGGCGCTGTCCTTCTCCTCGGACATGCCGATCGGGCCCTGCATCTTGCCGTTGAGGAACTGCTTGACGACCGGCTCTTCGCTGGTCAGCAGCACCTCGCGCGGGCCGAACATGACCAGTTCCTTGCGGAAGAGCATGCCCAGGTTGTCCGGCACCGTGCGGGCCAGGTTGATGTTGTGGGTGACGATCAGGAACGTCGCGTCGATCTGCGCGTTGACGTCGAGGAACAGCTGCGAGATGTAGGTCGTGCGGACCGGGTCGAGGCCCGAGTCCGGCTCGTCGACCAGGATGATCTCCGGGTCCAGCACCAGGGCGCGGGCCAGGCCGGCGCGCTTGCGCATACCGCCGGAGATCTCGCCGGGGAGCTTCTTGTCGGCGCCGTTCAGACCGGTCATGTCCAGCTTTTCGAGGACGATCCGGCGGATTTCCGTCTCGGACTTCTTCGTGTGCTCGCGCAGCGGGAAGGCGACGTTGTCGTAGAGGTTCATCGAGCCGAACAGCGCACCGTCCTGGAAGAGGACGCCGAAGAGCTTCCGGATCTCGTACAGCTTGTGCTCGGAGCAGGTGACGATGTCGACACCGTTGATCACGCAGCGGCCGCGGTCGGGCTTCAGCAGCCCGATCATCGACTTGAGGAAGACCGACTTGCCGGTCCCCGACGGGCCGAGCATCGCCGACACTTCGCCCGGGGGGAGCGTCAACGTGACGTCCCGCCAGATGGCCTGCTTACCGAAGGACTTCGTCAGACCTTCGATGACCACCTCGGCACCCATCGCACCTCCAGGAGCTGTTCCGCGTCATTGCGCCCGCTGCCACACCCTGCCACCCACGCCGGCGGCGGATGTGGGCCTGTGGCGCCCACGAACCCGCGTCAACCAGGTGCAACGAGCTGAGTGCGAACAGGTTACTCACCAGTTTTCTTTTCTGGCCAGCCCCGGGCTCATCGTCACCCCGCCGTGATCGCCATCTCGCAGCACGGTAGTCCAATCGGGGCAACGACGCAGAGCCGAAGAGCCCCGAAACCACGATTTAGGGACCCGGGGCTATTCGGACAGCGCTCCTAGGGGATCACGGTGAGCGCGGCGAAGAGCAGGAGGAAGAGGACGGGTACGACCACGGCCGCCGGCGAGAGCGTGAGCAGGGGTTTACGGTCGGTCAGCTGCTGGGCGAGGAGCTCGAGGTGCTCGGGGTCGGTCATGGTCATCGAGTCGCTGCCGGGCGCTCCGATGCAACAAACGGAACGGGCGGGCACCCGATGGGTGCCCGCCCGTTCGCGGTGGCGCTTGCGCGCCGGAAATCACTTGATGGAGATCTTGGCGCCCGCGGCCTCGAGCTTCTCCTTGGCGGCCTCGGCGGCCTCCTTGTCGACCTTCTCCAGGAGGGCCTTGGGAGCGGCCTCGACCAGCTCCTTGGCCTCCTTCAGGCCCAGGCCCGAGACGACCTCGCGGACGACCTTGATGACCTGGATCTTCTTGTCGCCGGCGCCCTCGAGGATGACGTCGAACTCGTCCTGCTCCTCGGCGGCGGCGGCCGGGGCGGCACCCGGAGCGGCAGCGGCGACGGCGACCGGCGCGGCGGCGGTCACGTCGAAGACCTCTTCGAACTCCTTCACGAACTCGGACAGCTCGAGGAGGGTCAGCTCCTTGAAGGCGTCGATCAGCTCGGCGGTGCTCAGCTTCGCCATGATGGCTTCCTCTCAGAAAAACGAACTAGACGTTCGGGGTGGGGGTGGTTCAGCTCTCGGCGGGTGCTTCGGCTGCTTCGGTACCGGCGGCGTTGCGCTGCTTCTCCTCCAGCGCGGCAGCCAGGCGGGCGACCTGGGACGCCGGCGCCTGGAACAGCGCGGCGGCCTGGGACAGCTTCGCCTTGAACGCGCCCGCCGCCTTGGCGAGCAGGACCTCACGGCTGTCGAGATCGGCGATCCGGTTGATCTCGTCCACGGACAGCGGCTTGCCGTCCATGTAGCCGCCCTTGATCACAAGCGCGTTGTTGTCCTTCGCGAAGTCGCGAAGCGCCTTGGCGGCGTCGACCGCTTCACCCTCGACGAAGGCGATGGCGGTCGCGCCGACGAACAGGTCCTCGAGCCCCTTGACGCCGGCGTCCTCGGCGGCACGCTTGACGAGGGTGTTCTTCGCGACCCGGTACTTGGCACTGGTGCCGAGAGCGCGGCGCAGCTGGGACAGCTGGGACACGGAGAGGCCGGTGTACTGGGTAACGACGGTGGCCGAGCTGGTGCGGAAGCTCTCCGCGATCTCGGCGACGGCCGCCACCTTGTCGGGCTTCGCCATGGTCGCCTCCTCTCTTGGCTAGTGTTTCCACTGGCTGTTCGAGGAGCCCCCAAACGACGAAACGCCCTCGCGCAGACAGGCGCGGGGCGTCATCGGGCACCTGGGTGCCCGGCCTCGTTCCTCCTGCGCGGGCCGCCCGGCGAGTGCGGGACCTTCGTTCCCCTTGCGGGGAAAACCAGCGGTCTTCGGTAGAACCGTCGTCAAGTGTACGCGACGAGTTTCGGCGGCCGTCGTCACCCCCCGCCCTGACCTGCGTTTAGGGCGGCTGGGGGTTCCGCGCGGAGGCGCGGAGGGCATCATGGTGACGTGGCGGAGCAGCGCGATGACGGAAAGCCGGGCTCGGAGATCGAACCGGCGGGCTCCGGCACGCCTGCGGCCGGGAACCCACCGCAGCCGCCGGTCGACCCGGCGGAGCTGGAGCAGTTCCGCCAGTTCCAGCAGTTCCAGGACTACCTGCGCTTCACCCAGGCCCAGCAGGGCAACCAACCCGCGCCGCCTCCGGATGCGGGACTCGTCCAGGCCCCGCCGTCGCAACCCACCCCCCAGCAGGGTGGCGCGCAGCCGCCGATGATCCCGCCGGGCTACCAGCTGGTACCGACCGAAGGCCGTCGCGCACCGAGGTGGCTGGCGTGGCTGGGCAAGAAGGTCATCGCCTGGGTTCTGGCGATCGTCATCCTCGGCGTGGCCGGCACTTGGCTGTACAACCACTTCTTCCCCAACGACTCCGGCAAGACCTCCGCCCAGCTCGCCCAGGAGGGCGGCGGGACGTACCACACGAACCACATCCTCTCGACCAGCCCGTACGAGGCGGTCCGGTCGGTCTACGACGCTGTCGCGCAGAACCTGGTCCCGCAGGCGTGCGGGCGGATGCGCGAAGACGTGCAGCAGAAGTTCGCCCAGGATCTCGGCTACGCGGACTGCCAGGTCGCGGTCCACGAGTTGAACCGGCAGGTCAAGAGCAAGAACGACTACGCGGAGTCGATGCCGTCGTACGTCTCCGAACCGATCCCGGGCGACAGCTTCATGATCAGCTCGTGCCAGTTCGGGATCCGCGGAGGTCCCGCGCTCGGCGCCTTCACCGTGCAGAAGGTCGAGAAGGGGCAGTGGCTCATCACGGGGCACACCAACGAGCCCACGCCCTGCCCGCTGCCGACACCGACCAGCCGTTAGCGGGGGTGCGGAGCCGACAGGAACGACACCAGGGCCTCCGCGAACGCCGGTGACATCACCGCCGTCATGTGGTCGCCCGGGATGCGGACCAGCCTTGCCCCCGCGATGGCCGCTGCCAGGCGCTCCGGCTCTGCCGCCAGCTGGTCCTGGTCGCCCGCCAGTACCAGCGTCGGGACGCCGATCGCCGACAGGTCCAGGTGGCCTTCCCGGGATGCCAGCGCCACCGCGGCCAACGCGCGGCGATCGCCGCCCACCGCGTCGGCCAGCAGGCGGAACGGGACTCCCGACGGCGGTACCAAGGCAGGATCCTCCGCCAGCAACGCCGCGGCGATGTCAGCCGGCTTCAAAACACGCAGGTCCACCCCTCCGAAGTCGACGATTCCCGAGCCCACGCCGCCCGTCGCCAGGCAGCGGATGCGCTTGTCCGTCGCCGTCACCGTCAGGGCGATGATCGCGCCCATCGAGTAGCCGACCATCGAGACCTCGTCGAGGCCCAGCTCGTCGAGCAGCGCCGAGACATCCTGCGCCATGTTGTCCGACGCGTAGCGGGACTCGTCGTGGGGCTTCTCCGAACGGCCGTGGCCGCGCGCGTCCAGGGAGATCACCGTGAAGCCCGCCGACCTCAGGGCCGCGACGACGCCCGTGGAGATCCAGTTCGCGTTCGTGTCCGCGGCGAAGCCGTGCTGCAGGAGTACCGGGCGGTGGGCGTCGTCGCCCTCCCACACCGTGTAGTTCAACCGGAGCCCGTCGAACGACGCGAAAGTCGGCATGACCTCCATGAGACACGAAGAAAGGGCGCCCCCGCAGCAAGCGGGGACGCCCTTTCTGGTGATCTCAGACTCAGAACCTTATTCAGCCGTCGGCCGGCGCGAAGCTCGCCTCATGCGGGCGGGTCGCGTTCCGTGGCGCCAGCCTAACCAGAATAAGGTTCTCAGACCGCGGCTTCCTCGGAGAGGAGGTTGCGGGTCCGCAGCGGGTCGACCGGGATGCCCGGGCCCATCGTCGTGGTGAAGGTGACCTTCTTCAGGTAGCGGCCCTTCGCCGACGACGGCTTGGCGCGGAGGATCTCGTCCAGCGCCGCCGCGTAGTTCTCGACCAGCTTCTCCGTGTCGAAGGAAGCCTTGCCGATCACCAGGTGCAGGTTGGCCTGCTTGTCGACGCGGAAGTTGATCTTACCGCCCTTGATGTCCTGCACGGCCTTCGCGACCGCGGGGGTCACCGTGCCGGTCTTCGGGTTCGGCATCAGGCCACGCGGGCCGAGGATGCGGGCGATGCGGCCCACCTTGGCCATCTGGTCCGGCGTCGCGATCGCGGCGTCGAAGTCGAGCCAGCCACCCTGGATGCGCTCGATCAGTTCGTCGGTGCCGACCGCGTCCGCGCCGGCGGCTTCGGCCTCGGCGGCCTTGTCGCCGACGGCGAAGACGATGACGCGGGCGGTCTTACCGGTGCCGTGCGGCAGGTTCACGGTGCCGCGGACCATCTGGTCGGCCTTGCGGGGGTCCACACCGAGACGCATCGCGACCTCGACGGTCGCGTCCATCTTGGTCTTGGAGGTCTCCTTCGCCAGCTTCGCGGCCTCGAGCGGCGCGTACAGGCGCGTCTTGTCGACCATCTCCGCAGCCTGGCGGTAAGCCTTGCTGTGCTTGGGCATTTCTTCTGTCCTTAACTACGAGTGGATCAGTGTGGTGACGAGCCAGCCCTGGCTCTCCCACGGGTACTTCAGAGACTCAGGCGTCGACGACCGTGATGCCCATCGAACGAGCAGTGCCGGCGATGATCTTCGCGGCCTGGTCGATGTCGTGCGCGTTGAGGTCGGTCTCCTTGGTCTTGGCGATCTCGCGGACCTGGTCCCAGGTGACCTTGGCGACCTTGGTCTTGTGCGGCTCGCCGGAGCCCTTCTCCACGCCCGCGGCCTTCAGCAGCAGCTTCGCGGCCGGCGGCGTCTTCAGCTTGAAGTCGAACGACCGGTCCTCGTACACGGAGATCTCGACCGGGACGACGTCCCCGCGCTGCGACTCGGTCGCGGCGTTGTAGGCCTTGCAGAACTCCATGATGTTGACGCCGTGCTGACCCAGCGCCGGGCCGACCGGCGGCGCGGGGTTGGCCGCACCCGCCTTGATCTGCAGCTTGATGATCGCCGCAAGCTTCTTCTTCTTGGGTGGCATTTCTTTTCCTGTCCTGTACTACGTTCCCCGCGTACCTGCCGTGGACGTGGGGACTGCGGCCGGGGAGGCCGGCCGTCAGATCTTGGAGACCTGGTTGAACGACAGCTCGACCGGGGTCTCCCGGCCGAAGATCGACACCAGGACCTTCAGCTTCTGCCCGTCGACGTTGACCTCGGAGATCGTCGCCGGCAGCGTCGCGAACGGGCCGTCCATGACCGTGACCGACTCGCCGACCTCGAAGTCGACCTCGACGGCCGGGCCGCCGAGCGGCGCGGCCGCGGCGGCCTCGCCCTTGCTGGCCTTGGCCGGGGCTTCCTTCTCGACCTGCGGCGCGAGGAACTTCAGCACCTCGTCCACGGTCAGCGGCGACGGCCGCGAGGTGGCGCCGACGAACCCGGTGACACCCGGCGTGTTGCGCACCGCGCTCCACGAGGCGTCGTTCAGGTCCATCCGGACCAGGATGTAGCCGGGCAGCACCTTGCGCTGCACCTGCTTGCGCTGGCCGTTCTTGATCTCGGTGACCTCTTCGGTCGGGACCTCGATCTGGAAGATGTAGTCCTCGACGTCCAGGGTCTGGGTCCGGGTCTCGAGGTTGGTCTTCACCTTGTTCTCGTACCCGGCGTACGAGTGCACGACGTACCACTCGCCGGGCGCGGCGAGCAGCTCGGCGCGCAGCTTGGCGACCGGGTCCTCGTCGTCCGCGGCCGGCTCGTCTTCCGCGGCGGTCTCGTCGTCGGCGGAAACAGCGTCGACGGAAGCGTCGTCGTCGACCTCGGAGTCCGACACCTCGACGGGCTCGAGGTGCGCGGACTCCTCGTCACCGAGTGCCACGTGCACCTGCTCGTCGGAAAGCTCGGTCAGGTCGTGACCGGCTGATGTGCCGTTGTCGGAGGTCACGTTCCGTCCTCTCAGTTGATCATTGCCGGGGCCAGGCCGGGACCTGAGCCCCATCGGCGCCGCGCCGCTAAGCGCGTCAGCCGAAGATCTTGCCGATGCCCCACTTGAACAGGAGGTCCAGGCCACTCACCAGAGCCACCATGAACACCACGAAGACCAGCACGACCGCGGTGTAGGTGACCATCTGCTTGCGGTTCGGCCAGATGACCTTCCGCAGCTCGGCCCAGACCTCACGGATGAAGCGCACCAGCCTCGCGAACACCGAAGCCTTCTTCGGCTTCTGGTCGCGCTTCGGAGTCGGAGCGCCCTTCGCGTCGGGGGCGGTCTTCTCCCCCGACTTCCCGGCCGGGCGGGTCTTGTCGTCCGCACGTGCCGCGGACTTCCCCGCCGGACGAGCGGTCGCACGGCGCTCACGCCGGGCAGCGGCTGTGACGGGACGGGACGGGCTCTCGGGCTTCTGCCCGGTGCCGTCCTGCTCCTGCTCGCCGCCGCTGGCGTCGCTGTCGCTCACGACCACTCCTCCGCTCCACCAGTTCCGTTACGCAGGGGTGACAGGACTTGAACCTGCAACCTGCGGTTTTGGAGACCGCTGCTCTGCCAATTGAGCTACACCCCTGTGGAGCCCCGATCGCTCGGAGCCCCGGAGGACGCATTCCATCATCCCCACCATCCAGGCGGGGATGACCGTAGTGCGTTCCAAGTCCCGAAGTCTACGGCAAGCCTCGCGAGAGCTCGCAACCGCGCCCCCCGATCGACCGCCGTACCCCGGCCGGCCTGCGGAAAACTCCCCGCCGGCCACCTGATCATGCCAGGATGTCCGCCATGACGACCACCCCCCGTCCGGCGGGGGCTCCGACCCGGCTCGGCCTCGCGCTCCCCCAGTACGGCGCCCTCGCCGATCCCGCCGCCGTGGCGCGCTTCGCGGCGGCCGCGGAGGACCTCGGCTACAGCTCGCTCTGGGTGGGCGACCGGATCCTCGCGCCGCACGAGCCGTCGGACCTCTACCCGGGCGGCGGGACGCCGGAGCACCCGTACCCGAAGGAGTTCGAGGCCTTCGCCGACCCGTTCACGACGCTGGCGGCCGCGGCCGCGGTGACCCGCACGGCCCGCCTGGGCATGAGCGCGCTGACCGGTCCGGTCTATTCCCCGGTGCTGCTCGCCAGGGCGCTGACCTCGCTCGATCTCGCCAGCGCGGGACGGCTGGACGTCGGGTTCGGCCTCGGCTGGCTGCGCGAGGAGTACTTCGCCACCGGCGTGCCGTGGGAGGGGCGGGGCAAGCGGCTCGAGGAGTTGCTCGACGCGCTCGACGCGCTGTGGACCGGCGACCCGGCCGAGCACGAGGGCCCGCAGTGGCGGATCGCGCCGTCGACGGTGGGCCTGCGCCCGGCGCAGGAGCCGCGGCCGCCGGTGCTGCTCGGCGGGTTCTCACCGCCGGCACTGGCCCGGGTGGGGCGCCGCGCGGACGGCTGGCTGGCGGGCTGGATGCCACGGCAGTACCTCGCCGCGCTCTGGTCGGTCGCGGTGGACGCGGCCGAGCAGGCCGGGCGCGACCCGGGTGCGCTGCGCCGGGTCCTGCGGATCAACCCACGTCAGGGCACGGGTGTCGAGACGGCCGCCGACGTCCTGCCGTGCCTCGACGTCGCCCGCGAAGAGGGCATCACCGAGGTGCTCGTCGACCTCCACTACGTCGCCAAGGACGTCGATCACGCCCTCGAACTCGCCGGCGAGCTGATCGCCGCAATGTGACGCAACTCTCGTTCGACCGGAGGCCGCGGATCACCCGGATTGACGAGACCACCGGGGCACGCGGTTCGGTAGAAACGAAGAAGTGGCGAAGAAGAGCGGTGGCGGCTGCCTGGTGGTCGTGCTCGTGGTGGGGGTACTGGCCTTCGGGTACTACAAGTGGCAGCACGGCTCGTCGTCGGCGCCACCGGGCGGCGAGGACACCGGCGGCGGCAGTGGCCGCTACGTCGCGCTCGGCGACTCGTACACGTCGTCGCCACGGACCGGGCGGCAGGCGGGCACGCCCGCGGGCTGCGAGCGCTCGGACGACAACTACCCGCACCTCGTCTCGGCGAAGCTGAAGCCGGCCCAGTTCGCCGACGTCAGCTGCAGTGGCGCGACCACCGCGCACCTGACCGCCGCGCAGCAGACCCCGAACGGCACGAACCCGCCGCAGCTGGACGCCGTCACGGCGGAGACGACGCTGGTGACGGTCGGCATCGGCGGCAACGACGTCGGCTTCTTCTCGTACGCGTCGGGCTGCGCGACGGCGCACCAGGAAGCGTCGCCGTGCAAGGACCGGCTCACCGCCGGCGGGCACGACCAGCTGGCCGAGCGGATCGACGCGACGGCCCCGAAGGTCGGCGCGGTCCTGGACCGCATCCACAAGAAGGCCCCGAAGGCGAAGGTGGTCGTGGTCGGCTACCCGACGGTGCTCCCCGACGGCGACGGCTGCTGGCCCTCGCTGCCGTTCGGTGCCGGCGACATCGCGTACTTCCGCGAGGCGCTCGGCAAGCTGAACAAGATGCTGGAGGACCAGGCGGACAGCCACCGCGCGGGCTACGCCGACACGGCGACACCCGGCAAGGGCCACGACGTGTGCTCGGCGTCCGACAAGCGCTGGGTGGAGGGCGTGCTCCCCGCCTCGCCGGCCGCCCCGCTGCACCCGAACGCCCGGGGTGAGCGGGGCATGGCCGACGCCGTACTGGCGATCCTGAAGCTGCCCTAGCCGCGGCCTCGACCGGAAAGCCGTGAATGGCAACGAGGCGTGGGCGGGCGGGTCAGCTGCGGACCAGGGCCTGCGGCTTGCCGAGGACCGTCTTGCCGTCGAACTTCACCACGAGGTCGATCCGGGCGATGCCGTCGTCCTTGACGTCGGCGACCTTGCCGGTGATCTCCACCAGGGCGCCCTCGGGCGTGTTCGGCACCACCACCGGGCGCGTGAAGCGGGCGCTGAAGTCGACCAGGCGTCCCGGGTCGCCGAGCCAGTCGGTGACCACGCGGCCGGCCACCGCCATCGTCAGCATGCCGTGCGCGATGACGTCCGGCAGGCCGACGTCCTTCGCGAACGCCTCGTTCCAGTGGATCGGGTTGAAGTCCAGCGCCGCCCCGGCGTAGCGGACCAGCTGCTCGCGCGTGATCCGGACCTCGAGGGCGGGCAGTTCGTCGCCGGGGTTCACGCGTTCTCCCCTCGGACCACCAGCTGCGCGCGGGTGGTGCACACCTTCTGGCCGGCGGCGTCGGTGATGTCCGCACGCAGGTTGATGAAGTCGTTGCCGGCGCGGGCCATGATGTTGTCGATGTGGGTGGTCACCTCGAGCACGTCGCCGGCGAACACCGGGCGCGTGTAGGTGAAGCCCTGGTCGCCGTGCACCATCCGCGAGTAGTCGAGGCCGAGCTCGGGGTCGGTGACGATCGCGTTGATCGACGCCAGGTTGATGATCGTGAGGAAGGTCGGCGGGGCGATCACGTCCGGGTGGCCGGCCTCGCGGGCCGCCTCCGGGTCGCGGTAGAGCGGGTTCGCGTCGCCGATCGCGTCGGCGAACTCCCGGATCTTCTCCCGGCTCACTTCGTAGCTGGTCTGCGGCGGATAGCTCCGCCCGGTGAACGACTGGTCCAAGGGCACGGCGACGAGGCTACCAACAGCAAAAAGCCGCCCTGGGTGATCCCTGGGCGGCTTCTCGAGCTGGTGTGAACGCGCTACGTCAGCGGGTTTCCTTGTGCGTCCGGTGCGTACCGCAGTTCGGGCAGAACTTCTTCATCTCCAGGCGATCCGGGTTGTTGCGCCGGTTCTTCTTGGTGATGTAGTTGCGGTGCTTGCACTCTTCGCACGCCAGCGTGATCTTGGGTCGCACGTCGGTGGCAGCCACAGCGTTTCCTTCTCTCTCAGGTCCCGGGGGCCAGCCCCGTCGTTACCGCGTAGCGGTGGCCGGACTTGAACCGGCGACACAGCGATTATGAGCCGCTTGCTCTGCCAACTGAGCTACACCGCCCTTACATGACCCAAGCCGCGACACGCAGGCGTGACGCGGCTGAGGTCGAGAGCCCCTTTACGGAATCGAACCGTAGACCTTCTCCTTACCATGGAGACGCTCTGCCGACTGAGCTAAAGGGGCCTGCCTCTCGCGAGGACTTGGAAAGATTAGCAACCCCCGTCACCCGCCCGTGCAACCGGGGTCCCCAAACCGCAAAACCTCAGGTCAGCAGGGTCAGCACGGTCTCCGAGTGCCGTCCCGGCGAGCGCGCGGTGCGGGCCTGCAGCCACGCCTCCAGGCGGTCCTCCGGCAGCGGCCGCGAGATCAGGTAGCCCTGGGCGACGTCACAGCCCATCGCCTCGAGCTGGTCGCGGGCCACGTCCTCCTCGACGCCCTCGGCGACCACCGTCAGGCCGAGCGAGTGCCCGAGCTCGACGATCGACCGGACCACCGCGAGGTCACCCAGGTCCGTGCCCATGCCGAGGACGAAGCTCTTGTCGATCTTGACCTGGTCGACCGGCAGCTGCCGCAGGTACGCGAGCGACGAATAGCCCGTCCCGAAGTCGTCCACCGCGAGGGTGATGCCCAGCGAGTGCAGCTCGCGCAGGATCGGCAGCGCCTTCTGCGGGTCGGACATCACGCCGGACTCGGTCAGCTCGAACGTCAGCAGCTCCGGCGGGATGCCGAAGTGCTCCAGCTCGCGGGCGACCTTGTTCGGGAAGTCCTCGTCGGCGAGGTTGCGCACCGAGAGGTTGACCGCCACCGAGATCCGCAGGCCCTCGTCGAGCCACTTGCGGCAGCGCTTCAACGCCTCGCCGAGCACGAACGACGTCAGGACGCCGATCAGGCCCGCCGCTTCGATGGCCGGGACGAACTCGTCCGGGCCGAGCCTGCCGAACTCCGGGTGCACCCAGCGGACCAGCGCCTCGACGCCCTGCACCTGCCGGTTCGGCAGGGTGATCTTCGGCTGGTAGTGCACGCTGACCTGGCCGTCCTCGAGGGACTGCCGGAACTGCGTCACCATCTGGAAGCGGCGCAGGAAGATCTGCCCCATGCTCGGGACGTAGCCGCGGACCTCTTCGCCGCCCTTCGTCGCGCGGACCGCGACGTCGGCGCGTTGCAGCAGGCCTTCGACGTCGACGACGTCGCCGGGTTCGTCCGTGGACGTCGTCGCGTAGCCGATCATCGCGTTCGCCTCGACCGAAAGCCGGTCGACCGGGTACGGCGCGGAGAGCTCCTGGCGCAGCCGTTCGGCCGCGTGGTGGGCGTCCTCCGGCGGGCAGCCGACGAGCAGTGCCGCGAAGGACGCGCCTTCGAGGCGGGCGAGCGGGACGTCGGGGCCGAGCGCGTCGCGGATGCGGCGGCCGGCGGCGACGACCATCCGGTCGGCCCAGGCGTAGCCCAGCGCGTCGCTGACCGTGGAGAAGACGTCGAGGTCGATCCTCAGCACCACGGCGTTGGCGAAGTCCCGCAGCGGCTCCTTCGCCACCTGGCGGAAGCCCTGCCGGTTGAGGTGGCCGGTGAGCGGGTCGTGGTAGGCGTCGTGGCGCAGTGTCGCCACCAGGCGCCGGTTGTCCAGCGACGTCGCGAGGTGGCTGGCCATCGTGCCGAGCAGCTGGACGTCGTACTTGCCGAAGCCACGCCAGCGGGACAGCCGGTCGTGCGCCTCGACGACGCCGAGCAGCCGGTTCGCGCTGCGCAGCGGGACGACGAGCGCCTCCTGCGCGCCGCGGTCGAGCAGCGCCGCGCGGACGTCCGGGTTGGCCTCGGTGATCCGGAAGTGCCGGACGTGCGCGCCGGGCAGCCGCAGCAGCGGGTCGTCGGCGGCGGGGTCGGCCGGTGGCAGGTCGTCGCCCGCGACGACGACCCGCATGGTGTCCTTCTGCTCCAGCCGCAGCCGCAGCACGACGCGGCCCGCGGCGAGCTGGTCCTTGATGCGCTCGGCGATCGTCGCCCACTCGCGGACGTCGACGCCGCCGACGAGCTCGTCGGCACCGCTGGCCGGGCGCGCCGCGGCCTGCTGGCCGGAGCGGGCCACCATCAGGCTGACGTCCGAGAGCGCCTCCATGTCCCGCTGCTCGCGCAGCAGGTCGGAGTACGCCCAGTACAGCGCGGTGAGACCGAGGAAGACGGCGAGCACCAGCGGCCACGCCTTGGGCGTGGTCGAGATGACGAGGTAGCCGGAGAGGCCGACGGACGCGTTGACGAAGCCGACGACGAGGATCCGCCCGGTCAGCCGGACGGCGGTGCTCACGCGCATCCGGCGCCGCAGCACGCGGACCGCGGCCAGCGCGAGCAGGGTGCTCACCAGCGGCGCGGTCAGGGTGCCCGCGAGCGCCGCGAGCCACGGGATCCGGTCACCGCTGCCGGCGAGGTACTTCACCAGCCCCGCGACCGCGAACGCGCCGGTGATCTCGAGCAGGAACGCGCCCGCGTTGTAGAGGACGCGGCCGGCGACCTTCCGCGCCAGCAGCGTGCCGATGCCGGCGATCAGGTGCGCGGCCAGCACGACCTCGAACGGCGCGATGAAGAACCCGATGACGAGCGGGATCTCGGTGAAGGAGATCGTCCAGGAGATGCCGCTGCGGACGTCGACGTTGATGCCGAGCTGCTCGGCGAGCAGGAAGGCGACCGCGAGCACCGGCCCGATCCACAGCAGCCGGTTGTCCCAGTGGAACGGCAGCCACGAGCCGACGGCGAACGCCGCGACGAGCCCGATGCTCAGGACGGTGAAGGTGTAGACGCGGAACCGGCGTTCGTCGGTGCGGGCTTCGGCGGAGGCGGGCTGCGGTGGTGTCCCGGAAGCGGCTCCCGGCCCGGGCTGCGCCTGCGCGACGGCGTCGCCGTGGGCGTTGGTGTCCGGCATCCGACCTTCCCTCCCGGCTTGTCCACCGGTGCTGATCCGTGACTTCGGGTGTGGACAAGGGCCATACCGTACCCCGGAGGGCGTACCCGTGTCCCTTTCGAGACAGTAAGAGATCACCCCAGGGTTAACAATGCCTCGAACGCGCTGACCTGCGTGGACCAGAGGGTGAAACGGAGCTTGAGCGGTCCTCTGTGCTCGCAGGACCCGGTAGCGCTTCAATGGCCCCATGCACAGCGATGTGATTGCCACCGAACACGCGGCGCGGCTCGCGGCGGTGGATCCCCTGCTCCCCGGTTCTTCCCCGTTCGAAGCGGCCGACAACGCCGTGGTGCTGGAGGTGGCGACCGGCGACTCGGCCGCGTCCGGCCTCGCCTCGCGCATCCAGGTCGACCAGGACGCCCCGAACGCGCCGTGGCGGGCGCTGACCGAGCACCGGCTCGACCTCCAGCTGGCCGGCCCGCACCCGGCGGGCGCCCTCGACGCGCTCCTCACACGATGGGATGAACATCTGCGCGCGGTCGCCGAACGCGGCGACACGGAGACCGCGGCGATCGTCCCGCGTGCCAGCCGGGACGCCGCCGGCGCGCGCGAAATGCTGCACCACGGCTTCGCGCCGCTGCGGGTGATCGCGGTGCGCCCGGCCGAGCGGATGATCCCGGCGGGCCCCCGCGGGACGCCGGGGGTCAAGATCCGCCGGGCCGAGCCCGGCGACCTCGAAACCGCCGTGGCGCTCGGCATGGAGCTGCACTCCTACGACGCCCAGTACGGCACGGTGAACTGGCGCACCGGCGTCGAGGACATCATGGCGAAGGACCTCGCCGAGCAGCTGAACCGGCCCGAGCCGCCGCTGTGGATCGCCGAGCTGTACGGCCGTCCGCTCGGCATGGTGAACGTCCAGCACCCCGGTGAGACCGGCTGGATCAGCGACCGCGTCGCCGCGACCCGCGTCGGCTACCTGTCGTCACTGGCCGTCGCCGAGGCCGCGCGGTCGTCCGGTGTCGGCACGGCGCTGGCCGCGCACGCGCACCACGTCCTGGACGAGGAAGGCGCCGACGTCGTCCTGCTGCACCACGCGGCGGCGAACCCGCTGTCGACGCCGTTCTGGTACGCGCAGGGCTACCGCCCGCTGTGGACGTACTGGCAGCGTCGACCAGCCGTTCGGTGAACCTCTGGAGGATTACCCTCGGTGCCCGGTCCTCATAGACTGGCTCCCGAACCGCGAGGGATGGGGAGCCAGCCGTGACCGAGCAGCGGGACGCCGCGCCGAGAGCGCCCGAAGGCGTCGACACCGAGAAGCCGTCCGCGGCCCGGATCTACGACTGGTACCTGGGCGGTACCCAGAACTGGGCCGTGGACCGCGAGTTCGGCCGGCGCATGGAGCAGCAGTGGCCGCTCGTGCGTCCCGGGTCGAAGCAGAACCGCGAGTTCATGAACCGCGCGGTGCGGGCGGCGCTGCGGGCCGGGATCCGGCAGTTCATCGACCTGGGCTCGGGGGTCCCGACGGCCGGGAACGTGCACGAGGTCGTCGAGGCCGAGCTCCCCGAAGACCACGACGCGAAGGTCGTCTACGTCGACTACGAGCCCGTCGCCGTCGCCCACGCGACGCTCATCCTCGAAGAAGGCATGGCGACCGACTGGGCCGGCATCGTCCAGGCCGACATGCGGGACGCGAAAGCCGTGCTGCGTGCCGAAGAGACTCGGCGGCTCATCGACTTCTCGAAGCCGGTCTGCCTGATCATGGCGGCGGTGCTGCACTTCGTCGGACCGGACGACGACCCCGAGGGGCTGCTCAAGGCGTACCGGGACAAGCTCGCGCCGGGCAGCTGGCTGGCGATCTCGCAGATGAGCGAGGGCGACGGCGCCGGCAAGCACCTGGACGGCCTGCGCTGGTTCGTCGAGCAGTACCGCAAGACGAGCAACCCGGTCTGGTTGCGCGACCGGGAGGAGATCGAGCCGCTGTTCGGCGACTGGACCATCCTCGAACCGGGCGTCGTGCACCTGCCGGACTGGCGGCCGGACCGGAAGATCAACGCCCTGGAGGCCGAGGCCCGCCCGTTCGCGTGGTGCGCCGTCGCGGAGAAACCGTGAGTGAAACCGCGCCGATCGCGCCCGCCGGGGTCGACACGGAGAAGCCGTCCGCGGCGCGCGTGTACGACTGGTACCTCGGCGGGAACCACCACTGGGCGGTCGACCGCGAGTTCGGCCGCCGCGTCGAGAAGCTGTGGCCGCTGATCCGGCCGATCTCGCGGCAGAACCGGGCGTTCATGAACCGGGTCGTCTCGGCGGCGGTGGACGCCGGCATCCGGCAGTTCGTCGACCTCGGCTCCGGCGTCCCGACGGCCGGGAACGTGCACGAAATCGTCCGTGACCGGCTGCCCGGCGGCGAACGGGCTTCGGTCGTCTACGTCGACTACGAGCCGGTGGCGGCGGCGCACTCGCGGCTGATCCTGGAACGCGAAGGCGCGTCGGACTGGGCCGGGCTCGTCGAGCGGGACATCCGCCGCCCGAAGGCGATCTTCGACGACGACGTCACGCGGGAGCTGATCGACTGGTCGCGGCCGGTGTGCCTGCTGATGATCACGGTCATGCACTTCATCGGGCCGTCCGACGAACCGGACGAGCTGATGGCGACGTACCGCTCCCGCCTGGCGCCGGGCAGCTGGCTCGCGCTGACGCACGGCACGTGCCGCGACGACGCCCCGCCGGCCCGCGCGGCGGAGGTCCGCCGGTTCATCGAGGCGTACCAGGACACGTCGAACCCGGCGTGGCTGCGCTCGGCCGAGGAGCTGCTCCCCTGGTTCGGCGGCTGGCCGCTGCTCCCGCCGGGGATGACGTCGCTGCCGGACTGGCGCCCCGAGACCCCGCCGACGCCGATCGACACCGAGACGCGTCCCTTCGCCTGGTGCGCCGTGGCGCGTCGACCAGGGCTCTGACCTGCACTTTTCTTGATCGCTGTGGGCGAACGCACTCTGGGAAACAAACATGCCCATCGGAGAGTTGAGCTAGGCAGACTCAACTACACGAGGAGTGCACATGTCCGACACCCGCCTCCTGCCCGTGCTCCCGCTCGATGACGACGTCGTGCTGCCGGGCATGGTCGTCCCGCTCGACCTCACCGACACCGAGACGCGGGCAGCGGTGGAGTCCGCCCAGGCCAAGACGCCGAACCAGGCGTCCTTCCCCGGCATCCGCTCTTCCGCGGCCAGCAAGGCCGAAGTCCTGATCGTCCCGCGCGTCCACGGCGAGTACGCCGAATTCGGCACCGTCGCGACGGTCGAGCGCATCGGCCGCGTCCCCGGTGGCAAGGCCGCCGTCCTGCTGCGCGGCACGGGCCGCGCGCTCGTCGGCCGGATCGCCGACGGCCCCGGCGCCGCCCGCTGGGTGCACGCCGAGGACGCCACCGAGACCACGGACGACCGGACCGCCAAGCTCGCGGCCGAATACAAGGCCGTCGTCATCTCGATCCTCCAGCAGCGCGGCGGCTGGCAGCTGATCGACGCCGTCCAGCAGGTCGAGGACGCTTCCGCGATCGCCGACCTGTCCGGCAACGCGCCGTACCTCGACACCGACCAGAAGCTCACCCTGCTGTCCACTTTGGACGTCAGCGCCCGGCTCGAGAAGGCCCTCGAGTGGAGCAAGGAGCACCTCGCGGAACTCGAGGTGACCGACACCATCCGCAAGGACGTCGCCGAGGGCATGGAGAAGCAGCAGAAGGAGTTCCTGCTGCGCCGCCAGCTCGAAGCCATCCGCAAGGAGCTCGGCGAGCTCGACGGCACCGCGCAGGACGACGACTACCGCGCCCGCGTCGAAGCCGCCGACCTGCCCGAGCACGTCAAGAAGGCCGCGTTGTCCGAAGTGGACAAGCTGGACCGCACGTCCGAGCAGTCCCCGGAAGGCGGCTGGATCCGCACCTGGCTGGACACCGTCCTGGAGCTGCCCTGGAACGAGCGCACCGAGGACGTCTACGACATCGCGGCGGCACGGGCCATTTTGGACGCCGACCACGCGGGTCTGGACGACGTCAAGGAACGCATCATCGAGTACCTGGCCGTGCGCAAGCGCCGTGCTGAATCGGGTCTCGGCCCGGTCGGCGGCCGTCGTTCCGGCGCTGTGCTCGCCCTCGCCGGTCCTCCCGGGGTCGGCAAGACGTCGCTGGGTGAGTCCGTCGCGAAGGCCATGGGCCGCAAGTTCGTCCGCGTCGCCCTCGGCGGCATCCGCGACGAGGCGGAGATCCGCGGTCACCGCCGCACCTACGTCGGCGCGCTGCCCGGCCGGATCGTCCGCGCCATCAAGGAAGCCGGCTCGATGAACCCGGTCGTGCTGCTCGACGAGATCGACAAGGTCGGCGCCGACTACCGCGGCGACCCGACCGCGGCGCTGCTCGAAGTGCTGGACCCGGAACAGAACCACACCTTCCGCGACCACTACCTCGAGGTCGAGCTGGACCTGTCCGACGTCGTGTTCCTGGCCACGGCCAACGCGTTGGAGACCATCCCCGGCCCACTGCTGGACCGCATGGAGCTCGTCACGCTGGACGGCTACACCGAACACGAGAAGGTCACCATCGCCCGCGACCACCTGCTCCCCCGCGAGCTGGAGCGAGCCGGGCTGGGCACGTCCGACGTCACACTGACCGACGCCGCGTTCAGCCGGATCGCCGCCGAGTACACCCGCGAGGCGGGCGTGCGCGACGCGAACCGGACGATCGCGAAGGTGCTGCGGAAGATCGCGACCAAGGTGGCACTGGACGAGGTTTCGCTGCCGCTTTCGGTCGATGCTTCGGACCTGGAGACGTACCTGGGCCGTCCGCGGCACATCCCGGAGTCGTCGCTGCCGGCGTCGACGCAGCGCACGGCGACCCCGGGCGTGGCGACGGGCCTCGCGGTGACCGGTGCCGGCGGTGACGTCCTCTACATCGAGGCGTCGCTGGCGGACCAGGAGTCCGGCGCGTCCGGGCTGCAGCTGACCGGCCAGCTCGGCGACGTGATGAAGGAGTCGGTGCAGATCGCGCTGTCCTACCTGCGGTCGCACGGCGCGGAGCTGGAGCTGCCGGTGGGCGACCTGCGCAACCGCGGCATCCACGTCCACGTCCCGGCGGGCGCGGTCCCGAAGGACGGGCCGTCGGCGGGTATCACGATGACGACGGCGCTGGCGTCGCTGCTCTCCGGCCGCGTGGTCCGCGCGGACGTCGCGATGACCGGCGAGGTGTCGCTGACCGGGCGTGTGCTGCCGATCGGCGGCGTCAAGCAGAAGCTGCTGGCCGCGCACCGGGCGGGGATGAAGACGGTGATCATCCCGCAGCGCAACGAGCCGGACCTCGACGACGTCCCGGCCGAGGTGCTGGCCGAGCTGGACGTCCACGCGGTGGCGAACGTCCGCGAGGTCCTCGACCTCGCCCTGACCCCGGCTTCGACGCCGGTTTCCCAGGCGGCGTAACCCCGAGCGCCGCCCCTCGAAGAACGGCCGGTTTCCCTCTCCCCCCAAGGGAAACCGGCCGTTCTCACGTTTCAGAGCCGCCGGGCGGCGATCAGGTACCCGGTGCCGAGCCAGCGCTTCGCGCCGCGGGCGATGGTCGTCTCGGGGTGGGCGCGCCAGGAACGGTCCCAACGGCGGGCCAGGCGGTCGAACGGCGGCACCGACGCGGTGACGTCGTAGGCGATGACGTCTTCCGGCTGCAGGCCCGCGCGCCACAGGAGTTCCCGCAGGCGCCGCGGGGTGAGGGCGACGATCCCGGTGCGGCGGGCCCCGTGCCGTCTCGACGGCGGGACACCGACGGCGCGTTCCAGGGCGCCGAGGGTGCGGCGGGCGGGCCAGAAGACGCCCCATTCGAAGAGCCGGTACGGGCTCTTGGGGTTCAGCATGGTCGCGACGACGAGCCCGCCGGGCCGGGTGACCCGCGCGACTTCGTGCAGGGCGAGTGCCGCGTCGGTGTACTCGAGGACGCCCATGGCGAGGACGACGTCGAAGGAGCGGTCGGCGAACGGCATCTCCTGGATGTCGCCGACGGACAGCCGCACCTCGGTACCGGTACGCGCGGCCACGGCGTCGATCATCGCGGGGGACTGGTCGCAGGCGGTGATGCGGAAGTCGCCGGGCCGGGTGTCGAGCAGGTGGCGCACCATCATCCCCGGCCCGCAGCCGACGTCGAGCAGGTCTCCGCCGGGGCAGTGGCCGAGGATCTGGTCGATCGCGTGGCGTCGCGAATGGTGGTAGCGAGCGGTGGGTCCCCATCCGGCGTGGTCGTTCGCGTAGCCGGCGACGAGCGCGGGCTCGGCGTACTGCACCCGGACGCGTTCTTCCCGGATGGGTCGCATGGTCGCGGTAGTGGACATGTGCTCCTCCAACGGCTCGGTGAAATCCCCGGAAGCCCTGCACCCCAGCCTGGGGTCGAGTCGCTCAAGAAGCCTGTTACGCCGGATCCGGTACGTTTCAGAAATCAGGTCGAAAGGCGGAACGAACCTTCCCCCGAATCGTCCATCGAAGTCATCCGAATCGTCGGCCCACCGGACACCCCCGGATCACCGGAAGATATTCCCCAAATAACGCATAGCCGACGAACAGCCCCGATGCGTCCGGCTTGCGCCAGGAAAGGCGCCACACAACGCGCCACGAACGAGCAATGAATCGAACCTCGCGACTCACTGGAAATACGGGATCGTCACCGTAGGAGCAAATAGCTGAGTTGACCGCACCCAACCGCGAAATACCTACGCCAATCGAGCGACAGCAGCGGACATCCGCCACACCGAGACAAGGAGTGTCAGGCCACCCGACGAAGAGAGCCCTGCCTGCGACTTCCGACGCGGGTAGCGATGTGGGCCGGACACAGCCTGTCCGTCCTGCTGCGGGTGTACGCGAAGTGTCTGGACGGCGGTGAACAGGCCACGCGAGACCGGGTCGAGTGAGCCCTCACCGGTCGGTAGTCCCTCCGGAAAGCGTGGGCACATGTGGGGCGAACAGCCGCCGAAGCCTGCATACGGTCGCACACAGCCACACAACGCAGTACGACCCCATGACCATGTTCATGCTGGTCATGGGGTCGTATCTGGTGGTGTGGCGGGTGAGGGATTCGAACCCCCGTAGGCAATGCCAACTGGTTTACAGCCAGTCCCCTTTGGCCACTCGGGTAACCCGCCCAGGCCGGTCGTACCGGCCGGGGAGAAGCTTACCCAAGGCCCCTGGGCGGGGGTCAACCGGGATACCCCTGCCCCGGTGGGGGCTAGGCTGGGTGGCCCCTGACTAGCGAGTACGAGGTGTGAGGACACGTGGCGGATCCCTCTTTCGACGTCGTGAGCAAGGTCGACCGCCAGGAGGTGGACAACGCGCTGAACCAGGCGAGCAAGGAGCTCGGGACGCGGTTCGACTTCCGCGGTACCGGCACGGCGATCAGCTGGGCCGGTGAGGAGGCGATCGCGATCGAGTCGGAGACCGAGGAGCGTGCGCTGGCCGCGGTGGAGGTGTTCAAGGAGAAGCTGATCAAGCGCAGCATCTCGCTGAAGGCCTTCGAAGCGGGCGAGCCGGCGCTGTCGGGCAAGATCTACAAGATCTCGGGCAAGATCCTGCAGGGCATCGCCTCGGACAAGGCGAAGCAGATCGCGAAGTTCATCCGCGACGAAGGCCCCAAGGGCGTGCAGGCCCAGATCCAGGGCGACCAGCTGCGCGTCTCGGGCAAGAAGAAGGACCAGCTGCAGGAGGTCATCGCCCTGCTGAAGGGCAAGGACTTCGAGATCGCGCTGCAGTTCACCAACTACCGGTGACGCCGCCGCGGGCACCCGGTTCCCGGGTGCCCGCACCCGCGTGACATGGGCCATAGGCCGGCCGATCGAACGGCCAGTCGGCCGAGTCTTCGGCGACGAGCCGCCCGGTGGGCAGGTACGCGAGCTTCGGTATCTCACGCAAGGTCGCCTGGCCGAATTCCCACGCTGTCCAGGGCGTCTTGCGGTAGTTCTCACTCACCACAGCCACGAACACCGAAGCGCCGAACAACCCTCGGCGAACCGATTCGAGCCTGCCGAGGCCGGACGCCGGCCAGTCCAGGTCGTCCACGTAGACCTCGCAGAACCCGGAAAGGTCCTTGCGCAGCCGAACGAGGTCATCCAGCGTGTTGTCCGCCCGCGCGTAGCTGACGAAGACGCTCACCCGGACCCCGCGCTCACGATCTGGAGCAAGTCGAGCGAGTAGGCCGCCGACGCCACGCCGACCACCAACGCAAGCAGGAGGTAATAGATCATCGAAGTGTTGAACGCCGCCCGGAACCACCCCACCGGAGCGACTTCTTGGATGTGGCGGTACCCCTCCGCGCACCGTGCCGCGCGCCGAATCCAGATGTCCTTCATCAGAACACGAAGACGACGCTGGTAGTAGAAGCTGAACGCGTCGGCGACCCAGAAGGCGAAGATGATCACGAAACCCGTCACGAAGACGGCCGGATTCAGCTTCTTGTCACTGAAGGTGGCCACCAGCACACCGGCTGGGACGAGGACGGTCGCACACAGCTTCTTCAACTCGAAGCACGAGTCGGCTGCCTTCAGCGTGGCAGCGTGCAGCTGGTCCAGTTGCTCTTTGTCCAACGCGTCGGGAGACGGTCCGTCCGGAACCTCGGCCAGCCGGGCCTTCGGGTGCGTCGGCTTCCGGAGTTCACGCACGACCCAGGCGGATACTCCGAGAACAGCGATCATCGTCGCGGCGCGCCTGCCCGAGCTGTCCACCGCGTCAGTCTGCCCGAATACCGCTTTGCAGTTCCACCGAGCGGGACCCGCCACTCCGCTCAGGACGGTGTCAGCGTCCAGCTCGCGTCGTAGCCTTCCACCATCAGGTACGCCGGGCCGCGGACGTCGCGTTCGGCCTGCAGGTCGCCGATCTGGTTGACCAGGAGGTCGCGTTTCCGCGGGGAGTTCACCCACAACGCCGTGGCGCCGTGGGTCTTCACCGTGAACCGGACGTGCGTCACGCCGTCCGGGAGTTTCAGGACCGCGTCGCCCTTGCCCTTCGCCGGTTTGCCCGGCTCCGCCGTCGGCAGGCTGCGGTAGTCCGTGATCGTCGCCGTCCACGCCGCGTTCGCGTGGACCGTCACCCTCGTCGTCGGCCGGCCCTCGTACGTGTTCAGCCACGTCGTGCCCTTGTACGCGCCGATCGCGTTGACCAGGCCGTGCTCGCCGCCGTCCGTGTCGACCATCACGTTGGCCGAGCACTTCGGGCACTCGAACGTGAAGAAGCCCAGCTGGTCCGCCGGCCAGCTGGTGGCGAACTCGCCGCTGCCCTTGCCCGTGTGCGTTTCGGTCGGCACTTCGTGCGGGACGGGCGGGGTCGGCAGCGTGGAGGTGGCCGTCGGCGGCGGGGCGCCGGTCGGGTCCTCCACGATCTCGCCCAAGCCGGTGCCGGGCGCGCACGCCGAGGCCAGCACCACCAGCGACAGGCAGGACAGCCTGAGTTTCATCGTTCCCCCTCGAGGCCGCCACCGGCCCCTCCCGTGATCTTTCGACGGCCCTCACCGCGGCGTTACCGTCACCCGAACGCGCGAATGCGCGGCGTGACCATCGCCCCACCCGGCGTGTTGTAATCGCGCCGTCACCGCGTGGAGAGGGGTCGAGGATGCGCCGCTTGCTCGTCTTCGTGCTGACGCTCACGTCCGTCGCGGCGATGCTGACGCCGGCGGGCGCCGCCGAGCGCAAGCAGCTCGTGCCCGGCTTCGGCGCCTACGCGCGGCTGATCCGGCTCGAGCACTCCGTCGTCGGCCGCGGGTCCATCGTCGCCACGCTGACCAGCGAAGACGGCGGTGGCAAGTTCACCCCCGTCCTGGAGAGCACCGACGAGGGCGAGTCGTTCCACGAGATCGGTGAGATCCACGACGGCGAGGGCCGGTCCGGCATGTGCTGCGGCACCGTCTACGAGCTGCCGCAGCGCGTCGGCAAGCTCCGGGCCGGGACGCTGCTGTGGGCCGCGTCCTACCGGCAGGACGCCGGGCCGCAGCGCCGTGTCGGGATCCGCGTCTGGGCCAGCCGGGACGGCGGTCGTTCGTGGACCTTCCTGTCCGAGGCCGCGCGGTCGCACAACATCGACGGCATCTGGGAGCCGGAGTTCACCGTCGACGCCGGCGGCACGCTGTGGCTCCACTTCGCCGACGAGACGCAGGCGCCGAGGTACGCGCAGGTGCTCAACCGGGTCGCCTCGACCGACGGCGTGACCTGGGGCACCAAGCAGCTCACCATGGCGATCCCGCCGGACCGCGTCCGCCCCGGCATGCCGATCATCCGGCGGCTGCCGGACGGCCGGTACTACTTCGCCTACGAGATCTGCAACTTCCGCGACCGCTACTGCGACCCGTACTTCAAGATCTCGCCCGACGGCGCCAACTGGGGCGATCCGGCCGACCCCGGCACCCGGGTCGAAACCGCCAACGGCAACTACTTCCAGCACGCGCAGACGATCACGCTGTTCCCCGGCGGCCCGAACGGTGTGCGGATCGTCATGGTCGGGCAGATCTACACCGATGCCAAGGGCGAGCCGCAGCCGCGGAACGGCCAGGTGCTGCTGGCGAACGACGACTTCGGCAGCGGCCACTGGTACGAGCTGCCCGCTCCCGTGCACATCACCCGCATCTGGAACAACTTCTGCCCCAACTACTCCTCGACGCTGCTGCCGGTCGACGACGGCAGGAACGTGCTGGAGATCGCCACCGAGGACAACGGCGGCTGCCGGGCCTACTTCGGCAAGGGACCGGCCTTCTAGGCTTTCTTCACTTGGACACGAACCCCGGCCCGTAGGGTGGGGCGGTCGGAGCCGCCGAGGAGAGGGAGACAGTCCATGAAGGGCATCGTGCTGGCCGGAGGCAGCGGGACCCGCCTGCACCCGATCACCCAGGCGGTGTCGAAGCAGCTGCTCCCGGTCTACGACAAGCCGATGGTGTACTACCCGATCTCGGTGCTGATGCTGGCCGGGATCCGCGAGATCCTCGTCATCTCCACCCCCACCGACCTGCCGATGTTCCGCAGGCTGCTGGGCAACGGCGACCAGTTCGGCGTCTCGTTCTCCTACGCCGAGCAGCCCATCCCGAACGGCCTGGCCGAGGCCTTCGTGATCGGCGCGGACTTCATCGGCGACGACGACGTGGCGCTCGTGCTCGGCGACAACATCTTCTACGGCCAGGGCTTCTCCAGCCGCCTGCAGCAGGCCGTGCGCGAGCTCGACGGCTGCGTCCTGTTCGGCTACCCGGTCAAGGACCCCGAGCGCTACGGCGTCGGCGAGGTCGGCCCGGACGGCAAGCTGCTCACGATCGAGGAAAAGCCGGCGAAGCCGCGGTCGAACAAGGCGATCACCGGGCTGTACTTCTACGACAACCAGGTCGTCGACATCGCCCGCTCGCTGACGCCGTCGGCGCGCGGTGAGCTCGAAATCACCGACGTCAACCTCACCTACGTGCGCCAGGACCGCGCCACGCTGGTCGAGCTCAGCCGCGGGTTCGCCTGGCTCGACACCGGCACGCACGACTCGCTGCTGGAGGCGGGCCAGTTCGTGCAGGTGCTGGAGCACCGCACCGGCGTGCGCATCGCGTGCCTCGAAGAGATCGCGCTGCGCATGGGCTTCATCGACGCCGACGAGTGCTACGCGCTGGGCGAGAAGCTGGCGAAGTCCGGCTACGGCGACTACGTGAAGGCCGTCGCCGTCGCGGCGGGGGCCTCCGCTTAGAACCCGCGGCGGGCCATCTCTTCGAGCCGGCGGATCCGGTCGGAGATCGGCGGGTGGGTCGAGAACAGCTTGCTGAGGCCTTCGCCGGGGCGGAACGGGTTCGCGATCATCAGGTGCGACTGCGAGACCAGCTGCGGCTCCGCCACCAGCGGACGCGCCCGCGTCCCGGCCTCCAGCTTCCGCAGCGCCGAGGCCAGGCCCAGCGGGTCGCCGGTCAGCTCCGCGCCGGACGCGTCGGCCTGGTACTCCCGCGACCGGCTGACGCCCATCCGGATGACCGCGGCCGCGATCGGCCCGACGAAGATCAGCAGCAGGCTGAGCAGGGGGTTCCCGTCGCGGTTGTTGCCGCCGAAGAACAGGGCGATGTTCGCGAGCACGCTGATCACGCTGGCCAGCGCGCCGGCCACGCACGAGATCAGGATGTCGCGGTTGTAGACGTGGGACAGCTCGTGGCCGAGCACCGCGCGCAGCTCACGCTCGTCCAGCAGCTCGAGGATGCCGGTCGTGCAGCACACCGCGGCGTGGCGCGGGCTGCGGCCGGTCGCGAACGCGTTGGGCGCGACGGTCGGGCTGATGTAGAGCTGCGGCATCGGCTGGCGGGCGACCTGCGCGAGCTCGCGCACGATCCGGTACATCGCGGGCTGCTCGACCTCGGACACCGGCCGCGCCCGCATCGCGCGCAACGCCAGCTTGTCCGAGTTGAAGTAGGCGAACGCGTTCATCCCCAGGGCGATGACCAGGCCGATGACCAGGGCACCCCGGCCGAAGAGCCCGCTGATCGCGACGATGATCGCCGACAGCAGGCCGAGCAGCAATGCCGTCTTGAGTCCGTTCTGGTGCCCGTGCACGCGCGCTCGCCTCCGTCCGCTCTTCAAGTGGGTTACCCAGTGGAAACAACGCGATCGGGGGACGCGAAGTTCCTTCACGTGATGATGGCGCGGGTTACGCTCCGGAGACCAGTTGATCACGAGCGGAGGCGGCTGGAGCACGAGAGGAAGCGGCGATGCCAGGTGGCCTGCTACGCCGGAGAACCCTGTTCACGCTGGTCACGGCGGGTGCCGGGGTCCTCGCGCTGCCCGGGGCCGCCCAGGCGGAGGACGTCCGGTCGATCGACGTCGGCGGGGCGCCGGACCGCGTCGCGGTGAACCCCGTCACCGGCTTCGGCTACGTCACCGATCCCCAGGCCGGGACGGTGTCGGTCGTGGATCCCCGCAGCGCGTCGGTCGACGAGGTGATCCACGTCGGCGGCGAACCCCGCGACGTCGCGGTCGACGCGGAGGCCGGCCGGATCTACGTCGCGAACCCGCCGGCGGGCACCGTGGTGGTGCTGGACGGCCGGACCCACGACCTGGTGAGCGTGGTCGGCGCGGGCGCCGGCGCGTCGGCGCTCGCCGTCGACGAGCGGGCCGACCGCGTCTACGCGGCCAGCGGCAGCACCGGCACGCTGGCCGTGCTCGACGGCGTCAGCTGCACGCTGGCGGCCCTCGTGCCGGGCCCGAAGCCGGGTCTCGCCGGGATCGGCGTCGACCCCGGCCGCAAGCTCGCCTACTGCGCCAGCACCACCACGGATTCGGTCGAGGTCTTCTCGATCGACACCGGGAAGTTCGTCGCTTCGGTGAAGGTGGGGCGGAATCCGACGGGTGTCGCGGTGCACCACGAGAGCGGCACGGTGTACGTCGCGAACTCCGGCATCCACCACATGTCCATTGTGGACGCCGGGACGCGGACCGAGCGCAAGACCGTGCTGCTGCGCAGTGAATCGTCCGCGCTGGCCGTGCACCAGGGCACGAACACGGTGTACACCAACGGCGGGCAGAACGGGCTGAGCCGGGTCGACGGCGCGGCCGGCACGTTGAGCGGCGAGCTGTCGCTGGGCATCAACCCCGGCGCCGTCGCCGTCGACCAGCGCACGCGCACGGTGTGGGTCACGGACCCGTTGCACGGCAGGGTCTTCCTCGTCAGCGACTTCTGAACGGCAGCTCTTCGCCGGAGCCGGTTCCGCCGTTCAGCCGTCCTTGGCGACCACGCGGGTCAGCGCCGCGATGCCGATGCCGGCGACCGCCACCACGATGCCGGTGACCAGCCAGCCCAGCAGCGCCAGCACCACGCCGGTGACCGCGAAGAGGGCGAATTCCAGCAGGAACCGGGCCGGTTCCGGGAGGCGTCGGCGCGCCCGCGGCGCGATGAACAGGCCCCAGAGCGCGGCGGCCGCCACCGGCAGCAGGACCGCGTCGACGATCGCCAGCGCCAGTCCGCTGCCGAGCTGGGTGCCTGCCAGGGCCAGACCGCCCAGGAGCGCCAGCTCGGTGAGGAAGCGGACCGTCAGCACCACGCCCCTGAACCCGCTGAGGCGGGGGCCCGTCTCCGATGTCATCCGGCCAGCCTAGGGGTGGTCCACTGTGGACGTTACGGGTCCGGACGGGTACCCTGGGTGATCTCTGCCACAGTTTGCCGTCCCAAGTTGCGGTTCCGAATCGGTCCACCACGGCGCCGCGCCTCGGTGTAACGGCGATCCGCTCCTGCTCGACGTGTCTAACGCACATCGCGACCGCGAGCCAAGGAGCCTGGTAGATGACCACATGTCGACTCTGCGGTTCGACAAACACGGCCAGTGTCGTCGACCTCGGCGCGACTCCCCCGTGTGAGCGATTTTTGACGGCGGAGCAGCTCGACGAGCCGGAAGCCACCTTCCCGCTCCACCTGAAGGTGTGCACCGACTGCTGGCTGGCCCAGATCCCGCCGCTGATCGACCCCGACGACACCTTCACCGAGTACGCGTACTTCTCGTCCTTCTCGACGTCGTGGGTCGAGCACGCGAAGCGCTTCGTCGACGGCGCGGCCGAGCGGCTCGGGCTCGGCGAGAAGTCCTTCGTCGTCGAGGTCGCCAGCAACGACGGATACCTGCTCAAGCACGTCGTCGAACGCGGGATCCGGTGTCTGGGCGTCGAACCTTCGGTGAACGTCGGGCAGGCGGCGCGCGACGCCGGCGTGCCCACCCTGACGGCCTTCCTCTCCGAGGAGACCGGCCTCAAGGTGCGCGAAGAGCACGGCCCGGCGGACCTCGTGGCCGCGAACAACGTCTACGCGCACATCCCCGACGTCCTCGGCTTCACCAAGGGCCTGCGCGCCCTGGTCGCCGACGACGGCTGGGTCTCCATCGAGGTCCAGCACCTGCTCACGCTGATCGAGAAGAACCAGTACGACACGATCTACCACGAGCACTTCCAGTACTACACGGTCGAATCCGCGCGCCGGGCACTGGCGACCGGCGGCCTGACCGTGGTCGACGTCGAGCTCCTGCCGACGCACGGCGGGTCGATCCGGCTCTGGGCGCGGCCTGCCGAGGTGGCCGGCGAGCCCAGCGAGCGGATGACCGACGTGCTGGAGCGGGAGAAGTCCGCCGGGCTGCACGAGCTGTCCGGGTACACCGAGTTCGCCGAGCGCGTCACCCGTGTGCGGCTGGACCTGCTGAAGTTCCTCATCGAGGCGCGCAACGACGGGAAGACCGTCGTCGGCTACGGCGCCCCGGGCAAGGGCAACACCCTGCTGAACCACTGCGGCATCCGGACGGACCTGCTGCAGTACACGGTCGACCGCAACCCGTACAAGCACGGCCGGTTCACCCCGGGCACCCGGATCCCGGTGCTGCCCCCGGAGCGCATCGAAGCCGACCGGCCCGACTACGTGCTCGTCCTCCCGTGGAACCTCCGGGAGGAACTGACCGAACAACTCTCCTACATCGGGGCTTGGGGCGGAAAGCTCGTGTTCCCGATCCCCCACCTGGAAATCGTCGAGGTGCAGTGACGTGAAGGTCGTTCTCTTCTGCGGTGGCTACGGGATGCGGATGCGCAACGGCGCGGCCGACGACGTCCCGAAGCCGATGGCGATGGTCGGTCCGAGACCGCTCATCTGGCACGTGATGCGCTACTACGCGCATTTCGGCCACACCGAATTCATCCTGTGCCTCGGCTACGGCGCGGCGCACATCAAGAACTTCTTCCTGTCGTACGAAGAGACGATTTCGAACGACTTCGTCCTCCGCAACGGCAAGGCCGAGCTGCTCTCGACCGACATCGCCGACTGGACGATCACCTTCGTGCAGACCGGGATCGAGTCGCCGATCGGCGAGCGCCTCCGGCGCGTCCGCGAGCACCTCGACGGCGACGAGATGTTCCTCGCGAACTACGCCGACGTCCTTTCCGACGTGCCGCTCCCGGAAATGATCGAGCGTTTCGAGAAGTCGGACGCCGGCGCGTCGATGATGGTCGTCCCGCCGCAGTCGTCGTTCCACTGCGTCGAAATGGACGAAGGCGGCATGGTCGGCTCGATCACCGCGGTGAGCGAAATGCCGCTGTGGGAGAACGGCGGCTACTTCGTGCTGCGGCAGGAAGTGTTCGACCACATTCCCGAGAACGGCGACCTGGTCGCCGACGGCTGCGCCGAGCTGGCCAAGCAGGGCCGGTTGCTCGCCTACCCGTACCGCGGGTTCTGGAAGCCGACCGACACGGTCAAGGAGCGGGCGGCGCTGGACTACGCCTACAGCCACGGCGACCGGCCGTGGGCGTTGTGGGAGCGGCAGCCCGCGGCGAGCACCGCGTGATCGGGCTGCGGCCGGGACGGCTCGGCGGCGTCGTCGCCCTCGGCGCGCACTGCGACGACATCGCGATCGGCGCCGGCGGCACGCTGCTGACGCTGTGCGGTTCGCGGCCGGGGCTGAAGGTCGACGCGCTGATCCTGTCCGGCGGCGGCACGCCGCGCGAGGACGAGGAGCGCGCGGCGCTGGCGGCGTTCTGCCCGGGCGCGGAGGTCGACGTCACGGTGCTCAAGCTGCCGGACGGGCGCTTCCCGGCGCACTGGGAAGAGGCCAAGAACGCGCTGGAGGAGCTGCGGCGGCGGACCGACCCCGACGTCATCCTGGCGCCGCGCACCGACGACGCGCACCAGGACCACCGCGGCCTCGCCAAGCTCGTCCCGACGGCGTTCCGCGACCACCTGGCGCTGGGCTACGAGATCGTCAAGTGGGACGGCGACCTCGGCAGCCCGTCGGTCTACCAGCCCCTGGAAGACGACGTCGCCGAAGAGAAGGTCCGGCTGCTGCAGACGCACTACGCGTCCCAGCGGCACCGGCCCTGGTACGACCGCGAGGCGTTCCTCGGGCTGGCCCGCATCCGCGGGATCGAAGCGGCCGCGAAGTACGCCGAAGCGTTTTTCGTCAAGAAACTCACTCTCGACCTGAAGGGTTGATTTCGATGCGGGTGTTGCTGACGGGGCACAAGGGCTACCTGGGGACGGTGATGGCCCCGGTGCTCGCCGCCGCCGGCCACGAGGTCGTCGGCCTCGACTCCGGGCTGTTCGAGGACTGCCTGCTCGGGCCCGCTCCCACCGACCCGGCCGGGCACGTCGTCGACCTGCGGGACGTCACGCTCGAGCACGTCACCGGGTTCGACGCGGTCATCCACCTGGCCGCGCTGTCGAACGACCCGCTGGGCTCGCTCGCGCCGGAGCTGACCTACGACATCAACCACCACGCGTCGGTGAAACTCGCGAAGCTGGCGAAGGACGCCGGCGTCAAGCGGTACATCTACGCGTCGACCTGCTCGGTGTACGGCGCGGGCGGCGACAACCTCGTCGACGAGGACGCGCCGCTGCGGCCGGTGACGCCGTACGCGGAGTCGAAGGTGCGCGTCGAAGCCGACGTCCACGAGCTCGCCGACGACGACTTCACGCCGGTGTACATGCGCAACGCGACCGCGTTCGGCTACTCGCCCCGCCTGCGCGGCGACATCGTGCTGAACAACCTGACCGCGCACGCGCACCTGTCCGGCGAGGTGCTGGTGCTCTCCGACGGCACGCCGTGGCGGCCGCTGGTGCACGCCCAGGACATCGCGCGCGCGTTCACGGCGGCGTTGACGGCGCCGAAGGAGGCCGTGCACAACAAGGCCTTCAACATCGGCACCGAGGAGAACAACGTCACGGTCGCCGAGATCGCCCAGGAGGTCGTCGAGGCCGTGCCGGGCTCGACGCTGAACATCACCGGCGAAGCGGGCGCCGACCCGCGCTCCTACCGGGTCGACTTCTCCCGCTTCCGCGCCGCCATCCCGGGCTTCGCCTGCGAGTGGTCGGTCAAGGACGGCGCGGTCGAGCTCATCGAGGCCTACCGCAAGTTCGGGCTGACGCGGGAGTCGTTCGAGCAGCTGTTCACGCGCCTGGCCTGGCTCAAGAGCGAGGGCGAAGCCGGCCGCGTCGACGACACCCTCCGGCGGCAGTAGTGGCGGCCCCGCAGCTGCGGACCGGGGCGGAGCTGCACGCCCTGGTCGAGCGGCTGTACCCGATCTGCCGCAGCATCACCGGCGACGGCGTGCGGCAGACCCTGGACATCATCGGCGAGCACGTCGCGCTGGAGCGGCACGAGGTTCCGACCGGCACGGCCGTGCTGGACTGGACGATCCCGCAGGAGTGGAACATCCGCGACGCGTACGTCGCCTCGCCTTCGGGTGAGCGGGTGATCGACTTCCAGGAGCTGAACCTGCACGTCGTCGGGTACAGCGTCCCGGTGTCGCGGCGGATGCCGCTGAGCGAGCTGCGGGAGCACCTGCACACGTTGCCGGACCAGCCGTCGTGGGTGCCCTACCGGACCAGCTACTACGCCCCGGCCTGGGGGTTCTGCCTCGCGCAGGAGAAGCTGGACGCGCTGCCCGACGGCGACTACGACGTCGTCATCGACTCGACCCTGTCCGACGGCTCACTGACCTACGGTGAGCACGTCGTGCCCGGCCGTGTCACCGACGAAGTCATCGTGTCGTGCCACGTGTGCCACCCGTCGCTGGCGAACGACAACCTCGCCGGCATCGCGGTGGCCGTTTCGCTGGCCCAGCAGCTGGCTTCGGCGCAGCCGCACTACACCTACCGGTTCCTGTTCATGCCGGGCACGATCGGCTCGATCACCTGGCTGGCGCGCAACGCTTCCCGGATCGACAAGGTGCGCCACGGGCTGGTGCTGGCGTGCGCGGGCGACCCGGGACCGTTGACGTACAAGAAGTCCCGCCGCGACGACGCCGAGATCGACCGCGTCATGCAGCACGTGCTGCGGTCGCGTGAGCATCGAGTTGTCGACTTCTCGCCGTATGGCTACGACGAGCGCCAGTTCTGCTCACCGGGCTTCAACCTCGGCGTCGGTTCGCTGACGCGCACGCCGTACGCGGGCTACCCCGAGTACCACACCTCCGCGGACAACCCGGGCTTCGTGTCGCCCGCGGCCATGGAGGACACGCTGGGCGCGCTTCTCGACGCGTTCGGCGTGCTCGACCGCAACCGCCGGTACGTCAACCTCAGCCCGTACGGCGAGCCCCAGCTCGGCAAGCGCGGGCTGTACGACTCGCTCGGCGGCCGCAGCGACGCCAAGCAGGCCCAGATGGCGATGCTGTGGGTGCTCAACCTCTCCGACGGTTCGCACAGCCTGCTCGACATCGCTGAGCGAGCAGGCCTGCCCTTCGACATCGTCGACGTCGCGGCCCGTGCCCTGCACGACGCCGGCCTGGTCAAGGAGTGAGCGACGTGGCCAACCACCGCCGTGCACCGCGCTCGATCTTCCGGTCGGGCGCGGTGCGCGCGATGGCGGGACGGCTGAGCTGGGGCCTCGGCGACCAGGCGGTCTCCAGCCTGACCAACTTCGCCGTCGGCCTGTACGTGGCCCGCTCGCTCGGCACGTTCGCGTTCGGCATCTTCAGCCTCGCCTGGGTCACCTACGGCGTGGTGCTCAACATCTCGCGCGGCCTGGCGACCGACCCCCTGATGGTGCGGTTCAGCGCGGTCTCGGAACAACGCTGGCGCCTGGGGGTCGCCAGTGCGTCCGGCACCGCCATCGGGGTCGGCTGCGCGACCGGGCTGGTCAGCCTGGTCGCCGGGCTGGCCGCGGGCGGGCCGCTCGGCAACGCGTTCGTCGCGCTCGCCGTCGTGCTGCCGGGCCTGCTCCTGCAGGACGCCTGGCGGTTCGCGTTCTTCGCGAAGGGCGAGGGCAAGAAAGCGTTCGTCAACGACTGCGTCTGGGGCGTGGCCCTGCTCCCGGCGCTGTACGTCGCCGCGCAGATCCACACCGTGGTCGCCTTCGTGCTCGCGTGGGGACTGTCGGGCGCGGCCGCGGCCCTCTACGGCTGGTTCCAGACCAGGATCCTCCCGCACCCGCGGGAGCTGCTGGGCTGGCTCCGGGCGCAGCGCGACCTCAGCGTGCGCTACCTGGTCGAAAACGTCAGCAACAGCGGCGCGTCCCAGCTGCGCGCGTACGGCCTCGGCGCCATCGCCGGGATCACCGCCGTCGGCGCGGTCCGCGGCGCCGAACAGCTCCTCGGCCCGTTCCTGGCGCTGCTCATGGGGCTGTCCCTGGTCACCGTCGCCGAGGGCGCGCGGGTGCTTCAGCGGGCGCCGCACCGGCTGAAGCACTTCTGCATGGTCCTCGGCGGCGGTCAGGCGGGTGCCGCGCTGTGCTGGGGCCTCGGCCTGCTCATCCTGGTGCCCGACCGCGCCGGCCGGTGGGTGATGGGCTCGGTGTGGGACTCGGCGTCCCCGCTGATCCTCCCGGTCACCCTCGCCGTGGTCGGCGCCAGCTTCGCGACCGGCGCCGCCGCCGGCCTGCGCGCACTGGGCGCGGCGCCCCGCAGTTTGCGGTCGCAGCTGATCGCGTCGCTGTTCTACGTCACGTTCGGCATCGCCGGCGCGTTCCTCGGCGGCGCGGCCGGGTCCGCGTGGGGCGTCGCGACGGCCACGCTCAGCGGGTCCGTCGTCTGGTGGCTGCAGCTGAGGCTCGGGCTGCGCGAGTACGTGCCGCCGGGCTCCGACGAGCCCACCGTGGTGTTCGAGCCGATCAAACAGCCGATCAAGGAATGAGGACTCCATGACCACCGTCCCGCGGCTGAGCCTCGGCCTCCCGGTGTACAACGGCGAGGAGTACCTCGCCGAGTCGCTGGACGCCCTGCTCGGCCAGACCTTCGAGGACTTCGAGCTGATCATCTCGGACAACGCTTCCACGGACGGCACCGACGAGATCTGCCGCCAGTACGCCGACAAGGACTCGCGGATCCGCTACGTCCGCCAGCCGAAGAACATCGGTGCGACGCCGAACCACAACTTCGTGTTCGACGTCTCCCGCACCGAGCTGTTCAAGTGGGTCTCCCACGACGACCTCTACGCCCGCGACCTGCTCAAGCGGTGTGTCGAAGCCCTCGACGAGCGCCCGGACGTCATCCTCGCCCACTGCGACCAGGCGATCATCGACGGCGACGGCCGCATCGTCCAGCCGCTCGAGTACACCTTGGACACCGGCTCCCGGCACGCGCCGGACCGCTTCCGCAGCATCCTGTTCGAGCCGGGCGGCGACGACTTCTACGGCGTCATCCGCGCCGACGTCCTCCGCCGCGTCAAGCCGCTCGACAGCTACCACCACGCCGACCGCACCTACTCGGCCGAGATGGCCCTGCACGGCCCGTTCTACCAGGTGCCCGAGCTGCTCTACTTCCGCCGCGACCACCCGGGCCGCGCGGAACGGGCCAACCCGACCATCCGGAGCCGGTGCGCGAACCTGGACCCGCGGCGCGCGAACCGGCTCCGGAACCCCACCGTCCGCCTGCTCGGCGAGTACGTCTACGGGTTCGCGGACCTGATCCGCCGCGCACCGATCTCGGCCGCCGACAAGCGCGAGTGCTTCGGCCACCTCGGCGCCTGGCTGACCAACCGGGCCCGCTCCGGCCACGGCGAACGCGTCGAAGACCGCGCGCCCACCGCCTCGGACGTCGCCACGGTCAACGAGATCGTGGCCGGCCGGGAAGGCAGGCTCGCGTGAAGCGTGCGCCACGCGTCGGCGTCTTCGGCCTCCTCGGCTCGGGGAACCTCGGCAACGACGGTTCCCTCGAAGCCGTGCTCGGCTACCTGCGTGCCGAGTACCCGGACGCGGTGCTGGGCGCCCTGGTCGGCGGCCCGGAGATCGTCCGCGAGCGGTACGGCCTCGACGCCACGCCCCTGCACTGGAACCAGTCCGAGTACGAGACGGCGTCCGGCCTCCGCTCGATCGCCCTCAAGGGCTTCGGCAAGCTGGTCGACATCGCGCGCACCGCGGCCTGGGTCCGCAAGCAGGACGTCGTCATCGTGCCCGGCATGGGCGTGCTCGAGGCGACGCTTCCGTTGCGTCCGTGGGGTTTCCCGTATTCGCTCTTCCTCCTTTCCGCCACCGGGCGCCTCTTCGGCACGAAGGTGGCGCTCGTGTGCGTCGGCGCGAACCACATCAGCGCCCGGGCGACGCGGACGCTGGTCCGCTGGTCCGGCCGGCTCGCCGCCTACCGCTCGTACCGCGACGACCTCTCGCGCGACGCCATGCGCGCCATGGGCGTCGACACCAGTGCCGACCAGGTCTATCCCGACCTCGCGTTCTCCCTCCCCACGCCGGCCGCCGAGGGCAAGCCCGGCACCGTCGGCGTCGGCGTGATGGCCTACTACGGCGGCAACGACGACCGAGCCGAGGCCGACCGCATCTACCGCCACTACGTCGACACCATGAACCGTTTCGTCGCGTGGCTCGTTGACCAGGGCAGAGGAGTCCGGCTGTTCATCGGCGACCGGATCGACCGGCAGGTCGTCGACGAGATCCTCGAGAAGACCGCTTCCCCGCTGGTGACGGCGGCTTCGGCGGAGACCCTGGACGAGCTGATGCACGAGATGGCGGCGGTGGAGAGCGTGGTGGCCACGCGCTACCACAACGTGCTCTGCGCCCTGAAGGTCGCGAAACCGACCGTGGCGATCGGGTACGCACCGAAGAACGACGTCCTCATGGCGGAGATGGGTCTCGAAGGCTTCACCCAGCGGGCGAAGACCGTCGACTTCGACAAGCTCGTCGAGCAGTTCACCGAACTGGAGAACCGCTCGGCGGAACTGCGCCAGACGCTCCTGGAACGGAACGAGATGAACGCGCAACGGCTCAAGGACCAGTTCGCCGCCCTTTCGGCGGCCCTCTTCGGGGGTGGGCGATGAAGGCCATTCCGGTGCCGGAGATCGACGGGGCGTACCTGTTCGAACCCACCCCGCACGCGGACGGGCGCGGCTTCTTCAGCCGGACGTTCGACCGCGACGTCGTCGCGTCGGTGGGCATCGACCCGGACGGCTTCGTCCAGGACAGCCTTTCCCGCTCCCGCAAGGGAGTCGTCCGCGGGATGCACCTGCGCGGCGGAGCCGGCGAAGCGAAGCTGGTGCGGTGTTCGCACGGCGCGATCTTCGACGTCGTGGTGGATCTCCGACCGGGTTCGCCGACATTCCGGAACATCAAAACGTTCGAACTTTCCGGTGAGACCCAGGTTTCCGTGTACATCCCGGCGGGGTGCGCCCACGGCTTCCAGTCACTCACCGATCCCTCCGACGTTTCGTACCGTATCGATCGGGCGCACGATCCTGAAGAAGACATTACGATTTCGTACAAAGACCCTGAATTGGACATTTCGTGGCCACTGTCGGTCACAATGGTCAGCGACCGGGACGAACGGGCGCCGTCTCTCCGAGAGGCGTTGAAACCAACGAGGTGAGCCACGACATGGGAACGAACCTGCCCCGCTCCACGCAGGCGGACGAGCGGCTGCACCGGGTCATCCCGGGCGGCGCGCACACCTACGCCAAGGGCTCGGACCAGTATCCCGAAGGGATGGCCCCGGTCATCTCCCGCGGCCTCGGGGGCCACGTGTGGGACGTCGACGGCAACGAATACATCGAGTACGGCGCGGGCCTGAGAGCGGTCAGCCTCGGCCACGCCCACCCGCGGGTGATCGAAGCGGTCCGGGGCGAGCTGGAAAAGGGCAGCAACTTCATCCGGCCGTCGATCATCGAGGCCGAAGCCGCCGAGCGGTTCCTCGAGAACATCCCGACGGCGGACATGGTGAAGTTCACCAAGAACGGCTCGGACGCGACCACGGCCGCGGTCCGGCTGGCCCGCGCCGCCACCGGCCGCAAGCTCGTCGCCAAGTGCGCCGACCACGCCTTCTTCTCCACCGACGACTGGTTCATCGGCACCACGCCGATGAACGCGGGCATCCCGGACGAGACGACCGAAGCGACGGTGTCCTTCCCGTACGGCGACCTGCAGGCCGCGGAGGAGCTGCTGCAGCGCCACGACGGCGAGATCGCGTGCATGATCCTCGAGGCGGCCGCGGCGGTGGAACCGCCGCCGGGGTACCTGCAGGGCCTGCGCGAGCTGACCACCCGGTACGGCGTCGTCCTGATCTTCGACGAGATGATCACCGGCTTCCGCTGGTCCGCCCACGGCGCACAGGGCCTCTACGGCGTCACGCCCGACCTCTCGACGTTCGGCAAGGCGCTCGGCAACGGCTTCGCCGTCTCCGCGCTGGCCGGCAAGCGGGAACTGATGGAGATCGGCGGCCTGCGCACCGATCGCGAACGGGTGTTCCTGCTCTCCACCACCCACGGCGCCGAGACCCACTCCCTGGCCGCCGCGATGGCGGTCATGGACGTCTACCGCGACGAGGACGTCATCGGCCGCATGCACAGCCTCGGCGACCGGCTCGCCGCCGGCGTCCGCGAGGTGGCGGCCGGGATCGGCGTCGAGGACCACGTGGTCGTCCGCGGCCGGGCCAGCAACCTCGTCTTCGGCACGCTCGACGAGCAGGGCAAGCCGTCGCAGCCGTACCGGACCCTCTTCCTGCGCGAGCTGATCAGCGGCGGGGTGCTCGGACCGTCCTTCGTGGTCAGTGCCGCCCTCACCGAGGCGGACATCGACAAGACCATCGACGTCGTCGCCCAGGCCTGCACGGTGTACCGGAAAGCGCTCGACGCCCAGGACCCGGCGCCGTGGATGGGCGGGCGCCCGGTGCAGCCCGTGTTCCGCAAGTACGCCTGATCCTCCCGCGGTCGGGCCGGATTCACCCCATGGGTCCGATGAGGACACTTGAGGGTGACTGTTTTCCGGCCCGATCGTGCGTAACTTCCTGCCATGGGCAGATCTCGTGCGGTTCTCGTCGCTGCTTGCTCGCTCCTGATCGCCGTGGTGTGCCCGGCGACCGCGCGCGCCGCCGACGGGCCCGCCCCGGTGTGCGGCCACCAACCCGCGGAGTACGAAGACCCGCCGTCCGGAGCCGTCGCCGTCGATCCGGGCGTCGACGGCGACCTCGCGGCCAAGACGGCGGCGCAGCCGGCCGGAACGACATTCTGGCTCCGGCCCGGCACCCACACGCTCGGGAACGACGAGTTCGGCCAGGTCAGCCCGAAGGACGGCGACGTGTACCTCGGCGCGCCGGGCGCGGTCGTCGACGGCCGCGGCGTCAACCGCGCGGCCTTCACGCAGCGGGCCCGCGACGTCCGGATCATCGGCCTCACCATCCGCGGGTTCGCCGCGCTGCAGAACCAGGGCGTGGTCAACCACGACTCCGGCGACGGCTGGCTCATCGAGAACACCACCATCGAGGACAACGCCGGCGCGGGGCTGATGGCCGGCGCGGGCCAGGTCGTGCGGCACAGCTGCCTGCGGAACAACGGCCAGTACGGCCTCAACGCCTACCAGGCGGGCGACGGCATCACCGGGCTCGTGCTGGAAGGCAACGAGATCACCGGCAACAACACCGGGGACTGGGAAGCCAAGGTGCCGGGCTGCGGGTGCAGCGGCGGCGCCAAGTTCTGGGCCGTGAACGGGGCCGACATCCGCGGCAACTGGGTCCACGGCAACCACGGCGCCGGCCTGTGGGCCGACACGAACAACAACGACTTCCTCGTCGAGGACAACCTGTTCGAGGCCAACGACTCCGAGGCGCTGTTCTACGAAACCAGCTACAACCTCGTGCTGCGCGGCAACACCTTCCGCGGCAACACGCTGGTGCAGGGCCGCGCGTTCGCCTCGCGCGGCGACAACTTCCCGGTGGCGACGGTGTACCTGTCGGAATCGGGCGGCGAACCGCGCGTGCCGGCGCGGACGTCGGCCGTCGACATCACCGGCAACACCTTCGAGGACAACTGGGCCGGGATCACCTTGTGGGAGAACGCCGACCGCTTCTGCAGCAGCCCGGCGAACACGTCTTCGGGCTACTGCACCAAGGTGGCCGCGAAGTCTTCGTGCGCGGCGGGCACCATCCAGCAGCACCCGGCGTACGACGACTGCCGCTGGAAGACGCAGCGGGTGGAGATTCACGGGAACACCTTCCGGTTCGACCCTGGTCGGGTGGGCTGCACGAGCCTGTGCGGGCGGATGGCGCTGCTGTCGAACTACGGGACCTTCCCGGACTGGTCCCCGTACAAGGGAACCGTGGTCGAGGAGGCGATCACCTTCCGCCAGGACAACCGGTGGCACGGCAACTCCTACACCGGGCCGTGGACCTTCGTCGTGCATGACACCTCCAGGACGGTCGACGCTGCGGGCTGGCAGGCGATGCCCTACTCGCAGGACGAGTGCTCTTCGTTCACCGGCGGGGTCGCCGGCTGCTGATCAAGAGCTTGCCGACGGGGTCCGACAGTTTTCACCGCGACCCGTCTCGGCGGCCGACTTTTCCCTTGCCGCACAAGGGAAAAGTCGCGAAAGGAGAATTCCGGACACTCCGGTTTCACCCTTTTCAGCGATGGCGTTCGCACGGGTGTTCGGTACCGTCGGAGACATGTCCCACGTTTCCACCGCCCTCCACCGCGACGCGATCGACGTCGTCGCGTTCGACGCCATGGGCGTCCTGTACTCGAGCGCCGACGACGTCGGCGAGCTGCTCGTCCCGTACCTCCGCAGCCACGGCTGCGCGTGGCCCCGCGGCGAGATAGCCCAGCTGTACGAGGAATGCAGCCTCGGCAAGATGACGTCCGCGGACTTCTGGACGACCGCGGGCGCTTCCGGGGCGTCGGACGAGGAGTACTGCCGCGCCCACCGCCTCACCGAGGGCGTGGTCGCCCTCCTCGCCGAACTCGACACGACCGGAGTGCGGCTCGCCTGCCTGAGCAACGACGTCAGCGAGTGGTCCAGGCTGCTGCGCGAGCGCTTCGGGCTCGGCGAGTACGTCACCGACTGGTTCATCAGCGGGGACACCGGGGTACGCAAGCCCGACCCCGAGGCCTTCACCACGCTGTGCCGGCGGCTCGACGTCGTCCCCGAACGGATCCTGCTCATCGACGACCGGGAGGAGAACGTCGCCGCGGCTCGCGGCGCCGGTCTTCAGGCGTTGCGGTTCGACGCTCCTCGCATGTCCACAATGGACGCGCTGCGGAAGGAGCTCAGACCGTGGTGAAGCGTGCGCTCAGCTCCCCTCGAAGACGGCCGGCGGGCAGCCGCCGTCCGCACAAGACGAGCAAGAGATCCTGGGCCGCGCCGGTGATCGGCGTGCCGGTGCCGTACGACCAGTCGAGGTCGTCGGCGCGCAGGGCGACGCCGGTCAGATCGGTGCCGAAGTACTTGATCTGCTTCGGCTTCATCGCCGAGAAGATCACCTCCAGGCGGTCCAAGGGCACCCGGCGGTCCAGTCCCAGGGCGGTCGTGATGTCCAGACCGTGGATCACGTCGTGGCTCAGGGCGCCCTCCGCGCCGCCGCCCGGCGGCCGCCACGGGTGGTTCGCGTTGTCGCGCAGTGACGCGACCAGCGCCTCGCGGGAAAGCTCGGCCGCTTCGCGACGGGCCACCCGGTCGGCCATGGCGTTGAAGCGGCCACCGGACTTCAGCAGTTCCCGCACGAACCGGCCGGTGGAGAACCGGAAGGGCATCGTCATGTGGGCGACCACCTCGGGCACGCGCCAGCCGGCGCACAAGGTCGGCGTCGCCCAGGCGGACGGCGGCAGTTCGTCGAGCAGCGCGGCCAGCTCCCGCCGTTCGGCGGCGATCAGATCCTGGATCATCGGGGTCTCCTTCGCACGTCGGTCACCCCACCGACGAACGCGGACCGCCGAGACCGACAGGCCTTCCGCGCGGACCCAGGACCGGGAACCCGGCCACCGGGGATCAGAGCCGGTCGGCGATCCGATCCACCAGCCAGGCCGTTGCCGGGACCGCCGCCAGGGCGGCACAGAAACCGCCGAGGGCATCCGTCGGGTAATGCGCGCCGAGGGCCACCTCGGCCCAGCCCATGGCCACCCCGGCGACCAGCGCCAGCCCGAGAACGAGCGCCATCGCGGCCGCGCGGCCGAGCCCCAGCCGGTCGGTCAGCAGCAGGGCGACGATCAGCGCGAGCGCCGTCGCCAAGGCCGTGTGCCCGCTCGGGTAGGACAGGAAGTGGCCGTGGATGGTGCGTCCGACGATCGGCTTCAGCGCCGTCGTCACCGCGACCGTGGCCAGGACACCGAGCACGGTCAGCACGACCGTCCGGACGCGGTGGACGAGATAGCAGACCGTCGCGATCAGACCGACCAGGATCACCGACCCCACCGGCTCACCACCGAAGTCGAAGACCAGGGCGACATATCGCCACGGCGGCTCGACGCCGTCGATCGACGGGAGGAGCGCCGCGTCGATGCCGGTGAGGCCGGAGTCGCGGAAGTGCAGGATGCCGAGGGCGACGAGCACCGCCGTCGCCAGTGCGCCCGACATCGCCAGGGGAGCACGCAACGCGACCGGCAGGGCCGCGGGTGCCGTCCGGACGAGCTGCCTCACCCGTGCGCCTCGATCGCCGCCTCGTACCCGGCGATCAGCCGGTCCAGCCCGACCGCGGGGGTGAAGTCCTTCTCGTACCGGACGCGGGCCGCGTCGCCCATCTCGCGATTGCGGTCGCCGGCCACCGCGCGGAGGCGGTCCGCGAGCGAGGCAGCGTCGTTCGGCACGTGGAGGAGGCCGGTGACGCCGTCGTCGACGAGCTCGGGGAAGGCGCCATGCGCCGCCGCGACCGTCGGGACGCCGGCGGCCATCGCCTCGACGACCACCAGGCCGAAGGCCTCCAGCCACGTCGACGGCGCGACCACCGCGACCGCGTCGGCGGTCAGGGCGCGGCATTCCGCCTTGTTCCGGAGGCCGGCATACGTGACGTCGGAGCGTCCGGCCGCCCAGGCCGCGACCTCGTCCTGCATCGGGCCGGTCCCGGCGATGACCAACGGCACGCCCAGGGCGCCGCCGAGGCGGTCCCAAGCCCGCATCAGCAGTCCGACGCCTTTCTCCTCGGTGATGCGGCCGAGGAACAGCACGTGGGACCCGTCGCCGGTGCGGCGGACACCGGGGTCGGTGACGAAGTTGTGCTTCACCGCCATCCGCTCGCCGGGCATCCCGGCCGACACCAGGAGGTCACGTTGGGCCGCCGAAATGCAGAAGAACCGCGAAACGCCCGTCCACCACCGGCGCCGGTTCGCGACCATGCTCGCCGCCATCGGCACCGTGGCCGCGCTCGAACCGCGGTAGCAGCCGTGCTTCACGGCGGGCAGCGGTGAGCCGCCGACGCACTCGGTGCAGATGCGACCGTCGCGGTGGAGCGTGCCGGGTGGGCAGACCATCGTGTAGTTGTGCAGGGTCGCGACCGCGGGGACCCCCGCGTCCGCGCAGGCGGCGACCACCGATGGCGACAGCAGCGGGAACGTGTTGTGGATGTGCACGACGTCCGGGCGCGACGCCCGCAGCCGGGCGGCGAGCTCCTTCCGCACCGCCGGGTTCCACGGCACCATCAGCGGCACCGCGGCCTTCCGGGGCAACGGCATCGCGGCGATGTCGTCGCTGCGGCGTTCGAACAGCGACACCTTGTGGCCGCCCTCGGCGAGCAACGTCACCTCGGCGTCGACGACGTTGTTCTCCCCGCTCGGTTGCTCGGACCGGTACCGGTTGTGGACCACGAGAACCTTCACGCGCCCGCACCTCGCACGCCTGCCCCCTTCGCCGGGATGAATGCTTGTTCGTCGGACTGCGGCACCCCGCGGACCAGCAGCGACGCGGCCACCGCCAGGTGCAGGAGGTACGGCGACGCGTCGCCGAGACCAGCTTCGGTGTAGGAGGCCGAAACGCAATAGGTGATCAGGAAGATCGCACACGCCCTCGCCAGCGAAGGAGGCCGCAGCATCGCGACGACGATCAGCGTCAGCAGGAACGCGGCGACCAGCCCGATGCCGACGAACCCCTGCTCGTGGTAGATCGCGAGCCAGCTGTTGTCGATCGGGAGGCCGTCGTAGGACTTGTCCGTCAGCCCGACGCCGAAGATGTACTCCGCTGTGGTCCGCGGGGCCTCGAGCAGCGCGTCCCACACCTTCGCGCGGCCGGTCAGGCTGGAGAAGTTGTCGGCGCTCTGCCCACGGAGGAACCACGTCTGCAGCGCACCCGCGAGCACCACGCCGGCGACCCCGCCGACGCCGACCGTCCACGCGAACACCTTCCGCGCGCGGGCGCTGGTCAGCAGCATCGACAGGAAGGCCACCGCGAGACCGACGATCAGGCCGAGCGTCGCCGTGCGGGTGTGCGTGAGCATCAGCAGCGCCAGCACCGGGACCACGATGGCCAATGCGCTGCGCCACGTCGTGCGGCGGCCGAACCAGAGGAGGAGGGTGAGCCCGGAGATGACGGCCGCGTACTGGCCGATCTGCGGCGGGGTGAGCGGCCAGATCGCGCCCGAGAGCCGGCCGCCGTAGATGTCCGGCATCGCGTTGCCCGGGGCGATCACCAGGCCGATCGCCACGGACGCGAGCACGATCGCGTACGTGCGGATGTGGTAGCGGACGAAGCTGAAGCCGCCGTCCCACCAGCGGGTCAGCAGCCAGAGCGTCGAGACGAACACGGTGAGCCGGAAGCACCGGAACAACGCGCCGGCGCCCTCCTGCAGGTCGGCGCTGGACAGGATGCTCGTGAACAACAGCAGCGTGAGCAGGAGGAGGTACGCGCTCGGCCGGATCCGCAGGTGCTTGTTCAGCACCAGCGCGATCACGAACGCGGTCATCAGCGAACCCATGGTGACGAGCTGGCTGACCGACCGCGGCAGCGGGATGACCGTCTTCGCGCCGGTCGACCCGAGGGTGTTGAGGATCAGCAGCGCCCAGGCCAGGCCCGCCCACTTCGGCGTGGCCGACACGGGCTCGGGCGCGCCGTCGCCGCGGATGCCCGCCGGCGTTCCGATGTGCGAGGTCATGTCAGCCCCCGCCCTGCGCGGTGTACGTGCTGCCGGTGTCCTGCGAGTACGGCGAGCCTTCCCACTCGCCGATCTCGAGGACGCGGTCGGCCGTGTAGGTGATGAACGTCCACGGGCCGGCGTAGCTGTTGTCGTGCCAGCGGTTGTCCTGCTTGAACGTGATCGCTTGCTGGACCGAGTCGCCCTTGTACGGCGACCAGTCCGGGTAGGTCCCGAAGTTCGACAGCAGGCCCATCCGGCCGCACGAGGCCTGGCAGCCGACGACCGCCGGGTCGAGGACGAACTTGTTGTCGTGGATGTCGACGTTCTGGGTCTTCCAACGGCAGTCCGACAGGAGCGGGCCGTTCGTGATCGCCGGGGCCGAGCACTCCTTCACGTTGCGGACCAACCGGGTGCAGTCGCCGGAAGAGGTGTTGGCCGGGCTGTTGCAGAACCGGTCGGCGTTCTCCCACAGCGTGATCCCGGACCAGTTGTTCTCCAGGTAGTTGCGGGAGATGTCGATCTTCGCGGTGCGGGCCTTGACGCGCGGCTCGCCGCCGGACTCGGAGATGTAGATCGCCGACGTCGGGAAGTTGTCGCCCTTGTCGGCGTACCTGCGGCCGTCGGCCCAGTTGTTCTTGCGGATGGTGTTGTCGCGGATGATCGCGTTGTAGCTGATTTCGTAGATCAGCGCGGCGCTGTCGTTGTTCTCGATGAGGTTGCCCTCGATGAGGAAGTCGTTGTTGTTCGTGTCGGCCCACAGCCCGGTGCCGTGGTTGTCGTGCACCCAGTTGCCGCGCACGTCGGCGCCGTCGACCTGCCAGAACTTGATGCCGCCGCTGCAGCCGCAGCCGTCGATCTTCGCTTCCCAGTCGCCGGTGTTGTTGCCGGCGATCTCGTTGCCCTCCACCACCAGCGCGGTGAGCGGGGTGCTGCCGGAGTAGGCGTTCATCCCGTACTGGCCGTTGCGGCGCAGGCAGTTGCCGCGGACCTGCTGGCGCGCGCCCGCCATCAGCCCGGCACCGTCGTTGTCCTGGATGGTCGCGTGCTCGATCACCCAGCCGTCGCCGGAGTCGTGGTTGACGACACCCTCGTCGTGGGGCGCGACGAAGCCCTGCACGGTCAGGTAGGTGATCTTGACGTTGGCCGCGTGTCCGGTGAAGGCGTACTGGTTGATCTTGCGGCCGTCGACGACCGCGCCCGGGGCGCCGATGTAGACGTCGCCGTCCTTCGGCGACACCTGGTCGTACTTGTCATTGCCGAGGATGTGCTTGCCCGGCTTGAGCCAGAAGGTCGTGCCCGGCCCGGCCGAACGCGTCTTCGCCGCCAGGTCGCCCGGGACGGCCGGGTCGACGACGACCGCTCCCGCCGGCGCGGCCGCCGGGCCGGCCGGTTCCTTGTCGCACACCGCCGCGACCGACCCGCTCGGGGCCGGGGTGGCCTGCGCGGGGCCGCTGTCGGTTTCCGGGCTGCCCGAGCACGCCGCGACCGTGAGCAGGACGCCGAGCAGCGGAGCGGCACGGCTGAGTCGGAAGCGGCGGGCTGTCACGGGCGGGTCCTAACTGAAGCGGAGCAAGGTGGTGAGGTGTCCGGGAGTCCCGGAGCCGACGAGGGTGGTCGAGGGTTCCTTCCTGCCGAAGCCGGCGGAGTACCAGCCGAGCGGCGGCTCAGTTTCGCCGCGGTGCGCGATCCACGACAACTCGGGCGGCAGTTCCATGACGGCGCTGCGCACCCCTCCCCCGCCGGCGGCGAGGGAACCGGACACGCGGCCGACGAGAGGATCGGACACACCGGCGGAGGCAGAACCGGACGCGGCAGCCCCGAACGCACCGGAGGCCGTGCCGGTCGCACCGAGCGGGGCCGGCCAGCTGAGCCGGGCCGTGGTGCCGTCGAGCGTGACCGTCACCGAAGGGCCGAAGTGGAACGCCAGGCGGCCCGCCGCCCCTCCCTCACCGAGGACCTCGTCGATGATCTTCAGCACGGTGCCGTCGAGTTCCACCGTGCGGCGGTGGGCGGCCGGGGCGTAGCCGTCGTGGGCTGCCGTCCAGCGGGATGCTCCCGTGGGCGGGGTCTCGACCGTCAGCACCTTGGTCACCGCGTGGCGGGTCCACAGGAACGGGCCGCCCGACACCGACTGGTCGCGGCCGCCCAGCTCGAGGGTGTTGTGGCCGAGCGTCGACCGGAAGTACGACCGCCACTGGGGCTCGCCGTGGTAGCAGAACGTGCCCGGGTCGGCCAGGATGTCCACGCCGTCGTGGCGGACCTCCACCGACAGCGCGTCCGCGTGGGCGTGCGCGGCGATCGACAGGAACCCGTGCGGGCCTCCGTCGCAGCGCGCCCAGATGCGACCCGACCGCAGGATCGTCATGCCCGCGTCGCGCAGGTGTGCCGGGCGCTGGGCAGGACGAGCGCCCGAGGCACGCGGAGTCCGGGACGCGAGCGAGGCCAGCAGCGCCGTGCGGACGTCGTCGCCCGGGACCGGCGGCCACCAGGCCGGCCGGCCGAACAGGACCTCGCCGGTGGCCAGCAACGAGGCCCAACGGTCGGTCTCGGTGCCGTCGACGATCAGGCCGAAGCCGTCGTCGGCGTCGCCCTGGCGGGGTGGCCGGAGCCGGTTGTCCACAATAGACGCGAGGGCGTCGGTCATCCGGAGCAGGACGTCCCAGGTGGTGTCCGGCACCGGCGTGCCCGCGGCGTCGGCCTCCACCGCCGCCGCCAGGCCCAGCTCCAGCACCAGGCCGTGGTACTCCGACGCCAGTTCCGCGTTCAGTCCCGACGGGAACGTGTTGCGGCCGAGCTGGAGGTCCAGCGAGCGCATCGCCGAAGCCCGCCAGCCCGCCGACTCCGGGAACCAGCCGAACGCGCACGCCGCGGCCAGCAGGCCGGCGTCCTCGGCGATGACGTGGTTGTTCGCCGACGAGCCGTGGCTGCGCAGCGTCGCGAGCCAGTTCTGGTGGTGCCACAGCTGGAGCTGGAAGTCCGGGTTGTCCTCGAACAGCTCTCCGGCGCCGTCCCAGCCGTCCAGCAGGCGACGCGTCCAGACCCACGACAGCAGCCGGATGCCCAGCTCGATGCCGCTCACCCAGTGCGGACCGCGCAACGGCGGGTTCTCCGCCCACCACGACCGCAGGTGCGAGGCCACCCGCGCGGCGTACGCCGGGGTACCGGTCAGGGCGTACGCCGCGGCCAGCACGGTCAGGTGCTGGTGCCGCGAGGGCTCCCAGATCTGCTTGATGTCGCCGACCGTGTCCTCCGACCGGTACGGCACGTCGAACGCGTACAGCTCGGAAGGCGCGCGACGGCCCGTCTTCGGGTCGAGGAACCAGTCCGGCGCCGCGAAATCCGACCGGACCACGCCGAAGAACTCGGCGCGGCCGGCCATCAGCTCGTCGGCCGTGGCCAGCAGCCGCGAAGCCGCCTCACCGGACACCTTGCCCACCACCCCGGCAGGCAGCACGGCCGTGAACCGCGGGTGCGCGGGCCAAAGAGGCGGCGTGGGCAGCTCCGAACGCCACTGCCGCTGGACAACGGCATGCCGAGCGCGGCCGACGACCTCCGCCGGCCCCATCCGGGACAGCCGGCGCAGGTACCAGCCGGGCCCCATCATGACCGGGCACCTTCCGGCAGCAGTGCCGGCCGGACCGGCGCAATGCTCGGCCTGCCCGAACCCGCCGTCCCCAGCAGCTCCGGCCCGACCGGCGCGACGCTCGTCATGCTGGCGCACCCGTCTTGCTCGGCAGCTCGATCCGGACCGGCGCCGCGTTCGCGACGCTCGTCTGCGCCGCCAGCGTCGCCAGGGTCGTCGCGGCCATCGACGCGATCGAAATCGGCATCGGGCCGCCCGTCCGCACCGCCGTCAGGAAGGCGTCGACCTCGGCGGCCTGGCCCTTGTCGCGGCCCTTCGGGATCCGGGAACTGGCCCACTTCTTGCGGGAGTACACCGACGCGCGGACGAAGTCGTCGAACTTCAGCACCTTGCCGTCGGCCGTGAGGTCGAGGGTTTCCTTCGGGAAGCCGGACGAGCCCGTCTCCGCGTACGTGATGACCGCCGTCGAGCCGTCCGCGTAGCCGAGGGTCACCTGGAGGTCGCCCGTGGCGTACACCGAAACCGGGTCCGCGTCGAGCAGCCAGCTCACCGTGTCGATGAAGTGGCCGCCCTCGCCCGCGAAGCGGGAGCCCTCGGTGTCGGTCTGGTTGTACCAGCTGCCGTGGTCGAGGCGGCCGGCGTTGACGAGGTACCGCACCGTCGCCGGGCCGACGCGCGGGCCGAACTGGTCGCGGGCCTCGTGCAGCAGCGGTGCGAACCGCCGGTTGAAGCCGACCTGGAGCCGGTCGTTGCCGGACTCCTCGATCGCGTCCAGGACCTTCTGCAGCTCTTCGGGTGAGAGTGCCAGCGGCTTCTCGACGAACACCGTCTTGCCCGCCAGCAGCGCTCGCCGGGTCAGCTCGGCGTGCGAGCTGTGGCGCGTCACGACGAACACCGCGTCGATCGAGTCGTCGCCGAGGACGTTGTCGATGTCGGTCGACGCCTCAGCGAAGCCGAACTTGCGCCGGGCGTTGGCGCCGGACAGCGCCGACGTCGTCGCGACGTGCTTGAGCTCCACGTCCGCGCGCTCGACGAGGTGCGGCAGCAGCATCGACGACGCGTAGTTGCCCGCCCCGATGAAGCCCAGGCGCACCGGCTGCCCGGCCGGCAGCGGCGCGGCCTTGTGCTCCACCAGCCCGACGCGCGCGGACGTCACGACCGGCTCCGTCCGGGCGACCGCGTCCGGGTAGCGGAACAGCACCGCGACGGCCTTCAAAGCACCCTCGTTCAGCGATTGATACGTCGAAACCGCGTCCGAGAAGTCCGAGACGTGCGTGATCAGCGGCTCGACGTCCAACCGATCACGCGCGATCAAGTCCAGCACGCACTCGAGGTTGCGGCGCTCGGTCCAGCGGACCTGGCCGATCGGGTAGTCACGCCCCTCCAGCTCGTACGACGGGTCGTAGCGGCCCGGCCCGTACGACCGCGAGAACCGGACGTCCAGTTCCTTCTCGTAGTAGGCGTTCCACGGCAGGTCGAGCTTGCACTTGCCGATGTCGATCACGCGGCCGCGGTCGCGCGACAGCTTCGCGGCCAGCTCCACCGGGTCGTTCGTGTTGCCGCCGGCCGCCAGGTAGGTCTGGTCGACGCCCGCGCCGTGCGTCAGCTCGGCCACGGCCGTGTCCACGATGCCGGACGCGGGGTGCGCGCAGGTCAGCGCGCCGAGGCTCTCGGCGAGCTTGCACCGCTCCGGGTCGGGGTCGACGCCGACGACGCGCACGCCGGACGACGCCAGCAGCTGCACGACGAGCTGGCCGATCAGGCCGAGGCCGATGACCAGGGCGACGTCGCCGATCTGCGGCTCGCCGCGGCGGACGCCCTGCATGGCGATCGACCCGACGGTGCCGAACGCCGCGTGCCGCGGGTCGACGCCGGCCGGGACGCGCGAGTAGAGGTTCTTCGGCACCCAGTTCAGCTCCGAGTGCAGGGCGTGCTCGTTGCCCGCGCAAGCCACCAGGTCGCCGACCGCGACGTCGGTGATGCCGTCGCCGACCTGCTCGACGATGCCGCACAGCGAGTAGCCGAGCGGGGTGTAGGAGTCCAGTTTGGACGTCACCTTGCGGTAGGTCGCCGAAAGGCCGTTGGTGGCGACGCTCTGCATCACCTTGGCGACCTGGTCCGGCCGGGCCTTGGCCTTGCCCACCAGGGACATGCTGGCCTCGGACACCTTCATCATCTCGGTGCCGGTGGAGATCAGCGAGTACACCGTCCGCACCAGCACGCCACCCGGCTTGCAGGCCGGCTCCGGGACGTCGAGGAGCGCCAGCTCACCGCTCTTGTAGTTCTGGACTACCTGCTTCACTTCGCTTCCGCTCCAGACATCGCGTTCCGGTACCAGTATTCGAGGGTCAGGACGTGCCAGAGGTGCTTGCCGCGGTCCTCCTGGCCGGCGGCGTCCTCGGCGACCATGCGCTGCAGCGCCTCACGCCGCAGGAAGCCGGACGAAACGAGCACGCCGTCGTTGACGACTTCGCGCACCAGCGGCGCCAGGTCGCGGCTCATCCAGGCCCGCAGCGGCGCGCTGAACAGGCCCTTCGGCCGGTGCACGATCTCGCTCGGCAGGATGTTCAGCGCCGCGTTCTTCAGCGCGACCTTGCCGGCGCGGCCGACGATCTTCTTGTTCCCCGGGATCTTGAACGCCGCACGCACGACTTCGACGTCGACGAACGGCGTCCGCACCTCGGTCGAGGCCGCCATGGTCGAACGGTCGGTGTAGGTCAGGTTCAGGCCGGGCAGGAACAGCCGCGAGTCGGCCAGGCACATCCGGTTGACGAAGTCGTCGAGCGCCTGGTCGTTGTACGTGTCCGCGTGCTCGGTCAGGACGGAGTCGACGTCCGCCGCGAGGTCCGGGTTGACCAGGTCGAGCAGCTCGGCGCGGTCGTACATCGTGTAGCTGCGCCGGAACGCCGTCTCCTCGGGCAGGCCCGCGAACGACAGGAACCGCTTGGCGAACCGCACGGACCGGTAGCCGCGCTTGGCCGACGCCACCGGCAGTCTGTCCACAACGGACTCGACCGGGCGCCGGACCGCGCTCGGCACCTTGTGGTAGCGCAGGGCGATCAGGTTCGCGAGGTGCTTGCGGTAGCCGGCGAACAGCTCGTCGGCGCCCATCCCGGACAGCATCACCTTGACGCCGGCCTCGCGCGCGGCCGAGCAGATCAGGAAGGAGTTGATCGCCGCCGGGTCGCCGATCGGCTCGTCGAGGTGGTAGGTCATCTTCGGCAGCAGGTCCAGGACCTGCGGCGCGATCTCGATCTCGTGCAGGTCGACGCCGAACTGCTGGGCGACGATCCGGGCGTACTTGAGGTCGTCCGGCATCGCCTCGAACTTGGCGTCTTCGGCGCGGAACCCGATGGTGTAGGCCGAAATCCCGGGCTGCGAACGCGCGGCCAGCGCCGTCAGGTAGCTGGAGTCGAGCCCACCGGAGAGGAACGTCGCGACCGGGACGTCCGAGAGCAGGTGCTTGGCCGTCGACTCCGCGATCACCTCGTGGAGGTCGACCTCGCCTTCGAACGCCGCACCCTCCTCGGCGACCTCCCGCAGCGACCAGAACCGGCCGCGGTCGACCCGCCCGTCGGGACGGCACCGCAGCCACGTGCCCGGCGGCAGCTTCTCCGCGCCCTGGTAGGCGCACCGGCTGTCCGGCACCCAGTAGTAGAGCAGCGACGCGATCAGCGCCGCGTTGTCGACCTGCAGCGACCCGCCGAGCTCACCCGCGAGGGCCTTCAGCTCGGACGCGAAGGCGACCCCGCCGTTGCGCTGGACGAAGAACAGCGGCTTGATGCCCAGCTGGTCGCGGACCAGGAACAGCTCGCCGGTGCCCTCCTCGAACAGCGCGAAGGCGAACATGCCGCGCAGCTTGGGCAGGCAGTCCGTGCCCCAGCGCCGCCACGCCTGCAGCAGCACCTCGGTGTCGGACGTCCCGCGGAAGCGGACGCCGGCCGCGGAAAGCTCGGCCCGCAGCTCCGGCGCGTTGTACAGCTCGCCGTTGTAGCTCAGCGCGAGGCCGTCGAGGGCCATCGGCTGGGCGCCGGTTTCCGACAGGTCGATGATCGACAGCCGCCGATGGCCCAGGTGGACTTCGCCGGGGCCGGCGCGGTGCTCGTAGCGGCCGGAGCCGTCGGGGCCGCGGTGGGCCAGCGTCTTGGTCAGCCGGTCGGTGAGCGGCCCGCCGTCCGGCCAGAGGTAGGTGCCTGCGATGCCGCACATCTCGGCGGTTCCCCTTCGGGTCGTGGCGCGGGTCCGGGAGACCTACGCGGTCTTTTCGGGGGCCTGGGTGGCGGAGCCCCCGGCCAGGGGCGAAGCCCCGCTTGTCACAGCGCTCTTTTCGGGGGCCTGGGTGGCGGAGCCCCCAGCCCGGGGCGAAGCCCCGCTTGTCACAGCGCTCTGTTCCGGCTCGGGATCGGCGTTCAGTTCGCCTTTGTGCGTCGGCTCGGCGTGGTCGCGCTTGAACGGCGCCGACCGCTTCGGCGGCTTCACCGGGGCGAATCTCTTCGTCGGCGCGTTCAGGTGGTCGGGGATGCCCACCGTGCCGGGCGGCGGCAGCGGCGCGGCGGGCGGTCTCGGGGTGGCGAGGGCGGGCGGGACCACCGGCCGGATCGGGGTGAACCGCCGGGTCGGCGGGTCCGTCGCGGCGACGCGCTCGGCGATCCGGGCCGCCAGCTCGTCCATCCGGCCCTCGAGCGGGTCCGGGGCGGGCTGCACGGCAGGTGCTTGCTCGGCCCGGCCGCGCAATGCCGTGTGCAGGGCGTCCCACAGCGTGCCGTCGGACTTGTCGCGCGGGTCCGGGTCGACGAGGACGATGCCGATGACCGGGATGCGCTGGTCGGCGAGCTGCCGGGCGACCGTGTGCAGCCACAGCGTGTTCGCGTGCCCGGCCTTGACGACCAGCACGGTTTCCGAGCCGAGGTGTTCCAGATCGGTCCACGCCGTGCCCGGGGAGACCGTGCCGACGCCGATGCGGTGTTCCCCGGGTTCGGCCCCGGGGTCGGCGGCGCCGACCACGACGACCTCGCTCTTCGTCGTGGCCGCCAGCTTGCGGACGTCTTCGCCGGGCAGGTCGTCGACGACGCTCGCGCGGCCGTCCGCGGCCAGCTCCCCGGCGATGTCGAGGGCCAGCGCGGCGGCGACCTTCGGCGCCCCGAGCTCGAGCAGCGACACCTCGCGCGAGTCCTTCTTGATCGCGCGGACCAGGGTCGTCGCGACGCGTTCGCGTTCGGACACCACTCGCTTGCGCCGCCACACCCTGGCCAGTCCCCGGCGCTTCGACGGCAGCTGCGCGATCACGGACGCGCCGAGGTGGGTGGAGATTTCGCGGCGCAGCACCGGCCGGTCGCGCGACACGGCACCGACGGCGACGAGCGCGATCCCGAGGGCCAGGCCCAGGGCGAACCCGACGCCGGCGTCGGTCGCGGTCGTCTTGAGGAACGCCTTCGGCAGGAGCCGGGCGGCGTCGACGACCTGCGTGCCCGCGGCGACCTGCGGGCTGCCGATGCCGGCCTGCTGGGCGCGGGCGTCGAAGTCGGAGATCTGCGAGGCGAGGGCGGCGCGGCGGCCGTAGAGGCCTTCGAGGGTGCTGGCGTTGGCGTTGCGGCCCTTGCCGGTCTCGTCGGCGATCTGCTGGTCGACCTTGGCCAGCTCGTCCTGGGCGTTCTTGCGCTGGTCGAGGATGGCCTTGGACTGCGCGGCCGCGGCGGCCTGGCTGCGCTGCACGTGGTCGGCGATGAACACCTCGGCGAGCGCCTTGGCCTGCGCCACGGCGTCGTCGCCGTTCTTGGCCTTGACGGTGATCTGCAGGACGTTGTTCGTCAGGCCGAGCCCCGCGTAGTTCTTCATGAACTCTTCGGGCGACTGGGTACTGCCCAGCTTCTTCAGCGCGCCTTCGGCGATCTGGGTCGTCTGCAGCACCGCGACGTCGGTGCGCATGAGCGTGCCGCTGTCGGTCGGCGAGTCGTCCTGGTGGACGACGATCACCTTGGTGACCGCGGTCGGCGGCGCGGGCAGCACGATCGCCACGGCCGCGCCCGCGATCAGCCCGAGCAGCGCGGTGGCCAGCCAGAAGCGCTTGCGGCGGCGGATCGCCACGAACAGGCGCTGGAGGTCGAAGAGGGGTGCCGCCGGGGTTTCCGAAGGAGTCGTCACGCCGAACCTGCCAGGGCTTTCTCGGGGGCTTCCGCCGCGGGTTCGGTGACCGGCTCGGCCGGCCGGACGGGGTGGGTGAGGACGGCGCCGACGATTTCCTGGCCCGCGTCGGTGCAGGCTTCGGCGAGCCGGACGAGCTGCCACGCGGTGCGGGTGCCGGTGCCGAGGACCACCAGGACCCCGGAGTCGCGTCCGGCGTCCGGCACGGTCGGCCGCTCGGGTGAGAACTCGAAGACCCGCAGCGGCAGGGACATCCGGTCGGCCAGCTCGGCGAGCTGGGCGGCGGCCAGGCGGCCCGTCTCGTCGTCGTCGGCCACGAGCAGCAGGACGTCGGCGGGGCCGGTGGCCAGCCGGGCCAGCACGCGGCGGTAGCGGATGTCGCGGTTGACCTCGTCGGCCGAGGTCTCGACCGGCGGGAGCAGCCACGGCCGGTCGCCGCCGAGCAGCCGCCGGACCTTGCCGAGCAGGCCGGTGGCCGGGAGGCGGTCGCCCTGCGGGGTCGTGACGTCGACACCGGCGAGGATCGGCGACCCGAGCGCGGACGCGATCTCGGGCTCGCCCCGCAGGCGCCGGTCGGCGCGGGCGGCGAACAGGTGGCCGAACACGCCGACGAGGAAGAACAGCACCGCGCCGCCGGCGACCAGCTGGACCATCGTCGGGGCGGCCGGCCCGGTCGGGCGCTCGGAGCTGCCCAGCACGACGGTGTTGCCGATGCCGGTCGCGAGGTCGGCCTGGTTGAGGTCGTTGATGGCCTGCTCCAGCGACGTCCGCAGGCCCTCGAGCTGGGTGCGAACCTGGACGCTCTCCACGGTCAGGTCCCCGCCCACGTTCTTGGCGAGCTCGCTGATCTTGTCCGTGGTCAGCTTGACCTGGTTGCGCAGCGACTCGCGCTGCTCCTGGGCCAGCTGCACCGACGCGTCGGCGGAGTTGCTGGCCAGCTGCCCGGAGTACTTGACGAACTGCTGCGCGACCTGGTCGGCGAGCTGCTGGGCGTGCTCGGCGGTGTCGGCGGAGACGGTCAGCGTCACGACGTTGCCGTTCGACACCGACGCGGTGACCTTCTTCTGCAGGTCGGCGCCGCTCGGGTGCCACGGCAGGACGGCGGCCGCGCGGTCGAGGACGACCGAGCTGGTCGCGACCTGGGCCTGGGTGAGCAGTTCGTCGGCCTGGCGCGGTCCTTGGAGGAGCACGCTCGAGGTCGTCTTGTAGCCGGGCGAAAGCAGGATCGACGCCACGGCGCCGACGGCCGCGCCCAGGACGGCGAGGGCGGCCAGCAGCCGCCATCGTCGTCGCAGGACCTGCCCGACCATGGCCAGGCGCACCGTGTCGTCAGTCAACGGCGGGGTCTCCATTCCTGAGCCGGGTACGCCGAACGGGGTGTGTTGATCGGCCGGTTACCGGAACCGTCGCCGGACCGGGAGCATTGGTTACACGTCCGGAAATTTCTTGACCGAACGGCGATCAGGACTTCACAGCGTGCTCATACGCGGCGAGCAGGGCCTTCGCCGAGTTCTCCCAGGAGAGCGGACCCGCCACCCTGGCCTGACCGAGCTTACCCATCCGGACCCGCTCCTCGGGGTCGTCGAGCAGCTGGGCGACGAGCTTCGCGAACGCCGACTCGTCGTTCGCCGGGGCGTAGACGGCCGCTTCACCGGCGGACACCCGGGCTTCCCGCAGCTCGAACGAGACGATCGGCTTGCTCATCGCCATGTACTCCATGACCTTGTTCATCGTGGAGACGTCGTTGAGCGGGTTCAGCGGGTCCGGCGACAGGCAGACGTCGGCGGTGGAGAGGTAGCGGACGAGGTCCTCGTCCGGGATCCGGCCGGTGAACTCGACCTGGTTGCCCAGCCCGAGCTTCGCCGAGAGCGCCACCATGTCGTCGAAGGCGTCGCCGGAGCCGACGAACACCGCGTGCCAGTCGGTGCGGCCGACCTCGTCCCGCAGCTTCGCGAGCGCGCGCAGGGCGTAGTCGACGCCGTCCTGCGGGCCCATCACGCCGAGGTAGGCCAGCATGAAGGGCTTGCCCTTCTTCAGCTCGGGCTCGGCCGGCACCTCCTTGAACCGCTCGACGACCGGGGCGCTGCGCACCACGAAGACGTCCTCGGGCCGCTTGCCGCCGCGGATCCGGGCGACCTGCTTGTAGCTCTCGTTCGTCGAGATCACGACGTCGGCGGCGCGGTAGGTGGCGCGCTCGAGGGCGCAGACCCCGCGGTAGAGGAGGTCCTGCCCGCGGTCGAACCGCGAGAGGTACAGCTCGGGGCACAGGTCGTGCTGGTCGAAGATGAACTTCGCGCCCTGGCGCTTCAGGTACTTCGCGACCAGGTAGAGCAGGTCCGGCGGGTTGCAGGCGTGGACGACGTCGACCGGCCCGACCTTCCGGGCCAGCCGCAGCGTGTGCCACAGCGCGCTGCCGTACTCCTGCAGGTAGCCGGCGGGCCCGCCGGTCGCCGCCGTGAGCGGGTAGCGGTGGATGTGGACGCCGTCGACGACGGCTTCGGCCTCGGTGTCGCGTTTCGTGCCCTGCGGGCAGATCACGTGGACTTCCCACCCGGCGTCGCGCAGGGTCGTGGACTCCTGCCAAACCCGCCGGTCGAAGGGAACGGACAGGTTTTCGACCAAGATGAGCGCTTTACCAGGCTGTGTTTTACCAAGCAAGGCCGGCGTATCCCTCTTCAAGGCGACGCTCCGCGGCGTCGGGCAGGCGGACGAGGTCGACGATCTCCCGGCCGTGCGGCAGCGCCGCCAGCACGTCCGGGTCTTTGGTGCCCACGAGCAGGACGTCGGCGTGGTTCACGACTTCTTCGACGGTCCCGGCGAGTAGCTGGCCGAGGTGCGGCAGCCGGCTCTCGATGTACTCGCGGTTGGCGCCCATCAGCCGCGAGAGGCTGACGTTGGCGTCGTAGATCTTCAGGTCGTAGCCCTTGCCGAGCAGCTTTTCGGCCAGCTCGACCAGCGGCGACTCGCGCAGGTCGTCGGTGCCCGGCTTGAACGACAGCCCGAACAGCCCGACCTTGCGCTTGCCGGTGCGCGCGACCAGGTCGAACGCCCGCTGCAGGTGTTCGTCGTTCGACGCGAGCACGTGCGACAGGATCGGCACGCTGACGTCGGCCCGGTGCGCGGCGTAGACGAGCCCGCGCAGGTCCTTCGGCAGGCACGAGCCGCCGAAGGCGAACCCGGGCTTGAGGTAGGCGGGGCTGATGTTGAGCTTGGTGTCGGCGAGGAAGACGTCGATCACCTGGTGCGAGTCGAGGCCGAGCGCCCGGCAGATCGCGCCGAGCTCGTTGGCGAACCCGATCTTCAGGCCGTGGAAGGAGTTGTCGGCGTACTTCGTCATTTCCGCGACGGGGATCGGCACCCGGAAAACCGGGCCGGGCAGGCCCTCGTACAACGCCGCGACGGCGTCGCCGCTGGCTTCGTCGATCTCACCGATGACCGTCTTCGGCGGGTCGAAGAAGTCGCGGACGCTGGTGCCCTCGCGCAGGAACTCGGGGTTCACCGCGACACCGAAGTCGACCCCGGCGGTGCGGCCCGAGGCCTTCTCCAGGATCGGGACCAGCAGGTCGAGGCAGGTGCCCGGCAGCATGGTGCTGCGGAAGACGACGGTGTGCCGCTCGCTCTTCTTCGCGAGGGCTTCGCCGATTTCCTCGGCGACGCGCTCGAGGTAGACCGTGGAGAGGCTGCCGTTCGGCGCCGACGGCGTCCCGACGCAGACCAGCGAGATCTCGCTGTCGGCGACGGCTTCGGCGACGTCGGTCGTGGCTCTCAGCGCCCCGCTCGCGACGACCTCGGCGGTCAGCTCGCCGATCCGTTCCTCGACCACCGGGGCGTTGCCCTGGGTGATGAGGTCGATCTTCACCGGGTTGACGTCCACGCCGACCACCCGGTGTCCCTGCCCCGCCAGGCACGCGGCGGAGACACAGCCGACGTAACCGAGCCCGAAGACACTGATCTTCACGCCAAAACCTCCGCTATTCCGCGCGACCCTCAAGTTGGTCGCCGCGCTCCCCTGGATCGTTACCGCCGGGGCGGCGAACGGGGGAATGCGTGAAACGGCGGTGAGGCGCAAGGGTTTCAGGTGAGAATCGCGTCTCGATTCACCCGCGATCCGGCGGCGAACCGTGGAAAAGAACCACGGTTCGCCGCCGGATCGTCAACAGGTCGCGCGTCAGTTGTTGTTCACGAAGGTGGTGGCGAGGCTCTGCCCCTTGCTCACCGCGTTGGAGTGGTTCTCGATCGGCGAGACCGTCGAGTTCTTGAAGCAGATGTACGTGACGCCCGAGTCGGTGCCGCCGTTGGACGGGTCGGGGTTGATGCCGAGGTCCTTCGCCGTCGCGTAGGAGGCTTCGCCGATGATCTGCGTCGGGCCGGTGTCGCCGATGACCGCGTACTCGACCTTGCCGTTGTAGATCACCGCGCACGAGCCGCCGCCCTTGAGGCCGGACGAGGAGTACTTCCAGATGCTGCTCGAGCTCGGCACGACGATGTAGGGCAGCTTCGCGGCGTTGAGCGGCTTGCCGTCGGACTGGTGGAACGCCGTGTCGTCCTGGTAGCAGCAGTCGGTGTTCTCGTTGCACTGCGAGGTGCGCTGGCCGTCGCAGTCGATGTCCATGTCGGCTTTCCAGAAGACCGCGCCATTCGCGTCGCAGACGGCGACCGTCTTGCCCGAGGCGTCTTCGTCGGTCTTGTACTTGCCGTTCGAGATCTGCTTGCAGCTGGTGGTTTTCGCGAGCAGCTGGGCGGCGGTCGGGGCGGCCGCCACGGTGGCCGGGGCCGGTGACGCCGAGGCGAGGGCCGACGGCATCACGGCGGCGGTCAGCGCCAGCGTCGCGAGCAGGATCAGTTTCCGCATTTCCTGGTTGCTCCCTTAGTTAGGAAACTTTCCTTACAGCGGCGGGGCACCAGGATGCACTCCGGCGAGACCGGGTTCAAGACCCGAAGGTCGGGGAATTTCCCATCGTGCGGCCGGACTTGACGAAAACGCTGCTCATGAGACCGGGCGTGCGGGCCACCGGTTCGGCCGGTGTCCCGTTCCCCGGGACATGCCGCCAACGGGCGGCGCGGCGGCTCGTCGAGGTTCGGCCGGTCCATCGGCCACGGCGAGGTCCCGTCGGGGCGACCGCCCTACCGGGCAGCGCGCCGGAACAGGCGGCTCACCCAGCGCCCGGCCCGCCGGGGCCCCGGGGCGAGCACGCCGTCGAGCCAGTCGCCGTCGAGGTCGTGCCGCAGTTCGGTGCGCGCCTGCAGCCAGCCGTCGCGGCGCGCGGCCCCGCCGTCGCTCGTGTAGACGCGGGTGGCGCCGGCCTGCCGCAGCCGCGCCAGCACGCGCCGGTCGTAGGCGCCGAACGGCAGCGAATACCGCCGGACCGGCTGTCCGCACAGGTCGCCGAGCAGCTTCGGCGCGTCGGTCAGCTCGCGGCGGGCGTGGCGGTCGTCGAGCCGCCGCCAGTCGCGCGGCTCCCAGCCGTGCGAGCCGACCTCCATCCCGGCGCGCACGAGTTCGCGCAGGCCGTCGCGGTCGAGGTAGCCGCGCTGCCCGAGCCGGCCCGCCAGGGGGAAGAACTCCGCCGCCAGCCCGCGCTCGGCGAGCCGCGGCAGCGCGATCTCGACGTCGGAGTCGTTGCCGTCGTCGAAGGTGAGGCGGACGTCTTCGCGGTCCGCGGCGAAGTCGAGCACGCGCTCGAACTGCGCGACGGTCAGCCAGCGCTCGTCCTCGCCCGGGTCCAGCTGACGAGCCGGCCGGCCGATCCCGTGCACGGCGAGGATCACTGCCACCACTTCCACCGCCTGCCACCGCGAGTAGCCGATTCGTTACTTCGATTAATCGCCGTGGCAAACGGGTGAGTTACACGTTTTTGCCAGTAATTAGCCTTTGCGGATTTCGAGCGTGCAGCACTTCGGGCCGCCGCCGGCTTTCCGCAGCTCAGAGATGTCGACGTAGACCGGCTCGTACCCACGGGCAGCCAGAATTTCACCCAGACGGGTGGCCTCGACGGGCAGGACGACGTTGCGTCCGTCGGACACGCCGTTGAGGCCGAAGCACTCGGCGTCTTCCTTCGTCGCGAGGACGGCGTCCGGGAACAGCCGCTCCAGCACGCGGCGCGAGCCCGCGGAGAACGCCTCGGGGTAGTAGACGATCTGCGCCCGCGTGGTGTCCGTCGCCTCGGCGAGCACGAACAACGCCGTGTCGAGGTGGTAGTAGCGCGGGTCGACCAGGTGCAGCGAGACGACCGGGACGCCGAGGACCTCCTGCGCCTCGGCGTGCGCGGCCGGGTCGGTGCGGAAGCCGGTGCCGGCGAGCAGCAGGGTGCCGGTCCAGGCGAAGTCGCCCTCGGCCTCGTTGACCTTCTCGGGCATGGTGACGTCGCGGTAGCCGTGCTCGACGAACCAGCGGCGGAAGTGCTCGGCCTCGGCGGCGCGCTGCGGCGCGCGGAACCGCGAGCCGAGGACGCGGCCGTCGACGACGGTGCCGGAGTTGGCGGCGAAGACCATGTCGGGCAGGCCGGGCTGCGGGTCGATCTCTTCGACGGTGTGGCCGAGGCGGCGGTAGGTGTCGCGCAGCTGCGCCCACTGCGCCATGGCGACGTCGGCGCTGACCGGCTGGGTGGGGTCCATCCAGGGGTTGATCACGTAGTCCACCGCGAAGAAGCGCGGCGGGCACATGAGGTATCGACGGGTGGTCGGTACGCGGGTGGCCAGTGATCCCTGCATGAGTGCAGGGTAAGGGCTGCCTAATATCGCAATCAATCGCTGTTCGCTGCGCGTATCTGTGCTAAATGTTGCGTGTGAACACCATCGACCAGCGAATCGTTTCGTGTCTCGTGGCGAACGCGCGCAGCAGCTACGCGGAGATCGGCAAGGTCGTCGGCCTGTCCGCCCCGGCGGTGAAGCGGCGGGTCGACCGGCTCCTCGAAACGGGCATCCTCCGCGGCTTCACGGCGGTGGTCGACCCGGAGGCACTGGGCTGGGGCACGGAGGCGTTCGTCGAGGTCACGTGCCAGGGCAACATCACACCGGCCCGGATCCGCGCACGGCTGGAACCGCTACCGGAGGTGGTGGCGGCGTACACGGTCTCGGGCGCGGCGGACGCGATCGTCCACTTGCGGGCCGCGGATATCCACCACCTGGAGACGGCCCTGGAGCGGCTGCGCGGGCTGGAGATCGTGGACCGCACGGTGTCGACGGTGGTGCTCTCCCGCCTGCTCGAAAGGCCGCCGACGCCGGAGGAGTGAGCGGACGCGCCGCCGGCTTTCAGCCATACCGCAGCCGCGTGCGAGCGGCGCGTGCCACCCTGGCCGCATGACCGACAGCATCGTCAGCGAGCACGCCGACGGCGTCGCCGTGCTGACCGTCGACGCGCCGGGCAGCCGCAACGCGCTGACTCTCGACCTCTCCGCGCAGCTCGCGGCCGCCGTCGAAGCGGCGGAACGGGACGAGTCCGTGCACGCCGTCGTCGTCACCGGCACGCCGCCGGCCTTCTGCGCCGGCGCCGACCTGTCCGCCCTGACCCACGCCGACGAGCAGGGCCTGCGCGCCATCTACGAAGGCTTCCTCGCCGTGGCCCGGTGCTCGCTGCCGACGATCGCGGCGGTCGGCGGCGCGGCCGTCGGCGCCGGGCTGAACCTCGCGCTCGCCGCGGACGTCCGGCTGGCCGGGCCGCGGGCGAAGTTCGTCGCCCGGTTCCTCGAGCTCGGGCTGCACCCCGGCGGCGGCATGACGTGGATGACGCAGCGGCTCGCCGGTCCGCAGGTGGCCGCCGCGATGACCTTGTTCGGGCAGCCGCTCGACGCCGAAGCCGCCGTGCGCGCCGGGCTGGCCCTGCGCGTGGTGGACGGAGACCTCGTCGCCGCCGCGCGGGAGCTCGCCGCACCCGCGGTCGCCGCGCCGCGCGAGGCCCTCCTGGCCACCAAGCGCAGCCTCCGGACGACCGCCTCGCTGGCCGCGCACGCCGACGCCGTCGACGTCGAAATCGAGCCGCAACTGACGTCGCTGGCCTCGCCGGAGTTCGCCGAACGAGTGGCGGTGATGCGGGCACGGATCCGGTCCCACCGCTGAATCCCAGCAGTTGGACACCCCGCCGGGAGACACGCGTCACAGCGTGGACACGTCGGTAACCGTTACCATCGGTTACAGGTATTTCCCGGACCAGCACAGAGGACTTGCACAGCAGGACAGAGGTCGCCCGCCAGGCGGGACGCGCGGAAACATGGACACCGAGCGCGAGCTAACCTCGTGGTAGGGCCTGGTGATCCGCCTGTCACGCGCACCGGGCAGGCGAACCGAAGGCCGCAACGTCGGGAGAGAGGGAATCCCTGACCCATGAGCACGAGTGCGAACGGCAACGGCGCTGGTCACGGCTCGCTCGCCGCAACCAGGCCGACCGAGGTCAGCAAGCTGGACCGGGTGGTCATCCGGTTCGCGGGCGACTCGGGTGACGGCATGCAGCTGACCGGCGACCGGTTCACCTCCGAAGCCGCCGCGTTCGGCAACGACCTGTCGACGATGCCGAACTTCCCCGCCGAGATCCGCGCGCCACAGGGCACCATCCCCGGCGTCTCGAGCTTCCAGGTCCACTTCGCCGACTACGACATCCTCACCCCCGGCGACCGCCCCGACGTGCTCGTGGCGATGAACCCGGCCGCCCTCAAGGCGAACCTCGGCGATGTCCCGCAGGGTGGGACGATCATCCTCAACACCGACGAGTTCATCAAGCGGAACCTGACCAAGGTCGGCTACGCCACCGACCCGCTCGACGACGACACCCTCGCCGCCTACCAGGTGCACCGGGTCGCCATGTCGACCCTGACCCAGGGCGCGCTCGCCGAGACCGGCCTCGGCAAGAAGGACGCCGAGCGCTGCAAGAACATGTTCGCCCTCGGCCTGCTGTCCTGGATGTACCACCGGCCCACCGAAGGCACCGAGCGGTTCCTGCGCGAGAAGTTCGCCAAGAAACCGGACATCGCCGAGGCCAACATCCTCGCCTTCCGCGCGGGCTGGAACTACGGCGAGACCACCGAGTCGTTCGCCACGACGTTCCAGGTCGCCCCGGCGAAGCTGGCTCAGGGCACCTACCGGCAGATCACCGGCAACACCGCGCTCGCCTACGGGATCGTGGCCGCCGGCCAGCGCTCCGGCCTGCAGATCCTGCTCGGGACGTACCCGATCACCCCGGCGTCGGACATCCTCCACGAGCTGTCGAAGCACAAGAACTTCGGCATCATCACCTTCCAGGCCGAGGACGAGATCGCCGGCATCGGCGCCGCCTTGGGCGCCTCCTACGGCGGCGCGCTCGGCGTCACCTCGACGTCCGGCCCGGGTGTCGCGCTGAAGTCCGAGACCATCGGCCTCGGCGTGATGGTCGAGCTGCCGCTGGTCGTCATCGACGTCCAGCGCGGCGGCCCGTCCACCGGCCTGCCGACCAAGACCGAGCAGGCCGACCTGCTGCAGGCGATGTTCGGGCGCAACGGCGAGTCCCCGGTCCCGATCGTCGCGCCGCTCTCGCCCGCCGACTGCTTCGACGCGGCCATCGAGGCCACCCGGATCGCGCTGAAGTACCGCACCCCGGTGCTGCTGCTGTCCGACGGCGCGATCGCCAACGGTTCCGAGCCGTGGCTGATCCCGGATGTCGGGACGCTGCCGGACCTGAGCGTCGAGTTCGCGACCGAACCCAACGCCGACAACGGCTCCGGCGAGTTCTGGCCGTACGTCCGCGACCCCGAGACCCTCGCCCGCGCCTGGGCCGTCCCCGGCACGCCCGGCCTGCAGCACCGCATCGGCGGGCTGGAGAAGGCCGATCGGACCGGCCACATCTCCTACGACCCGGCCAACCACGACAAGATGGTCCGGCTGCGGCAGGCGAAGATCGACGGCATCGACGTCCCCGACCTGGTCGTCGACGACCCGAGCGGCGGCAAGGCCCGCGTGCTCGCGCTCGGCTGGGGCAGCTCGTTCGGCCCGATCGGCGCGGCCTGCCGCCGCGTGCGCAAGCTCGGCCTGCCGATCGCGCAGGCGCACCTGCGCCACCTCAACCCGTTCCCGGCCAACCTCGGCGACATCCTGCGCAGCTACGACAAGGTCGTGGTGCCGGAGATGAACCTCGGCCAGCTCGCGCTGCTGCTGCGGGCCAAGTACCTGGTGGACGTCCACTCGCACACCAAGGTCGCCGGGATGGCGTTCAAGGCCGAAGAGCTGCAGGACCTGTTCTCGGAGATCATCACCGGCGTTACTACGGAGGCGGCGAAGTGACCGCGATCGATCTGGGGATACCCAACCTCGGCGGCCTGGACCTTGTGCCCACCACCGACGAGCCGCAGAAGGCCAAGGACTACAAGTCGGACCAGGAGGTCCGCTGGTGCCCCGGCTGCGGCGACTACGTCGTGCTGAACGCCGTCCAGTCGTTCCTGCCGACGCTCGGCCTCAAGCGCGAGAACATCGTGTTCGTCTCGGGCATCGGCTGCTCGTCGCGCTTCCCGTACTACCTCAACACCTACGGCATGCACTCGATCCACGGCCGCGCGCCGTCGATCGCGACCGGCCTGGCCACGACGCGGCCGGACCTGTCGGTGTGGGTCGTCACCGGCGACGGCGACGCGCTGTCCATCGGCGGCAACCACCTGATCCACGCGCTGCGCCGCAACGTGAACATCAAGATCCTGCTGTTCAACAACCGGATCTACGGGCTCACCAAGGGCCAGTACTCCCCGACGTCCGGGCAGGGCATGGTCACGAAGTCGACGCCGATGGGTTCGGTGGACACCCCGTTCAACCCGCTGTCGCTGGCGATCGGCGCGGAGGCGTCGTTCGTGGGCCGCGCGCTGGACTCCGACCGCAAGGGCCTCACCGAGGTCCTGCAGGCGGCGGCGCAGCACCGCGGCTCGGCGCTGGTCGAGATCTACCAGAACTGCCCGATCTTCAACGACGGCGCGTTCGACGTCCTCAAGGACGCCGACGAGGCCGCCACCCGCCTGATCCCGCTGCGCGCCGGCGAGCCGATCCGCTTCGGCCCGAACCAGGAGTTCGGGGTCAAGCGCGGCGACTGGGGCGGCCTGGATGTCGCCAAGGTCGCGGACATCGGCGAGGACAACGTGGTGGTGCACGACCCGTCGATCACCGACACGTCGTACGCGTTCGCGTTGTCGCGCCTCGGCGACCAGAACCTCAACCACGTCCCGACCGGGATCCTGCGAAGCGTCGAGCGCCCGACGTACGACGACGACGCCCGCGCCCAGGTCGAGCAGGCCCGCACGGCCCGCACGCCGGACCTGCAGGCCCTGCTGCGTGGCAAGGACACCTGGACGGTCGCGTAACCCGCTCTCTTCGAAGGCCGCCATGCCCCGGGGTGTGGCGGCCTTTTTGGGCTTGCCTGTAGTGGGACAAGTGTCCTAAGTTTCAGGTCATGCGACCTGAACGTCCTTTTGTCTTCTTCGACGTCCGCACTTCCGACGCGGACGGCAGCAAGCGGTTCTTCTCGGAACTGCTGGGCTGGCAAGCGAACGACACCCTGCTGACGGCCGACGGCGTGCCGTGGGGCGGGTTGACCCCGCTGGCTCCCGACGACGACCGGGCACCCCAATGGCTGCCCTACGCCCCGGTGTCCGATGTGGACGCTGCCGCGGCGAAGGCGGTCGAGCTGGGCGGGACGCTCGTGCGTGAGCGCACCGACCTGCCGTTCGGCTCCCTGGTGGTGGTCACCGACCCCGGCGGCGCCGCGCTGGTCCTGTTCCAGGCCGCCTGAAAAGCCGTGAAGGCCTCCTTACCGGCCATAAGAGCCGGTAAGGAGGCCTTCACGGACCAAACCTCAGCTGAGCGGGCGGAACCCGACGCGTTCGGCGTCCTCGGCGGTGCGGAACCAGACCTCGGCGACCATCTTCGGGAACTGCGCCGATTCCTCCGTGCAGTACCGCAACGCCGTGACACTCGCCTTCACCGCGAAGCTGTCGCTGGGCGCCCCGCCACCCGGGCGCGGCATCGCCGAGCCGGGGCCGAACGGGCCGTGCGGGACGGCGTCGCCCGCCGCCTGGCGTGCGGGCGGCGGCTCGGGCGCCGACGCCCCGGCGGCGGCCACCTGGTTGGGCTGCACCGACGGCTCGAACAGCGAGCCGCTGTGCGCGCCGGCCACGTCGGGCTCGCGCCGCTCCACCGTGCGCATCGACGGCTGGATCGGCTGCGGCGCGTCGAACCCGCCGCGCACCGTCGTCTCGCGCGGCTGGCGCTTCGGCAGCACCTGCGTCGCCTCGGCCGGGGTCTCCTCGGGCACGTCCAGCTCCCCCGCGACGTCGTCGCCGCCGAAGGCGTACTGCGGCACTTCCTCGTCTTCGGGCTCGACCTTCCGCACGGAACCGGGGTGCTGGCCGATGATCCGGGTGCGCTCGACCGGCTCCTCGAACGCCGACCGCTCGCTCGGTGGCTCGTGGTCGAACCAGTCCGGCGCGGCCGCGTCGGCCGGGGTCTGGAACAGCGAGCCGGCGGAGTCCGGTTCAAGCCGCGAAAGCGCCGGCGAAACGGGCTCGTCTTCGACCGAATCCCCGGCCGGGGCCAGGTATTCCGTCGCGGTGGCGCGGTAGGGGTCCTCCGGCTCCTCGTCGGGGACCGGGGTGAGGAACTGGGTGGCCGCGGTCCGGTACGGGTCGTCTTCCTCGGGCTCCGGCGGCACCCGCGACGGCACCTGGGCGTCCAGCTCGGCGAAGTCCTCGTCGATGTCGTCGTGGACGTCGTCGCGGTGGATCGGCGGCGCCGCGACCAGCGTGCCGGGGTAGGACGTCTCCTGGCGGGACGGCTCCGGCTCGGGGCGCGGTTCCGGCCGCGAGAACGCTTCGTGGCCGACCGCCGCCGCGTTCGCGGGAGTGCGCGCGGCGTCGGCGTGGGACTGCGCCAGCGCGCTCTCCAGCTTGCGGACGCTCTTGCGGAGCGGCAGCACCAGCACCAGCCAGGTGAGGAGAACCCCGACGAAGAACGCGGCGAGGCTCCACAGCCAGACCTGTCCGAATATGGACATCTTTTCCTGCCCCTGTTTAGTGCTTAATGCGTGCGCGCGACCAGGTAGTCGGCGACCGACTCGCACGCGTCCCTGGCGGGTGACGCCGGCAGCGCGCTGAGCTCGGCTCGCGCGCGCTGAGCGTAGTCGGAAAGAGTGACGCGTGCTCGATCGAGTCCGCTACTGACCCGCAGCAGCTCCAGCGCCTCCCGGACGAGGGCGTCGTCGGCGATCGGGCCGGACAGCAGCTCGATGAGCCGCGGGTCGGTGTCCGGGTCGGCAAGCGCGTACAGCATGGGCAGCGTCCGGACGCCTTCGCGCAGGTCGGTGCCCTGCGCCTTGCCGAGCTCGTCGGACGGCGAGGCGATGTCGATGATGTCGTCGGAGATCTGGAACGCGGTGCCGATGATGTCGCCGAAGCGGCGAAGCGCCTCGATGTGCTCGTCGGCGGCGCCGGACATCATCCCGCCGAACCGGCCGGACGTGGCGATCAGCGAGCCGGTCTTCTGCGCGATCACGGTGAGGTAGTGCGCGACGGCGTCGTCACCCGGTCCGGGGCCGACGGTCTCGCGCATCTGCCCGGTGACCAGCTCGCCGAAGGTCTCGGCGATGATCCGCGCGGCGTCCGTGCCGAGGTCGGCGACCAGGCGCGACGCGTGCGCGAAGAGGAAGTCGCCGGTGAGGATGGCGATGGTGTTGTCCCAGCGGGCGTTGACGCTCTCGGCGCCGCGCCGCATGTCGGCCTCGTCCATGACGTCGTCGTGGTAGAGCGTGGCGAGGTGCACGAGCTCGACCGCGGCGGCGGCGATGATGACGTGGTCGTCCTGCTTCGGCCCGAACTGCGCGGACAGCAGGGTGAACAGCGGACGGAAGCGTTTGCCCCCGGCCTCGACCAGGTGCAACGCGGCGTCGTTGACGGCCTGGACGTCGCTGCGGACGACGTCGCGCAGCAGCTTCTCGACCTCGGCCAGCCCGTCGGCGATGGCGCGCAGCAGGGTTTCGTCGGCGATCTGCAGGCCGACCGACGCCCGCAGGTCGTCGAGGGCGCCACCCGGCGCAGCGGGGAGGGATCCCGCCCCGGGGGCTGGGGAAGGCACAGACACGTCGGCTCCGCTCTACTCGTGCACCGGTCGGGTTGCCCCTTGAGCGTAGTGGCTACCGCGCGCGGTCGTTTACCCGCTGTCCAGCGGAAACGGTGACGAACATGACACCCCGGCGACGCCCCGGCGCCGTCACCCACCCGGTGCTTCGTGATCCACGAAAGGGTGGTCGGAGATTCCGGACGCAACGGACGCCGGGGACGGGCGGATATTCAGGGGGTGAAGACCGGCGGTCGCCCGGTCGGCGAGGAGGAACGCAAATGCGCGGCACCGTCGTGACGCTGGCGGCCGGGCTGGCCTTGATCGCCACGCCGGCACAGGCGGCCCCGCAGCCGGGCGTGGCGGACATCGGCTCGGCGGAGTTCACGAAGGCGGGCTCGACGATCAAGGTCCCGGCGCAGGGCCACTGTTCGATCGACGGCCCGACGAGCGCAACGGCCCAGACGGTGTCGAAACCGGGCATCACGCTCGGCGGCGGCACGTCGTCCTGCACGACAACGGTGACGGACCCGAACACGAGCACCAAGACGACGACGTCCACGGCGACGGGCAAGAACTTCGAGCTGTCGGCACTGCTGAGCGCGGGCGGGCCGCGCATCAAGCTGTCGACGTTCACGGTGACCTGCGCGGCAACCCGGACGCAGACGAACGCGAACTGGACATTCGGCGGCATGTCAGGCCTGACGAACCCCCCGAACCCGGTCCCGCCGAGCTACGTGTCACCGATCCGGAAGGCGGACGGAACAGCGCTGGCGAACGCGGTGTTCAACATCCAGAACCTCCCGGGCGACGGCAGCATCGGCCTGACGATGCTGCGCATCGACTTCCTCCCGGCGTCGGGCATCAGCGGCCAGGTGACCCTGGGCCGCACAAGCTGTTCCCCGACCCCGTAGCGGCCCGGGTGCCGCGGCCTGGGACCAGCCGAGAGGATGGCCGCGGCACCCCGGCTCAGCGACCTGGCCCGAAGTAGTGCTCCAGCACCGACGCGACAACGGCCTCGGCCTTCAGCGCTGCCTCCGCCGGCAAAGCCGGAAGGCCGCTCACGTCAAGGCCACGCTCTCGCTGGGCGCTGATCCGCAGGCGCACCTGCCCTCGGACGTCGAGGTTCGCGTACGGCGACGCGTAGACGGAATTTTCGTCGCCGCTCAGACTGCGAAAGACGACCGGCGGTTTCTTGCCGAGCGTGATGATCTGCCGGTCGGTCCACAGATCCGGATCAGAACCGAAAATCCCGGGAGGATCGCCCGATGCGGTGGCACCCACCTCGATCTGCAGACGATGCCGCGGTTCGACGAACCAGCAAGCCCCTGGTGTCGCCACTGGTTCGAACTCGCTCCCGAAGGCCGTCGCCACAGCTGGCCGGAACACCGCACATTCGATGTTCGGATCGCGTGCTCCGGCGGCCAGCAGCAGATCGGCACCGCCGGCCGGCACCTTGACGTCGCCCGCGGGATCACAGTCGCTTCCGTCGGTGTTGACGACCATGTTCGCGCATGCGCCGACCCTGCCGGAGTCCTGACCGCCGACCGGGTACGCGAGCCCCTTCGGAAGCGAGCCGGCTCCGGCAGCGGCGAAGTCGCGCACGATTTCACAGTGGGCGTCGTCCTCGCGGGTGCCATAGGCCAGCTCGAAGCGCACAGCCCGGACGAAACTGAGTGGGACGAGCACGCTGCAGCCCACGATCCGCTCCTGCTTGTGGCGCTCCACCTGGTAACCCTTCACGCCCGACAGATCGACGATGGCCCCGTCGTTCCGCAGCGGAGCACTCTCCGGCGGCTCGTCACGGACGGTGATCAACGGGATCGGGTTGCCGTCTCGCACGAGATCGCATTCGCGCCGGCCATCGAAGACCCTCGCCTGCCGGGTGACGGACGCGGCACCTGGCACCTTGCGGCGGTCGTAGACGCCGAGATCGATCAGCGTGCACAAGTCGAGTGCGGCGAGTGCGGCGTCGACCGCGTTCTCGTCCCGATCTGCCGGACGAGGTTGTTTCGGGTGCCACGGAAGTGGCAACAACGACGTTGCGGAACGCTGTCCCACGGCGGTCTCGGCGGCACAACCTGAGGCGGTCAGGAAACACGCCAGCAGCACACAAGCGAGCCTCATTACGGAGAGTTTGCACGGTGATTACCGCCTTGAACAGGGGAATCTGGCTCTCCGAACAAGATTCAGCCGAATTGGTTATCACCCATCGTCACCGAGTTCCCGCCCGTCATTCCGGGCGGAACGGATCTTACTGCAAGGGGAACGGGCGGTCGGGAACCCTGGTAACCTCCGACTCGTCGAACTACGCAGGGTGCCGAGCTAGGAGCACCCTGCAGCTAAGGGGAGAGCACAGTGACGACGACGGCTTCGGGGCGCCTCAGTCCTGTCAAGCCCTGCCGGCCCAGGACAGCAGGGGCGCAACGCGATGCCTGACGGACAGCCTCCGGTCTACGACCCGAACACGCGCCGGGCTCCGCTGACGCCCATCACCCCGCAGGCGGGCACCTACGGCGCCCCCGCGGGCACCGGCGCGAGCGGCCCAGGCTTCAAGTACGACAGGGCGACACTGCAGGAGCTCGCGGACGACTGGAAGAGCCTTGCCGACGAATTCCGCAGCGATCTGGCCAAGGCGAACGTCATAGCGGGTGCCCGCGGCCCCGGCAAGGAATACGCCAGCGGCGGCAACGCCGAGATGGTACGCACATCGGGCTCCGCCCTGGTCACGACCTTGTTCGAGCGCCAGCAATATTGCCGGGAAATGGCGAACAGGTTCGTCACGGCCTTGGGCAAGTACGCCAGAGCCGAAGACACTCACAGCACCGAAATCAAGCAGACCGGAGGAAGTCTCTGATGCGCCGCGCCATCGTCCTCCTGAGCATGTCGTTGCTGACACTGACTGCCTGCACGCCCAAGAACGACGGGTCCCCGTCCGCCTCCTCCAGCACACCCATCCAGTCCCCCTCATCCGGTTCTTCGGACGAAGTGCCCGGGCCAGGAGTTCCCAAGGTCGAGCACCCGATCGATATCGCACACTTCAAGCAGGCGCCGTGTGACGCGCTTACAGCGACTCAAGTCACGCAGCTTCTCGGCTCCGGAGTTACACCCAAGCCCGAGGTCAAGGGCGAAGCCGGACCTCAGTGCAGGTGGGATTCGCCCCATGTTTCGCAAGCCGGCGTGGGCGTGATCTTCACCGGTGTCGACAATCGCGGCATAACCCGCGTCTATAACGGCCAAGGCAAGGAATACCCATTCTTCAAGGCTCTGGAGCCGATCGACGGCTATCCCGTCGCAGCATATGATGCGTCAGGGGATCAGTCGAGCCACGGCAATTGCACGGTAGCTCTCGGAACCAGCGATCAGCAGACCGTCGATATCGACGTAACATTGTCAGAAGAGAACGTTACGAAAAAGAAGGATCCTTGCGTCGCCGCGCGCGATGTGGCCGGGAAGGTCCTGGCAAACTTGAAGGCGGGAAAGTGATGGTCACCGAAGGGCCATTGACCGCGACTCAGATTTACGAGCAAATCACTGGCGGCGAAGGCACCCAGTCGTTGGCCGACGCTCAGGACAGCGCGAGTCAGCTGACCCAGCGGATGATCGACCGGGCCTCGCGGATCAACGCCCTCCGGGCCAAGACCATGAGCGGCTGGCAGGGCGGCGCCGGGGATACCGCCGCGGACGCGACCGCACCACTGATCCAAGCCGCCATGGACGATGCGATCCATCTCCAGAACGCGCAAAGCGCCGTCGGCGCGCAGATGGGGGCCTTCGGGACCGCGAAGAACTCTGTGAAGCCCGTCGCGGCGCAGCCTCCCCAGATCACTGCCGATGACCTGTACAACGCCCTCACCGGCGACGGCAAGTCGTACCAGACCAAAGTCGCCGGCTGGCAGGCCGACAGTCAGGCCAACATCGATGCCTTTCGTGCCTACCACTCCGCCAGCACCACCAATGGTGGGCAGATGCCCGCGCAGTACGCGCAGCTGACCGATTCCGGGGCGCCCATCTCGCTCGACACCGGGACGCCGCCTCCGGCCAAGACGACCGGCACGACCACCGGCACCGATACCGGACGCCGCGGACAAGATCGGCAGCGGACCCAACAACCCGGCCAGACTCAGTACCGGCCCAGCACCCAAGCCGGGCAAAACCAGACCGGCCGGAATCAGACCGGGCAGAACCAGGTCGGGCAGGACCAGGTCGGGCAGGACCAGGTCGGGCAGGACCAGGTCGGGCAGGACCAGGTCGGCAGCCGTCGGCCCGGAGGTGTTGCGCCGGATGGGACGCACGCCGACAGCTTTGTACCCAAGCCCGTCATGCCGCCCGCGGCGAGCAGCGGGTATCAGTTCGGGCCGACCGGGCAGCCGATCAGCTCCCTCGGGCCTGGCGGGTTCGGGCCGTACGGCGGCAGCGGCGAGTTCGGGCCCGGGACCGGATACCCGACCGCCGGTTACGGGCCGGGTTCAGGCACCGGTGGCTACCGCGGAACGGGTAGTGGCGCTGTGAACGGGCCCGGCTCCGGCGCCGGGCGGGGGATGCTCGGTGAGAACGTCGCAGGAGGACGGCCCGGGGCGGCCGGTGCCGCCGGTGGGCGTGGTGCCAACGGGATGCCGATGGGGCACGGGCCCGGTGGCGGCAAAAAAGAAGAGGACAAAGAAAAGAAGGCCGCCGCCTACCTTCGGAATCCCGACCCCGATGGCACCTTCGGTGGCGACATCGAGAAACCGGTGCCACCGGTGATCGGCGAGAAACCGCAGCACTAGCACCACGCGAAAGGGGAGGAAACACGTGGTGCTCAAACAGGTCGAACTTTCGCTGGACACCCTGCTCACCGCGATGCGCCAAGTCGGCTGCGGCGAACCGCACCAAATCTTCGCCGGTGGACTGCGGTACATTCCGCCGTCCTCCATCAACCATGTGAACCGTGAGGCGTTCGAGGAACTGAGCCAATACAGCCTCACCCAGGGAAACCGGTTCACGCCCGAATTCGAGGAAGTCCTGCACCTGCTCGACCGTCCGGCGACCGAGTACTTCGCCTACGCCCGCGACATGGACGAACAGATCGGCGTGCTCGTCGCCGTCCGGGGGCGGTTCGCTGTCACCGCCCTGTGCCAGGGTGAACGCGTCTGGCTTAAGACCGTCTCACCGGACAACGACCCGGTCGACGCGCTGGTCGCCAACCTGCCGGAGTACGCCGCGGCGCAGTTCACGCCCTTCTCGATACCCCAGAACGAATTCCGGCGCGAAGAAGAAGCCCACGATCTTTACGACACGGGCCCCACCCGAAGCCGGGAAGCTCAGCAGCTCGACGAAATCTTCGGCCAGCCCTACTTCGGCGTCGGCCAGTTCTACGCGGCGAAACGGTCGAACGGCGGGCCGCGGACGCTCACCCGGGATTCGCTCAGCTACCTCGACGTCGAGGCCGGGCGGGTCGCCGTTCTGCTCTCCGGCGCGCCGGGCAACCGGTATATCACCGTGCTGCCCGGCGAGCCGGGGTTACTCGGCCAGAAGGTCGCGTCGCTGCGGCCCTGACCCCACCGACCTCAGAAAGCGAAACCACCCGCGCCGGCCCAGCCGAGGGCGAAGGCCGGAACCAGGCCCAGCACCAGCGTCACGGCCGTGCCGAGGAAGATCGCCGTTCCCGTGCCGAAGCCCGGGACCGAGACCGAAGGGCCGTCCGCCGCCGGCTCCGAGAAGTACATCAACACGATCACCCGCAGGTAGAAGAACGCCGCCACCGCGCTGAAGACCAGCGCGACCACGACCAAGGGCGCCATTCCGTCCGACAACGCCGCCGAGAAGACCACGAACTTCCCGACGAAGCCCGAAGTCAGCGGAATCCCCGCGAGGGCCAGCAGCAGGAACGTGAACACGCCCGCCACCAGCGGTGACCGCTTCGCCAGCCCCGCCCACGCCGAGAGGTGCGTCGCCTCGCCCGACGAGTCGCGGACCAGGCTGATCACGCCGAACGCCGCCAGCGTCGTGAAGCCGTACGCCAGCAGGTAGAACAGCGTGCTCGAGAGCCCGTCGCGCGTCATCGCGATCGCGCCGACCAGCAGGAAGCCCGCGTGCGCGATCGACGAATACGCCACCATGCGCTTGACGTCCGTCTGCGTCAGGCCCAGCACCGCGCCGATCACCATCGAGATGATCGCCACCGCCCACAGGACCCCGCGCCACTCCCACGAAGTCGACGAGAACGCCACCGACAGCACCCGCAGGATCCCGCCGAACGCCGCCACCTTCGTGCACGCCGCCATGAACGCCGTCACCGGCGTCGGCGCTCCCTGGTACACGTCCGGGGTCCACGTGTGGAACGGGCCGACCGAGCCCTTGAACAGCAGGCCGACCACCAGCAGACCCAGGCCGGCGAACAACAGCGTGTCCGACCGGTCCGACCCGGCCGCCGCGTTCGCGATGTCGCCCAGCTTCACCGAGTTCGCGTAGCCGTACAGCAGCGCCAGCCCGTACAGGAAGAACGCCGACGAGAACGCTCCGAGCAGGAAGTACTTGACCGCCGCTTCCTGCGACAGCAGCCGGCGACGACGCGCGAGGCCGCACATCAGGTACAGCGGCAGCGACAGGACCTCCAGCGCGATGAACATCGTCAGCAGGTCGTTCGCCGCACAGAACGCCATCATGCCGCCGAGCGCGAACAGCGTCAGCGGGAACACCTCGGTCTGCATGACCGTCGCCGTCTGCGCGCGGTCCTGGACCGTGCCCGGGCGGATGCCGGCCTGCGCCACCAACGCGCCGCCCGGCTCGACCACCCGGTCCGAGATGAGCAGCACCGCGCCGAGCGCCAGCGCCAGCAGCGTGCCCCAGAGGAACAGCGCCGGCCGGTCGATCGAGATCGACTTGCTGAACGTCGTGACGCCGCCCGCGGGCGCGTCACCGGTCGCGTACACGATCAGGGCGACGCCCGCGGCGACGATCGCGAGCAGGCTGAGCCCGACCTGGATACCGAACCGCGACCGCTTCGCGGCGAACGCCTCGACCAGCACGCTCACGCACGCCGCGCCGAAGACGATCAGCACCGGCAGCACCGCCGGGTAGTCGACCGACGGCGTCGCGATCGGCGGTTGTGCCTGGGTCAGGAGGATGTCGAGCACTTTTACTTGCCTCCCTGAACCGCGGTCAGCGTCTGCTGCACCGTCGGGGTGACTGTGTCGAGCACCGGCTTCGGGTAGAAGCCGAGGACGAGGATCAGCACGACCAGCGGCGCCAGGATCGCGATCTCACGGCCGTTCAGGTCCGTGATGGCCTTCTTGGCGCCCAGTTCCGGCGCGATCGCCGTGCCCGGGCCCCCGCCGACACCCACGAGCGCGTCCCCGCGGACCGGGCCCTGGAAGACCCGCTGGTAGAGCCACAGGACGTACGCCGCGGCCAGGACCATGCCCACCGTGGCGAGGATCGTGTACACCGGCTGGTCCACAAAGGACCCGATGAGCACCAGGAACTCGGAGACGAACGAGTTCGTACCCGGCAGGGACAAAGTGGACAGACCGGCGAGCAGGAACAGACCGGCCAGCAGCGGGGTCACCTTGGCCATGCCGCCGTAGTCCGAAATGCGAGACGACCCGCCGCGCGCGATCACCAGGCCGATCACCACGATCAGCATGCCGGTGGCGAGGCTGTGGTTGAGCATGTACGTCGCCGAGCCGACCATCGCCTGCTCGTTGAACGCGAAGATGCCCAGCGAGATGAAGCCGAAGTGCGCGATCGAGACGTAGGCGATGAACCGCTTCATGTCTCGCTGGCCCGCGGCGAGGATCGATCCATAAAGGACGCCGATCACCGAGAGCACCAGCACCAGCGGCGCCAGGGTCTTGCTCGCGTCCGGGAACATCGGCAGGCAGTAGCGCAGGAACCCGAACGTGCCGACCTTGTCCAGCACGCCGACCAGCAGGACGGCGACGCCGATCGGCGCCTCCCCCGCCGCGTCCGGCAGCCACGTGTGGAACGGCACCAGCGGCGCCTTGATCGCGAAGGCCAGGAAGAACCCGAGGAACAGCCAGATCTGCGTCGACAGCGGCGCGTCGCGCACGACCGTGACCAGCGTGGCCCAGTCGAACGTGCCCTTGCCGAGCTTGTCCGACGCCAGCGAGTACGCCCCGATCGCCGAGGCCAGCATGATCAGGCCGCCGAGGAACGAGTACAGGAAGAACTTGACCGCCGCGTACTGCCGGTTCGCGCCGCCGTAGCCGCCGATGAGGAAGTACATCGGGATCAGCATGATCTCGAACAGCACGTAGAACAGGAAGACGTCGGTCGCGGCGAACACGCCGATCGTGAGCGCTTCCTGCAGCAGGATGAGCGACAGGAAGCCGCCCGCGCTGCGGCCCGGCGGCAGCTTGTCCAGGGTGCCGAGCCCGCCGACGACGATCGGCACCAGCAGCGCGATCACCGCGATCATGATCAGCGCGATGCCGTCGGTGCCGAACGCGATGTGCACGCCGAAGCTGGGAATCCAGTCGAAGCTCGACGTCATCTGCAGCCGGGGACCGGACGCGGAGTAGCTGAGCCAGAACGGGATCACCAGCAGGAACTCGAGGATCGAGAACCCGAGCGCGGCCAGCACCGCGGCGCGGTCGTTCCCCTTGAGGAACGCCAGCACCAGGGAGCCGGCCAGCGGCACCAGGATGAGGATGAGCAACCAGGTCATCAGGAGAACCTCACCAGCAGGAGAGCCGCCAGAAGCAGGAACGTGCCGCCCAGCATCGACAGCGCGTACGACCGGACGAACCCGGTCTGCAGCCGCCGCAGCCGGCCGGACCCGCCGCCGAGGCCGGCGGCCAGGCCGTTGACCGCGCCGTCGACGCCGCGGTTGTCGACGAACACCAGCGCCCGCGAGAGCCAGGTGCCCGGGCGGGCGACCAGCGTCTCGTTGAGGGCGTTGCCGTACAGGTCCTTGCGCGCGGCCCGGGTGACGAACGAGACCCGCTGGGGCTGCTCGACCGGGACGTCACGACGGAAGATCAGCCACGCGATCAGCACGCCCAGCAGCGAAACCGCGACCACGATGCCGGACATCAGCCACTTGTTGATGCCGAAGTGCTCTTCCGGCGCTTCGCCGACCGCCGGGGCCAACCAGGTCACGAAGGACTTGTTGAGCGTGAAGAGACCACCGGCGAACACCGAGCCGACCGCCAGGACCGCCATCGGCACCCACATCACCGGCTTCGACTCGTGCGGGTGGAACTCGTGGCCGTCCGCGGACTTGAGTTCGCGCCAGCGTTCCTTGCCGTGGAAGGTCATGATCATCAGGCGGGTCATGTAGAACGCCGTCAGCCCGGCACCCAGCAGCGCCGCACCGCCCATGACCCAGCCGCGCCAGCCTTCCTGGCCGAATGCCGCCTCGATGATCGAGTCCTTGGTCCAGAAGCCCGACAGCGGCGGGAAACCGATCAGCGCGAGGTAGCCGAGGCCGAAGGTGACGTAGGTGATCTTCATGTGCTTGGCGAGGCCGCCGAACTTGCGCATGTCGACTTCGTCGTTCATGGCGTGCATGACCGACCCGGCCCCGAGGAACAGCCCGGCCTTGAAGAAGCCGTGCGCGACCAGGTGCATGATGCCCAGCGCGTACGCGACGGGCCCGAGGCCGACCGCCAGCATCATGTAGCCGATCTGGCTGACCGTCGAGTACGCGAGGACCTTCTTGATGTCGTCGTACGCGCAGCCGATGATGCATCCGATCAGCAGCGTCACCGTGCCGACCAGGGTGACGATCAGGCGGCCGTCCTCGGTGGCGTTGAAGATGTCCTTGGACCGCGCCACCAGGTAGACACCGGCCGTGACCATCGTCGCCGCGTGGATCAGGGCCGACACCGGGGTCGGGCCCTCCATCGCGTCCGGGAGCCACGCCTGCAGCGGGAACTGGCCGGACTTACCGCAGGCGCCCAGCAGGAGCAGGACCGCCATCGCGGTGATCGCGCCCGTCGAGAACTTGCCGTCGCCGACCGCCTTGAAGACCTCGGCGTAGCCGGTCGAGCCCGCGTACTTGAACATGATGAAGATGGCCAGCGCGAGCCCGACGTCACCGACGCGGTTCATCAGGAACGCCTTCTTCGCCGCGGTCGCGGCGGACGGGCGGCCCTGGTACCAGCCGATGAGCAGGTAGGACGCGAGACCCACGCCCTCCCAGCCGAGGTAGAGCGTCACGAAGCTGTTGCCCAGCACCAGGATCAGCATCGACGCGACGAAGAGGTTGAGGTACGCGAAGAAGCGGTACCGGCCCTCGTCGTCGGCCATGTAGCCGATCGAGTAGTAGTGGATCAGCATGCCGACGCCGGTGATGAGCAGCACGAACGTCAGCGACAGCGCGTCGATCCGCAGCCCGAAGTCGATCTGCAGCGCGCCGACCGGGATCCACGAGTAGACCTTCGTGTCCACAGTGGCCTTGCCGTCGGCCGTGAAGAAGAGGATCAGCCCGTAGACGAAGGCGAGCGTGACGGTGGCACAGCCGAGCAGATGCCCCCACGCCTTGGCGCGCTTCCCCGCCAGCAGCAGGATCAGGGCGCCGAGAGCCGGAAGGGCCACCAGCAGCCACGATGATGCGGTCACTCGGTGTCTCCTAGTACTTCAGCAGGTTGGTGTCGTCGACCGAGGCCGAGCGCCGGGTGCGGAAGATGGCCATGATGATCGCCAGGCCGACCACGACCTCGGCGGCCGCGACGACCATGACGAAGAACGCCATGACCTGGCCGTCGAGCCCGCCGTTGATCCGGGCGAAGGTGACCAGCGACAGGTTCACGGCGTTGAGCATCAGCTCGATGCACATGAACACGACGATCGCGTTGCGCCGCACCAGCACGCCGACCGCGCCGAGCGCGAACAGCAGCGCCGACAGCAGCAGGTAGTACGTCGGGGTCACTTCTTCTCCCCCTCGGATTCGGAACTTTCGGAACCGACCAGCGCGTGCGCGTCCGGCTTCGGGCCCTCGTCCGCGATGAGCTTGCGTTCCTTCGCCAGCTCGATCGCCGAGGTGGACTCGATGATCGCCGACAGGGACTCCGGCGCGACCGAGCCGTCCGGCAGCAGGGCCGGGGTGGCCACGGAGTTGGCCGTGGCGAAGACACCCGGACCGGGCAGCGGCGACGGCCGGTCGTGCTCGCCGCGGAAGCGCAGCAGCACGAGCTCCTTCTGCGAGAGCTTGCCGCCCTTGGCGTGCCGGTCGGTGAAGGCCAGCACCATCGCGCCGATGGCGGCGGTGATGAGCAGCGCCGACGTCAGCTCGAACGGGAACAGGTAGTCGGTGAAGATCAGCTTGCCGAGCCCCTTCGGCCCGCCACCCGCCGGCGTCGCCGAGTCCAGCGGGATCGCCGGGGTGACGTTCTCCAGCGCCCGGTAGATGCCGGTGGCCAGCAGCGCGGCGAGCCCGATGCCGAGCACCGTCGCGGCCAGCCGCTGTCCACGGAGGACTTCGACGACCGAGTCCGAGCTTTCGCGGCCGACCAGCATCAGCACGAACAGGAACAGCATCATGATCGCGCCGGTGTAGACGATGATCTGCGTGAAGCCGAGGAACGGCGCCGACTGGATCATGTACAGCGCGCCCAGGCTCAGCATGGTCAGCACCAGCCACAACGCCGAGTGGACGGCGTTGCGGGAGAAGATCATGCCGAGCGCGCCGAGCAGCGAGACCGGGCCGAGCACCCAGAACGCGATGGCCTCGCCGGTGGAAACCCCGGCCGACGCGTTCGGCGCCGCCGCCAAAACCGCGGAGATCACTTCGAGACCTCCCCGCGTGCCAGCTCGGGGCCGTTCACGTAGTAGTCCTGCTCGTTTTCGCCGAGCCGCATCGGGTGCGGCGGCTGCTCCATGCCGGGCAGCAGCGGGGCGAGCAGGTCCTCCTTCGTGTAGATCAGCCGCTGGCGGTCGTCGTCGGCCAGCTCGTAGAAGTTGATCATCGTCAGCGACCGCGTCGGGCACGCCTCGATGCAGAGACCGCAGCCGATGCAGCGCAGGTAGTTGATCTGGTAGTCCTTGCCGTACCGCTCACCCGGCGAGTACCGCGCCTCTTCGGTGTTGTCACCGCCCTCGACGAAGATCGCGTCCGCCGGGCACGCCCACGCGCACAGTTCGCAGCCGACGCACTTCTCGAGGCCGTCCGGGTGGCGGTTCAGCTGGTGCCGACCGTGGTACCGCGGCGCGGCCGGCGCGCCGGCCTCCGGGTACTCCTCGGTGGCGACCTTCTTGAACATCATCCCGAAGGTGACGCCGAAGCCCTTGACGGGATCAAGAAACCCCATCTTGCGCTCCTTCCTTTGCGGTACCGACGGCCGCCGGCTTGCGGCGGGCCGCCTTCGCCTCGGCCTTGGCCAAAGCCTTCTGACGCGGGGTGGTCTGCGGGACCTTGAGGTCCAGCGGCGGGACCGGGAAACCGCCGCCGGTCACCGGAATGGACTCGCTCTCTTCTTCGCGACCCGCGGCGCGGACGTAGAAGAACAGCGCGACGACGATGAAGATCGCGACCGCGGCGATGATGATGGTCGCGGTGTTCCAGGTGATGACCTTCGCGAAGGTCACCATGACGATCCACACCAGGTTCAGCGGGACCAGGACCTTCCAGCCCAGCCGCATGAACTGGTCGTAGCGCAGGCGGGGCAGCGTGCCGCGCAGCCAGATGAACCCGAACAGCAGGATGAACATCTTCGCGAAGAACCACAGCACCGGCCACCAGCCGGTGTTGAGGACGTTGTTCCCGATCAGCGACAGCGGCCACGGGGCCATCCAGCCGCCGAGGAACAACGTCGTCGCGAACGCCGAGACGATCACCATGTTGACGTACTCGGCGAGGAAGAACATCGCGAACTTCATCGAGCTGTACTCGGTGTGGAAGCCGCCGACCAGCTCCGACTCGGCCTCCGGGAGGTCGAACGGGGCGCGGTTGGTCTCGCCGACCATCGAGATCAGGTAGATCACGAAGCTCGGGACCAGGTAGAGGAACCACACCTTGTGCTGCGCGCCGACGATGTCGGCCAGGTTCAGCGACCCGGCCTGCAGGATCACCGCGACGATGGACAAGCCCATCGCGATCTCGTAGGAGATCACCTGCGCCGCGCTGCGCATGCCGCCGAGCAGCGGGTACGGCGAGCCGGACGACCAGCCGGCGAGCACGATGCCGTAGACGCCGATGGAGGAGCAGGCCAGGATCACCAGCGCGCTGACCGGGAGGTCGAGCAGCTGCAGCACGGTCCGCTCGCCGAAGATCGACACGACCGGCCCGAACGGGATGGCCGACAGCGCGATCAGGGCGGGCACCGCCGAGAGCACCGGCGCGAGGAAGTACACCTTGCGGTCGGCGGTGTCCGGGATGATCTGTTCCTTGAACGGCAGCTTGATCGCGTCCGCCAGGGACTGCAGGTAGCCGCCCGGGCCGACCCGGTTGGGGCCGGGCCGGTTCTGCATCCGGCCGACCGCCTTGCGCTCCCAGACGATCAGGAAGATCGTCAGGATCGGCCCGATCAGCAGGATGACCACGGACTTCAGCAGGATCAGCCACAACGGGTCGTCCGCCAGCAGCGCCGCCCGCGTCGCCGCGTCGGGGACGCTGCCGACGGCGGCTTCGGTCAGCAGCGGGGTCATTGCCCACCTCCAGCGAGGTTCACGACGGCGCCGTGCCCGGCGCCGAGCGTCTTGGCCACGGCGGAGCCGTCGGAGTTGCCCGGCAGCCACACGACGCCGTCGGGCAGGTCGGCGATCTCCACCGGCAGCGTGATCGCGCCGCGTTCGGTGCTCACCTTCACGGTGGTGCCCAGCCCTTCGGCGGTCTTCGCGGACAGCCGCGCGACCGGCGTGCGCTGGGTGCCCTTGAGGTGCGGCTCACCGTCCTGCAGGGATCCGTTGTCGATGAGCTGGCGCCAGGTCGACAGGATCGCCTGGCCGGCACCCGGGGTCGCGGGCGACGCGACTTCGGCCGCGACGTGCGTCCAGCGCAGCGCCGAAGCCGGGCCGAGCTTCTCGAAGTCGCCCCGCGCGGCGGCCGGCGTCTGCGTGAACAGGTCCGCGTCCATCTCGACGGCGAGGGTGTCGAGCACCCGGCAGTCCGGCAGGGCGCCGGTGCCTTCGAGGGTGACGTCGAACGGGCGGGTGCGGCCCTCCCAGTTGAGGTAGCTGCCCGCCTTCTCGTCCGACGCGGCCACCGGGAGCACGACGTCCGCGCGTTCGGTCACCGCGCTGTGGCGCAGTTCGAGGCTGACGACGAACCCGGCGGCGTCCAGCGCGCGCAGCGCGAGGTCCGGGTCCGGCAGGTCGTACGGGTCGACACCGCCGACGACCAGGCCACCCAGCTCGCGGGCCGAGGCGGCCAGCAGGATGTCGGTCGTGTCGCGGCCCGGGGTCGCCGGGATCGGGACGCCCCAAGCGTTTTCGACGGCGACGCGCGCCGCGTCGTCACCCACGCGCCGCCCACCGGGCAGCAGCGACGGCACGCAGCCGACTTCCAGGGCACCCCGGTCGCCGGCGCGGCGGGGGATCCACGCGAGCCGGACGCCGGTGCGCTCCACCAGGTCGTGCAGGGCCGAGAAGAGGCCGGGGATCGCGGCGGCGCGCTCGCCGACCAGGACGACGGCGCCTTCGCCGCGCAGGGCCTCGTCGAGGTCCGGCGCGTGCTTGGCGATGCCCTCGACGGCGGCGGCTTCCTGGCCGGGGACGCAGGCGAGGAGCTCGCCGAACGTCTTGCGCACCGACGACGTCGTCCACTGTCCCAAGTGGACGACGCGGGTCTTGTTCCGGCGGGCCGCCTTGCGCAGCCGCAGGAACACGATCGGCGCCTCGTCCTCGGGCTCGACGGCGACGCACAGGACCGTGCGGGCCCGCTCGATCTCGCCGAAGGTGACACCGGAGTCCGGCGTGACACCCACGACGTGCGAGGTGAGGAACGCGAGTTCCTCGGCCGAGTGCGGGCGGGCGCGGAAGTCGACGTCGTTGGTCTGCAGGGCGACGCGGGCGAACTTCGAGTACGCGTAGGCGTCCTCGACGGTCAGCCGGCCGCCGGGCAGGACGCCGACACCGCCGTTCGACCGGGCCTCGGTGAGACCCGCCGCGGCGATGCGCAGCGCGTCGGTCCAGGAGGCTTCTTCCAGCTCACCGGTCTCGGCGTTGCGGACCAGCGGACGCCGGATGCGGTCCTCGGCCGTCGTGTAGCGGAAGGCGAACCGGCCCTTGTCGCAGATCCACTCCTCGTTGACCTCCGGGTCGTCGCCGGCCAGCTTGCGCTGGACCTTGCCACGCCGGAAGTCGGTGCGCTCGGCGCAGCCGGACGAGCAGTGCTCGCACACGCTCGGCGAGGACACCAGGTCGAACGGCCGCGACCGGAAGCGGTAGGCCGCGCTGGTGAGCGCCCCGACCGGGCAGATCTGGATGACGTTGCCGGAGAAGTAGCTCTGGAACGGCTGGCCGGACGTCGTCCGCGACGCCATGTCCAGGACGTCCGCCGTCTCCGCGGTGCCGATCTGCTGGTGGGCACCGCGTTCGAGGAGCTCGATGAACGGGTCGCCGGCGATCTCGCGGGAGAACCGGGTGCAGCGCTGGCAGAGCACGCAACGTTCGCGGTCCAGCAGCACCTGCGTCGAGATCGGCAGCGGCTTCGGGAACGTCCGCTTGGTGTCGACGAACCGGGAGTCCGTGCGGCCGTGCGCCAGCGCCTGGTTCTGCAGCGGGCACTCGCCGCCCTTGTCGCAGATCGGGCAGTCCAGGGGGTGGTTGATGAGCAGCAGCTCCATCACACCCTGCTGGGCCTTGTCCGCGACCGGCGACGTCAGCTGCGTCTTGACGACCATGCCGTCGGCGACGGTCATCGTGCAGGACGCCTGCGGCTTCGGCATCGGCCGGCCGCCCATCTCGACCTCGACCAGGCACTGGCGGCAGGCGCCCGCCGGGTCGAGGAGCGGGTGGTCGCAGAACCGCGGGATGACCGTGCCGAGGCGTTCGGCCGTGCGGATGAGGAGCTCGCCCTTGGGGGCGATGACCTCTTCGCCGTCGATGACCAGCTTGACGTGGCCCTCGGGGACCGGCGTCTCGGTGGTCTCGGGCTTGTCGGGCGCGATCGTCATGCCTGCGCTCCCACCAGTTCGCGCTTGTTCGACTCACACAGAGCCAGGAATTCTTCGCGGAAGTACTTGATGCCGCTCTGGATCGGCGACACCGCGCCGTCGCCGAGGGCGCAGAACGACCGGCCGAGGATGTTGTCGCAGACGTCGAGGAGGGTGTCGATGTCCTCCTCGGTGCCGTGGCCCTCGACCATCCGCTCGAGGATCTGCGCCAGCCAGTACGTGCCTTCGCGGCACGGCGTGCACTTGCCGCAGGACTCGTGCTCGTAGAACTGGGTCCACTTCATCACGGCCCACGGCACCGACACGGTCTCGTTGAAGACCTGGACGGCGGTGGTGCCCAGCATCGACCCGGCTTCCGCCGCGCCTTCGAAGTCCAGGGGAACGTCGAGGTGCTCGGCGGTGAACATCGGGGTGGACGAGCCGCCCGGGGTCCAGAACTTGAGCGGGATGCCGTCCTTCATGCCGCCCGCCATGTCGAGCAGCTCGCGCAGCGTGGTGCCGAGCGGGCACTCGTACTGGCCGGGCTTCTCGACGTGGCCGGAGATCGAGTAGATCTTCGGGCCGGGCGACTTCTCGCGGCCCATCTCGCGGAACCAGCTGGAGCCGGCGTTGACGATGTAGGGCGCGCTGGCGATGGTCTCGACGTTGTTCACCGTGGTCGGCGCGGCGTAGAGACCGGCGGCCGCGGGGAACGGCGGCTTGAGCCGGGGCTGGCCACGACGTCCCTCGAGCGAGTCGAGCAGCGCCGTCTCCTCGCCGCAGATGTACGCGCCCGCTCCCGCGTGGACGGTGATCTTGAGGTCGAAGCCGGAGCCGAGGATGTTCTCGCCGAGGTAGCCCGCCGCTTCGGCTTCGCGCACGGCCGCGTTGAGGCGGCGGATGCAGTGGAGCGCTTCCCCGCGGACGTAGATGAAGCAGTGGTTGGACCGCATGGCGTACGAGGCGATGATGCAGCCCTCGATGAGCGAGTGCGGGTCCGCCATCATCAGCGGGATGTCCTTGCAGGTACCGGGTTCGCCTTCGTCGGCGTTGATCACCAGGTAGTGCGGCTTGTCGAAGTTCGGCGGCATGAACGACCACTTGATGCCGGCCGGGAAGCCCGCACCGCCGCGGCCGCGCAGGCCGGAGTCCTTGATCAGCTGGACGAGCTGCTCCGGCGTCCCCGCGAGGGCCTTGCGGATCGCGGTGTAGCCCTCGAGGGCCTCGTACTGGCCGATCGTCCAGGAGTTCGGCGACAGCCAGCGCTTCGTCAGAACCGGAGTGATGGGGTCAGCCATTACTTCTTCTCCACTTCTGGCAGCGGGACGTCCTGCGCGGCGGGCGCGACCCAGCCGCGGTCCTGCGCGAGCTTCGCGCCCCGCAGCGTCTCGATGGCCTGCGACGGGCCGTCGACGTCCCGGCGGTAGGTGCGCTCGTCCTCCGGGAAGAACCCGGCGAGCTGCAGCTCGGCGCCCTTGAAGTTCGTCAGCGGGGCACCGCGCGTCGGGGCCGGCTTCTTGCCCGCCTGCAGCGCGTCGACCAGCGCGACGGCCTTCTCCTCGGTCTGGTTGTCGAAGTACTCGTAGTTGACCTGGATGACCGGCGCGAGGTCGCAGGCCGCGAGGCATTCGGCGTGCTCGAGGGTGATCGAGCCCGGCTCGTTCGGCGTGCCCGCGGTCTCGTTGTGCCCCAGCGGCTTCTCCTCGGACCCGAGGTGCGTCTGGAGCTTCTTGTAGATCGCGTCGCCGCCCATGGCCGCGCACAGCGTGTTGGTGCAGACGCTCACGAGGTGCTCGCCGCAGGGGCGGCGCTTGTACATCGTGTAGAACGTCGCGACCGCGCTGACCTCGGCGTCGGACAGGTCGAGCTGCTTCGCGCAGAACGCGATGCCCTCCTGGCTGACGTAGCCCTGCACCGACTGCACGAGGTGCAGCATCGGCAGCAGCGCCGAGCGGGACATCGGGTAGCGCGCGATCAGGTCCTGCGCCTTGGCGTGGATGTCCGCGTCGAAGATGTCTTCCAGCGGCGTCTCGGTGATGATGCCGGCGGCCACTTCCGGGTCCGGCGCGATGGCGACGACGTCGGTGTCGGCCGAAGCCGCCGCGTGCGTCGTCGCGGCGTAGTCCGGGCCGGGCTCGGGAACTGCTGTGGTCATCGGTCCACTCCCCCCATGACGGGGTCGATCGAGGCGATGGCGGCGATCACGTCGGCGACCAGGCCGCCTTCGGCCATGGCGGGCATCGACTGCAGGTTCACGAAGCTCGGTTCGCGCACGTGGACCCGCAGCGGCCGGGTGCCGCCGTCGGAGACCAGGTGCGCGCCCAGCTCGCCGCGGGGCGACTCGACCGCCGCGTAGACCTGGCCCGGCGGGACCTTGAAGCCCTCGGTGACCAGCTTGAAGTGGTGGATCAGGGACTCCATGGACTGGCCCATGATCTTCTTGACGTGTTCCAGGGAGTTGCCCATGCCGTCGCTGCCGATGGACAGCTGAGCCGGCCACGCGATCTTCTTGTCCTCGACCATGACCGGGCCCGGCTCGAGCTTCTCGAGGCACTGCTCGATGATCTTGAGGCTCTCGTGCATCTCGTGCACCCGGATCAGGTAGCGCGACCAGCAGTCGGCGCCGTTGTCGACCGGGACGTCGAACTCGAACTCGTCGTAGCAGGAGTACGGCTCGGTCTTGCGCAGGTCCCACGGCAGGCCGGCCGACCGCAGCACCGGGCCGGTGACGCCGAGCGCGAGGCACGCGTCGACCGGCAGGTACCCGACGCCCTTGAGCCGGTTGCGCCAGATCGGCTGGCCGGTGAAGAGCTTGTCGTACAGCGGAAGGCGCTTCTTCATCGTCTTGATGAACTCGCTGACCTTCTCGTGGTAGTCGGCCGGCATGTCCTGCGCGAGGCCGCCGGGGCGGATGAACGCGTGGTTCATCCGCAAGCCGGTCAGGTGCTCCAGCAGGTGCAGCACCTCTTCGCGCTCGCGGAAGCCGAGCGTCATCGCGGTGGTGGCGCCGAGCTCCATGCCGCCGGTGGCGATGTAGACCAGGTGCGAGCCGATCCGGTTGATCTCCAGCAGCATCACGCGCAGCAGCTGCGCGCGGCGCGGGGCCTCGATCTGCAGCAGCTTCTCGACGCCGAGGCAGTACGCCATCTCCGTCGACAGCGGGGCCAGGTAGTCCATGCGCGTCACGAAGGTGACGCCCTGGGTCCAGGTCCGGTACTCGCAGTTCTTCTCGATGCCGGTGTGCAGGTAGCCGATGACCGACCGCAGCTGCGTGACGGTCTCGCCCTCCATCTCCAGCACGAGCCGGAGCACGCCGTGCGTCGACGGGTGCTGCGGGCCCATGTTGATGACCATGCGCTCGTCGTGCGCCGCGTCGGAGATGACGTCGTCCCAGTCGCCGCCGGAGACCGTGTAGACGCGGCCTTCGGTGGTGTCGCGGGAATCGGCGTAGCTGACGTCGTCGGTGCTGTCGCTGCCAGTCTCGGTGGTCGAAGTACCGGTCGTGACGTCGGAAAGGTTCTCGGTGCTCACGAGTACGACCTCCGCTGGTGCTGACACTGTCGGGATCTCCGCGCCCTTCGAGCCAAGGCGTTCTCGGTGCTCACGAGTACGACCTCCGCTGGTGCTGACACTGTCGGGATCTCCGCGCCCTTCGAGCTAAGGCGTTCTCGGTGCTCACGAGTACGACCTCCGCTGGTCCGGCGGCGGGATCTCCGCGCCCTTGTATTCGACCGGGATCCCGCCGAGCGGGTAGTCCTTGCGCTGGGGGTGGCCGTCCCAGTCGTCCGGCATGAGGATCCGGGTCAGCGCCGGGTGGCCGTCGAAGACGATGCCGAACATGTCCCAGGCCTCCCGCTCCTGCCAGTCGGCGGTCGGGTAGATCTCCACCAGCGACGGCACGTGCGCGTCCTCGACGTCGAGGGTGACCTCGAGGCGGATCCGGCGCCGGTAGGTCAGCGACGTGAAGTGGTAGACCGCGTGCAGCCGCTGCGGGACGTCGACGCCGTAGTCCACACCGGACACCGACGACAGCAGCTCGAAGCGGAGGCCACCGTCGTCGCGGAGCGTCTTCGCGATGGCGGGCAGGTGCTCGCGGGCGACGTAGAAGGTGATCTCGCCGCGGTCGACCGTCGTCTGCAGGATCGCCTCGGCGGGGATCTTGCGCTCGGCCAGCGCGGCGTAGAACTCGTCGGCGAACTGGTCGAACCAGCCGCCGTACGGGCGCTCGGCCGGCGCCGGGCTGTACGCCGGGAGCCGGACGCCGCCGTAGCCGGAGGTGTCACCAGTGCCGTGGACACCGAACATGCCCTGGCGTTCGCGGCCGGTGACGACGGCTTCCGCCGAGCCCGGTCCCTTCGCCGTCAGGCCGGTTTCGGCTCGCTCGGCGCTGGACTGCTCTTCGCCGGGTTGGGGGTTCTCAGTCATCGCTCTACTTCTTCGCGTACTTGATCGACGACGCGACGAGCTCGGTGCGCGCCCCGCTGGCCGCGCGGAGGGCGGCGCGGCGGGCGTTGATCGGCTCGTCCTGGATCTTGGCGTGCAGCTTGAGGATCGCGTCCAGCAGCATCTCCGGCCGCGGCGGGCAGCCGGGCAGGTACATGTCGACCGGCACGATGTGGTCGACGCCCTGGACCACGGCGTAGTTGTTGAACATGCCGCCGGAGGAGGCGCAGACGCCCATCGCGAGGACCCAGCGCGGCTCGGCCATCTGGTCGTAGATCTGGCGCAGGACCGGGGCCATCTTCTGGGTGACGCGGCCGGCGACGATCATCAGGTCGGCCTGCCGCGGCGTCGCGCTGAAGCGCTCCATGCCGAAGCGGGCGATGTCGTAGCGGGAACCGCCGACCGTCATCATCTCGATCGCGCAGCAGGCGAGACCGAAGGTGGCGGGCCACAGCGAGTTCTTGCGCGCCCAGTTGACGAGGCCTTCGAGGCTGGCCAGCAGGATGCCGTTGGGGAGTTTCTCTTCGAGGCCCATGGGTCTAGTTCCAATCCAGGCCGCCGCGCCGCCACACGTAGGCGTACGCGAAGCCGACCGTCGCGATGAACAGCAGGATCTCCACCAGGCCGAACGTGCCCAGCGCGTCCGCCTGCACGGCGAACGGGTAGAGGAAGACCATCTCGATGTCGAACAGGATGAACAGCATCGCGGTGATGTAGTAGGCCACCGGCATCCGCCCGGCGCCGACGAGCGGCTGCGGGGACGGCTCGATGCCGCACTCGTAGGCGGCCAGCTTGGCCTTGTTGTACCGGCTGGGGCCGACGAGCGGCCCGAGCAGGACCGACAGCACGGCGAAACCGAGAGCCAGGACGAACAAGATCACGATGGGCAGGTAGGGCTTAAGGCTCGGGGCCTCTTGCGCCAGCTGCACCGTGTCGGTCCGGGTCAGCAACGTCAGCACGGGGTCTTCGCCATCCTTTCCGCGCCGCTGCGGTTGTGCTTGTGGTGGGAACCGCTTGGCCTCGTCGGCACCCTAAGGGAGCTGGGTCACACCGCCGAGGGTCAGGGTCTCCTTACGGCCCGTGGCTGGACCGAACTCTGCTTGTGAAATAGTTCACAAGCCACTCGTCGCGGATGTGAAGCGATTCACAAAGCATGGGGGGAGTCTAGGACGCGACTCACACTCTTGTCCCTAGGCCCCCGTGTTATAAGGGTCGCCTAACTTCGGCCGCCATCGTTGTCACGGGTCGGCAACGCCGCGCGCGCGACCTGCGCGAAGGCACTTCAAGATCGTTCCTCGCCGGGACAATCCGGACTTCGGCGTGTGAGCTATCCCACTGACCGCACGGCCAACTTGTTAGGCCACTCGTGTGTCCGCGCGCGAGAAGAGCGGCACTTTCACGGGAAAGTGCCGTCCTCGGGAAGCGTCAGCGCGGGCTGGGGGTCACCTTGGCCAGCGCGGCGATGAGGCGGTCGACGCCGTCGCCGCCCTTGGCGTCGTAGCAGCCCGACAAGCCCTTGTAGACCAACGGAAGGATCTTGTTGATGCGCAGCCCGTACTTGGTGCAAGCGTGCATGATCTTCGGCTTGCCGATGATCTTCGCGAAGACGTTGCCGAGCGCGTAGTAGCCGCCCATCAGCTCGCCCACGGCCCGCGGGTACGCCTCCAGCGCCCGTTCCCGCGAAGGCCCTTCCCGCCGCGCGAGCGCTTGCACGACGACCTCCGCGGCGATCTGCGCGGACTCCATCGCGGCCGAGATGCCTTCGCCGTTGAACGGGCTGACCATGCCGCCGGCGTCGCCGAGCAGCAGGAGGCCGTCGCGGTAGTGCGGGGTGCGGTTGAAGCCCATCGGGAGGCCGGCGCCGCCGACCTTGCCGATCGCGTTCTCCTCGCGGTAGCCCCACTCCTCCGGCGTCCCGTCGAGCCACTGGCGCAGCAGCGCGCGGTAGTCGGTGTTCCGGAACGACGCCGACGTCGAGAGCATGCCGAGGCCGACGTTGACCGTGCCGTCGCCGAGCGGAAACGCCCAGCCGTAGCCCGGGAGCAGCTTGGGGTTCCGCGGGTCGGAGCGGTCCCACAGCTCGAGGTGACCCTCGATGAACGGGTCGTCGTGGCGCGGGCTCTTGTAGTACTGGCGCACGGCCACGCCCATCGGGCGCTTCTCGTTCTTCTGGATGCCGACGCTCAGCGCGAGCCGCGCGGAGACGCCGTCGCAGGCCAGGACGAGCGGCGCGCGGTAGTGCACCGGCGTCTTCTCCGGCCCGACCTTCGCCTCGACGCCGACCACGCGCCCGCTCGCGTCGGTGATCGCGCTGGTGACGGTGGTGCGCTCGTACAGCCGCGCGCCGGCCTTCACCGCGAGCTTCGCGAGCAGGTCGTCGAAGTCGTGGCGGGTGCGGGAAACGCCGTACGGCGGGTAGCTCGTCAGGTCGGGCCAGTCGAGTTCCAGCGTCAGGTCGCCGGTGAGGATCCGCAGGCCGCGGCTGTGCACCCAGCCCGCGTCTTCGCTGGTGTCGATGCCCAGGTCGATCAGCTGCTTGACGCCACGCGGGGTCAGGCCGTCGCCGCAGACCTTCTCGCGGGGGAACTCGGTCTTCTCCAGGAGCAGCACGTCGACGCCCGCGCGGGCCAGGTAGGTGGCCACGGTGGCCCCAGCGGGTCCGGCGCCGACGACGATGACCTCGGCGTCTTGATCTGCGGTGCGTCGCGTCATACGCGCGAGTTTAGGCAGGCTTTCGCGCGCGGTGGATCGCCACGACCCCGAATGTGAGGTTCAACCACTCGACGTCGGTCCAGCCCGCGCTCGCGATGATCTCGCCGAGCGCGCGCTGGTCGGGCCAGGTGAGCATCGATTCGGCCAGGTACTTGTACGCCTCGGGGTTCGACGACGTCCGGCTGCCGACCCAGGTCAGCAGCTTGAGGACGAACCGCCGGTGGACGAACCGGATGGGCGCGAACGGCGGCGTCGAGACCTCGCAGATCACCAGCCGGCCGCCCGGCTTGACCACGCGGGCGATCTCGGTGAGCGCGGCCTTCGGGTCGACGAAGTTGCGCAGCGCCAGCGAGATCGTCACGGCGTCGAAGCTCTCGTCGGCGAACGGGAGGTTCAGCGCGTCCGCGGCGACCATCGGCACCTTGCGGTGCAGCCCGGCGCGGAGCATGCCGAAGGAGAAGTCCGCGGCCAGGCACCAGGCGCCACCGCGGGCGTACTCGACGGTGGACACCCCGGTGCCGGCGGCGAGGTCCAGGACCTTTTCGCCGCGGCGGGCGTCGAGCACGCGGGCGGTGGTGGTGCGCCAGCGCCGGTCGAAGCCGAAGGTCATGAACGAGTTCGCCCGGTCGTACCCGGACGCGACGCCGTCGAACATCGCGGCGACTTCGTGCGGGTCCTTGTCCAGGCTTGCGCGTGACATGGCTTGAGGTTAGTCCCGGGGTTTTGTGAAGGTTGCCAGCACCAGCCAGATGAGGCCGCCGAAGCGTCCCACCGGGATCAACAGGTACAGCACGTCGGTCAGCATGCCGAACGCCGAGAGAGCGGCCAGCGCGGCGATCACGTAACCGGTGATGGCCAGCCACCTGACCTGGAGCCGGGCGACGGCCGCGATCAGCAGCGCCAGCGGCACCGCGAACCCGAAGGCTCCCGCAGCGAACGACAACGAAGTGAAGGCGCGGGCGACGGCAGGGTCGGCGTTCTGCGCGGCCGTCCACATGGCCAGGCCGCTCAGGAGCAGCGAGCCCGAGGCGAGCAGGCCGCCCGCGAAGCCGAGCGCCGGTGGTCTCTCGGCCGCCGTCCAGGCCGCGAGGGACAGCCCGGCGCCGAAGACCACCAGGGCCAGCAGCTGGACCAGGAACTGGTGGCTCTGGTTGTAGGCCGCGACTTCGGCGGCGGACGAGCCGGGACGCATCCCGGCGGCACCGAGGACTCCCCCGGCGACGGTGAACAGGCCGTAGGCGACGACTGCGATTCGTTTCATACCATAAACGATTACACTGGTGTAATCGATTGTCAACGACTACGGTTTCGCTCATGCACGGTTTCGGCAGCGCGTTCCTGCTCGCCCAGGTCGGCGCCCACGCGGCGCAGCGGTACGCCGAGCGGATCGCGGAGCTGGACCTGACCCCGGCGCAGGTCGGGCTCCTGCGGCTGGTGGCGACGCGGCCGGGCCAGAGCCAGCAGGCGATCGCGGCCCAGCTCGGCACCCAGCCGACGCGCCTGGTGGCGCTGGTCGACGGCCTGGAGAAGCGCGGCCTGATCGAGCGACGTCGCAACCCCGGGGACCGGCGGCTCTACGCCCTCGAACTGAGCGAAGACGGCCGGGCCTTGATGAGCCGCATCGCCCTGACGTCGATGGCCCACGAGCGCGCGCTGACCGCCGCGCTCACCGAAGACGAACGCGCGAACCTGCACGCGCTGCTGACCAAGATCGCCGACGAGCAGGAGCTCACCCCGGGCGTCCACCCGGGCTATCTCCGCCTCAAGAGCCCCTGACGGCTCAGCGGAAGGTGGCCAGCATCCCGGCCACTGCGGCGGGCCAGGTGAACTCCTCGGCGCGGGCCCGCGCCGCCGCCCGGCGCACGTCTTCCGGGCGCTCCAGGAGGTTCGTCACCGCCGAGGCGAACGCCGGCGCGTGGTCGTCGACCGCTTCGCCGCACCCCGGCCGCACGATCTCCCGCAGCGCCGACGACGCCGACACCACCACCGGCGTCCCGGACGCCAGTGCTTCCAAGGCGGCGAGCCCGAAGGTCTCGTGCGGGCCCGGCGCGAGCGACACGTCGGCGCTGGCCAGCAGCCGCGCGACGTCGTCGCGGCCCGACAGGAACCCCAGGAACGTCACCGGCAGGCCGCGTGCCCGCCGTTCCAGAGCACGCCGTCGCGGCCCGTCGCCCGCCACGACCAGCCGCACCTTCGCGCCGGCCTCGGTCAGCGAAGCGATGGTGTCCACACTGCGTTCGACGTGCTTCTCCGGCGACAACCGTCCACAGTGGACGAGCAGCGTGTCCGCGCCGTCGGCGAGGTCGGCGCGCCAGCCGTCGTCGCGCCGGGCGGGCCGGAACGTCGCGAGGTCGACGCCGAGCGGCACGCGGCGGACGTTCGGCGCGGCGATCCGGTCGAACTCCGCGCGGGCGAACGCCGTCGTGCAGACGACCGTGTCGTAGCTCGCGGCCATCCGCCGGTTCGCGACGTCGGCGACGCGGCGCGCCACCGGCTCGGGCAGCAGGAACTGCTCCAGCAGGCGGTCGAGGCGCTCGTGGGAGATGACCGTGCTGGGGACGCCGTGGCGGCGCGCCCAGCCACCCATCCCCCGCAGGGTCAGCCGGTCCGACACCTCCAGGCGGTCCGGTTCGAGTCTTCGCAGCACCGCGCGGACGCGCTGCGGGTCGACGGCGCGGTAGCCACCGGTGCCGGGAATCTTGGGCGCGGGCAAGGAGAACCGGCGGACACCGGTCGGCAGGACTTCGTCGGCGTAGCGGGTGCCCGGCACCACGAGCGTCACCTGGTGGCCGCTCGCGACGTACCCGGCGCCGAGGTGGTGCAACGCCGTGCGCAGGCCGCCCGAACGCGGCCCGTAGAAGTTCGCGAGCTGGACGATGTGCACGTCTCAGGCCGCGCGGGCGGCCCGGACCCGCACGGCTTCGTAGTGCCCCATCAGTTCCCGGCAGACGGCGGGCCAGGTGCGGCCCAGCACGACCTTGCGTGCCTTCTCGCCGAGCCGGGCCCGCAGCGCCGCGTCCCGCAGATCGTCGACCTTCGCGACCAGCGCCGGGCCGAACTGCTCGCGGTCCGCGGGCAGCAGGTAGCCGGTGCGGCCCGGCAGGACGAGGTCCTTCGGGCCACCCGCGTCCGGCGCGAGCACGGGCAAGCCGGAGGCCATCGCTTCCTGCACCGCCTGGCAGAACGTCTCGTGCGGGCCGGTGTGGACGAAGACGTCGAGGCTCGCGTACGCCGTGGAGAGCTCTTCGCCGTACTTCGCGCCGAGGAAAGCGGCGTCCGGCAGCTGCTCCTTGAGCGCGGGCAACTCGGGCCCGTCGCCGACGACGACCACGCGGATGCCGGGCACCCCGGCCAGCGCGGCGAGCCGGTCGACCTCCTTCTCGGGCGCCAGCCTGCCGACGAACCCGACGAGCAGCTCGCCGTCCGGCGCCAGCTCGGCCCGCAGTGCCGGGTCGGCGTGCGCCGGGGAGAACCGCTCGATGTCGACGCCGCGGGCCCACCGGTGCACCCGCGGCACGCCGTGCAGCTTCAGCTGCTCGACCGAGTCGCTGGACGGGGCGAGGGTCCGGTCGGCGCGCGAGTGCAGCCGCCGCACCCACCGCCACGCGGCGCGCGCGGCGATGCCGAAGCCGTATGCGGCGGCGAACCCGGCGATGTCGGTCTGGTAGACGGCGATCGACGGCACTCTCAGCCGCCGGGCGGCGGCGAGCCCGCGCGCACCGACGACGAACGGCGACGCCAGGTGCACGACGTCCGGGCCGAACGCGGTGAGCGCGTTGAGCACCGTGCGCGTCGGCAGGCCGATCGGCAGGGAGCTGACCCCGGGGACGTCGAGCGCGGGGATCCGGACGACCGGCGCGCCGCGGTAGGAGTCCGGGCCGGGACCAGGGGCGATGATCAGCACGTCGTGCGCGCGTTCGCGCAGGTGCTCGACGACCCGCAGGACGGAGTTGGTCACGCCGTTCACCTGGGGCAGGAAACTTTCGGTGACTATGGCGACTCGCACACCTTGGACGATCGCACCCGATCCTGGCGCACGTGTGACATGAGAGCCAACGCTGCCGGAACAGATCGGCTACGACATGTCATCTCAAGGTCGTGTCCCGGAAACCAGCGGGGCCCAGACTAAGCAGGCATGACCCTCTTGTCCTCCCGGCCGCCGCGGCCCGTCGAGCCCGGCCTGCTGTCGAGGGCGCTCGAAGTGGCCGGGCGGCTGGCCAACGACGCCACCGACGTGATCACCGCGACCGCCGGCCGCGGCGCCCACCCTTCGACACTGGACTCGCCGTTCGACTGGGTCACCGACACCGACCGGATCCTGGAGCGGCACACCCGGCGCGTGCTGACCGCGGAGTTCCCGGGCATCCCGGTGGTGGGCCACGAGTTCGGCGCCGACCACGGCGCGGACGTCGCCGAGTACCGCTGGGTGGTCGACTCGGTGGACGGCACGGCGAACTACGTCGCGGGGGTGCCGTGGTGCGCCTACAGCCTGGCGCTGGTCGACGCGGCGGGCCCGGTGGTCGGGGTGGTCGCGGACCCGTACCGCGCCCAGATCTACGCCGCGGCGCGCGGCCGGGGGGCCCGCGCGAACGGCAAGCCGATCAAGCTGGCGGACCGCTGCGTGACGGCGGGGGCGCTGGTCTGCACGGAACTGGCCCGCACCGGGCCGTGGCCGGGTATGGGCGGGTTCATCGAGCGGGCGGCGGCGGCGCACGCGGGGGTCCGGGTGCTGGGGTCGGCGGCGTTGTCGATCGCCCAGGTGGCGCTGGGCCACGCGGCGGCGGCGGTGCTGCACAGCTACCACGAGTGGGACGTGGCCGGATCGGTCGCGATGGCCATCGAGGCGGGGGCGGTGGTGCTGGACAAGCACGGGGAGGACGCGGCGTTGCCGACGGACGGGTTGCTGGTCGCGGCACCGGGCGTGGCGGACGAGGTGCTGGGCTGGTGGCAGGAGACGGCGGGCTAATCGAGTTGCGCGCGCTGTGAAGATCGGGACATGCCGACGCTTCGCACCCCGCGGCTCACGCTCGTGCCGCTGGCCGACGAGCACCTCGAGCTGGAGTACGAGCTGGACTCCGACCCGGCGGTGATGCGCTACCTGACCGGCCGGGCCGCGACCCGGGAGGAGGTCACGCGGGCGCATGCCCGCCGGATGGCGACCACGCAGGGGTTCGGCTTCTGGGTGGGTTTCGCGGGCGAGGACTTCGTCGGCTGGTGGCTCCTGCGCCCACCGAACGGCCCGGACCAGCCTTACGCCGAAGGCGAAGCGGAGCTGGGGTACCGCCTGCTGCGTCGCCACTGGCGTCAGGGGTACGCCCGGGAAGGCTCACTGGAGATCATCCGGTACGGCTTCGAGGAACTGGGGCTGGATCGCATCTTCGCCCAGACGATGGCGGTGAACACCCCATCCCGCGCGACGATGGCCTCGGCCGGGCTGACGTTCGCCCGGGCGTTCGTTTCGGCCGCAGAGTACGACGACCCGGTAGAAGGCGCGGACCAGGGCGAGGTTGAGTACGAGATCACGCGACACCGGTGGCTGGCGGGTCGCGAATGACTCATTCGAGACGCGGGAGGTCCCCAATGACTCATTCGCGACCTCAGGACCCGGCCGCACCCAGCAACCGGCGCAGCCGAACCACCGCGAACCGCACGCTGAAGCACAACTTGCGCTCCACCCAGTCCCCTCCCGCAACCCCGATACGAAGCCAGAACACGGACGGCGGTGCCGGGTCAAGGCACGCTTTCCCGCCTTGACGCGGTACCGCCGTCCGTAGTCACAATTGCGGCTTCGGGGTGGTGGGCGCTCAGCTGGTCAGGCCGCTACTTCAGCCCGCGCACGCTTGTTCTGCCGCCGAATCCACCACAACGCGGGCCCAGCCACCAGCCAGGTGAAGAACACGAAACTCCCCAGCGGCAACAACGTATTCGTCGCCGACCGCCCGGCCACCCGAGCCAGCTCCGGATCCGAAGCGTCGTACTCGATGCGAACCAGCTGACCAGCCGCCAACCCATCCGGGTACAGCACACCGTTGGCCGGGCTGTGGACGATCCCGTCCGGGGTCTCGAAGTGGATGATCGTGCGGTCGAACGCCACCGAGTCCACCGTCGCCGTCGCCGTGCCGAGCTGGGCCGAGATCGCTCCGTCGTTGCGGATCGCCGCGAAGAGCAGGCATACGCACATCACGGTGAGAAGCGAGGCGACACCGAGGGTGATCCACCACCCGGCGCGCCTCGCCCGCTCACCTTTCGTGCTCACGCCGCGAGCGTAGCGGTCCCGCTCAGCCCGCGTGTGCCGCGGCGAGGAACCGGTGGTTCGCCTGGATCTGGTCGTACGACTTCGGCTTCACCGAAGCCGAGGCCGAGGCCGCACGGGCCGCAAGAGCAGCGGCGCCGTTCGGGCCCACCGCGGGCTTGCCCGCCGTGTACAGCCACGTCTGGAACAGGTCGTGCAGCGGCTTGCCCGAGATCTTCTCCGCCAGCGCGATGAACTCCAGGATCCGCCCGTCCTTCCCGGCCTTCGTAGCCTGCCACGTCTTCAAGATGGCGAAGAACGCCTGGTCACCGACAGCGGTCCGCAGCGCCTGGAGCGTCAGCGCGCCCCGGTCGTACACCGCGTTGTCGAACTGGTTGTCCGCGCCCGGGTCGGCCGGGACGAGCTTCCACAGCGGCGCGTCCGCCGCGTTCGAGTCGTACGTGTACTGCGCCAGCTCCGCGACCGTGCCTTCGCCTTCGTGCTCCGACCACAGCCACTCCGCGTAGGACGCGAAGCCCTCGTTCAGCCAGATGTCGCTCCAGCGACCCAGCGAGACGTTGTCGCCGAACCACTGGTGGGCGTTCTCGTGCGCGATCAACGTCGTGTTCGAACCCGCGCGAAAGTTGCGCGCGCCGTACGTCGGGCGCGTCTGGTTCTCCAGGGAGAAGCCGATGCCGCTGGTCACGACGCCGCCCTCGGCCTCGAACGGGTACGGCCCGAACTGCGTCGCCAGGAACTCGTCGATCTCCGGCGTGCGCTCGACGCTGGCCTTCGCCGCGCCAAGCGAGTCGCCGAGGTCGGCGCCGTACGCCGTGATGAACGGCTTGCCGTCGGGGGTCGTCGACTCGATGACCTCGTACTTGCCGACGATGAACGACGTCAGGTACGTGGCCTGCGGTTTCGTGCTGCGCCACTGCCAGCGCGTCCAGCCCGCGCGCTGCTTCGTCTTGCGGACCAGCGTCCCATTGGAAATCGCCGCGTTGTCGTCCGGCGCCTCGATGGAGACGTCGTAGGTGGCCTTGTCGGTCGGGTGGTCGTTGGCCGGGAACCACCACGCCGAGCTCTGCGGCTCGTCGATGCCGAGCGCGCCGAAGGAGCCCTTCTTCCACGCGTTGAGGCCGTCCACCGTCTCGGTCGACGGCGTGTCCGAGTAGGCGACGACGACCGTCGCGGTCTGGCCCTTGAGCAGCGGCTGCGCCGGCGTGATGACGAGCTCGCCGTTGCCGGTCTGGTTCGTGAACTGAGCCGGCCGGTTGTTCACGCGCACGCTCGACGCCTTCAGCGCGAAGTCGAGGTCGAACCGCGAGAGGTCCTGCGTGGCGGTGAGCAGCAGCGTCGTCGTGCCCGACAGGAGGTCGGTCGCGGGCTGGTAGGTCAGCCGGATGTCGTAGTGCAGCACGTCCGTGCCGCCGTTGCCGGCGTTCGGGTAGTACGGGTCGCCGACGCCGGGGGCGCCGGGCGAGGGCGCCGCGCTCGCGGTGCCGGCGAGCAGCACCGAGACGACGCCGGCCGCGAGCGCACCGAGGCCGGTGCGCGTTCTTGCACGCATTCGAATTCCTCCTGAAGGAGTGAGAAGCAGCGCGCTCGAACGTAGCCAGGGCAGGCGGAGGCAGGAACAGCCGAAGGGAGGTTTCTTGCCTACTGGGATACCACTCGGAAAGCGGTTGACGTCAGGCCGCGGAGACGGCGGCGGACACCGCCGCACGCAGCCGGGCGTGCAGGTCGCGGTGCCGCGACCGGTCCACTCGCACCTCGACGACCCGCAGTCCCGGCGCGGGCGCCAGGGCCGCCCTGAACTCCGTCAGCGTCTCCGCGACGACGTGCGGGACGCGGTAGCCGGCGCACAACGCGCCCAGGTCGGCGCCGTGCGGGGTGCCGAAGACGCGTTCGAAGCTCGCCGCGTGCTCCGGCGCACCCTGCTCGAGCAGCGAAAAAATGCCCCCGCCGTCGTCGTTGAGCACCACGATCGTCAGGTCGGGACGCTGCTCGGCGGGCCCGGTGAGCAGGCCCGACGCGTCGTGCAGGAACGTCAGGTCGCCCAGCAGCGCGTAGGACGGGCCCCGGTGCACGTACGCGGCGCCGATGGCGGTCGAGACCGTGCCGTCGATGCCCGCGACGCCGCGGTTGCGGTGCACGAGCACGTCCGGGCGCAGCCGTCCGGCCAGCGCGACGTCCCGGGTCGGGTTGGACGAGCCGACCACCAGCAGCGAGTCCGGCGGCAGGGCGTCCACCAGCTCGGTCGCCACCCGCAGCCCGCTCGGCCACGACTCCCCGGCCAGCAGCTCCGAGACCGCCGACGACGCCGCCGCGTCGGCCCGGCGCCAGCTGGCCAGCCACTCCGGGTCGGCGGGCTTGGTCGGCTCGTCGAACCACTGCCCGACCTGCCGGACGTTGTGCGCGGGCGCCGGCCAGTCCGAGTCCGGGCGCACCAGCAGCACCTCGACCGAGGCGTCCGAAAGCACCTTCTGGATCTGCCGGAACACCGTCGGGCGGCCGAGGCAGAGCACCTGCTCGGGCATGTGCTTCCCGATGAACTCCTCGACGCCGAGCAGCCACGCCCCGGACGAGATCGCCGTGCCGCCGGACAGCCCGAGACCGCCGGTCTCCGACACCACCGGCCAGCCGTGCTGCTCGGCCCACTCACTGGCCGCCTGGACGCCGGTGTCGCACGCGATGACCAGGCCGTGACGCGCCGAAGGCACCACGAACGACGGCAGCGCGCCGAAGTCGGGCAGCTCGGTCCAGCGGGAGCCGTCGGCGCGGCCGTCGAGCGATTCGTACCACTCGCCGTCGTCGTCGAGATCCGGGACGAGCGGCTCGCGGAACGGGATGTTCAGGTGCACCGGCCCGCAGCGCCACTCGCCGTAGGCGGCGTTCCAGGCCCGGCAGATCTGGCTGCGCCAGTACGAGTTCTGCCCGGCCCGCCGCTCGGCGACGGCCAGCTCGTCGAAGTAGCGGACGGCGTCGCCGTAGAGCTGGTGCTGGTCGATGACCTGCGACGCGCCGGCCGCGCGCAGCTCGGGCGGCCGGTCGGCGGTCATCACGATCAGCGGGACGCCGGCCCGGTCGGCCTCGAGCACCGCCGGGTGGAAGTTCGCGGCCGCGGTGCCGGACGTGCAGAGCACGGCCACCGGACGGCCGGTGCGCGCGGCGATGCCGAGCGCGAGGAAGGCGGCGCCGCGCTCGTCGATCCGGACGTGGAGCTGCAGCTTCCCCGCGGCCGCGGCGTCGTACAGCGCGATCGACAGCGGCGCGTTGCGGGAGCCCGGGCAGAGGACGACGTGGGAAACGGTGTTGCGGACGAGTTCGTCGACGATCACCCTGGCCTGCGCGGTGGAAGGGTTCACCGGCACGCCCCGGGGTAGCGATCGTTCATGTCCACACGTCCTATCCTCGCAAACGTGGATGACGCCCGAGTTTCCGAGCTGTTCGATCCGGCCGCGTGGACCGAGGTCGAAGGTTTCGCCTTCACCGACATCACATACCACCGCTCCGCCGAGAGCCGCGGCGGCAAACGCGTCGTGCGGATCGCGTTCGACCGTCCCGAGGTCCGCAACGCCTTCCGGCCGCACACCGTCGACGAGCTCTACCGGGCGCTGGACCACGCCCGGATGAGCGCCGACGTCGGCTGTGTCCTGCTCACCGGGAACGGCCCGTCGCCCAAGGACGGCGGGTGGGCGTTCTGCTCCGGTGGTGACCAGCGTATTCGCGGACGGTCCGGGTATCAGTACGCGAGCGGGGAGACCTCCGACACGGTGGACCCCGCGCGGGCGGGCCGGCTGCACATCCTGGAGTGCCAGCGGCTCATCCGCTTCATGCCGAAACCGGTGATCGCGGTGGTGCCGGGCTGGGCCGCGGGCGGCGGCCACTCCCTGCACGTGGTGTGCGATCTCACGCTCGCCTCCGCCGAGCACGCGAAGTTCAAGCAGACCGACGCCGACGTCGGCTCGTTCGACGGCGGCTACGGCTCGGCCTACCTGGCGAAGATGGTCGGCCAGAAGTTCGCCCGCGAGATCTTCTTCCTCGGCCGCGAGTACTCCGCCGAACAAATGCACCACATGGGCGCGGTGAACGCCGTCGTCCCGCACGCCGAGCTGGAAAAAGAGGCGCTGACCTGGGCGTGGGAGATCACGCGCAAGTCGCCGACGGCGCAGCGGATGCTCAAGTACGCGTTCAACCTCACCGACGACGGCCTGGTCGGCCAGCAGCTGTTCGCCGGCGAGACCACCCGGCTGGCGTACATGCAGGACGAAGCCGTCGAAGGCCGTGACGCGTTCCTCCAGAAGCGCGACCCCGACTTCAAGGACGTCCCCTATTACTACTGAGCTGCGCCCTCTCCACCTCGACGGCTCGCCCGAGGCGCTCGCCGCCCTGACCAGAGCCGTCGCGGACGCGCTGGGCGGCGGGCCGGCGGTGCTGCCGTTCGCCGACCCCGTGCTGCGCGACGCGATGGCCCCGGACGAGCCCGCCGAGCCGGGCACCGCCGTGGTCATCGCCACGTCGGGCTCGACCGGCGCGCCCAAGGGCGTGCTGCTGTCGGCCCGCGCGCTGACCGCGTCCGCCGAGGCCACGCACGCCCGGCTCGGCGGTCCCGGGCACTGGCTGCTGGCCACCCCGGCGCACTACATCGGCGGGCTGCAGGTGCTGGTCCGGTCGTTGCTGGCCGGGACCACCCCGGCGCTGCTGACCGGCAGCGGCTTCCGGCCGGACGACTTCGCCGCCGCGGCCGCGACGCTGACGGGCAGCCCCCGCTACACCGCGCTGGTGCCGACGCAGCTGGTCAGGCTGCTCGACGACGGCGGCGCGGGCCTGGCCGCGGCGAAGACGTTCGACGCGATCGTGGTCGGCGCGGCGGCGACGTCGCCGTCCCTGCGGGAGCGCGCCGCGGACGCCGGCGTGCGGATCGTGCCCGCGTACGGGATGAGCGAGACGGCGAGCGGCTGCGTCTACGACGGCTTCCCCCTCGACGGCGTCCGCGTCGACGTCTCCGGCGACCGGATCCGCATCGCGGGCGACGTCCTCGCGCACGGCTACCGGCGGCGGCCGGACCTGACGGCGGAGGCGTTCTCGGACGGCTGGTTCACCACGTCCGACCGGGGCATCCGCCGCGATGACGGCCGGGTCGAGGTGCTCGGCCGGGCCGACGACATGATCAACACCGGCGGCGTGAAGGTCTCGGCGGCCGCGGTCGAGCGGTGCCTCTGCGCGCAGCCGGGCGTGCGCGACGCGTGCGTCGTCGGCCTGCCGGACCCGGAGTGGGGCGAGGCCGTCGTGGCGCTCGTCGTGTCCTCCGGTGACCCGGGTGACCTGCGGGCGGCGGTCCGGGCGGAGCTCGGGCCCGCGTCGACGCCGAAGCGCGTCGAGTTCACCGGGGCGCTGCCCCTGCGCGGACCTGGGAAGATCGACCGAGCCGCGGTGAAAGCCCGGCTGCTGCCGGGTCACCACGGCTGAATGGCGGCATTTCCTTGACATTTACGGCGTGCGCCCGCTTCGCTACTCACCATGACGCGCCTGATTCGCACAGCCTTGATCAGCACCGCCGTCGCCCTGGGGGTCCTTCTTCCCGCGGGTGCGGCCCTGGCCGACACTCCCGCCGCGGACCCGAACAGCGGCTCGCTCGTCCTGCAGGTGCCGTCCACGGACTGACCCGGCCGAGGGCGTTCGGGCTCCCTTCTCCGCTTTGATCGACATGGCGTTGAATGGCGCCATGGCGAGCTTGAGCGAGTGGATCGAAGGGGCCCGGCCGCGGACGTTGCCCAACGCGGTGGCGCCGGTGGTGGCGGGCGTCGGTGCGGCGATCGCGCTGGACGCGTTCTCCTGGTGGCGTTCGGCGCTGGCGCTGCTGGTCTCGCTCTCGCTGATCGTCGGCGTCAACTACGCCAACGACTACTCCGACGGCATCCGCGGCACCGACGAAAACCGCGTCGGCCCGCTCCGGCTCGTCGGTTCGAAGGTCGCCGCCCCCAAGGCCGTGCTGACGGCGGCGCTGGCCGCGCTGGGTCTCGCCGGGGTGCTGGGGCTGGTCCTCGTCGTGTCCAGCGGGCACTGGTGGCTGCTCGGGATGGGCGCGCTGTGCATCCTCGGCGCGTGGTTCTACACCGGCGGCAAGAAGCCCTACGGCTACTACGGCTTCGGCGAGATCGCCGTCTTCGTGTTCTTCGGCCTGGCCGGCGTGCTCGGCACGGTGTACGTCCAGGCGGGCCGGGTCAGCTGGGCGGCGCTGGCGTGCGCGGTCGCGGTCGGCTGCTTCTCGACGGCGGTCCTGACGGCCAACAACCTGCGTGACATCCCGACGGACATCGAGGCCGGCAAGCGCACCCTGGCCACCCGCCTGGGCGACAAGGGCACCCGGCGGCTCTACCTGGCGCTGATCGCCGTGCCGTACGTGCTCGCCGTGGCCGTCGGGATCTTCCACCCGCTGCTGCTGATCACGCTGCTGACGGCGCCGCTGCTGCTCAAGTCGGTCCGCGCGGTCGGCGGCGGGCAGCAGGGCCGGGCGCTGATCCCGGCGTTGCGGGACACCGGCCTGGCGATGCTCGCCTGGGCGGTGCTCGCCGCCCTCGCACTGGGTCTCTAGCTCTCCGGGACGAACTTCCCGGTCGTCAGGAACTCCTCGAACAACGCCGTGTGCGGCGCGAGGTCCAGGCCCTGCTGGGCCACCCACTCGTCGTTGTAGTAGGTGTGCGCGTACCGCTCGCCGCCGTCGCACAGCAGGGTGACGACGCTGCCCGCCTGGCCGTCCTCGACCATCCGGGAGATGAGCCGGAACGCGCCGTAGAGGTTGGTGCCCGTCGAGCCGCCCGCCCAGTGGCCGGTCCGCTCGCGCAGCAGCCGGATCGCCGCGAGCGAGCCCGCGTCGGGGATCTGGAACATCTCGTCGATGACACCCGGCACGAACGACGGCTCGCAGCGCGGCCGTCCGATGCCCTCGATCCGCGACGGCATGCCGGTGCCGTAGTCCAGGGCCCCGGTCTCCCAGGCGCCGTAGAACGACGAGTTCTCCGGGTCGACCACGCAGATCTTCGTGGTGTGGCGCTTGTAGCGGACGTACCGGCCGAAGGTCGCGCTCGTGCCGCCCGTGCCCGCGCCGACGACGATCCAGGCAGGGATCGGGTGGCGTTCCGAGCGCATCTGCGCGAACACCGACTCGGCGATGTTGTTGTTGCCCCGCCAGTCCGTCGCGCGCTCGGCGTAGGTGAACTGGTCGAGGTAGTGCCCGCCGCACTCGGCCGCGAGCCGCTCCGCCTCGGGGTACATCGCCGGCGCCTCGTCGACGAAGTGGCATTCGCCACCGTAGAACTCGATGAGCGCGACCTTCTCCTTCGACGTGCGCCGCGGCACCACGGTGATGAACCGCAGCCCCAGCATCCGGGCGAAATAGGCCTCGGACACCGCGGTCGACCCGCTGGAGGCCTCGACGAGCACGGTGTCCGGCCCGATCTGGCCGTTGACCAGCCCGTAGAGGAACAGCGACCGGGCCAGCCGGTGCTTCAGCGAGCCGGTCGGGTGGACGGACTCGTCTTTGAGGTACAGGTCGATGCCCCACTCCGGGGGCAGCGGGAAGACGTGCAGGTGCGTGTCGGCGCTGCGGTTGGCGTCGGCCTCGATGATCCGGACGGCCTCGCGGACCCAGCTGCGGCTGTGCGGGCGGCTCACTCCGGCTGCCCGGCGGCGTCGCCACGCAGCTGCGCGCGCAGCTCGGCACGGGCGCGCGCCCGCTTCTCGTTGCGCTTCGCCAGCCCGGCGGTCACGCGGGCGTTGAGGCCGCGGAAGAGCAGCAGCCCCAGCGGCAACCCGACGACCAGGCCGATCACCAGGGCGACCAGCAGCGGCACGCCCGCCAGGGACAGCGCACCCGCGATCACCCCGACCAGCACGAACCGCGCCAGCAGGTACAGCGTCAGGTCACGGGCCAGCTGCGGGGCCTTCTCGTCGCTCACATCAACGCAGGCTACGCCCCGCCTTGGCGGTCCTTCTGCAGCCCCGCGTTGTTCGGCCGGCCCTCGAAGCGCGTCGAGAGCACGACGGTGGTGTTCGTCCGCCCGACGCCGGGGATGCGGCGGAGCCTGCCGAGGGTCCGCTCCAGCTCGTCGACGGTCGGCACGCGCACCTTGACGACGAACGCCTCGTCCCCGGCCACCGCGTAGCAGCTCTCGACCTCGTCGAGCTCGGCGAGCGCGTCGGCGACGTCGTCCTCCGTGGCGGTGTCGGTCGGGTGGATGCTGACGAGGGCGGTGACGCCGAGACCGACCGAGCTCGGGTCGACGACCGCGTGGTAGCCGGTGATCACGCCGGCGGCTTCCAGCTTGCCCACCCGCTCGTGCACCGACGACGCGGAGAGCCCGACGGCCCGTCCGAGATCGGCGTAAGTGGCCCGTCCGTTGATGCGCAACGCTGCGATGATCTTCCGGTCCAACTGATCCACGGGATCACTCTATGCGGTTGGACAATCCCCCATTGGCACCACGCCTCGCGCCCGATACCGCGATGGGGCGGAGTCCTGGCACGTCAGGTCACCGGATATCGATTGCAGACGGCAAGCAAAGTGTCCGTTTTGACCTTTAAGGGCTCTTTACTCGCGGACAACCGTTCGAGTACCCGACGGGTGAAGTGCAACGATTGCCTTGTTGGCTACCCCGGCGCGACGGGCAGAAGGGCCCGGACGCCTCCGGTATAGCAGTGAGTTCGTTAAGGAGGCGGAAAATGACCGCGACGATGGGCGGACGCCTGCTCACCCCTGGCGAGGTGGCAGCGCTGTTCCGAGTGGACCCCAAGACGGTGACCCGGTGGGCGACGGCGGGCCGGATCGGCTCGATCCGCACCCCCGGCGGGCACCGGCGGTTCCGGGAGTCCGAGGTGAACGAGCTCCTCGCCGAGCTGACCACCGACGCCAGCGAACCGGCGCGCAACGCCTGAACCATCTCCGGCGCGGGGCCGTGTCGGGTACGGGGAACCACCCCGTCCCGCACGGCCCCTCGTGGACAACCGCCCCGGCTTGAGGCCCATCACACGGCCGGAGAGGTTAACCTCGGGGGACTGGCAGCCATACGGAAGGATCCGGCATGCTCGCTCTGCTCGCGGCGGTCGGCGCGCTGGTCGTCGCCCTGCTCCTGTGGCGCTCGTTCGCCGGCCAGCGGATCGGGGTCCCCTCGACCGCCCGCCGCGCGCCCCTCGCCCCGGACGACGACCCCGACTTCCTGCGTCAGCTGGCCGAACAGCAGCGCAAGCGCCGGGACGAAGACCACTAGGCAGTCTTTACCTTCACCACGGCCCGTCGTGAGTGAAAGGCGGGTCGGAACCCGCTTTACCACTCACGACGCCGGTCAGCGGTAGCCCTGGGAGAGTGGGGTGGCGAAGCCGTCGGCGACGGTCGCCGCCAGCTCCAGCAGGGCCAGGCGGGTTTCGCCGGTCAGGCGGTCCAGCTCGATCTCCGCGCCTTCCTCCAGGTGCGGGTCGAACGGCACCTTGCAGACCGCCCGGACCTTCGCGCCGAAGTGCGCCGACAGCTTGTCGAGGTCGACCGAGCCGCCCTTGGGGCGGACCGAGTTGATCACCGCCACCGAGCGTTTCACCAGCTCGCCGTAGCCGTGGGCTTCGAGCCAGTCCAGCGTCGCCGAGGCGCTGCGGGCGCCGTCGACCGAGCCGGACGACACCACGACCAGCGCGTCCGCGACGTCCAGGACGCCCTTCATCGCCGAGTGCATCAGCCCGGTCCCGCAGTCGGTGAGCACGATGTTGTAGAAGTGCTCCAGCAAGTTGATCGTGCGCCGGTAGTCGCCCTCGGAGAAGGCCTCCGACACGGCCGGGTCCTGCTCGCTGGCCAGGATCTCCAGCCGGCTCGAGCCCTGGGACGTGTACGACCGGACGTCGCTGTAGCGCGTGATGCGGGCTGCATCACGCAGCAGGTGACGGACCGTCGCGGTCGTCTCCAGCGGGATCTTCTGCGACAGCGTGCCGCGGTCCGGGTTGGCGTCCACGGCGACGACGCGGTCACCGCGCAGGGACGCGAACGTCGAGCCCAGCGTCGTCGTCACGGTGGTCTTGCCGACGCCGCCCTTCAGCGACAGCATCGCGATCTTGTAGCACCCGCGCAGCGGCTGGTTGACGCGCGCGATGAGCTCGCGCCGCCGGGTGTCCGCCGGGCTCTCCCCCGGGTTGACCAGCTTCCCGGTGCCGACGTAGAGCGCCTTGCGCCAGCCGGACTGCGGGGGCCGCCTGGTCTGCTTGACCAGGTGCGCGGTCGACAGGTCATGGCCGTGGCCGGGCTGCTGCGGCGCCGCGTGGCGGCCGCCCTGGGGCTGCGGCAAACCCGGAGGCTGCTGGGGGTACTGCTGCGCCTGCGCGTACTGCTGGGCGGGGTCGTACTGGGGCTGCAGCGGCGGCAGGTTCTGGTCGTAGCCGTAGGGCATCTGGTGCGGACCGGACACGGCGGGGTTGGGCACCTGGTGCGGGCCCGACACCGCCGGGTTCGGCGGCGCCACCGCCTGCGTGGGCTGCACGTCGTAGGCGCCCGACGTCTCGGGGTGCGGGTGCGAGTCCGTCCGATCGTCGGCGAAAAAGCCCGGCTGCGGCGTCGCAGCGGCCTGTTCGGGGTGGCCAGGAGCCGATTCTTCGCTGGGTCCGGTCACCGGTGAAAACCTCCGCGCGCTCCGCCTGACACATCAGTCCCCCGATGTCGACGGTAGTCGGCGTACCCGCGGGATGCTCAGCCCACCCCGGCGTAGGAGTGCAAGCCCGCGGTGACGAGGTTCACGAAGAACAGGTTGAAGATGACCGCGGCGAACCCGACGATGTTGATGGCCGCGGCCCGGGCGCCGCGCCAGCCCGCGGTCGCCCGCGAGTGCAGGTAGGCGGCGTAGACGACCCAGGCGATGAACGCCACGGTCTCCTTCGGGTCCCAGCCCCAGAACCGGCCCCACGCCGACTCGGCCCAGACCGCGCCGCAGAGCACCCCGAAGGTGAACACCGGGAAGGCGAAGATGGTGGTCCGGTAGGCGATCCGGTCGAGGACGTCGGCCGCGGGCAGCTTCGGGGCGAACCGCGCGAACTTCGTGTTGTCCTTGTCGTACGCGGCCCGGAACAGGTAAAGGACGCTCGCCACACCGGGCACGAGGAAGACGCCGGAGCCGATGATGGCCGCCGAGACGTGGATGACCAGCCAGTACGACTGCAGCGCGGGCTGCACCGGCGCGGCGGTCGTGTACAGCAGCGTGCCGTTGATGAACATCAGGATCACGACGGGCAGCAGCAGGAAGCCGGTGAGGTGCCGGACCGGGAACTTCCACATCACGATCAGCCAGGTCAGCACCGTGATGAAGGTGACGGCCATGCCGTACTCGTACATGTTGCCCCACGGCGCGCGGTGCACGGCGAGCCCGCGCAGCACGATCGCCGACAGCTGCAGCAGCGCGCCGAGCACGAGCAGCGACGCGCCCATCCGGCCGATCCGCTCGGGGCGGCCGACCTCGCGCTGCGCGGCCGGGACGTCCTCGACCGGCGGCCCGCCGGCGCCGACGAGCTCCCGCGCCCGCAGCTTGGCGCGCTCGGTGGCGAGCCGGCCCTTGGCGCCGAAGCCCTGCTCGATCAGCGTCATCATCAGCGCGACGACGTAGATCGCCGCGGCGGTGGTGTACAGCCAGTCGCTGTAGGTCGACAACGTCTCGTTGATCGGCATGCCTCAGCCCTTCTGCCCGCTGATCAGGCGTTCACTGACGCGGTGGAACTCTTCGCCGTACCCGGCCTGGTCGGTGCGGGCCAGCCCGGCGACCTCGATCACGGTACCCGGCTCGTCTTCGGTCCCCGGCTTCACCCGCACCCACAGCCGTCGCCGCTTGACCAGCAGGGACGCACCGAGGCCGACGAACATCGCGACGGCGAAGCCGAGCACGAACCCCTGCGTCGGGTCGTGGGAGACCTGCAGCGACACCCACTGGCCGACGCCGTCGAAGCGGACCTTCGTGCCGTCGTCGAGCTTGATCTCCTGGCCGACCTTGAGGTTCTCGCGGGCGACCTTCTTCAGCCTGCCGTCGTCGATGAGCGACTGGTCGACCTCGAACACGGACTGGCCGCGCCCGGCGTCGAGGCCGAGGTCACCCCGCAGGATGTCGACGGCGACGGCCGGGTCCTTCGCCTCGGGCGCCGACGAGGTCAGGACGTTCCCGTGCAGGAACGCCGTCGGCGCGAAGAGGCCGGTGACGGCCAGCTGGCGGGTCCGCCGCTGCACCTCGTCGGTGATGCCGGGCTGGTCGAACTTCGTCGCGCCTTCGGCGAGCATCGTGGCCGGGTCGACCGTGCGCCACTGGGTGTTCTGGGTGCGCTGCGAGCCGTCCGGGAAGGTGACCGTGAACTTCGGCGAGTAGCCGTGGCCGAGCAGGTAGACGCGGTCGCCGACGGTGCGCAGCGGCGAGTTGACCTCGAGGCCGTACGGGTGCCAGGTGTTCGTCTCCAGGTCCGGGCCGGACTGGTACTCGATGTTCGAGTGGTAGTAGTCGGGCTGGCCGGACTCGGTGTAGCGCGCGGTGAAGTCGTTGACCTTCACGCAGAAGGGGTCGAGGTCGGTGCCGTCGACGCGCAGGCCGGGGTTGAAGGAGTCGTAGTTGTAGATGCCGGCGTTGCAGAAGGAGCTGCCGTCGGCCTGGACGATGACCTGGCCCTCGTAGCCGTAGAGCTTGCCGAGGGCGAAGAACACGATCAGGCCGAGCATGCTGAAGTGGAAGATCAGGTTGCCGGTCTCGCGCAGGAAGCCGCGTTCGGCGGAGATCGTGCGGACGCCGCCGGCCTCTTCGCGCTCGATCCGCCGCCAGCCGGAGAGCTGCTTGTGGACGGCGGCGATCTCGGCGGCGACGTCGGCCTTGCCGCGGCCGAGCCGGTAATGCGGCATCCGGGCCAGGTTGCGCGGGGTCAGCACCGGCTTGGCGCGCATCGCGCGGACGTACTCGAAGCTGCGCGGGGTCAGGCAGCCGACGAGCGAGACCATCAGCAGCAGGTAGATCGCCGAGAACCAGATGCTCGAGTAGACGTCGTAGAACTCGAGCTTGTCGAGCAGCGTCCCCCACCAGCCGTGGGCGGTGATGTACTCGTCGACCTTGGGGGCGTTGAGCTTCCGCTGCGGCAGGAGCGCGCCGGGCAGGGCGGCCAGGGCGAGCAGGAACAGCAGGACGAGCGCGGTGCGCATCGACGTCAGGCCGCGCCAGGTGTTGCGGAGGAAGGCGAAGGTGCGCTTCGCGGGCGTGTTGTGCGGCGGCTTCGGTGCGGCCGGCGGCGCTTCCGTGGTCGTCACAGCGGCAGCCTCAGATCACCGGTGAGCTCGTTGCGGAGCCAGCCCATCAGATCGCCCCAGACGCCGGTGACCAGCAGGATGCCGACCGCCATGAGCAGCACGCCGCCGAAGATCTGCACCTGGCGGCCGTGCCGGCGCACCCAGTCGGTGGCGCGCACGGCCCAGCGGGCGCCGAGCGCGATCAGCAGGAACGGCACCCCGAGGCCGAGGCAGTAGACGGCGATCAGCAGGTACCCGCGGACCTCGGCGCCGCCGGTGGCACTGGCCAGCGTCATGACGGCCGACAGGGTCGGGCCGATGCACGGCGTCCAGCCGAGCCCGAAGATCGCGCCCAGCAGCGGCGCGCTCCAGACCCCGCCGCGCGGGACGTGGTGCGAGCGGACCTCGCGCTGCAGGCCGGGGATCCAGCCGAGGAAGACCAGGGCCATGCCGATGGTCAGGACGCCGCCGACGCGCTGCAGGAGGTCCTGGTTGAGGACGAGCGTGCCGGCGAGCCAGACGAGGGTCCCGAGCGTGCCGACGAACACGATGGTGAACCCGAGCACGAACAGCAGGGCGGCCCCGACAACGGCCCACCGGCCTTTCTTGCGCTCTTCGTCGGCGCTGACGGCCGGAGCATCGGCACCGACGAGCGCGGCGAGGTACGCGAGGTACCCCGGCACGAGCGGCACGACGCACGGCGAAGCGAAGGAGACGGCGCCGGCCAGCAGCGCGACGCCCGCGGCGAGCAGCAGCGGTCCGGAGATCGCCAGCTCGGTCACGGAGTTCACCCCGTTGAGGGTAGGCAGTGAGGTCCCGGTGAGAACGCCGGGGCCGCTTCACAGGACCTCGGTCACGGCGGATCAGGACCTTCGTCCCGCCCCGAGGATCAGAAGTGGAGTTCCCCGCCGTCGGCGAAGACTCCGTTCACGCTCGGGCCGTAGTTGCGGTATTCCTGCGTGTTGAGCTCGGCCTGGCCGGTGCTGGTGACCGTTTCGTACGTGGTGTACGGGTAGCAGCAGCTGCCGATGGACAGCTTGTCGCCGCCGCGGGCGCCGGACAGGTTGGCGTGAACCAGGCCGTTGGCGGAGTTCTGCCAGAGACGGAGCGCGCGGCCGTAGCCGGTCCTCTCCGTGAGCAGCGTGAACCCCTGGACAGCGACCGGCGCCGTCCCCGTCCCGGCCGACGCCGGTACCGAAACGGCCACCGTCGCGGCGCAGGCCACCATCGCGGCGACCGCGGTCTTCTTGAACATCGGAACCCCCTCGGTCCGGGAAATGATCATGACGAACATATCCGGACTGTCCGGTCCTGGGGGATTTTTCCCCCGATCGCGGTCAGGCTTCCGAGTTCAGCCGCTGGACCACCGGACGCAGGTCCTGGGCCAGCACCTGGCGCAGGAACACCGCCGCGACCCGGTGCTGTTTGTCCAGCACGATGGTCGACGGGATGATGTTCCGCGGGTAGCCGGTCAGCTTGAGCAGGACCCGGCCGTCCGGGTCGTAGATCGACGGGTACGTCAGCCCGCGGTCGCGGACGAAGTCCTGGGCCACGTCCCGCGCCGGGTCGCGGACGTCGATGCCGACCACCTGGACGCCCTCCTTCGCCAGCGTCTCCATCTCCGGGGCTTCCGTGCGGCACGGGCCGCACCACTGGCCCCACAGGTTCAGCACCAGGACCTTGCCGGGGAAGTCCGCCAGCGAGAGCTGCTTGCCCTCGTTCATCAGGTCGTCGCCGGCCAGGACCGGGGCCGTCTGGCGCTGGGCGAGGTCGTAGGTGATGTCGACCTTGCCGCCCGGGGAGACGAAGCTGAAGCTGCTCCCCTGCACCACCGCGTCCTTGCCCGCGCTGCACCCGGCCAGCGCCAGCACCGCGACCATCCCCACGATCAGCCGTTTCATGCCCCGGTCACCTTCGGGTCGGTGGCGCCCGCGGGCTCGCTGTAGACGATCTCCCGCAGCTCGTCGCCGTCGAAGACCAGCGACGTCAGCGACGCCAGCGAGCACTGGCGGCGGCGCGGGTCGTGCCACAGGCGCTTGCCCTCGAGGAACCGCCGCAGCGTCCAGATCGGCAGCTGGTGCGAGACGCACAGCGCCTCGTGCCCGGAGGCCGCTTCGCGCGCCCGGTGGACCGCGCCGAGCATCCGGTGCGCGATCTCGATGTACGGCTCGCCCCACGACGGCTTGAACGGGTTCACCAGCTTCGGCCAGTGCCGCGGCTCCCGCAGCGCGCCGTCGCCGACCGCCACGTGCAGGCCCTCGAACTGGTTGCCCGCCTCGATCAGGCCCTCGTCGGTCGCGATGTCGAGCCGGTGCGCCGCGGCGATCGGCGCCGCCGTCTCCTGCGCCCGCTGCAGCGGCGACGCCACGACGTGCACCAGGTCGTGGCCCGCGACGGCCTCCGCGACCGTCAGCGCCTGCCGCTGCCCGCGTTCCGACAGCCGGTAGCCCGGCAGGCGTCCGTAGAGGATCTTCGAGGGGTTGTGCACTTCGCCGTGACGCAGCATGTGGACGACAGTGGTCACTGGACGGCTCCAGCCGCCGCGCGCGCCGCCGCGGGCAGAGCCGCTTCGATCACCGAGAACGCTTCGTCGTCCATGGCCGCGTTGACGAACCATGCCTCGTACGCGCTCGGGGGCGCGTACACGCCTCCGTCGAGCAACGCGTGGAAGAACGGCGGGAACCGCCACGTCTCGGACGCCTGCGCGCCGGCGTAGTCGTGTACCGGCTTCTCGCCGAAGAAGACGCTTACCAAGTTGCCCGCGTACTGGACGTTGTGCGCAACCCCGGCTTCGTTCAGCGCCGCGTGGAAGAGGTCCCCGAGGCGCTTCGCGTTGGCGTCGAGAGCCGCGTACACGGCGTTGTCGGCCGCGCGCAGCGTCGCCAGGCCCGCGGCCACCGCGACGGGGTTCCCGGACAGCGTCCCGGCCTGGTAGACCGGCCCGCCGGGGGCCAGCTTGGCCATCACGTCGGCGCGACCGCCGAAGGCCGCCGCCGGCAGGCCGCCGGACATCACCTTGCCGAACGTGTAGAGGTCGCCGGCCACGCCTTCGAGGCCGAACCAGCCCGCGGCCGAGACGCGGAACCCGGTCATCACCTCGTCCATGATCAGCAGCGCGCCGTGCTCGTGGGCGATCTCCCGCAGGCCCGCGTTGAAGCCCCCGGAGGGCGCGACCGCGCCCATGTTCCCGGCCGCCGCCTCGGTGATCACCGCGGCGATCTCCCCCGGGTTGTCCACAAAGGACTTCCGGACGGCGTCGAGGTCGTTGTAGGGCAGCACCAGCGTGTCCGCGGCCTGTGCCCCGGTGACACCGGGGGACGTCGGCAGCCCGAGCGTGGCGACGCCGGAGCCGGCCTGGGCGAGCAGCGCGTCGACGTGACCGTGGTAACACCCGGCGAACTTCACGATCTTCGACCGGCCGGTGAACCCCCTGGCCAGCCGGATCGCGCTCATCGTGGCCTCGGTGCCGGAGTTGACCAGGCGCACCTGTTCGACGGGTTCGACGCGGCCGATGATCTCCTCGGCCAGCTCGACCTCGCCGATCGTCGGCGTGCCGAACGACAGCCCGGACGTCGCCGCCGCGCGCGCCGCCTCGACGACCGCCGGGTGCGCGTGGCCCAGGATCATCGGGCCCCACGAGGACACCAGGTCGACGTAGCGGTTGCCGTCGGCGTCCCACAGGTGGGGGCCCTCGCCGCGGACCATGAACCGCGGGGTGCCGCCGACCGAGTTGAACGCCCGGACCGGCGAGTTCACCCCGCCCGGGACGGCCGCCTTCGCGCGTTCGAACCATGCCTTGGACTGCTCGGTTCCAGTGCTCACCAGTCCATACTCCCAAACCCGCCTAAGATGGCGGGACGCCGCCCGGGAGGGGAACAGCCGGTGACCGAACGCGTGCCGCACCGCAACCCGTGGCTGGTGCTGGCCGGGTTCTTCGGTCTCGTCGCCGTGGTCGCGGTGGTCGGCGCCCTGGCCGCGACGTCGGCGAAGGACGTCTACGCCCGGCTCGAGCAGCCTCCGTGGGCGCCGCCCGCGTCCGTGTTCGGTCCGGTGTGGACCGTGTTGTACGTCATGCTCGCGCTGTCCGGCTGGCTGTACTGGCGCACCGACGGCGAGACGCGCGGGTTCGCCGCGTACGGCATCGGCCTGCTGTTCAACCTGCTCTGGACGCCGTTGTTCTTCGAAAGCGGCGCCGCGCGGGTGGCGCTGGCCGACATCGTGCTGCTGGACGTCGTCGTGGTCGTGACGATCGTCCTGTTCGCCCGCCGGTCGAAGCTCGCCGCCGCGGTGCAGGTGCCCTACCTGGGCTGGATCCTCTACGCGACGGCGCTCAACGCCGCGGTCGTCGTGCTGAACTAGCGCCCGGCCTGCTGGGTGATGGCCTGCGCGGCCACCGTGCCGTCGTCGCCCGCCTGGCCCTGGACGACGACCGTCGCGCCCGGCTTGAGGTCCGCCAGCTTGCCCGGCTGGGTCACCCCGACCGTCGTGGAGTCCGATGTGGACACCTTGACGTCGGTGCCCTGCGCGGTCTTCACGTACACCGTGGTGCCGTCGACGTGGTCGACCGTGCCGGTGGTGCCGCGGCCGCCGCGGAACCCGCCGCCGCCCTGCTGGCCGGTGCCGCCGGTCTGCCCGGTCCCGGCCTGGGCGCCGCGGGCTTGGGCGCCGCCGGTGCCGCCTTGCCGGGCGGGCGTCGAAGACGACGAGCCGAACGCCGCGTGGGTCCAGGCGCCGCCGCCGAACGCGATCGCGAGCACGACGAGCCCGGCGAGGACCAGGGTGGTGCGGGAGAACGGCTTGGCGGCGCGGCGCATCTCCGCGTTGAGGTCGCCGTCGACGGCCGGGCTGGCGACGATCTGTTCCGCGGTCGGCTCGACGGCGGGCAGGATCGCCGTCGGCTCGTCACCCGGCGGGGTCGTCGTGTGGGTGGACATGCCAGGACTCCTTATTCGTGCCGCAGGGCGTCGATGGGCCGCAGCTTGGCGGCGCGGTTGGCCGGGAAGCTGCCGAAGAACAGCCCGATCAGGGCGGATACCGCGAAGGCGAGCAGGATCGACGAGGGCACCACGACGGGTTTGATCCCGGAGATGGTGAACCGGCTGCCGATGAGCCCGATCGCGACGCCGAGCAGCCCGCCGAACAGGCTGAGCATGGTCGCTTCGGCGAGGAACTGGCCGAGGATGGCCGAGCGCGGGGCGCCGATGGCCTTGCGGATGCCGATTTCGCGGATCCGCTCGGTCACGGTGACGAGCATGATGTTGGTGACGCCGATGCCGCCGACGAGCAGGGAGATCGCCGCGACCGCCGCGAGGAGCACGGTGAACGTCTCGGTCGCCGACGTCCGCGTCGCGAGGAGCTGCTCGGAGTTCTGGATCTGGTAGTCGGGGGTGCCGCCGAGCCGGATGCCGTGGCGGGCGTTGAGGATCGCGGTGATCTCGGACTGGGCCAGCGAGACGGAGTCCGCGGTGGTGGCCTGGACGGCGATCTGGTTGAGGTTGCCGTAGCCGGCCAGGGAGTTCTGGACGGCCGAGATCGGCGCGATGGCGACGTCGTCGGCGTTCTGCAGCCCGGTGCTGCCCTTGGCCTGCAGCACCCCGATGACGGTGAACTGGATGCTGTTGAGCAGCACGTTCTTGCCGACGGGCTCGGTGGCGCCGAAGATCGACTGCGCGGTCGTCGGGCCGAGGACGACGACCTTCCGCGCGGTGGTGACGTCCTCGCTGGTGAACAGCTGGCCGTCGGCGATCTCGCGGTTGGTGGTGGTGAAGTAGGCCGGCTCGGTGCCCGCGACGGTCGGGATGTCGTAGGACGTCTGCCCGTAGGTCGCGGTCGCCGTCGTGTTGACCACCGGTGAGGCGGCCTTGACGTCGGGGGCGCCGACGGGGTCGACGAGCGCGTGGGCGTCCTGCACGGTCAGCGGCCGCGCCGACGCGCCCTGCCCGCCGCCGCGGGCCGGGGAGACGTTGACGACGTTGGTGCCGAGGCCCTGGATGCTGGCCGCGATGGCCGCGGACGCACCGTTGCCGACCGCGACGAGCAGGATCACCGCGGCGACGCCGATGGTGATGCCGAGCGTGGTGAGGGCCGAGCGCAGCTTGTTCGCGGTCAGACCGCGGACGGCGAAGCGCAGGATTTCCAGCAGGTTCACGAGACCGCCCCCACCGCGCGTGTCACTTCGTCCGAGACGATCAGGCCGTCGTCCACCCGCACCACCCGGTGCGCGTGCTCGGCGACCTCGTCCTCGTGCGTGATGACGACGATGGTGCGGCCGAGGGAGTTGAGCCGGTCGAACACGCCGAGGACGTCCTCGGTGCTGCGCCGGTCGAGGTTGCCGGTCGGCTCGTCGGCCAGCAGCATCGCCGGACCGGTGACCAGGGCCCGCGCCACGGCGACACGCTGGATCTGGCCGCCCGAAAGCTCGCTCGGCAGGTGCTTGGCCCGGTCGGACAGCCCGACCATCTCCAGTGCCGCGAGCGCGCGCCGCCGTCGTTCCGATCGCCTCAGTCCACTGTAGACCAAAGGAAGCTCCACGTTGGACAAAGCGGACGTCCGGGGCACCAGGTTGAACGACTGGAAGATGAAGCCGATCTTCCGGTTGCGCAGCAACGCCAATTGCCGTTCGTTCAGCTTCCCGACACCGAACCCGTCCAGGAGGTACCGGCCGGAGGTCGGGACGTCGAGGCAGCCCAGCATGTTCAGCAGCGTCGACTTGCCCGAGCCGGACGCGCCCATGATGGCGACGTACTCGCCGGGCCACACGGTGAGGTCGACGCCGCGCAGCGCGTGCACCGCCGTCTCACCGGACCCGTAGGTCTTGCGCAGTCCGGAGACCGCGATCACCGGGTTCATCCGCGCCCGCCGAAGCCGCCACCGCCGGTGCCCGTGCCGCGCTGGCCGCCACCCGGGAACCCGCCGGTCCCACCGCCGGGGAATCCGCCGGTGCCGCCGGTCCCACCGGTGCGGTTGTTGCCGCCACCCGTTCCAGTCGCGGCCGTAGCGGTGAGCACGACGTTCTCGCCCTCGCTCAGTCCGGAGGTGATCTGGACCGTCGACTCGCCGCGGAGGCCGACCTGCACCTGGCGCGTGACGTTCTGGCCGTTCTCCTGCACGGTGACGAGGTTGGTGCTGCCGACGGTCTGCACCGCCGCGGCCGGCACGCTCAGCGCGTCCTGTGCCTCGGCGACGGTGATCACGACGCTCGCCGATTGACCGGGCCGCAGCCCGTCCGGCGGGGAGGTCAGCGCCAGCTGCGCGCCGTAGGAGACGACGCTGCCGCTCGTCGTCGGGGTCAGGTTGATGCTCGACACGGTCGCCTGGATCGGCTTGTCCGGCAGCGCGTTGAGCGTCACGGTCGCCTTCTGGCCGGTCTTGACCTTGCTGACGTCGATCTCCGCGACCGAGGTGTTCACGACGAGGCCGGTCATGTTGGTGATGGTGATGAACCCGCTGCCGGAGCTGCTGCTCGACGACGCGGCGCTGGAGTTCGAGTTCGAGGACGAGCCCTGGCCGCTGCCGCTGGACGACGACTGGGAGCCGCTGCTCGACGAGCCGCTGGAGGACTGCTGCCCGACGGCGCCGTTGATCGCGGTGACCGTGCCGGCGCCGGGCGCGTAGAGCGTCGTGTTGTCGAGCGCCTGCTGCGCGGTCTGGACGTCGAGCTGGGCCTGGTCGAGCTTCGCCTGCGCCGAGGTGACGTTGTTCGCCGCGGTCTGCGCGCTGTTCTGGCTGTTCTGGTTGTTCTGCCCGGTGGCCGGAGTGGCTTCGGCCGTCTCGGCGGCGTCCAGGGCGTCCTGCGCGACCGCCAGGTTCGCCTTCGCGACCTGAAGCTGCTTCGCCGCCTGTGTGCTGTCGACGGTGGCGAGCTTCTGCCCGGCGCTGACGACGTCGCCGACCTTGACGTCGATCGACGTGACCTTGCCGGCCGTCGCGAAGTTCGCCGCGCCGGTGTAGCTGCTGGCGAGGGTGCCGGCGGCGGAGACGGTCTCGGTGACCGTCGCCCGGCGGACCGGGGTGCTGCGCGACTGCGCCTGCGCCGAGCTCGGCGCGGGGCTGAACGCCTGGTATATCCCGAAGCCCGCCCCGGCCAGCAGTACGACCAGAGCACCGTTGATCACCCATGCCTTCGAGGCACGCACGCGCGTCATGCGGCAACCTTGGTGCCGCTGTTTAGCAATTGACTGTTCGTTGCCTGTGCGGCAGCTGTGTATCAGTCCTTGGCTCGGGGAGCCCGCGCACGGACCGCGAGCAGCAGCTGACGCACCGCGTCGACCAGCAGCAACGCGGCCACCGTGCCGATCCCGATGGCGGCCGCGAGCAGCCCGCCGAAGTACCGGTGCGACTCGAGGAACGCGCCGTCCTGGGCCTGGGTGACCACGGGGGCCGAGGCGTTGTGCCAGCAGGCGTAGGCCGCCCAGCCGGCGAGGACGGCGAGCACGACCTCCACGACGGCGACCAGCGTCCGCCACGGCTTGTGCAGCCGCGCGCGCGGGCCGGGTTCGTCCGGCGGCCAGAGCTCGGCGCCGGTGGGCTGCGGAAGGTCGATCACGGCGACGATTTTCTCATGCTTCCCGCGGTGTCGCCCGGACGAGCTCGTCCAGCGCGTCCCGCAGGGCTTCGACGTCCTTCGCCCACGCGAGCACCACCGTGCCATCGGCCAGCTTCACCGGCAGCGAGTCGTACTTGCGCGGCACCGACCAGCCGCCGCCGAGCACCCGCGCGCCGACCGGCGTGCCGACGTCGGTCACCTCCGCGATCTGCTCGGCGGGCACCTTCTCCCGGCCCTGCCGCAGCTGGTTCTTGGTGACTTCCAGCGACAGGAACCGGCGCCGCGCGTACACCCACGGCACGGTGATGACGCACAGCCCGAACCCGACCATCAGCCAGCCCACGACGTGCACCGGGCCACCCGTGACGAGCTCCGCGAGCGCGCCCGCGAGGGCGAACACCGGGCCCCACAGGATGGCCACCCAGCTCACGCCGGACTCGGCGTAGAGCCGGTCGCTCACGGCTTCTTGACCGCCTTCGGGAAGTAGTCCGCCACCGCCGGCAGGTACATCAGGACCAGCGCGATGAGCAGCAGCAACGTCGCGATGATCGAAGGCACGCTGTAGAAGATGCCCAGCTGGAACAGCACGCTGGCGACGGCGAAGCCGGTCAGCACCGTGCGGGCCGAGCGGGTGCCTTCGCGGGCCTTGTAGGCGAACAGCGCGATGAGCAGCGCGAACACGACCGAACCGCCGAGCAGCAGCCAGAACGCCGTCGTGGCGCCGCTGGCCATCGCGGCTTCGTCGATCTTCTGGCCGCGTTCCCGGCTCTGCTTGATCAGCGCGTCGATCAGCTGCTGCTTGATGGCCAGGGTGAACACCTGGCCGCCGATCAGCACCACGCCGCCCGCCAGCCACAGCCAGAACGAAGCCCGCACCGGTCCCGGTGGGTCGACCTTCGGCGCCGGCTGCCCCGGCAGCACCGGATCCGGCGAACGTCCCAGTTTGCGCCGTTCGTCGTCGGTGAGCCCGTTGAGGTCCTCGGTGTCCTTGTCCGCCACGCGGTGACTCTAGCCGGTCAGTCCAGCCAGGCAGCGGCTTCGGCGGCCCAGTACGTGAGGATCATGTCCGCACCGGCCCGGCGGATCGAGGTGAGCACCTCGAGGACCGTCCGCTCGCGGTCCAGCCAGCCGTTCGCCGCGGCCGCCTCGACCATCGCGTACTCGCCCGAGATGTTGTACGCCGCCACCGGCACCGGGGAGATGTCCGCGGCCGCCTTGATGACGTCCAGGTAGGCCAGCGCGGGCTTGACCATGATCATGTCGGCGCCCTCGGCGAGGTCCAGCTCGATCTCGCGCAGCGCCTCGCGGCCGTTGCCCGGGTCCTGCTGGTAGGTCTTGCGGTCGCCCTTGAGCTGGGAGTTGACGGCCTCGCGGAAGGGGCCGAAGAACGCGCTGGCGTACTTCGCGGAGTACGCGAGGATCGCCGTCTCCTTGTGCCCGACCTCGTCGAGCGCCCGGCGGATGACGCCGACCTGGCCGTCCATCATCCCGCTCGGCCCGAGCACGTGTGCCCCGGCTTCGGCCTGGGCGACGGCCATCTGGGCGTAGACGCGCAGGGTGGCGTCGTTGTCGACCGCGCCGTCGGCGTCCAGGACGCCGCAATGGCCGTGGTCGGTGAACTCGTCGAGGCAGGTGTCGGCCATCAGCACGGTGGCGTCACCCAGCTCGTGCCGCAGGTCGCGCAGGGCGACGTTGAGGATGCCGTTCTCGTCGACGGCTCCGGAGCCCTCGGCGTCGTGCGTGGCCGGGATGCCGAACAGCATGAGCCCGCCGACCCCGGCGTTGACCGCGTCGACGGCGGCCTTCCGCAGCGTGTCGCGGGTGTGCTGGACGACGCCGGGCATGCTCGCGATCGGCCGCGGCGCGTCGATCCCTTCGGCGACGAACATCGGGAGGATCAGCTGGCGTGGCCGCAGCGTCGTTTCGCCCACCAGCCTGCGCATGGCCGGGGTGGTGCGAAGCCTGCGGGGACGATGCTCGGGGAACACCCTTACCAAGTTACTCCCGCGGCTTTTGCCGGAGTTCCGCAAGGGTGCTCAGCGGCCGCTTCCGTCCGGTGAACGCACCTGCCGCGACCAGCGGGGCCGAAAAGCCGTGAAGGCCCCCTTCCCGGCCTTAAAAGCCGTGAAGGCCTCCTTCCCGGCCATAAGAGCCGGTAAGGAGGCCTTCACGGACCAACGGGAACTCAGGAGCGGCGGGCCCGCTTCGCCTTGCGCGGCGGCGGCAGGGCGCCCTCCGCGCGGAGGCGGGCGGCGTGCTCGGCCAGCGCGTCCACCAGGTGCGGGACGTCCGCCTTCTCCGGCTGGACGTCGACCCGCAGCCCGAACTCCACCGCGGTCTCGGCGGTCTTCGGGCCGATGCACGCGACCAGCGTGCGGGTGTGCGGCTTGCCGGCGATGCCGACCAGGTTCCGCACGGTCGAGGACGAGGTGAAGCAGACCGCGTCGAAGCCGCCGGTCTTGATCATCTCGCGGGTCTCGGCGGGCGGCGGGGCGGCCCGGACGGTCCGGTACGCCGTCACGTCGTCGATCTCCCAGCCGCGCTCGCGCAGGCCGGCCGACAGCGTCTCGGTGGCGATGTCCGCCCGCGGCAGCAGTACGCGGTCGACCGGGTCGAGGACGTCGTCGTACGGCGGGAACTCGGCCAGCAGGCCCTCGGACGACTGCTCACCCGACGGGACCAGCTCCGGGATGATGCCGAAGGAGCGCACCTTCGCCGCGGTCGACTCGCCCACGCAGGCGATCTTCACGCCGGAGAACGCCCGGGCGTCGAGCCCGAACTCCTCGAACTTCTCCCACACCGCGCGGACCGCGTTGGTGGAGGTGAAGACGATCCACTGGTAGCGGCCGTCGACCAGGCCCTTGACCGAACGCTCCATCTGCGCCGGGCTGCGGGGCGGCTCGACCGAGATGGTCGGGACCTCGTGCGACGTCGCGCCGTGGCCGCGCAGGCGCTCGGCCATCTCGCCGGCCTGCTCCTTGGTGCGCGGCACCAGGACCTTCCAGCCGTACAGCGCGCGCGACTCCCACCACGACAGCTTCGAGCGCTGCCCGGCGGCCTGGCCGATCGTGACGATCAGCGGCCCGACGAGCTCGCCGGCGTCGTTCGCGACCTTCTCGAGCGTGGTGTCGAGGGTGCGCTGGGTGTTGATGGTGCCGTTCGCGGTGACCGCGACCGGGGTCGACGCGGGGACGCCGTTGCCGGTGAGCGCCGACGCGGCCTCGGCCAGGTGCGCCGACGTCGCGTGCAGCACCAGCGGGCCGGGCGCGGCGGCCAGGGCCGCCCAGTCGACGTCGCCGCGGACGTCGACCTCGGTGTGCGTGCCGCCCAGCGCGACGCCCGCGTACGCCGGGACCGCCGCGGCCGGGGAGACGCCCGGGATGACGTCGAACACGGCGCTCGTGCGCGCGACCGCCTGGACCTCGGCCACCACGGCCGGGGTGGTCAGCGGGTCGCCCGCGATCAGCCGCAGCACCAGCCGGCCGGCCTTGGCCTCGGTGGTGAGGTCCTTGGCCACCTCGGCGGCCTCGCCGACGGCGGGCCGGACCTCGGCGCCCTCGGCGGCCATGGCCAGCACGGCCTGCGGCACGTCGGGGTCGGTCACCACGACCTCGGCCTTGGCGAGCAGTTCCTGGGCACGGACCGTGAGCAGGCCGGCGTCGCCGGGGCCGGAGCCCACGAACGCTACGCGCCCGGTGGTCTTTCGCGCGGGGGTCATCTGTGCGTTTCTCCTCTTGCGGCGGCCGTGCGCGGTCGCACGGACGCAGGTTCTCCTACGTTCTTCGAAGCGCTCGCGAGAGCGCTACTGAGCCGGGCCGGAGAAGGCTCCGGCTCCGAGGTCCAGCAGCTCGGCGGCCAGGTCCTTGCCCAGCTGGGCGGCCTGGTCCTTGTCGGCCAGCGCGGAGGCCCGGACCATGTCCACCGCGCCGTTCTCGCCGTCGACCGCGGCGGTGCCGCGCAGCGAAATCCGTTCCACGACCTTGCCCTCGGCGTCGAGATCTTCGACGATCTCGGCGAGCGCGCCCACCGGCGCGCTGCACCCCGCCTCCAGCGCGGCCAGCAGGGCCCGCTCGGCCGTCACCGCGGCCCGCGTGCCCTCGTCGTCCAATGTGGATGCGAGCAGCTGCTCGAGGTCCACGTCGGCGGACCGGCACTCCACCGCCAGCGCGCCCTGGGCGGGCGCGGGCAGCATCTGGATCGGGTCGAGGGTCTCGGTGATCGCCTCGACCAGTCCGACCCTGGCCAGTCCGGCACGCGCCAGCACCACGGCATCGAGCTCGCCGTCGGTGACCTTGCGCATGCGGGTGTCGATATTGCCGCGAATCGGCACGATTTCCAAACCGAGACCCAGCGCGCGCAGCTGCGCGGTGCGCCGCGCCGCGCCCGTGCCGACCGTCGAACCCGGCGGCAGCTCGCCCAGGGTGAGGCCGTCGCGCGCGATCAGCGCGTCCCGCGGGTCCTCGCGCGGCGGCACCGCGGCCAGCGTGATGCCCGGCTCCGGCGCGGTCGGCAGGTCCTTGTACGAGTGGACGATGACGTCGACCTCGTCGCGCAGCAAGGCTTCCCGCAGCGCGGAGGTGAACACGCCGACGCCGATCGTCGCGATCGGCGCCAGCGACTTGTCGCCGGGCGTGGTCACCGTGACGATCTCGACCTCGACGCCGGTGGCGCGCAGGGCGTCGGCCACGGTCCCGGTCTGGGTGAGCGCGAGCTTCGACCCGCGCGTGCCCATACGAATGACTCTGGTCACTACTACTTCTTCTCCGGTGGGGGCTTGGGGCTCGCCACCGCGGCGGGGGCCTGCGGGTCGAGGCAGAACAGTTCTCGCAACGCGTTCGCGTAGTCGGTGTCGGCCGTCTCGGCGGCCAGCTGCTTGACCCGCACCGTCGGCGCGTGCAGCAGCTTGTCGACCACCCGGCGGACCGTGCGGCCGACCTCTTCGCGCACGCCCGCGTCGAGCTCGGGCAGGCGGTTGTCCAGTCGCAGCAGCTCGGCGTCGACGACCTCGGCCGCGCGGCGGCGCAGCGCGGTCACCGTCGGCGTCACCTCGGCGCTGCGCTGCCCGGCGAGGTAGTCGCGCACCTCGTCGAGGACGATCCCGGTCGCCTTGGCGGTCTGGCGCTCGGTGGTCGGCGTGCCCGCCTCCCGCATCCGGCGCTGGATGGTGGCCAGGTCGACCACCCGGACGCCGGCCAGCTCGCCGACCGCCGGGTCGACGTCACGCGGCAGGCCGAGGTCGCAGACGACCAGTTCGCGGCCGCGGCGCGGCAGCACCTGGTCCGCGCCGAAGACGGCGTCCTGGGCGCCCGTGCAGCAGATCACGACGTCGGCGTCGCGGACCGCCTCGGCGACCCCGGACAGCGGGATCGCGCGGGCCGGCACGCCCTGCTCGGTGACGTTCGCGGCGAGCCGCCGGGCGCGGGCGTCGGTGCGGTTGGCCACGGTGATCTCGCCGATGCCGGCCTTGCGCAGCTGCGACGCGCTCAGCGCGCCCATCGAGCCGGCGCCGACGATGACGGCGTGCTTGCCGGTGACGTCCCCCGCGGCGGCGAGCGCCTCGGACACGACCGACGCGCCGAGGGCGTCGAGACCGGTCTCGGTGTGGACGCGCTTGCCGACGCGCAGCGTGGTCTGGATCAGCTCGTGCAGCGTGCGGCCGACGGTGCCGGCCTCGCGCGCGGTGGCGTACGCGGACCGCACCTGGCCGAGGATCTGCGTCTCGCCGACGACCATCGAGTCCAGGCCCGAGGCGACCGAGAAGAGGTGCTCGACGGCCGCACCGGCGTAGTGCACGTACATGCTGTCGTAGAGCTCGGCGGGTTCCATGCCGGCCTGGCGGGCCAGCACCTCGGAGACGTCGCCCAGGCCGCCGTGGAAGGTCTCGACGACCGCGTAGACCTCGATCCGGTTGCACGTCGAGACGAGCATGACCTCACTGACGTGCGGAGCCTGTTGCAGCTCGTCCAGGACTTTGCCCACCTCGGGCGCGGGTACGGCGACGCGCTCCAGCGTGCTCAGCTCAGCGCTTCTGTGCGAGAGCCCGACCGCCAAAACGCTCATGAGCGCACCACCATTTCCCGTCCACCGTCCGGACCCGTGCCGTTCCGCCCGCGCTTGCCATTCTGGGCGGGCGAACCACCGGCCGGTAATCCGGAATTGCCCTGATTCCCGGCGGCCGGGGCTTCACTGTCCGCCCGGCGGGCCACATGGAACGAGAGTATCTGCAGCTCCACGGCCAAATCCACTTTGCGGACCTCGATGTGAGCAGGAACTTGCAGCACGACGGGAGCAAAGTTGAGGATGCACTGGACACCGCCCGCGACCAGCCGGTCACACACCGACTGCGCCGCGGTGGGCGGGGTGGCGATCACGCCGATGGAGATGCCGCGCTCGGCGCAGATCCGCGGGATGTCGTCCATGTGCGAGACGGGGAGGCCGCCGACCGGCACGCCGATCAGGTCCGGGTCCAGGTCGAACAGCGCTTCGACCGGGAAGCCGCGCCCCGGGAAGCCGCCGTAGTTGGCCAGCGCGTGGCCCAGGTTGCCGATCCCGACGACGGCCACCTTGTGCTGGCGGGTCAGGCCGAGGATGCGCTCGATCTGGCTGACCAGGACGCCGACCTCGTAGCCGACGCCGCGGGTGCCGTACGAGCCGAGGTAGGAGAGGTCTTTGCGCAATTTCGCGGAATTGACGCCGGCGGCCTGCGACAGCTCTTCGCTCGAAACGGTCGTCGCGCCCTGTTCGGACATTCCGGACAGCACGCGGAGGTAGACGGCGAGCCGGGCGACCGCCGCCTCGGGGATCGACTTCGCCCGGACGGCCTCGGGGGCGTCCCCGTTGGTCCCGGCGGGCACGGCGGGCATTTCCGCGGTCGGCGCGTTGTCGGCGTCCGGGGTGTCCGAGCGGCGGGACCGTCGTGGCGGCCGGCCGGCGGAGTCCGCTCCGTCGCGCCTCCCCCGCTGTGTCACCACGCCGTTGTCTCCTGCCCGCTGTGCGTCTGGCGGCCGTCGCCACGACCGTTCGGAACTGTGTCTTGACCCAGGACCCGGAGTCCGGTTCGATACCGGCCGCCCCGGAGGCGATGGCCCTACGGTAGACCACTTGTGAACGCACGCACAAAGTCACTGGTCGGAGGCGGTTCGGAGGACCAAGCGATCATGACGCGGCGTCAGAATCCTTGCCAGCCAGGCATTTCCGGCGATCGGCGCGCGTGACGGGCGACCGGGAGCACCGGCGGCCGACGCGGCGAGCGGCCTGCCGCACGCGGTGAACGGCGCAGGAGCACTGGTCGGCGGGCGCGGCGTGTCAGCCGGCGTCGGTGCCCGGCGTGAGCACCTTCTCGAGCACGAACAGGGTCGCGTTCTCGCCGTCGCTCTTCGGCCCGGGCTGTGACGGCCTTCGCGGCAGGCCGGCGGCCGTGGCGGGCCTGCCCGTCGTCCGCACTCACCGCATCGGGCGACGTCAGCGGGCGTCGAGGGTGACCGAGTGCCAGCCGGTGGCGCCGTCGGGCACCGGGTCCGCGCGGTTCTCCGTCTGCGTGTAACCGTCGTGGTCGGTGGCCCGGACGAACGCCTGGTGCGTCCCCTTCGGCACGTCCAGCTCGATCCACCACATCCGCCAGGTGTCCTTGCTCACCTCGGCCGAGAGCGTCGCCGGCCGCCACTCCCCCTGGTCCAGCCGGACCTCGACCTTCGCGATGCCGGTGTGCTGGGCCCACGCGGTGCCGGCCAGCCGGACCTTGCCCGCGGTGATGCCGGCGAACCCCTTCGGCGTGTCGATCCGCGACTCGGTCTTGATCGGCGCCTGCTCGGCCCAGCCGCGGCTGAGCCAGTACGCCTGCCGCGCGTCCCACTTGGTGAATTCGAGCGACTCGACCCACTTCGTCGCCGACACGTAGCCGTACAGGCCGGGGATGACGATCCGCGCCGGGAAGCCGTGCTCGACCGGCAGCGGCTCGCCGTTCATCCCGATCGCCAGCATCGCGCCGCGGGCCGGGTCGAGCGCGACGTTCGCCGGCGTGCCGCACGTCCAGCCGTCGGTGCTGGTGGCGAACATCTGCTCGGCGCCGGCCTGCACGCCGGCCTCGTCGAGGAGGTCGACCAGGTCGACGCCCAGCCAGGTCGCGTTCGAGATCAGCGGGCCGCCGACCTCGTTGGAGACGCAGGTCAGCGTCACGCGGCGTTCGACCAGCGGCCGGTTGCGGATGTCGGCGTAGGAGAACGTCACCTCGCGGTCGACCATGCCGTGGATCTTCAGGCTCCAGTCCTCGGCGCGGAGCTGCGGCACGACCAGTGCGGTGTCGATGCGGTAGAAGTCCGGGTTCGGCGTGATGAACGGCGGCGAGCCGAGCTTGGCGAAGTCGGCGTCCGCGGGCACCGGCGATGCGGTCCGCGCGGGGACGAGCCGCCCGACGGCGGCCCGGGAGTCCTCGGCGTTCGTGCTGGTCCCGGCCACCTGCCCGACCACGGCCGCAACCCCCGAACCCGCGGCGACCCCGACCCCGGCCCGCAGGAACTTCCGCCGGGAAGCCCCCACCGCCGAGCTTTCACGTGAAAGCTCGGCCCCCTGGTGGGAGCTTTCACGTGAAAGCGCGATCCGGTGCAGGGAGGTGAAGACGGCTAGGCCCGCGAGCAGGGCGGCGACCGGCGCGAGCAGGGCGACCTGCCCCAGGTCGGTGCGCACGTACACGGCGGCGATCCCGGCGGCGCCCAGCAGGAAGACGAGCACCTGCCCGGCCCGGGGCGTCCGGCGCGACAGCTGCCCGGCCAGCAGCGCGAAGAGGACCAGCACCACGGCCAGGCCGAGCTTCAGCACCGGCTTGTCCCAGGTCCCCAGCGTCCGCTCGGCCCACTTCACGACGCCGGTCGGGCTGTGGTCGATGACGTAGTTGGCCACCGCGATGAACGGCGACGCGGTGTAGCCGACGAAACCGGCGACCAGGTGCCCGACGCCGAGGGCCGCGGCCAGCGCCAGCAGGCCGATCAGCGTCGCGATCGGAAGCGAAAGCCGTTTCGGCGCCTCGGGCGGCGCGTCCGTCAAGGTGCTCACACCTCCATCTTCGGAGCGCACGCCCGTCCAGGTGGCCCGCCGCGGCTTACGAGCCGGTTACGGCTCAGGCGAGCGCCCGCCGCAGCCGGTCCTCTTCGACGCGCCAGTAGCCGTGCTCGGCGCCGTCGACCAGGATCACCGGGACGCGGTCGCCGTACTCGGCACGCCACTCCGGGTCCGTGTCGACGTCCTCGGCCTTCCAGGGGACGCCGAGCTCGCCGCAGATCCGCGCGACCTCGGCCTCCGCCACCTCGCAGAGGTGGCAGCCGTCCCGGCCCATCACCGTCACTTCGTGCGCCATGCCGTCCTTACTACCGCAACTAACGCAGCCGCACCCGGCGCAGCTTCCCGGTGGCCGAGTGCGGCAGCGACTCGGCGAACTCGACCAGGTGCGGCACCTTGTACCCGGCCAGGTGCGCGGCACAGTGGTCGACGACCTGCTGTTCGGACAGCGACGCCCCGGCCGCGGGCACGACGAACGCCTTCACCGCTTCGCCGCTGCGCTCGTCGACCACGCCGACGACGGCGGCTTCGGCCACTTCGGGCAGCTGCCCGATGACCTCTTCCACCTCGGTCGGGAAGACGTTGAAGCCGTTGACGATGATCAGGTCGTTGGCCTGGTCGACCAGGTGCAGGTCGCCGTCGGTGTCGAGGTAGCCGACATCGCCGGTGCGGAACCAGCCTTCGGCGTCCGGCCCGTGGCCGCCGTCCGGCCAGTACCCGGAGAACAGGTTCGCACCGCGGATCGACACCAGCCCGGTCTCGCCGCCGGCCTCGAAGACGTCGGCGACGTCGTCGGGGTCGAGCGGCACGGCCTGGTCGGTGCCGTCGCTGTCCACCAGCCGGAGCTCGATCCCGGGCAGCGGACGGCCGACCGAGCCCGGCTTCGGGTAGCCGGTGACCAGCGTCGACGTCACCACCGGCGCGCACTCGGTGAGGCCGTAGCCCTCGTAGACGTCGAGGCCGGTGGCCTCGCGGATCGCCGTCAGCGTCTTCGGGTGCAGCGGCGCGGCGCCGGACGTCATGTGCCGCACGGTGGCCAGGCCACGGCGCAGCTCGTCGGGACCGAGCGCGGCGAACTCGGCGTACATCGTCGGGACGCCGGTGATCGCGGTGACGCGCTGTTCGGCGCAGTCGTCCAGGGTGCGCTGGGCCTCGAAACGCTCGGACAGCACCGCGGTCGCGCCGACGGCGGTCGCCTGCAGCAGCCCGGGCCCGAGCCCGTAGACGTGGAAGAGCGGAATGGTGATCAGCACGCGGTCGTCGTGCTCCAGGACGCCCTCGACCCCGCTGATCTGCTCCAGGTTGGCCAGCAGCGCGCGGTGGGACAGCATCACGCCGCGCGGCGGCCCGGTGGTGCCCGACGTGTACGAAACGACCGCGATGTCCTCGCCCGCCCGGCCGGCGTCCGGGAACTCGACGGCGTCGCCGGAGTCCGTCGAGGGCGTGAGACCGCTCACGCCGTCCGGCAGCTCCGCGTCGGCGTCCCGCTGGACGACGACCTTGGCCCCGCTGTGCGCGAGCAGCTTCTCCAGCTCCGGACCGGGCACCGTGGGCGACAGCGGCACGACGATCGCCCCGGCGCGCAGCGCGCCGAAGAAGGCGACCACGAAGTCGACCGACGTCGGCAGCCGCAGCGCGACCCGGTCGCCGGGCTCGACGCCGGCGTCCGCGAGTCTCCTGGCCTGAGCCTGGGCGGCGGCCTCGGCCTGGCGGTAGGTCAGGCCGCGCGCGGTGCCGGTCTCGCACACGGCCGGGTGGTCCGGCCACGTCGCCGCGGCCCGCGTGAGCAGCCCGCCGACCCCCGGCTGCGTCCCCTCTGGCGCACTCACCCGCGACCCGCCTCTCCTCGTCCGATGCGAACCGTTGCAAGTCTGTCATCTGAAGCGACGTCATGGGTGCTGACCGCGAGCGTCGCGTCTGCGCAACCCCCGAACCACTACCTACTTAGCGGTAACTACACGTATGCTGCACTGCGTCGCGGGCTGGTGTTGATCACCACCGCGACCGGAGAGAGGGAGTCGCCGTGACGAACTTGCCTGCCCACGAGGTCGTGGGGCACGCGAGCCGGCAGGCCCCTGCTCATCCGAGTTCCGGGGGTACCGTGGCCCGCTGGGCCGAAGCCGCCGCCGGAGGTGCCGCCCGATGACCGTGCCGATCGCCGTGAGCCGCGGGCCCGTCGCCATGTTCGCCGAGCGTGTCTTCGGGCGCTCGTCGGCCGTGCCGATGAGCAGGCAGGCGGCCGACGACGAGCGTGCCGAGGCGGCGAAGGCCGAGGCCTGGGAGCTGGTGCGCGCCGCGCAGGACGGTGACTCGTCCGCCTTCGGCCGGCTCTACGACCGCTACGTCGACGTCGTCTACCGCTACGTGCTGTTCCGCCTCGGCGACCGCGACCTCGCCGAGGACGTCACCAGCGAGACGTTCCTGCGCGCGCTGCGCCGGATCACGTCGGTGAGCTACCAGGGGCGTGACGTCGGCGCCTGGTTTGTCACCATCGCCCGCAACCTCGTGCTCGACCACGTGAAGTCGAGCCGGTTCAAGCTCGAGGTCGTCACCGACGAGGTGACCGAGCCGGGTTCCGCGCCGTTCAGCGTCGGCGCGGCCGCCCAGGCGGGTCCCGAACAGGAGGCGATCAGCCGCGCCACCCGCGCCGAGCTGCTGCGCTGCGTCGCGGAACTGGGCGACGACCAGCGGGAATGCATTGTCCTGCGGTTCCTGCAGGGCCTGTCCGTGGCGGAGACGGCCGAGATCATGAACCGCAACGAGGGCGCGGTGAAGGCGCTGCAGCACCGCGCGGTGCGCCGATTGGCACAACTTCTGCCCACGGGATTGCGCTGAACCCGCGAACTTTTCTGCTCATCGACCGAAACCGGTAACCCCAGCGGCTTCCGGATCGTTACTCCACGCAGACCGGTGTCAGGACCGGCCAAGGCCCGAGATGGAGCAGCGCAGTGAGGTTTGCGCGTGAGCGAGCCGAGATCGAGCGGTTCGCACGTGCCTGCGAGCCGTCCCCGGTACCCCGGGACGGCGAGTTCGCCGACGAACTGGCCGTCGTCGGCGCCCTGCGCGAACTCGGCACGGCGGGCGCCCCGGACCTGGAGACCCGGCAGCGGATCCGCGCGGAGATCGCGGGCCGCCTGGAAACGGCGGCGGCCACCACCACGCTGCGTCGGAGGTGGCGGCCGCGGACCGCCGACCTGGTGGCCGCCGCGCTGTTCCTCTTCCTCGTCCTCTCCGGCCTGGCGCTGGTGCTGTCCCGCAACGCGCTGCCGGGCGACCCGCTGTACGGCGTGAAGCGCGCCGGGGAGTCGACGGCGCTGGGCCTGACGTTCGGCGACCAGGCGAAGGCGAAGAAGCACCTCGAGTTCGCCACCAACCGGATCACCGAGCTGCGCGAGCTGGCCGAGGAAGGCGCGAGCGGGAACGACTACCGGACCGCGTACGACGACTTCGCCGCCGACCTGCGGGCCGGCGTGGCCCAGATGTCCACCGTGGCCACCAGCGACGGCGGCGGCGCGCAGGCGCTGGCCGACGTCCGGCTGTGGGCGCGCAACCAGGAGGCGCGGCTGGGTTCGCTGCCGCTCCCGGCGGACGCGGCACCGGTGTTCGACGACGTCCGGGACCTGCTCGGCAAGGTCCAGGCGCGCACGAGCGGGCTGGTGGCGCGGATGAACTGCTACCAGATCACCACGGGTTCCTCCGACGAGCTGGGCCCGCTCCCGGCGACCGGCGAGTGCACGGCCCGCCCCGCCCCGGCCGCCGGCACCCAGCCGTCGGAGCCGGCTTCGTCGGCGCCCTCCGGCGCGAGCACGGCGCCCACGCCGACCGGTACGCAGCTGCCCCCGTCGGACGCGGCCGCGACCCCGGGCATCCCGGCGCCGACCGGCGGGGTGACGCCGCCGCCGGTGTACGGCGGCCCGACGACGACCCACCCGCCGTCGCCCACGACGACCACGTCGCCCCCGCCGCTGATTTCGCTTCCGCCGTTGCTGCCCGGGTTGCCGCCGATCGTGATCGGCTGAGGTCAGGGCCACACCTGCGCCGACGGGGTGGGCGGCTCGCTACGCTGTGCGAAGGGCCCGGACCTTCGCCGGGACGTGGCCGGACGTGGGCAGACGTGGAGGCGGTGTGCGTGTCAGCTTGGCGTGGCAGGGATAAGAGTCAGGAGCTGGAACGGCTCGCCGCGCTCGCGGGCGAGGCGTCGGCCGAGGCCGCCCACGCCCGAGTGGTTTCCGAAGCCGCCGAACCCCCCGCCCCGCCCGCGCCGCCGGACCTCACCGCGGCCGCCTTCTTCGACGTCGACAACACGATGATGATGGGCGCGTCGATCTTCTACTTCGCCCGCGGGCTCGCGGCGCGGAAGTTCTTCACCTCGGCGGACCTGGCCGGGTTCGTCTGGGGCCAGATCAAGTTCCGGCTCGGCGGCCGGGAGAACAAAGAGGACATCAAGACCCACCGCGAACGCGCACTGTCCTTTGTGGCCGGTCGCACGGTGGCCGAGCTGACGTCGATCAGCGAAGAGATCTACGACGAGCTGATGGCCGACAAGATCTGGTCCGGCACGCGCGCGCTGGCCCAGATGCACCTCGACGCGGGCCAGCGCGTCTGGCTGGTGACGGCGACCCCGATCGAGCTGGCCGCGATCATCTCCCGGCGGCTCGGGCTCACCGGCGCGCTGGGCACGGTGGCCGAGACGAAGGACGGCGTCTACACGGGCCGCCTGGTCGGCGACCTCCTGCACGGCCGCGCGAAGGCCCACGCGGTACGCGCGCTGGCGTCCCGCGAAGGGCTGAACCTCAAGCGCTGCACGGCGTATTCGGACTCGGCCAACGACATCCCGATGCTCTCGGCGGTGGGCACGGCGGTGGCGGTGAACCCCGACGGCGGGCTGCGTGACGTGGCCCGGGCGCGCGGCTGGGAGATCCGCGACTTCCGGACCGGCCGCAAGGCCGCGAAGATCGGCGTGCCGTCGGTGCTGGGCGCCGGGGCGCTGGCGGGCGCGGTGGCGGCCGGGATGGCTTACCGCCGCCGCTGACAGCCGGGCCGCAAGCACCCAATGTGGCGTTGGGTGCGTTGAATCAGCACCGCGGCGCGCAGCGCCTCCGTTGAGGGCGGCGGTGGGGGCATGGATGGAGCACCCAATGTGGCGTTCGGTGCATCCAACGCACCCAATGTGGCGTTCGGTGCGTTGGACGCAACCAACGCCACATTGGGGCGTTCGGGGCCGCCGGTAGCGCCTGCGCTACCCCCACTTCGGGTGCGCGCGGGAATGACCCGCCCGCCGTGGGCTGGTGTGCTTTTCCCATCGAAAAGCAGCCTCCGGCGAAGGGACAGCGTGGTGACGACCCGTGTGGACATCGAAGATCGGACCGGCAGGGGCGGGCTGCGGGACAGCATCCGCCGACGCCCGCTGACCTGGTTCTTCGTCCTGGCCAACCTGCTCAGCTGGGTCGCGTGGACACCCTACGTCCTGTCGGAGAACGGACTGGGCGTCCTGCACTTCCGGTTCCCCGAGGTGCTCGGCACCTCGCAGTTCGCCGGCGTCCTGCCGGGCGCCTACCTCGGTCCGATCGGCGCCGCGTTCCTGGTCACCGCGATCGCCGACGGGCGGACCGGCCTGCGCCGCTGGGCCGGGCGGCTGTTCAAGTGGCGGGTCCACTGGTTCTGGTACGTGGCCGTCGTGCTCAGCGTGCCCGCCCTGCTCACGATCACCACGGTCGCGCTGTCCGAGCAGAACCCCGTCGTCCCGGCCGTGGCGACGCTGGTGGCCTACCTGCCGGGCCTGGTGCTGCAGATGGTCACGACCGGGCTCGCGGAAGAACCCGGCTGGCGGGACTTCGCCCTGCCCCGCCTCCAGCAGCGCTACGGGCCGCTCGGCGGCACGCTGATCCTCGGCCCGCTCTGGGGCCTGTGGCACCTGCCGCTGTTCTTCAGCGAATGGGGCGGCTGGCCGGACGTCACCTGGGTGACGCCGATCGAGTTCGTCGCCACCTGCGTCACCTTCAGCATCATCATGACCTGGGTGTTCAACCGCACCGGCCAGAGCCTGCCGCTGGCCATGCTGCTGCACACCAGCGTGAACAACTTCTTCTCGCTCGCCTGGTCGGAGATGTTCCCGTCGCTGACGGTCCGCGACACGACCCACGCGTTCCTGCTCGCCTCGACCGCGGTGTCGCTGGTCCTGCTCGTCGCGACGCGAGGACGGCTGGGCTACCGGCCGAAGGCACGCGGAATCGCGGACTGACCCGGTGCCACGCCGCTCAGCCGCGGAAGACCGACTTCCGCTGCGACAACCGCCGGTACAGCGTCTGCTGGATCGACTCCCGGACCTGGTCGGTCAGCTGGAACACCAGCATCGGGTCCTCGACCGCCTCCGGCTCGAACTCGTCGGTCCGGATCGGCTCGCCGAACTCGATGCTCCACTTCGTCGGGAGCGGGATCGCGCCCAGCAGCCCGAAATGCGGGAAGAACGGCGTCACCGGGAAGTACGGCAGGCCCAGCATCCGGGCCAGCACCTTGATGTCGCCGACCTTGGGGTAGATCTCCTCGGCGCCGATGACCGACACCGGGATGATCGGCACGCCGGCGCGCAGCGCGGCCGACACGAACCCGCCGCGGCCGAAGCGCTGCAGCTTGTAGCGCGACGAGAACGGCTTCCCGACGCCCTTGAAGCCCTCGGGCCACACCCCGACCAGCTCGCCCTTGCGCAGCAGGCGCTCCGCGTCCGCGTGGCAGGCCAGCGTCTGGCCCGACTTGCGGGCGAACGAACCCACCAGGGGCACCTGGAACACCAGGTCCGCGCCGAGGCCGCGCAGATGACGGCCGCCCGTCTCGTCGTGGACCGCCACCGCCGTCATCAGCGAGTCGAGCGGCACCGTGCCGGAGTGGTTGGACACCAGCAGCGCGCCACCCGACGCCGGGAGGTTCTCGACGCCGTACGTGTCGACGCGGAACCACTTCTTGTACAGCGCACGCAGCGGCGGCAGGAAGACCGCGTCGGTCAGCTCGGCGTCGAAGCCGAACTCGTCGACGGTGTAGTCCCCGGTCAGCCGGTCGCGGATGAAGCCGAGCGCGGACCGGGCCACGTCGGAAAGGACTTCGGGGGCCGACGCCTCCTGGCCGGCGCGCGGGAAGGCGACGACCGGCGCGTCCACCCGCGCGGCTTCCTGCTCGCGGAGGTCACGCTCGGCCTCCACGGCTTCCGGCTTCTCCCGGCCCGGTCCGTGCAGGGGGATGACCTGCGCCTCGGCACCCACCGTTTCCGCCTCGCTTTCGAAGTCGTCCAAGTCGTGCGGTCTGCTCACCGGTTGGCCTGCCCGGTCGCCGCCGCGACGAGCACCTTGCCGGCCAGTCCGGCCAGCTTGCCGCCGTCGAGCACCGGCCGGAGCCCGCGTCCCACGATGTAGTCGTCGAACGCCTCACGTGTGGTCCACCGCGGGGTGTACCCGAACTCCTGCTTCAGCTTGGTGATGTCGACGACCCGGCCGAAGTTCAGCAGCCGGACCTGGTCGGCGGAGAAGTCCACGACACGGGCGCCGCGCAGGACCTTGCCGACCGACGGCACCACGCTCCGCGGCATCGGCAGCTCGACCCGGCCGGCGCGCCGGATCGCCTGCGAGAGGGTGAGTACCCCCTCCGAACCGACGTTGAACACGCCGGGTTTGTCGGTCAAGGTCGCCCGTTCCAGTACCGCGAGCGCGTCCGAGGAGTGCAGCAGCTGGATGCGTGCGTCGTAACCGAACACCGTCGGCACCACCGGGAGCGCGAAGTAGCGCGCGAGGACCGTGTCGGTCTCCGGACCGATGATGTTGGCGAAGCGGAACAGCGTGGTGGTGATGTCCGGGCGGCGCCGCACCAGCCCGCGGACGTACCCCTCCATCTCGACGGCGTCCTTCGCGTACCCGCTGGTCGACGTCGGGATGAGTTCGGAGTCCTCGGTGAACACCGCCTGCGAACGCGCGCTCGCGCCGTAGACCGCCGCCGTCGACTTGACCACCAGCTTGCGCACCAGCGGGGAACGCTGGCACGCGGCGAGCAGCCGCATGGTGCCGATGACGTTGACTTCCTTGATCGCCGTGCGGCGGCCCGGCCCGGCGGGGTGCGCGGTGCACGACGCGTGCACCACGGTGTCCACCTTGGCCGTGCTGATCACCTTGGCTATCAACGGGTTCCTGATGTCCGCGCGGACGAACTCCGCATGCCCCATGCGCTGCAGGACCGCCTTGTCCGGCGGGACCGTGTCGACACCGATGACCCGTTCGAAGTCGGGGTTGTTGCCCAGCCTGGCCAGCAGTTTCCCGCCGAGTTCCCCGGCGACCCCGGTGACGAGCACGATGTTCGACGGCATGCGACTCCCTGCGGCGTAGGGCGTGTGGGGGGTGGACGGTCACCCGAGGTGCGCGTACCTGCACTCGTTGGAAGCATCGCGCGGACGCCCTTGAGATGTTACCGCTCTTCAGGGGTAGCTCAGCGGTGTCTTACGTGCTATTAACCGCGGTTCCCCCGGAAAGCGACGAACGCCTCACTCGAACGGGCGGAACCGGCCCACCACATGGACGTGGCCCGTCCAGAGACTGGACGGGCCACGGTCACACTCAGCAGGCTTACTTGCCGGCCTTACGACGCTGGACGCGCGTGCGGCGCAGCAGCTTGCGGTGCTTCTTCTTCGACATGCGCTTGCGGCGCTTCTTGATCACAGAGCCCATGGGCGCTCCTTAGGTCGTCGTCGGTCACGCTGCCCGGCGCAGCGTCCAACGGGTGGAGCGCACAGGCACGAGCGGTTTTCCAGGTTACCCGTCACCCTCCGCGGGCCGGTCGGCGGGCACGTCGAAGGACGGCGTGCCCGCTGACCGGGGGTGGATCAGCCCACGTCGTAATACGCGCCCTGGAGGTACTCGTGCACTGCTTTCTCCGGCACCCGGAAGGACTTCCCGACCCTGACGGCGGGCAGCTCACCCGAGTGCACGAGACGGTAGACGGTCATCTTGGAGACCCGCATCAGCGTGGCCACTTCGGCGACCGTCAGGAACTGGACCTGCCCGACTGCGGGCAAATCCTCCTTCTTGTTCGGCGACATGTTTACCGCGTCCTTCGACACGTGTCGCGCCACGAGGCTTCCCCACCTGTGGTATCGACACGCACGTGCTCTATCGAGAGTAGCGGGACTGGTGGGACTAATGCGACGCCTGTCACCGAGATGGGCCCCTACCTGCGCTAACGCACGAGCACCGGCGTGTGCAAGACCCCGGCAATCGCCCTTTCCGGCGAAATCAGGCTTCGTCGTGCGCCTTGCCGAGCTCGACCGACCGGTCCCGGGCGGCTTCGATGGCGGCCAGCAGCGCCGCGCGGACGCCGTGTTTCTCCAGCTCGCGGATGGCGTTGATGGTCGTCCCGGCCGGCGACGTCACGGCCTCGCGCAGCAGCACCGGGTGCTCCTCCGACTCGGCCAGCATCTTGGCCGCCCCGACGGCCGACTGGATGATCAGCTGGCCGGCCAGCGTGCGCGGCAGGCCGAGCAGGATCCCGGCGTCGATCATGGCCTCGACCAGGTAGAAGAAGTAGGCGGGCCCGGACCCGGACAGCGCCGTGACGGCGTCCTGCTGCCCCTCCGGCACCTCGACGACCTGGCCGACGTGGGACAGCAGGTCCCGCACGACCGCGAGGTGCTCGCGCGTCGCGTAGCGGCCCGCGGAGATGGCGCTCATGGCCTCGTTGACCAGCATCGGGGTGTTCGGCATCACCCGCACCACGGGAACGCCCTCGGCGAGCCGGCGCTCGTACAGCGAGGTGGGCAGGCCCGCGCACAGCGACACGACGAGCGACGACGGCCCGAGCAGCGGCGCCAGCTCGTCGAGCACCGGATCGATGTCCTGCGGCTTCACGGCGACGACCAGGACGTCGGCGCGCTTCGCGGCTTCTTCGACCTCGACGGCACGGACGCCGTACCGCGTGGTCAGCTCGTCGGCGCGCGCCGGGTACCGCTCGGTGAAGAGCAGGTCGCCCGGTTCGTGGCCGCCGTGCAGCAGCCCCGAGAGCAACGCCTCGCCGATCTTGCCCGCACCCAGCACCGCGATGACCGTCATGGCGTCAAGCGTGCCAAACGCGGCTCGGCCACCCCGTGCCGGGGCGAGCGAGCCCGGCCGCCCGGCAGCCGGCCCCACCGCGCTTAGCACCGGGCGCCGGCTACTGGCTCCCGCGAGCCCGCACCGCGACTTCGCAGCCGAACCACCAGCGTGGCTCAACCACCCCGGGCGCGAGCCCCCGGCCGCCGCCAACCGATCCACCGCAGCCCGGCAGCCGAACCACCCACCGCGCTCAGCCGCCCGGCGCCGGCGCCAGACCCAGCTGCCGGGACTGGCACACCAGCCGCCCCTGGGAGTCGACCACCGTGGCGTCCGAGTCGAACCACGACTCGTGCACCGACCTCGACTCCACGACCACCCGCAGCCAGCCCGGGGCCGGGCGGGTGCGCAGCAGGGCCGTCAGCTGCACCGTCGGGGCCCAGCCGATGCGGCCGAGGTTCATCACCACCGGCGGGTTGACGTCGGAGGCCAGCAACGTGAAATACGGGTCCACCAGGCCGTGCCGTGGCCGGACCCACAGCCGCATCCGCGGCGGCTCCCCCGTCCGCCCGGCCAGGTAGCCCGCCGTCGCCGGGTCGAGGCGGACCTCGCAGCCCTTCGCCAGGTTGAACGGGCCCTCCGTGCTCTCGGCCATGGCCAGCGCGCCCGGCGACGGCTCGGCCGGCATCGACGGCACGTCCGTCCACTCCGGCCGGCGCATCGGCAGGCGGCCGGTCGTCACCCTCGCCTCGACGCAGCTGCGGCCGCGCTGCTCCAGCCGGACCTCGACGACCGTCGCGCGCCGGCCGACCTTGCGGACGTCGGTGCGCAGGAGCACCGGGCCGAGGGCGGGCGCGTGCAGGAACTCCGCGCTGACGACGAGCGGCTCGGCGTGCGGCTCCCCGCGTTCGTGCAGGGCGGCGATCGCCGCCTTGGCCAGCAGGGCCAGGAGGAAGCCCCCGTGCGGGTGCGAGCCGATGGCCCACTCCGCACGCAGCACCGCGGTGAAGGTGCCGTCCCCCAGCGACCGCGCCGCACTCGCCGTGTCGAAGGACGCGGCGGTGCCGTCCATTCCGCTCACGAACGGCCCGCGCCGATTCGGGAATTCCGGGAGGTGACGATCAACGAGTGCGACGGGTTCACGGTCCGAACTTTAACGGTTCGACCGGCGGAAATGTACTCGGGAGTAGTCGTGTCCCCCGCGGAATGTGCGTGATTATTGCCCGAGGTGGAACCGGGCGAACAACAGGGCCTCCGCCAGGTCCCGGACGCGCTGCGCCGCGGTGACGGCGTGGCGCGTGTTGATCTCCAGCACGATCTGCCCGGCGAAACCGCTGCTGACCAGCTTTTCCAGCAGTTCCGCGCAGGGCTGGCCACCCCGTCCCGGCACCAGATGTTCGTCCTTGGGGACGCCGGTGCCATCGGCCAGATGGACGTGCGTGAGGCCCTCCCCCATCCGCTGCGCCAGCGCCAGCGCGTCCATCTCGGCTGCCGCTGTGTGGGACAGGTCGAGCGTGTAGTGGCGGAACCCGACGTCCGTCGGATCGATCGACGGCCGGAACGCGGACACCCGCGAATTCTTCGAACCACCCGGTGGCCGGACCTTGAACATGTTTTCGACCGCTATTTCGATCCCGCTCGACTCCTCCAGTTCGGCGACGAGATCACCGAAGGAGTCGCCGTACCGGCGTTGCCAGCGGAACGGCGGGTGCACCACGACCGTGCGCGCGCCGAGTTCGAGCGCGGCGTCGACGGACATCCGCAGCCGCACCGCCGGATCGGGCGACCAGATCCGCTGGGTGATGAGCAGCGACGGCGAGTGCACCGACAGCACGGGCACGCCGGTGCGGCGCGACAACCGCCGCAACGCCGTGACGTCCTGGCTGACCGGATCGGCCCAGACCATCACCTCGACGCCGTCGTAGCCGAGCTGAGCGGCCAGCTCGAAAGCCGTCCCCGCCTTCAGGGGCCACACCGACGCCGTGCTGAGGCCCACCGGGACCGGCTGCTCGTCTGTCACGCGCGCCATCCTGCCTCGCCCGCGGTGGGTGGGCGGCGCGGCTCCCCGGCAAGTGTCGCGAATGACTCATTCGCGACCTCCGGCGTCCCGAATGAGTCATTCGCGACGCCACAGCCGTCGGATGAAGCCGGCCCAGGCGTCAGCGGCCGACGAGCAGCAACGCCGCCGGTGACACCGTCACCACCAGGCCGACCAGCACCGCCAGGACCGTGGTCTGCAGGTCTTCGGCGCGGCGGATCTTCCGCACGATCCAGACCAGTGCGACGACCACCAGCAGCGCCGCGACCAGCGCGGCGGCCGGGATGTTCACCCACAGCCAGTTGAAGCCGAGCCAGACGGCGGCGCCGCCGACGACACCCATGGCGAGCTGGCCGGCCAGCGCCAGCCACTGCTTGCCGGGCGACGCCGCGGGCGCCGGCTCCGCGGCCGGCTCGGGTGCGTCGTCGTACTCGTCGTCTTCGTAGCCTTCGCCCTGCTCGTAGGCGTAGTCGTCCTGCTCGAAGTCCGGGCCGTCCGGCGGGTAGCCGTCGGCGAACTCGCGCTCGTAGGGCTCGAGGTCGTCCGGGATCGGCGCGCGCGAGGCGCGGTCGCCCGGCGCGAACGGCATCGGCGGCGGGTACGCGCCGGTCGGCGGGCCCGCGTCGTAGGCCGCCTGGTAGCCGCTGCTCTCCGGGGCGAAGCCGTCGGGCTCGAAGTCGTCCTCGGGGTAGCCGTCGTCCGGGGCGTCGGCGGGCACCGCCGGCATGACGCCGATCTCGGTGTCCTCCATCTGCTCCTTCTGGCGCCGCTTGCGCCAGTTCGCCAGGCCCGCGGGCGACGACGGCTCCGGCGGCTCGGCGGGCTTCTTGCCCTTCTTCGGCGGCATCGGCGGAGCGGGCGGCTCGTCGTCGGGGACCGCCGAGAACTGCTCGGTGTGGTCCTCGCGCTTCGGCTCCGGACGGCGCGACGGGGCCCGGCGCGGGCGGCCGGGCGCGGCGGGCGGCGTCGCGAACGACCCGCTGGCCATCGGGCCCGGCGGCACGTCGATGTCCGCGTCCGGGGTGCCGTTGAGGCCGTCGAGCCGGGCCGACAGGGGGCCGGACGGCGGACCCGGCGGCGGCACCGGAAGCTGCTGGGACGGCTGCGGCGGCGTCGGGAGCTGCTGCGACGGCTGCGGCGGGCCGGGGCGGCGCCGGACCGGCGGCACCGCGCGGGTGTCCTCCGCCGACGGCGGAGGCGGCGTCGGCAGCTGCTGCGACGGCTGCGGCGGCGGGGTGGGCAGCTGCTGGGACGGCTGCGGCGGCTGGCGGCGCGGCGCGGCGCGCGGCGGCACGGGCAGCTGGGCCGATTCCTGCGGGCGCGGCGGCACCGGCAGCTGGGCCGACTCCTGCGGGCGCGGCGGCACGGGCAGCGGCGCGGACTCCTGCGGGCGCGCGAACTGCCCGGACTCCTGCGGCGGCCGGGGCCGCTGGCCCGGCTCCGGGCGCGCGTACTGGCCGGACTCGGCACCGCCGGGAGCGGGCCGCGCCGGAGGCGGCGGCACCGGCCGCGGCAGCGGCTGGGAGTCCTGCGGGACCACGCGGGGCGCGGGCGGCGGGGGCGTCGGCTCCGCGCGGCGGCGCCCGGCCGGCCGCGCGGGCGGTGCCGACGGCGGCTGGGTGCCCTCGGCGGCCACCCGGTCGATGATCGCCTGGGGGCCGGTGTCGGTCACGCCCGGACGCCGGTGCGTGCCGGTGGCTTCCGGGGTGGCGGGTTCGTCGTCGTCATCGGCCGCGCGCCGGCGGCGACGGCGTCCGCCGTCGACCTGGGCGCCGTGCTGGGCGAGCAGCTCAGCCACGGTCTTCTGCGGCTGATCGCCTCCGGTCTGGTCCGTCATACCTGGTAGTCCCCTGCGCGCTCCGGGTTCTCGGCACCTCGCGAGGAGGCACCCGACGGCAGCTCGGTGGCGCAGCGCGCGCTGTACGCCGTCCTCTGCATGTCCGTCACCTCTCCACCGTGCCCGTGCTGCGTGTGCGAAGTCCAGCCGCGTGCTTTCACCGGTCCTCCTGTGCGCCGAAGCGCCCCACGAGGGCGGCTCCAGTCTCATCCGCGCCATTCGAATGGTCCAGCCGCCGCAGGATGACACCCTCTCGCAGAGCCCACGGGCAGATCTCGAGTTCCGGCACACCGAGTGCCCGCATCGTGGCCTGTGCGACGAGCGCACCCGCCACCAGCTGGTGCGATCGGCTCGAGCTGACGCCCTCGAGGTGCGCGAGGTCGGCCGACGACATCCGCGAAATGAAAGCCAGGAGCTGGCGCAATGCGGTGTCCGTGAGCGTACGTCGGACGCGCGGGCCCGCCGCCGAGGGGGCGGCGCCGGTCAGCCGGGCGAGCGAGCGGAACGTCTTCGACGTCGCCACGACCCGATCGGGTTCACCCCATTTGGTGACCTTGCGCGCGAGGTCGGTGAGCTGGTCGTCCAGCCACGCCGACGTCGCGACGAGCTCGGAGCGCGTCGGCGGGTCGTGCTTGAAGCGGGTCCGAGTGGTGCGACCGGCACCCAGGGGCAGCGATTCGGCCAGCACCGGCTCCTCGTCGCGGCCCATCGCGATCTCCAGCGAGCCACCGCCGATGTCGAGCACCAGCAGCTGGCCCGCCGACCAGCCGTACCACCGGCGGACGGCGAGGAACGTGAGCCGGGCTTCGTCGGTGCCCGAGAGAACCTGCAGGTCGACGCCGGTCTTGTCGGCCACGCGGGCGAGGACCTTGGCGGAGTTCTTCGCTTCGCGAACCGCGGACGTGGCGAAGGCCATGACCTCTTCGCAGCCGAGCCGGGCGGCGGCTTCCTTCGCGGACTGGACCGCGGTCACCAGCTCGTCGGCGCCGGCCTTGGAGAGCTCGCCACCGGGAGTGATCTGCTCGGCCAGCCGCAGCACGGACTTTTCGGAATGCATCGGCGTCGGGTGGGCGCCACGGTGGGCGTCGACCACGAGCAGGTGGACGGTGTTGGAACCGACGTCGAGTACCCCTAGGCGCACGGGGGTCCAGGGTACCGGCCCCAGCCTCAGGTCTCGAACATGTAACCAACAACACTCGGTGCGGTACCGCCCCGGCGCGCCTCCGCGGCTCCTGGAAACCCGCCAAAAGCCGTGAAGGCCTCCTTCCCGGCGCATAAAGCCGGGAAGGAGGCCTTCACGGCCAATCCGGGGTTTACGTCTCGAACTTGTAGCCCAGGCCGCGGACGGTCACCAGGTGCCGCGGCGAGCCCGGGTCCGGCTCGATCTTCGAGCGGAGCCGCTTCACGTGGACGTCGAGCGTCTTGGTGTCGCCGACGTAGTCCGCGCCCCACACCCGGTCGATCAGCTGTCCGCGCGTCAGCACCCGGCCGACGTTGCGGAGCAGGTACTCGAGCAGGTCGAACTCCTTGAGCGGGAGCGACACCTCGGCGCCGTCGACGGTCACGACGTGCCGCTCGACGTCCATCCGGACCGGGCCGGCCGAGAGGACCAGCGGGGCCAGCTCGCCGTCCGAGCCCGGCTCACCGCCGCGGCGCAGGACCGCGCGGACCCGGGCGATCAGCTCACGAGCCGAGTACGGCTTGGTGACGTAGTCGTCCGCGCCCAGCTCCAGGCCGACGACCTTGTCGATCTCGCTGTCCCGCGCGGTCACCATGATCACCGGCACGGCCGAGCGCTGGCGCAGCTGCTTGCAGACGTCGGTGCCGCTCATCCCGGGCAGCATCAGGTCGAGCAGCACGATGTCGGCGCCGTTGCGGTCGAACTCCTCCAGCGCGGCCTGGCCGGTGCCGGCCACGGCCGCGGTGAACCCTTCCTTGCGCAGCAGGAAGGCGAGGGGGTCGGCGAACGACTCCTCGTCCTCGACGATGAGAACCCTGGTCACAGGTTTCCTCCATGATCTGGGCTGTCCTGCCCGGTAACCACGAGCCTGGGGGTGCGCTCGGGGGTCTTCTCCTGCCGAGGTGCCGGCGAGGTCTTGGCCGCGCGAGCCGGCTCGAGCGCCGGGTCGGGGCGGACGTGCGCGGGGATCCGCAGCGTGAACGTCGAGCCGGTGCCGGGACGGCTCCACAGCCCGACCGAGCCGCCGTGGTTGGCCGCGACGTGCTTGACGATCGCCAGGCCGAGGCCGGTGCCGCCGGTGGCGCGCGAGCGGGCCTTGTCGGCGCGGTAGAAGCGCTCGAACACGCGCTGCTGCTCGTCCTCGGCGATGCCGATGCCCCGGTCGGTGACGGCGATCTCGACCACGCCGTCGTTGAGCCGGCGCGAGATCGACACCGGGCTGCCGGCCGGCGAGTACGCGACGGCGTTCTCCAGCAGGTTCGACAGCGCCGTGACCAGCAGCGTGCGGTCGCCCTCGATGAGCAGGCCGCTCGGGTTGTCGGTGGTGATGCGGATGTCGGCGGACTCGGCCGACAGTGTGGTGCGGCCGAGCGCCTCGCGGACGACCGCGTCGACCTCGACGACGTTGAGGTCGGGCAGCCGCTCGGCGCCCTGCAGCCGGGACAGCGCGATCAGCTCGGTGACGAGCTGGCCGAGCCGGGTGGACTCGCGCAGGATCTTGCCGCCGAAGCGGCGGACCTCCTCGACGTCCTCGGCCGCGTCGAGCACGGCCTCGGTGAGCAGCGCGATCGCGCCCACCGGGGTCTTGAGCTCGTGGCTGACGTTGGCGACGAAGTCGCGGCGCACGGCCTCCAGCCGGATGGCCTCGGAGTGGTCGACGGCCTCGACGACGGTGAAGCCGTCGCCGAGGGGCCGGACCTCGCCCAGCACCGCCTCCGGCTGGCGGCCGCGCGCTTCGAGCGGCGAAAGGTCGATTTCCATCGGTTCGTCGGTTTCGACGACCTGCTCGGCCGCCTTGCGGGCCCGCGGGTCGGCCTGGTTGACCTTCACCAGGCCCAGCTCGTAGGCGCGCGGGTTGTGCAGCACCATGTCGCCGAACCGGTTGAGCACGACGACGCCGTTGTTGGAGGACCGGACCAGTCGTTCGAGGAGCTCCGCGACGGTCGGGCCGGCCGGGCGGGCGACCTCGCGACGGGTCCGCGCCCGCGCGGCGAGATAACCGATCACCGCACCGGCCACCAGTGCTCCGATGGCCAGTGCGAGTGAAACAGGCGTGGTCACAGCCCGATCGTAAGCGGTGATGTGGCCTTTCGGCCTAGCGTTGTCCGCCTTGTCGTGAGCACCGCGACACCTGGGGAGGACATGTTCGCCGGGGTGTCAGCCCACGTTCACCCGGCCGATTCCCGAGCGAGACCTTCCGGGTGAATCAGGCATCCCCGTCGAGGGTGGTCAAGTCGTCTTCGGTCAGCTCCAGCGCCGCCGCGGCGACGTTCTGCTCGAGGTGCGTGAGGTCGCCGGTGCCGGGGATGGCGAGCACGTTCGGTCCCTGGTGGAGGGTCCAGGCGAGCCGCACCTGGGCCGGGGTGACGTCGTGGCGGCGCGCGACCTCGGCGACCCGCGCGTCTTCGCCCGTGCCGCTCGCCATGGCGAAGAACGGCACGAAGGCGATCCCGCGCTCGGCGCACATCCGGACGAGCTCGTCGTCCTCGCGGCGCGCGGTGAGGCCGTACTGGTTCTGGACGCAGACGACCGGCGCGATCGCGAGGGCCTCGGTGAGGTGCTCCGGGCCGACGTTGGAGATGCCCAGCTCACGGATCAGGCCCTGTTCCCGCAGCTCCGCGAGCGCGCCGAAGCCCTCGGCGAGCGAGCCCTCCCCGCGGTCGAGGGCCTGGCCGATCCGGTAGTTGACGACGTCGAGGTGGTCGAGGCCCAGCTCGCGCAGGTTCTCCTCGACCTGGGCGCGCAGCTGCTCCGGGCGTGCCGTGAAGAAGGTGCCCTCGAAATCGCGGCCCGGGCCGACCTTGGTGGTGATGACCAGGTCTTCGTAGGGCGAGAGAGCGCTGTTGATCAGTTCGTTCGCCGACCGCGGGCCGGCGAAGTAGAACGAGGCGGTGTCGATGTGGTTCACGCCGAGCTCGACGGCCCGGCGGAGCACGGCCAGCGACGTCTCGCGGTCGCGGATGCCACCGTCCGAAGTGGACATCAGGCGCATCGCGCCGTAGCCGAGCCGGTTGACTTCGAAGGAGCCGAGCTTCCAGGTGCCCGCCGCGGCGGCGGGAAGGGTGTTCGTGGTCATGGCTCCAGCCTTCCGGCGGAGCGCGCTTGACCTCCGCGTTTGGCAACTTGCTGCCACACTGGAATGCGTGGAGAAGGTGACTGACGTCGTCATGGTGCGCGGCGAGGCCGAGCTGTTCGAGCGGACAGCGCACCTCTTCGAGTTCGCGACGGAGATTTCGTGCGCGGCTCGCGACCTGCACACGTGGTCGGTCGCGCACCCGAGCGAGCCCGAGCGCGAGCAGTCGGTGCGCGGGATGACCGTGCGCAAGATCTACCTGCCCGGTGTGCTGTTCGACCCCGCGCTGGCGGAGCACCTGCGGCGGATTTCCGCCCACGGCGCCCGGATCCGGATCACCGAGCGCGAGATCAACGAGACGATCCTGCTCGACCGCCGGATCGCGATCGTGGCCGGAGACCGGGTCGGCGGCGTCCGCGGCTACACCGTGGTGAGCAGCCCGGCGCTGGTCCAGGGCATCCAGTCGCTGTTCGAGGCGGCCTGGCACGACGCCACCGACCTGGCCTCCTACCAGGCCCGGTTCACCGAGCTGGGCGCGCGGGAGATCCTCGAGCAGCTCGCGTCCGGCTGCAAGGACGAGACGGCGGCCCGCACGCTCGGCGTCAGCCTGCGGACCTACCGGCGCCGGGTGGCGGAGCTGATGGAGCTGCTCGGCGCGTCTTCGCGGTTCCAGGCCGGGGCGCGGGCCCGCGAAGCCGGGCTCCTGTGAGGCGAGCCCTCCTGGCTTTGGTCCTGGTGACGTCCGCGTGCACGGTCCCCGGCACGGCCGTGCCGGTCGGCGGCAACCTCGCGCTGGTCGACGCCTCCCGGACCGGCGCGGCCCTCGACGCGGTGAGGGTGGCCGCCGAGGCGGTGTTCAGCTACGACTCCGGGAACGCTGGTGCCTTCGACCAGGCCGTCGCGGCCAACGTCACCGCAGCCGCGAAAGACCAGCTCACCACGTTGTTCGAGCAGGTGCGGAAGAGCGCGCAGCCGGTGCGCCTGGTCACGCGGGTGCGGCAGGCGGCCGCGCTCGAGTTCACCGGCGACCGGGTCCGGGACCTGGCCGTGCTCGAGCAGGTGAACGGCACATCGAAGGGCCTGGCCGCGGTCGCGTTGACCGCGGTCCGGGAGAGCGGGCGCTGGCGGCTCTCCGACGTCGCGGTGAACCCGGCCCAGCCGGGACCGGCGCCGCAACCGGACGACGGCAGCCCGGGCGGGGTGCGCGACTCGGCGCTGGCGGGCGCCCGCGCGGCGGCCGCCGGGCTGTTCACGACCGACAGCGGCGATCCCGAGGGCAGCTACGCGCGAGCCGAAGCGGTCGCGGCCGGGCCGCTGCTGGACGACTACCGCACGAAGAAGGCGACCTACGTCGAGGCGATCCGCAAGAGCGGGACGAAGGTCGCGCTCGGCCCGGACCCGATGGCCGGGGTGATCGCGCTCACCGGCGGCCGGGCGAGCGTGCTGTTCTTCACGAACCTGCAGGTCACCGACGCGGCGGGCGAGGTGACCAGCCGTCCCTTCACGACCGAGCTCGACGTCGTCCGCGAAGGCGCCGGTTGGAAGGCGACCGCCGTCCGCCCGGTCACCGTGTCGTGAAAAGCCGTGAAGGCCTCCTTACCAGCCATAAGAGCCGGTAAGGAGGCCTTCACGGACTTGGGGGTCAGCGGCCCTGGTTGGCGACCGCGGCGGCGGCTTCCTTGGCGGCTTCCGGGTCGAGGTACTCGCCGCCCGGCTTCAGCGGCTTCAGGTCCTCGGTGAGGTCGTAGCGCAGCGGGATGCCGGTCGGGATGTTGAGGCCCGCGATGTCGGCGTCGGAGATCCCGTCGAGGTGCTTGACGAGCGCGCGTAGCGAGTTGCCGTGCGCGGCGACCAGGACCGTCTTGCCCGCGCGCAGGTCCGGCACGATCTCGGATTCCCAGTACGGCAGGAGCCGCTCGACGACGTCCTTGAGGCACTCGGTCAGCGGCGCGCTGTCGCCGAGGTTCGCGTAGCGGGCGTCGCCCGCCTGGCTCCACTCGTCCTTCGGGTCGATCGCCGGCGGAGGCGTGTCGTACGAGCGGCGCCAGAGCATGAACTGCTCCTCGCCGAACTCGTCGAGGGTCTGCTTCTTGTTCTTGCCCTGCAGCGCGCCGTAGTGGCGCTCGTTGAGGCGCCAGTCGCGCTTCACCGGGATCCAGTGCCGGTCGGCGGCGTCCAGCGCGATGTTCGCGGTGGAGATCGCGCGGCGCAGCAGCGATGTGTGCACCACGTCCGGCAGCAGGCCGGCTTCGGCCAGCAGCTGACCGCCCTGGCGGGCTTCGCCCTCGCCCTGCTCCGAAAGCGGTACGTCCACCCAGCCGGTGAACAGGTTTTCCGCGTTCCACGTGCTCTGCCCGTGCCGCAGCAGCACCAACGTCCCAATCTCGGCCATAGCCACAGCCTGCCAGAACGGACCACAGCGCCCGCCGGTGACCTCCGTCGCACCCGCTGTTTTACCCAGAGTGTGTTACTGAGAAGTAACACCTCACCCGTCGACAAGTTCGGCCGCCAACCACGCGCAAAAACTCCGCCGCGGGCTGCACACCGTTATCGATCTTTCCGAAATTCACTCGAACGGGTTAGCCGGTAGCCTTGTGATTACCCGCCGGTATCTGACAGGTTGGCTACGTCCCGAGCGGCCGGATTCCACGCACTCCCCGGCCGGGTTCGGGCTTTGACCGCGGCTCGTCTCCCCCCTGCCGAGCCGCGGCCCGCCGGCCCCGTTGGCACCCCCCTCGTCACCGGGTCCTGATCGGCGGGAACTTCAGCGGGGCGGCTCGAGATCGCGACTCCCCCCTCCCTCGAGCCGTCCCGCCTGTTCCGCTCAGCCCTCGCTCGCCCCCGGCATCGGCTCCGGCGCCACCGTCCGCCGGCGGCGGTGCAGCCACCAGCCGAGCCAGCCCAGCGGCACGACGAACAGCAGGAACGGCGCGATCGCCCCCAGCACCGTCAGCAGGCCTTCGCCGAAGACGAGGAACGCCTGCCAGCCGCCGGCCAGCCCGCCGAGGAACCCGCTGTGGTCTTCGCCTGGCGGTGGGGGCGCCGCGACGCCGTGGATGGTCATCGCCACGGTCGACATCGCCACGCTGCCCGCGAGGGAGTTCCGCTGCTGCTCAAGGGATTCGAGCGTCGCCTCGCGGCTGGTCAGCTCACTCTCGACCGACGCGATCTCCGACACCGAAGTCGCCCTCGCCAGCAACGCGCGGATCCGCTCCACCGACGCCCGCTGCGTCGCCAGGCGCGCTTCGACGTCGACGACCTGCTCGGTCACGTCCTGGGTGTTCAGCTCCCGCTTCACCAGGCTGCTGCCGAGGTGCGAAAGCTGGTCGAGCACGCCGTCGAGCTTGTCGGCGGGCACGGCGAGGCTGAGCGACGCCGTCTCGTCGCCGGTGCTCTCCTGCCCGGTGTAGCCGCCGGCACCCTGCGCGATCCCGCGCGCCTGCGCGACGACGTCGACGACCTTGGTGGCGGTCAGCTCGAGCCGGGCGCTGCGCGAAAGCTTGCGGTCGGTGGCCCCGGGCTGCGGCGGCGTCACCTTGTTCTGCCCGGGTTTGCCGGCGCCCTGCTGCGGCACCGCGGGCGCGATGCCCGCACTGTCCGCCGTGGACGATGCCCCGTTTTCGCCCGCCGAACAGCCGGCCAGCGCGAACGCCACGGCCGCGGCCGCGAGCCCGGCTCTCCATCGAGTCCGCATCCTGCGTCTCCCTCCAGTTTCGACTGACGGGGAGACGGATGTCCGGTTCAGGGCCGTTGCACGGCTTGGGTCACGACTCGGTCAAGCCCGGTTCGTGCGGCTTCGCGGGCGCGACGAGGTGCTTGAACGCCTGGAGGTTGGCCAGGGATTCACCGCGGGAGACGCGCCAGTCCCACTCGCGCTTGATCGACGTCGCGAAGCCGATCTCCAGCAGGGCGTTGAAGTCGCCGTCGGCCGCTTCGAGCACCTGGCCGAGCACCTTGTCGAGCTCGTCGGCGGTCATCGTGTCCTTGCCGAACCGGCCGACCAGGTAGATGTCACCCAGACTGTCCACTGTGTAGTGGACGCCGTAGAGCTTCGCATTGCGCTGCAACAGGAATCGGTAAACGTCCTCATGGGACTCGTCGGGGCGGCGGCAGACGAAGGCTTCCACCGAAAAGGCGTGGTCGCCGTCGACGAGCCACGCGTTCGTCTGCAGCTTCTTCGTCCCCGGCAGCGTGACGAAGTACTTGCCCGGCCCGCGCTTGTCGTACTTCAGCTCCGCGGAGTCCAAAGTAGACTGGATCAGCTCGTCCAGGCTCACACCGCCACCTCCGCGCGCAGGTCCAGCGCGTTCCGGAAGGCGCTGGTGGCCTGAGCATAGATGTCGAGCAGCGCGTCGGTGGTGCGGCGCCAGGAGAACCGCCGCGCGTGCACGACGGCGTTCGCGCCCAGCTCGGCCCGCCGGTCCGGGCGCAGCGCGACCGCGGCGAGCGCGTCCGCCCACTCCTCGGCGCCGTGGCCGGGGACCAGGAGGCCGGAGACGCCGTGCGGCACCGCCACCGGCAGCCCGCCGACCTCGGCCGCGACCACCGGCGTCCCGCAGGCCTGGGCCTCCAGCGCGACCAGGCCGAACGACTCGTTGTAGCTCGGCACGGCGACGACGTCGGCCGCGCGGAAGACGCGGGCGAGCGCCTCACCCGGCTGGGGCGGCAGGAACTCCACCTGCGGCTCGATGCCGAGGGACACGGCCAGCTCGCGCAGGGCCTGCGGCTGTTCCAGCCCCGTGCCGGACGGCCCGCCGACGATCAGCACGACCAGCTTCGGCGCCAGCTCGGGACGGCGTCGCAGCAGCGCCGCGGCGGCGTGCAGCAGCACGTCCGGCGCCTTCAGCGGCTGGATGCGGCCGGCGAAGGCCAGCACGACGGCGTCGTCGGCCAGGTCGAGGGCCGCGCGGGCGGCCGCCTTGGACCCCGGCGTGAAGCGTTCGAGGTCGACGCCCGGCGGGACGGCGTGCACCGCGTGCGGCTCGGCGTCGTAGAGCTCGATGAGCTGGCGGGCCTCGACCGCGGTGTTGGCGACCAGCTTGTCGGCCTCCGCGACCACCTGCTCCTCGCCGATCACGCGGGTGCGCGGCTCGGGCTTGTCGCCCTCGGCGAGCGCGGCGTTCTTCACCTTGGCCAGGGTGTGCGCGGTGTGCACCAGCGGCACGGACCACCGGTCGCGGGCGAGCCAGCCGACCTGGCCCGACAGCCAGTAGTGCGAGTGGATGAGGTCGTAGTGGCCGGGCTCGTGGAAGGCCTCGGTCCGCAGCACGCCGGAGGTGAACGCGCACAGCTGGGCGGGCAGCTCGTCGCGGCTCAGCGGCTCGAAGGGGCCGGCCTGGACGTGCCGCACGGTCACCCCGGGCGCCAGTTCGGCCACCGGCGGCTGGTCGGACGCCGTCGCTCGGGTGAACACTTCGACCTCGACGCCGCGGCGGGCCATTTCGGTCGCCGTCTGGCTGACGTAGACGTTCAGCCCGCCGGCGTCGCCGGTGCCGGGCTGTTCGAGTGGCGAGGTGTGCACGGACAGCACCGCGATCCGGCGCGGCACAACCCGGAACCCCCGGTGAGAGCTGGTCACCTGGTCACGTCTCCTGCGTACGTCAGCATTCCTCGGCGAACTGCCGCAGCACCGCGTCGAACTCGGCCGCGGACTCGGCGAAGGGCGCGTGCCCCCCATCAACGACCCAACGCGCGCGGGCACCCGGAATCTTCCCGAGGGCGTGCTCGGCCGCCGAGGGCTCGATCACACGGTCGGCCGTGCCGTGCACGACCAGGGCCGGTTTGTCGATCCTGACCAGCACGTCTTCGCTGCCGATGTCCCGGCGGAACAGCGCCGCGCGGACCGCGGGCGGCACGCTGAGAGAAGCGCCGAGCATGGCTTGCGCCTGCGCTCCGGGCACCGGGCCGGCGGCCATCCCGCGGGTGAACGCGGTGAACGCCGGGACCGCGATGTCCGGATCGTCCGAAAGCATCGCCCGCATGTGCTCCCGCATCAACGGGCCGACCCGGCCGCCCGACCGTTCGCGGCCGATCTCGGTGATGGCGCCGACGAGCACCAGACCGCTCAGCCGTGCGGTGCCGTGCACGCGGATGTGGTCGACGAGCACCAGGCCGCCGTAGGACCACGCGACGACGACGGCGTCGGGGCCGGCGAAGTCGAGCACCGCGGCGAGGTCGTCGGCCCAGACGTGAGGATCGTCATACCCGGAGGCCGGGACGTCGGAGGCGCCGTGGCCCCGCAGGTCCATCGCGACCAGGCGGAACCGCTCGGTGAGGGCGGGGTCGGCCAGCTGCGCGGCCCAGCAGCCGGACGACTGCGCCCAGCCGTGCACGAACACGATCGGCCTGGTGTTCGCGGCACCCTCGACTCGCAGGCCGAGCCGGACCCCGCCGTGCCCGGCGACTTCCGTGCGCACGGGTTACTTGGCGCCCAGCGACTGCCAGGTCTTCCAGTCGTAGTTCCAGTCCTTGACGTCCGAGGCCATCGGCGGGCTCAGCTTGGAGCCGGTGATCTCGACCGGGTCGCCGATCAGCGCGGAGTCGAAGTAGTCCTTGGCGTCGGCCTCGAGGAGGTTGACGCAGCCGTGGGAGTTGTTGTCCCGCCCGATGTGGGCCGCGTTGTCCTGGTTCTCGTGGATGTACTCGCCGTGGTTGGAGAACCGGCAGGCCCACTTCTTGTTGATGTTCGTGTAGCCGTAGCGGGCGTTGTCGAACACCGCCGTCGGCTCCTTGGTCATGATCATGTAGGTGCCGTTCGGGGTGTTGCGGTCGACTTCGGCGTCCAGCCCGTTCGCGCACGGGTAGCTCTTGACCTGGGCACCGTTGCGGTAGACGCGCATCTGGTGGTCCGGGGTGTTGACCTTGACCACCTGGTTGCGGCCGATCTTGAACTTCGTCGTGACGTCGGCCTTGCCGTACGCGCCACCGCCCAGCTCGACGCCGTACAGCTTCGCCTCGACGTTCACGGTGATGTTCTCCGGCCAGTACTCCTTCGGCCGGTAGTCGACCTGCTTGTCGGAGAGCCAGCCCCACGCGCCCTCGATCTTCTTGTCCGTCTTCACGGACAGGGCCTTCTCGACCGCCTTGCGGTCCTTGACCGGCGCCGCGAACTTGACGCTGATCGGCATGGCCACGCCGACCGTCTGGTTGTCGGACGGGTTGAGCGTGGCGCGAACCTGCGTGGCCGGGTTGATCGTGGTGAAGCTGCCCTTGAACTCGACCGGCTTGCCGTCGTTGCCGGTGGCCTTGGCCGCGTAGGTGTAGGTCTTGCCGTAGCCGAGCGGTTCGGAGCTGGTCCAGGTGAGGCCGTCCGGCGCGGTGTCGCCCTTGAGCTCCTTGCCGCCGGCGGTGACCTTGCACTCGGTGAGCTTGCCGTCGGCGACCTTGAGCACGACGGGCTTGAGGACGGAGACGTCCTTGGCCTCGGCGGCGGGCTCGGCTGTGATCTTCGCCACGGGCTGGGCGCCACCCTCGCCATCGGCGTTCGCCGCGCCGGTCGGCAGCGCCGTGCCGCCGTTCTCGCTCGAACACGCCGCGGCGACCAGTGCGGCCCCGGCCGCGAGCGCAGCCTTGAAGACCGTCCGCCGTTCGATCACCGATACCTCCCGAAATCCCCCCGCGACCAGCGGGCACACGCCTTTAGCGCCGGCGACGCAGCGAGCGTTACCGCCCGGTCATCCGATCAGGTGGCGACGCCTTATGTCGACAAGACGTCCTTTACACGTCCGGGTTGCCCGGTTCGGCTCAAATCACGCAGTTGATCAGCAGCGGTTCGGGGTGCAGCCGGACGCCGAAGCGCTCCTCCACGCCGTCGCGGACCTCGCGCGCGAGAGCGAGGAGATCCTCCGTCGTCGCGTCGCCGCGGTTGGTCAGCGCGAGGGTGTGCTTGGTCGACAGCGAGACGCGGCCCCCCGGCCCGGGGTGGCCCTTGGCGAAGCCGGCGCGCTCGATCAGCCAGGCCGCGGACAGCTTGATGCCGCCGTCGGCCGGGTACTGCGGTACCTCCGCGGCGACGGCCGCCGTGATCCGCTCGAGGACCGCTTCGGCCTCGGCGCTCGGCACGATCGGGTTGGTGAAGAACGAGCCCGCGCTCCACGTGTCGTGGTCGTCCGGGTCGAGCACCATGCCCTTGCCGCGACGCAGCTTGAGCACCGCTTCGCGCGCTTCGGCGGCCGGGACGCGCGCGCCGATCTCGACGCCGAGCGTGCGCGCCAGCTCGGCGTAGCGGATCGGTGCGGAGAGGCCGTCTTCGCGGACCTCGAAGCGGACCGAAAGGACGACGCCGGTGTCGGTGCCCTTGAGGATGCTGGTGCGGTAGGCGAAGCCGAGTTCGCCGGCCTTGAGCGTGCGCACTTCGCGCGTCACGCGGTCGTACAGCTCGAGCGAGACGATCGACTCGGCGACCTCGCAGCCGTACGCGCCGACGTTCTGGATCGGCGTCGCCCCGACGCTGCCCGGGATGCCGGAGAGGCATTCGAGCCCGCCCAGCCCGGCGTCGACCAGGCCGGCGACGAACGCGTCCCAGTTCTGGCCGGCTTCGACCTCGACGACGGCACCGCCGACGTCACAGCGGCGCCAGCCGGTGTTCGCCACCTCGACGAGCGTGCCGTCGAATCCCGCGTCGCCGACCACCAGGTTGGAGCCGCCGCCGAGCAGCAGCACCGGCTCGCCCGCGGCGTCCGCCTCACGGACCGCCGCGACGAGGTCTTCGCTGGTCACGGCGCTGACGAAGTGGCGGGCGGGGCCGCCGAGACGCAGCGTCGTGTACGCGGAGAGCTTCGGGAGGGCGGGAGTTCGGGCGGAGTTCACGCGTCTGACGGTACTGTCCGGCTCATGGGATCCCGGATCGAGCACCGCGCCGAGTTCGCCGCCGACGTCGCCGCGACGTACGCGGCGGTCGCCGGCGAAGAGGCGCTGCGGGCGCGCCTGGAGCAGCTCGGCGGCCACGGCGCGGCCCTGCTGGCGTACGAGGTGTCCGGCACGGACCTGCGGTACGAGCTGCGGCAGGGGATCAGCGCCGACAAGCTGCCGCAGGCGGTCCGGACGCTGCACAAGGGTGACCTGCTGGTGACGCGGACGCAGACGTGGCGCGTGAGCAAGGACGGCACCGGACGGCAGGGCAACGCGACCGTCGAGGTCGGCGGCGTCCCGGGCGAGATCGCCGCGCGGACGGCGTTGCTGGCCAACGACGGCAAGACCGTGCTGCGGATCAGCGGCGAGGTGACGGTCCGGATCCCGCTGTTCGGCGGGAAGCTGGAGAGCGTGATCGCCGAGCAGGTCACCAAGCTGCTGGAGCACGAAGCCGAATTCACCGCGAAGTGGCTGGCCGGAGCCGCCTGAGCCCGGTCGGCGCGCCGACGCGCGGCACGACCAACCCGAACCGCCTGCGCCGGGTCGACCGGTGGATCGCCGCGGCACCGGCCACTTCCCGGCTGCTGCGCGCGGCCGACTCGCCGCTGGTCGTCGACCTCGGCTACGGCGCTTCCCCGGTGACGACCGTCGAGCTGGCGCGGTGGTTGCGCCGGGTCCGGCCGGACGTCCGCGTGCTGGGCCTGGAGCTGGATCCCGAGCGGGTCGCCGCTGCTTTGCCGGCCGCGTCGCCGCCGTGGCTGGACTTCCGCCGCGGCGGGTTCGAGCTGGCCGGGACGCGGCCGGTGCTGGTGCGGGCGTTCAACGTGCTGCGCCAGTACGCGGAGGACGAGGTCGCGGGCGCGTGGGGCCTGATGCTGGATTCGATGCCTGCTCACGGGCTCCTGGTGGAAGGCACGTGCGACGAGATCGGCCGGCTGTCGACGTGGGTCCTGGTCTCACGAGCCGGGCCGGTCTCGCTGACGTTGTCGATGCGGCTGGCGGGGCTGGACCGGCCGTCGACGGTGGCCGAGCGGCTGCCGAAGGCGCTGATCCACCGGAACGTGCCGGGTGAGCGCGTCCACACGCTGTTGTCGGCCCTCGATGCCTGCTGGGCGACGGCGGCGCCGCACCAGGCGTTCGGCGTGCGTTCCCGCTGGCTGGAAGCGGTGCGGCTGCTGGGTTCCCGGGGCTGGCCGGTGCTGGGACCGCCGTCCCGGATCCGCCTCGGTGAGCTGACGGTCCCCTGGTCCGCGGTCGCCCCGGCCTGAACGCCGCGCCGGACGTCTTGAACGACTCGTTCAGGACGTCCGGCGACATGAACGACTCGTTCAGGACGTTCACCGCCCCACCCCCGCTGTGTCACCCGAAGGTGACCTTCGGTGATCACCATTGAGCCGTGGAACTCCTGGGGCAGGTGACCGAGCTGCTGCGCGGCGCGCTGGGCTCGCCGTGGCTGTGGCTGGCCGTCTTCGCCGTGGCCGGGCTGGACGCGCTCCTGCCGTTCATGCCCAGCGAGACCACCGTCGTCACCGTCGCCGTCCTGCTCGGACCCGATCTCGCGCAGCTCACCCTGCTCGCCGCCGTCGCCGCGGCGGGCGCGTGGGCGGGCGACTGCCTCGGATACGCCGTCGGCCGGTACGCGGGGCCGCGGGCGATCGCGCGGCTGCAGCGCGGGCCCGACGGACGCCGTCGCTACGAATGGGCGCGTGACCAGGTGCGCCGCAACGGCGGGCTGCTGATCGTCGCCGCCCGCTACCTGCCGGGCGGCCGGGTCGCCAGTGCCCTCGCCAACGGCAGCCTCGGCTACCCGCCGGCCCGGTTCGTGCTGCTCGACGCCGCCGGCGCGGCGATCTGGGCCGTGTACAGCGTCCTGATCGGCCTCGCCGGCGGGGCCGCCTTCGCGGATGAGCCGGTCAAGGGCCTGCTGCTGTCCTTCAGCCTGGGCTTGGGATTGGTGTTCGCCATCGAGGCCGGGCGGCGGCTACGGTCGGCCCATGCTCGAAGCGATCGACGTCCACGCGGACGGGCTCAAGCGAGCGGCGCTGACGGCCGGGCCCCAGGCTCCGGTGCCGAACTGTCCGAAATGGACTGTCCATGACCTGGTGACGCACATCGCGCTCGTGCACGACACCATCACCAGCCTGGCGATGGACCGGCCGCCGCGCCCCGAGCCGCCGCCGGACTGGGAAGACGTCCTCGGGTGGTGGGACGGCCGGCGCTTGGCTCTGCGCGAAGCACTGGCGCGCAACCCGGACACGCCCTGGACCCGCCGGATGGCGCACGAAACCGCGATCCACCGCCTCGATGCCGAATCCGCCCTCCCGGACCCGGCGCGGACCCGCTTCTCCTCCGAGTTCGCCAACGACGGCATCGACGAGTTCCTGACCTTCGTCGTCCCGCGCCGCGGCTTCGCCATCGGCGTGCGGGTCACGACGCCGGAGCGGACGTGGACGATCGGCACCCCGGGGACCGAGGTGACCGGCGACGCCGACGACGTCTACCGGGCGCTGTGGGGCCGCCCGCACCGGGCGTCGATCAGCGGGGACCGGCTCCCGGCCGTCTGACCAGCGCAAGGGACAATGCCGGGGTGACCGCTCCCGAACGCCGCTACGTCATCACCTTCGGCTGCCCCGACCGCACCGGCATCATCGCCCGGATCTCCGGGTTCCTCGCCGAGCACGGCGGTTGGATCGTCGAAGCGGCATACCACACCGACCCGGACACGGGGTGGTTCTTCACCCGCCAGGTCGTCCGGGCCGACTCGCTGCCCTTCGACGCCGCCGAGCTGCGCGTCCGCTTCGGCGAGGTGGCCGCGGACCTGTCCGCCGAGTCGAGCTGGCAGGTCAGCGACACCGGCGAGCGGCGCCGCGCGGTGATCCTCGTCTCGAAGGCCGGGCACTGCCTCTACGACCTGCTCGGCCGCGTCGCCTCCGGCGAGCTGGACGTCGACATCGCCGCGGTGATCGGCAACCACGACTCGCTGGCCGACATCACCCGCGCGCACGGCATCCCGTTCCACCACGTGCCGTTCCCGGCCGGGGACAAGGCAGCGGCGTTCGAGCAGGTGCGCAAGCTGGTCGACGAGCACGACCCGCACGCGGTGGTGCTGGCCCGGTTCATGCAGATCCTGCCCGCGGACCTGTGCCGCGAGTGGGCGGGCCGGGCGATCAACATCCACCACAGCTTCCTGCCGTCGTTCATCGGCGCGAAGCCGTACCACCAGGCCCACACGCGCGGGGTGAAGCTGGTCGGCGCGACCTGCCACTACGTGACGGCGGACCTCGACGCGGGCCCGATCATCGAGCAGGACGTCATCCGCGTCGACCACGGCGACTCGGTCGAGGACATGGTCCGCAAGGGCCGGGACATCGAGAAGGTGACGCTGGCGCGGGGTCTCCGGTGGCACCTGGAGAACCGCGTGCTGGTGCACGGCAACCGGACCGTGGTGTTCTGATCCGGTTGCCGTGCCCGGGGAATCACGCGCCGATCGTCGACGCGTCGATGACGAACCGGTAGCGCACGTCGGAGTTCTCGACGCGCTCGTAGGCCTCGTTGACCTTGTCCGCCGAGATGGTCTCGATCTCCGCGCCGATGCCGTGCTTCGCACAGAAGTCCAGCATCTCCTGGGTCTCGGCGATGCCGCCGATCATCGAGCCGGCGAGCACCTTGTTGCCGCCGATCAGCGAGAACGCGTTGTAGGCCAGCGGCTCGCCGGGCGCGCCGACGTTCACCATCGCGCCGCCGACCTTGAGCAGGCTCAGGTAGGCGTCGATCGGCAGCTTGGCCGACACGGTGTTGAGGATGATGTCGAACTTGCCGCGCAGGACGTCGAACGTCGCCTCGTCGCTGGTGGCGTAGTAGTCCGTCGCGCCGAGCTTGAGCCCGTCCTCCTGCTTCTTGAGGCTCTGGCTCAGCACGGTCACCTCGGCGCCCATCGCGGCGGCGATCTTGACGCCCATGTGGCCGAGCCCGCCGAGGCCGATCACGGCGACCTTCTTGCCGGGGCCGGCGCCCCAGTGGTGCAGCGGCGAGTAGGTGGTGATGCCCGCGCACAGCAGCGGCGCGGCGACGTCGAGGTCGATGCCCTCGGGGATGCGGCAGACGAAGGCGTCCTTCACGACGATCTGGTTGCTGTAGCCGCCGTAGGTGTTCTCGCCGTCGTAGCCAACGCCGTTGTACGTCTGGACGCCGCCCTTGGCACAGAACTGCTCGGTACCGGCGAGGCAGTATTCGCACTCGCCGCAGGAGTCGACCAGGCAGCCGACGCCGACGCGGTCGCCGACCTGGTACTTCGTGACGTCGGAGCCGACCGCGGCGACGACGCCGGCGATCTCGTGGCCCGGGACCATCGGGAAGATCGCCTGGCCCCAGTCCTCCTTGGCCTGGTGGATGTCGCTGTGGCAGATGCCGGCGTAGGCGATGTCGATCAGCACGTCGTCGGGACGCAGGTCACGGCGCTCGATCGTGGTCGGCGCCAGCGGCGCGCCCGGCGCCGGAGCGGCGATGGCGTGCGTGGTCGTGCTCATGGAACCCTCCAAGTTCAAGTACCGTTGCCTCGTAAGAGGCCTCTTACATCTCTACGTAAGAGGGGTCTTACATATTTCGAGCGAGAGATGTGATCCAGGTCATGGGCGGCAAGTACCACCACGGCGACCTCCGCGGCGAACTCGTGCGCGTGTCCCTCGACCTGATCGCGGAGCAGGGCCTCGGCGGCTTCTCGGTCGCGGAGGTCGCCCGGCGGGCGAAGGTCAGCCCCGGCGCGCCGTACCGGCACTTCGCTTCCCGCGAGAGCCTGCTGGCCGAGGTGGCCGGCAACATCGCCTGCCAGCTCGCCGACCGCGTCACCGCGGCGGCCGGCGAACACGACGACCCGGTGGACGCCCTGGCCGCGGCGGCGGGCGCGTACACGCGCTACGTCATCGAGCGCCGGGCCGGGATGAACGCGATCTACGCCGAGGGTCTCCACGGCCCGGAGCACACCGCGCTGCACGAGCAGACCCGGCGGCTGACCGACCAGTTCGTCCTCCGCTGCCTGGCGGTCGCCCCGGACCCGATGACGGCGCTGGAACTGATGGAGCAGCTGTTCACCCAGGCCCACGGCTACGGCACGTTCCAGCTCGACGGCGTCTTCGTGAAGCACGGGTATTCGACGGACCTGGTGGTGCGCAAGTCCGAGGAGGCCGCGCGCGCCGCCATCGTCGGCCGGATTGTCGGTGGTGCCCGCTAGCTTGGGGACATGGGGATCATCGACTCACACGAAGCACTGCGCGAAGTGATCGGCGAGGCCGCCGAGCTGACGCAGCAGAAGGTCATCGACCGGATCGACGAGCACGCGCGCACGTTGATCGCGCACTCGCCGTTCGTGCTGCTGGCGACTTCGGCGCCGGACGGCAGCTGTGACGTCTCGCCGCGAGGCGACCCGGCGGGCTCGGTGCTGGTGCTCGACGAGAAGACGCTGGTGCTCGCGGACCGGCCGGGCAACAAGCTGGCCGACAGCTTCCGCAACATCGTCGACAACCCGCACGCGGGGCTGCTGTTCCTGGTGCCGGGCATGAACGAGACGCTGCGGGTCAACGGCCGGGCGACGCTGGTGTCGGAGGCGCCGTTCTTCGACTCGCTGGTGGTGCAGGGGAAGCGGCCGAAACTCGCGGTGGTCGTCGAGGTCGAAGAGCTGTACATGCACTGCGCGAAGGCGTTCCTGCGGTCGTCGCTGTGGGACCCGTCGACCTGGCCGGACCGCTCGTCCCTGCCTTCGCTGGGCACGATCATGCGCGACCAGATGGCGCTGCCGGTCTCCGCGGAAGAGCTGGACGCGCGGCTCAACGAACGGGCGCTGAACCAGCAATACTGACCGCATGCTGTGCGTCTTCGACGTCAACGAGACCCTGCTCGACCTGGCCGCGCTGGACGCCACCATCGGCGGCCCCGAGCTGCGGCGCGAGTGGTTCGGCCTGGCCATCCACACGGTCCTGACCGTCACGGCGACCGGCGGCTACCGCGACTTCGCCGGCATCGCCGGCGACGCCGCGATCGAGGTCGCGGCCCGGCACGGGCGGGAGGCCGACCTCGGGGCGATCGCCGCGGGCCTGCGCAGCCTCCCGGCCCATCCGGACGTCGAACCGGGCCTGGTGAAGCTCCGGGAGGCCGGCCACATCGTCGTCGCGCTGACGAACTCGCCGCTCGCCACCGCCGAAGCCCAGCTGCTGAACGCCGGGCTGGCCCCGCTGCTCGACCGGATCTTCTCGGCCGAGCAGGTCGGCAGGCTCAAGCCCGCGCCGGAGCCCTACCGGCAGGTCACGGCCGCCTACCCCGGCGAGCGGGCGGTCATGATCGCGGCGCACGACTGGGACATCGCGGGCGCCCAGGCGGCGGGTCTCGAGACGGCCTTGCTCACCCGTCCCGGCGTTCACCCGCTGCCCGGTTCGCCCGCGCCCACCTACACCGCGTCGACCCTGCCGGAGCTGGCCGAACTGCTCTAGTCCGCGATGCGGACCAGCATCTTGCCGGTGTTGGCGCCCGACAGCAGGCCGAGGAACGCCTCGGGCGCGTTGCGGATGCCGTCGACGAAGGTCTCGGAGTACTTGATCTGGCCGGAGCTCACCAGCGGCGCGACCTCGGTGACGAACTGCTGCTGCAGGTGCCAGTGGTCGATCACCAGCAGGCCGCGGATGGTGAGCCGCTTGGCGATGACCTGCGCGAGGTTGCGCGGCGCCGGCGTCGGCTCGGTGGCGTTGTACGTGGAGATCATCCCGCAGATGGCGATCCGGCCGTGCACGGTGATGGCGTCGATGGCCGCTTCCAGGTGCTCGCCGCCGACGTTGTCGAAGTAGACGTCGATGCCTTCCGGCGCCGCCTTGTGCAGCTGCTCGGCGACCGAGCCGTCCTTGTAGTTGAAGGCGGCGTCGAAGCCGAGGTCGTCGATCAGGTGGCGGACCTTCTCCGCCGAGCCGGCCGAGCCGATGACGCGCTTGGCGCCCTTCAGCTTCGCGAGCTGCCCGACCAGCGAGCCGACGGCACCGGCCGCACCCGAGACGAACACCGTGTCGCCCGGCTTGAACTCGGCCGACTCCAGCAGGCCCGAGTACGCGGTCAGGCCCGGCATGCCGAGCACGCCGAGGTACGTCGACAGCGGCGCCGCGGCCCCGTCGACCTTGACGTACCGGCCCGCGTCGAGCACGGCGTGGGTGCGCCAGCCGGCCTGGTGCAGGACGTGGTCACCCACCTTGACGTCGTCGACGTTCGACTCGACGACCTCGCCGACCGCCCCGCCGGACATGACCTCGCCGACCTGGAACGGCGGCGCGTAGGACTTGACGTCCTTCATGCGGCCGCGCATCGCGGGGTCGACGCTCATGATCAGGTTGCGCACCAGGATCTGGTTCTCGCCCGGCGACGGCACCTCGGTGTCGACGATCTCGAAGTTGTCGTGCGTGGGGACACCTTCCGGACGCGAAGCCAGCCGGATTTCGGTCGCCGTGCTCATCGTCGAATCTCCTCCAAGTCTCGAAGCGGGGCAGGCGCCCCGGATTCCACCCGATGTAACCAGCTAACCGGGGCGCAGATTCCGATTGTGACGCGCTACACCCCCAACCGTCCTCCCCTCCACCACCCTCAACGGAGACGCTTCGCGTCGCTCACACAATTTCGGCGAGCTTCGCGAGCACGCCGTCGTAGATCTTCTTGAGCCCGCCGGGCGCGAAGGTCTTCTCGAAGAAGCCGCCGATGCCACCGGCACCGTCCCACGAGGTCTCGATCTTCACCACGCTGCGTTCACCCGCTTCGGTGACCGTCCACGTGGTGACCATGCTGGAGTTCGCGTCGGTCTCGACCAGCGTTCCCGGGCGCGGCTCGGTGATGGTCGCCGCCACGTCGCGGACGCGCTTGGACGTCGCCTGCAGCTTCCAGCTCGCCTTGGTCCCGGCCCCGACGCCGCCCTCGGTCACCTGGTAGTCGCGGTAGTGCTCGGTGAGCAGCTTCGGGCGCGTTTCGGCGTAGTCGGCGACGAGCGCGCGGACCTTGTCGGCCGGGGCGTCGATCGTGCGCTCCGCGGTGGCCGTGACCTTTCCCATTTCACTCCTTCTCCCGGGGTACGGATCAGGGTCCACGATTTCACCGCGCGGCGCACCCGCGGCGGGCGCCCTCGGACGTCCCAGATAGTGAGCGGCGGAAGTCCGCCCTGGACAGCTGTTTTCGCAGGTCAGAGGCCCGCCATGGGCACCGGAAGTGGCGTAACACGGCGTTAACGTCCGCTGGCCATTCTCGCCGCCATGCCCACCACACCCCGCCGGACGCGGTCCGACAGCGCCAGACAGGTCGCCGACCTGCTGCGCCGTCAGGTGCTGGCCGAGGAGACGCTGCCGTGTGAGGAGGACCTCACCGTGGAGTTCTCGGCGACCCGCAACACCGTGCGGGAAGCCCTCGCGCTGCTGCGCGACGACGGCCTGATCACGCGCCAGCCCGGCGTCGGGACGGTCGTGGTCGGGCACAAGTACCCGCACGGGCTCAACCGGCTCGCCGGGCTGGCCGAGGTCCTGCGCGAGCACGGCGAGGTCACCAACGACGTCCGGACCGCCGACGTGGTGCCCGCGCCCGCCGTGGTGGCGCACCGGCTCGGCGTGCCCGAACGCTCCGAGGTCGTCTACCTCGAGCGACTCAGGAAACTCGACGGCGTCCCGCTGTCGCTCGACCTCACCTACCTGCTGCCGGAGATCGGGAAACCGCTGCTGGAGCACGACCTCGCCGGGCGGGACGTGTTCGCGCTCATCGAGGAGACGTCCGGGCAGCGGCTGGGCTACGCCGACATCGACATCGAAGCCCTCAACGCCGACGCGGAAACCGCCGCGGTGCTGGAGGTGCCGCCCGGTTCGGCGCTGCTGCGCTGGGAACGCCTGACCCACTTCGCCTCCGGCCACCCGGTCGACCTCGAGTACATCCGCCTGCGCGGCGACCGCCTCACCATGCGCGCCCGCCTCGACCGTTCCTGAAGGAGACCGCCATGCCCCTCGTGCCCAGCCGGGTCGACGTCCCGGTCACGATCGACGAGTCGAAGTGCCTCGACGGCTGCCGGCTGTGCGTCGACATGTGCCCGCTCGACTCCCTGGCCATCGACCCGGACACCGACAAGGCGTACATGCACGTCGACGAGTGCTGGTACTGCGGGCCGTGCGCGGCGCGCTGCCCGACCGGTGCGGTGACCATCACCATGCCGTACCTGCTGCGATGAAGGCCGTCCGGATCCTGCTCGCCGCCGCGTTGCTGGTCGCGGGCTGCACCGCGAACGCGGCCACGTCGAACGACGTCGACGTCGTCATCGGCTACCAGTCGAAGACGATCAACACCGTCACCGCGGGCACGTTGCTGCGTTCGCTGGGGTACTTCGAGAAGCGCCTCACCGACCTGGGCAAACGGGACGGGAAGCGCTATCACGTCACGTGGCAGGACTATTCGACCGGCGCGCCGATCACCGCGCAGATGGTGGCGGGCAAGATCGACATCGGCTCGATGGGCGACTACCCGTTGCTCATCAACGGGTCCCGCACGCAGGAGTTCGGCGACGGCCACACCTTGCTGGTCGCCGCCACCGGCTACAACCTGCTGGGCGCGCTCAACATGGTCGTCGTGCCGCCGGGCTCGCCCGCGCACACCCTCGCCGACCTGCGCGGCAAGAAGATCTCGTCGAGCATCGGCTCGGCCGGGCACGGCACCACCGTGCACGCGCTGCAGAACATCGGCATCGGCCCCGACGACGTCCACATCCAGAACCAGGCGCCCGCGGTCGGCGCGTCCGGGCTGCAGTCCGGCGCGGTCGACGCGCTCGGCCAGTTCGTCGCGTGGCCGGGGCAGCTGGTGTTCGCGAACCAGGCGCGGCTGCTCTACGACGGCTCGGCGCTGAAGCTGCCGACGTGGCACGGCGTCGTCGTCCGGGAGTCCTATGCGGACAGTCACCACGACGTCGTCACGGAGTTCCTGCGCGCGCAGCGCGACGCGACCGACTACTTGCACGAGCATCCGATGGACGCGGCGTTGAAGGTGGCGTCCGCGACGAAACTCCCGCCCGAGGTCGTCTACCTCTACAACGGCGCGGGCGGCATGGTCACCTTCGACCTGCCACTGAAGCGCCCGCTGATCAGCGCGCTGGAAACCGACGCGCCGTTCCTGCGCTCGATCGGCAACATCAAGCAGCTCGACCTCGGCGCGTTCGTCGACGACCGCTACCTGCGGGAGATCTACGGCCCGGCGTACGACACCGCCGCGTCCTCTTTGGACAATCCGGCGCCGGTGACCGGCTTCGACACGACGTGCTCGCAGCCCGTCACCGACCCGCGCACCGCGGGCGAGCTGTGGCTGGCCGGCGAGACCGCGACGCACCCCGCGGCCACCCCGTCATGCCTGCTCAAGGCGGTGGCGCACGCGGGAAAGCCGGTGCGCGCGGCCTACGTCCCGGACGCGGCCACGGGCACCCGCTGGTTCGCGGACAAGGCCGTCTGGGTGCGCGACGCGGGCGGCGCACTGCTGCCCTTCACCACCGAAGACGGCGCCCGCGCCCACCTCGCCGGGCACCCCGGCTCGATCGTCAGCTACGCGCAAGCCGTGGAGGAGTCCCGATGACCCAGACCCTCGAACACGAACCCGCCGTCACCGAAGCCCCGCCCGTACCACCGAGAAGGCGGTTCAGCCGGCTCGCCGTCCGCGCGGGCAGCATCGTCGCCGCGCTGGTCGTGTGGGAGCTGCTGACCGCGTTCGACATCGACCTGTGGCTGCACTTCGACCGCCTGCCCACCCCGGTCGAAGTCGCCCGCGACCTCGGCTACCAGCTCGGCACCGCCGTCTACTACCAGGACCTGCTCGATTCCCTGCGCCGGATCGTCACCGGCTTCGCGCTGGCCGCGGTGTTCGGCATCGGCCTCGGGACGGCGATCGCGCGCTCCCGCGGCACGTCCGACGTCGTCCAGCCGCTGCTGGAAGTCGTGCGGCCCATCCCGGCGATCGCGGTGGTGCCGATCGCGATCCTGCTCTTCCCCACCAACGAGCAGGGCATCGTGTTCATCACGTTCCTCGCGGCGTTCTTCCCGGTCGTGGTCAGCACGCGGCACGCCGTGCGCGCGCTGCCGGTGGTCTGGGAGGACGCGATCCGCACCATGGGCGGCTCGCGGCGGCGCGTGCTGTGGAACGTCGTGCTACCGGGCGCGCTGCCCGGCGTGTTCGGCGGATTGTCCGTCGGCATGGGCGTTTCGTGGATCTGCGTGATCTCGGCGGAGATGATCTCCGGCGAGTTCGGCGTCGGCTACCGGACCTGGCAGGCCTACACCGTCGTCGACTACCCCGGCGTGATCGTCGGGATGCTCACCATCGGCCTGCTCGGCTGGGTCACCTCGGCCGCCGTCGAACTGCTCGGCCGCCGCGCCACCCGCTGGCTGCCCCGAGGGGAGAACGCATGAGCCTCCGCATCGAGAACCTTACCGTCCATTACGGACAACGGGCGGTGCTGTCCGGCATCGACCTGGACGTCGCCGACGCCGAAATCCTGGCCGTCACCGGGCCTTCGGGGTGCGGCAAGTCGACGCTGCTGCGCACGTTGGCCGGGCTGCTGCCCGTGTCGTCGGGCCGCGTCCTGTCCGCCGGCGTGAAGGTGACCGGCACGTCCGCCGAACGCGCGCTGGTGTTCCAGGACGACGGGCTGCTCCCCTGGCGTTCGGTCCGCCGCAACGTCGAACTGCCCCTGGCCATCCGGCGCGTCCCGCGGGCGCGGCGGCGCGTCGAAGCGGAGGCGTGGCTGACGCAGGTCGGCCTGGCCGGCTACGAAGACCACCTGCCGCGGGAGCTGTCCGGCGGCATGCGGCAGCGCGTCCAGCTCGCCCGCACCCTGGCCGGGGAGCCGCGGGTGATCCTCGCCGACGAGCCGTTCGGCGCGCTCGACGCCCAAACCCGGACGGCCATGCAGCGCCTGCTCGTCGACGTGTGGCACCAGCGGCCGACGACCGTGGTGTTCGTGACCCACGACGTCGACGAGGCCCTGTTCCTGGCCGACCGAGTAGCGGTGCTGACCCGCGACGGGCGGCTGGCGAAGGTCGTCGAGTCGTCGCGGCCGCGGACGGCCGAACCGGCGGTGGCGGCCGAGCGCGCCGAGGTCCTGGACGGGCTGGTGGCGGCATGACGTTCGAAGCACCACCGGCGTCGACGCGGACGCACTTCGAGACCGACGTGCTGGTCATCGGCGGCGGCACGGCCGGGACCATGGCCGCGCTGACCGCCGCCGAGAACGGTGCGAACGTGCTGCTGCTGGAGAAGGCGCACGTCCGGCACTCGGGCGCGCTGGCGATGGGCATGGACGGCGTCAACAACGCGGTCATCCCGGGCAAGGCGACGCCGGAGGACTACGTCGCCGAGATCACCCGCGCCAACGACGGCGTCGTCAACCAGTCCACTGTGTACCAGACCGCGCGGCGCGGCTTCGCCATGGTGCAGCGCCTGGAGAAGTACGGCGTCAAGTTCGAGAAGGACGAGTACGGCGAGTACGCCGTGCGGCGCGTGCACCGGTCCGGCAGCTACGTGTTGCCGATGCCGGAGGGCAAGGACATCAAGAAGGTGCTCTACCGCGTGCTGCGGCAGAAGCACATGCGCGAGCACATCACGATCGAGAACCGCGTCATGCCGGTGCGAGTGCTGACGTCCGGTGGGCGCGCGGTCGGCGCCGTCGGGTTCAACACGCGGACCGGCGAGTTCGTCACGGTTTCGGCGTCCGCGGTGATCCTCGCGACCGGCCCTTGTGGACGGCTGGGCCTGCCGTCGAGCGGATACCTCTACGGCACGTACGAGAACCCGACGAACGCCGGTGACGGCTACGCGATGGCCTACCACGCGGGCGCCGAGCTGTCCGGGATCGAGTGCTTCCAGATCAACCCGCTGATCAAGGACTACAACGGCCCGGCCTGCGCCTATGTCGCGAACCCGTTCGGCGGCTACCAGGTCAACGCGGCGGGCGATCGCTTTGTCGACTGCGACTACTGGTCTGGGCAGATGATGGCCGAGGTCGCGCGCGAGATCTCGTCGGCGCGCGGGCCGATCTACCTCAAGCTGACGCACCTGCCGGAGGAGACGCTGGGCGCGCTGGAGAACATCCTGCACACGACCGAACGGCCGACGCGCGGGACGTTCCACGCCACCCGCGGTCACGACTACCGCACGCACGACGTCGAGATGCACATCTCGGAGATCGGCCTGTGCGGCGGGCATTCGGCGTCCGGTGTGTGGGTGGACGAGAACGGCGCGACGACGGTCCCCGGCCTGTACGCGGCGGGCGACCTCGCCTGCGTGCCGCACAACTACATGATCGGCGCGTTCGTCTACGGCGATCTCGCGGGTGCCCACGCTTCGGGTTCGCTGCGTCCTCGTGTTCCGTTGCCCGAAGACCAGATCGTTGCGGCACATTCGCTGATCTACCGGCCTCTGTCCACTCCGGACGGTCCACCGCAGCAGCAGGTGGAGTACAAGCTGCGGCGGTTCGTCAACGACTACGTCGCGCCGCCGAAGACGACGGCGAAGCTGGAGATCGCCCTCGAGACGTTCGCGCGGATGACCGGCGAGATCGCTTCGATGGGGGCGCGGACGCCGCACGAGCTGATGCGCTGCGCCGAGGTGACGTTCATCCGCGACTGCGCCGAGATGGCCGCGCGCGCGTCACTGGTGCGGACCGAGAGCCGGTGGGGGCTCTACCACGACCGGACCGACCACCCGGGCCGCGACGACGTCTCCTGGCTCGCGCACCTGAACCTGCGCAAGACGGCAGCCGGCGAAATGGAGTTCGTCAAGCGGCCGGTGCCGCCCTACGTCGTGCCGGTGCCGGAGTTCTCGGTGCCGGACTTCGACGTCGAGGTCCTCGGCACCCACACGGCCTTCAGCGGGCACACGCCGCCGGACGTGGCCACCGTCTCTCCGGCCCGGACGCATTCGTCGCCGCGGGTCCTCGAAGTCGTCGCGCTGGCGGAGGACCAGCCTTCGCTCGAGGCACTGTCGTCGTACCTGGCCGATCCGGACGCCGAGGTCCGCACCACGGCGATCGCGGCGCTCACCGAGTCGGCACCGGACGGCTTCGGGCCGGCGCTGGTCACGGCGTTGCACGACATCGACGCGCGCGTGCGGGCCGCGGCGGCGGCCGGGCTGCGCGAGCTGGTGGAGGTGCTGACGCCGTCGTCTTCCCTGGGCGACGGACTGCGGTCGGCGCTGACGGTGTCCGACGGGGACGTGCGGTCGGTGGCCCTCGACGTCCTGCGGGCGCTGCGGCTCGGCGACGCGCCGTTGTTCGCGGCCTCGCTGGCCGACCCGGCGGTCGTGGTCCGGCTGGAGGCGATCCGCGGCCTGGTGTCGCTGGACGCGGCTTCGACACTGGCGGAGGCGGCCTCGGACGCGTCACGCGAAGTCCGGGTCGCGGTGGCGGCCGGGTTGGGGACGATCGGCGACCCACGGTCCACCGGGACGGTCTCCGCGCTGGCCGTCGACCCGGACCTGCTCGTGCGCGCGGCCGCGCTGACGGCCGCCGCCGACCTCGGCTGCGGCGGTGACCTGGCGGACCTCGCGGTGGCCGCGGCCGCCGACCCGGCCTGGCAGGTCCGCCGCGGGGCGGCGACGGCACTGGGTGCGCTGGCCACGCCGTCGGAACCGCTGCTCGACGCCCTGGAGGACGAGCACCCGAACGTCCGGCGGGCCGCCGTCCAGGCGCTCGGCAAGTGGGCGGACTCGGCTGAAGTCGCTTCGCGGCTGCGGGCGCGGCGCGGCGACTCGGACGCCGACGTCCGCGCGTACACGAGGATGGCGCTCGGCGGTTAGGCTCCCGGCATGGGTTCGGGAGCGCACCGCCGGTCGACGGTGGCGGTGAAGGACGCGCTGCGGGAGCTGCGCAACCAGCTCGCGCTGCTGAACCACCAGGTCAGCGGCCGGCTGGCGCTCAAGGACGTCGACCTGGACTGCCTCGAGCTGATCGCCCGGCACGGCCCGCTCGGCCCGAGCGCGCTGGCCCGCCGGGCCGGGCTGCACCCGGCGACGATGACCGGCATCCTCGACCGGCTGCAGAAGGGCGGCTGGATCGTCCGCGAACGCGACCCCGGGGCGGCCGACCGGCGCGCGGTCGCCGTGCGCGCGGTCCGCGGCCGCAACTCGGAGCTCTTCCGGCTGTATTCGGGGATGAACACCGCGATGGACGACCTGTGCGCGGACTACAGCGAAGCCGAGCTCGACCTGATCGCCGGGTTCCTGCGCCGCGCGACGTCGGCGGGCCACACCGCGACCGGTGACCTGGCGAACGGCTGACCAGCGATTTTTGTGCTGTACTCCCCAGCATGTGGCAATCGGGTGACGCTTACGAGGCCTTCATGGGGCGCTGGAGCCGCCGGCTCGCGGAGACGTTCGTGCGGGGTCTCGACGTCCCGGCGAGCCGCCGCTGGCTCGACGTCGGCTGCGGGACCGGCGCGCTGACGGCCGCGGTGCTGACCGCGGCCGACCCGGCGGAGGTCACCGGCGTCGACCCGTCCGAGGGATTCCTGGCGACGGCCCGGGAGCGCGTGACCGATCCGCGGGCGTCGTTCACCCTCGCCGACGCCCGGGAGCTGCCGTTCCCGGACGACCGCTTCGACGTCGTCGTGTCCGGGCTCGTGCTGAACTTCGTCCCCGACCCGGCCGCGGCCGCCGCGGAGATCAAGCGGGTGACCGTTCCGGGCGGCCTGGCCATGGCCTACCTGTGGGACCTCGCGCAGGGCATGGAGCTGCTCCGGTACTTCTGGGACGCCGCGGCCGAGCTGGACCCGGCGGCCGCCGACCTGCACGAAGGCCGCCGGTTCCCGCTCTGCCGGCCGGAGCCGCTCGGCCGGTTGTGGACGGACGCGGGCCTGGCCGGGGTGGCGGTCGGCGAGATCAGGATCCCGACCGTGTTCACCGGCTTCGACGACTACTGGCAGCCGTTCCTCGGCCAGCAGGGCCCGGGGCCGGCGTACCTCGCGACCCTTCCCGGAGCCCGCCGGGACCAGATCCGTGAGCTCCTGCGCAGCCGCCTGCCGACCGCGCCGGACGGCTCGATCCCGCTGTCGGCCCGCGCCTGGGTCGTGCGCGGGACCGCTTAGCCGCCGAAACCTCCTCGTCCCTGGCCTCTGCGGGCCCATTGACAAAAAGTTTTTTTACGTACAAGCTGATTTTCGCCATGAGAGACGTCGTCTACCTCGATCAGATCGAGCAGGCCGAGGCCCTGCTCAAGCCGCAGCGGATCGAAGTGCTGCGGCAGCTCGCCGAGCCCCGGTCGTGCACCGAGGTCGCGGTCGAGCTCGACCAGACCCCGCAGCGGGTCTACTACCACGTGAAACGCCTGCTGGAGGCCGGTCTGGTCGGCCAGGTGGCCGAGCGCCGGGTGCGCGGGATCCACGAGGGGATCTACCAGGCCACCGCCCGGTCCTACTGGCTGTCCCCGGGCCTGGTGGGGCGGATCGGGCTGCGCCAGACCCGCGACCGGCTCAGCCTCGGCTACCTGGTCGACCTGATGGAGGACGTCCAGGCCGACGTCGCCGCCCTCGACCGCACCCGGCCGGACCTGCCGTCGATCGGCGTGTCCGGGGAGATCCGGGTGCGCCCGGAGCAGCGCAAGGCGTTCCTCGACGACCTGCAGCAGACGCTGCAGGACCTGTTCACCCGCTACGGCGGCGCCGAAGGCGACGCGTTCCGCCTGGCCGTCGCCTGCTACCCGAAGGGAAATCCCGATGACCGAACCTGACATGGTCCTCCGCGCGGTCGTGCCGGCCCCGCCGAAGGTCACGTACGAGGCGCTGACCGATCCGGCCGCGCTGCGCGTCTGGCTGACCGAGCACGCCGAGGTCGACCTGCCCGGCCGGTACGAGTTCTGGGGCCCGTCCACCCCGGACGGCGCCGAGCCGCACCAGCGCGTGCTGCACGTGGACGAGCGCACCGTCCGGTTCGGCTGGACCGTGGAGGGCGTGGAGGCCACGGTCCAGTTCGAGGTGGCCGAGGACGAGGCCGGCACGCTGGTGACGCTCAGCCACAGCGACCTGCCCAGCTTCGAGGACATCATCAACGACCGGGCCGGTGCCCGGGGCGCGGTGCAGACGTTCTGGGCGCTGGCGATCGCCAACCTGGCCGACTACCTGGCCGGCCGCGAGCTGACCCCGAAGATCGACTTCACCTCGGACGAGCTGCGCGCGTCGGTCGTCATCGACGCGGCGCCGGAGGCGGTGTTCGACTCCCTGGTCCAGCCGGAGCACTTCCGCGAGTGGTTCCGCACCCACGTGGACATCGAGCCCCGGCTGGGCGGCCGGTTCGCGATGGGCGGGTTCGACGTGGACCCGGGCGGCGCCAAGTTCGTCGAGTTCGAACCGGGCCGCAAGGCGGCCCTGCGCTTCGCCGACAACGAGACCACGACCTGGGAGCTGGACGGCTCGGACGGCCGGACCCGGCTCACCATCGTGCACAGCGGGTTCGACCCCGAGAACCCGCCGTACTCGGCCTGGGGCGGCTGGCTCAGCGGCGTCGCCGAGCTGCGGCGCTACCACGAGCTGCCGGACTGGCGCTCGATCTGGCGCGGGATCGAGGTGGCCGGCGTCCCCGAGGGCATCCTGCTGAACGACTAGGGGGGACGAGGGCCCTCGGAACGGGTTCCGAGGGCCCTCGTGCTCAGAGACCGGCCTGGGAGAGCCAGTCCTTCGCGACGTCGGCGGCCTTCTCGCCGTCGGAGTCGACGCGCTTGTTCAAGTCGCGCATGACGTCCGTGGTCAGCTTGGCGCTCACCGCGTTGACGGCGTTCGCGAAGTCGGCGCCGCGCTCGTCGAGGACCTTCTTGTTCACCGCGGGCACGACGTTCTCGGTCGGCACGATGTTCAGGTCGTCCTTGAGCACCGTGTAGTTCGAGTCGCCGGTCAGCGGGCTGACCGAGTCGACCGGGATGACCGTGACCGCACCCGACTTGAGCTGCTCGACCCGCGGCCCGGCTTCCTGGATGGTCTGGAAGGTCGCGTTCGTCAGCTTGTAGACGTCGGTGAAGCCCTTGAAGCAGGGCAGGCGCTTCTCGCACTCCGGCGGGCCCGCCATGACGACCTTGTCCAGCTTCTTCAGGTCGCTGATCGACGCGATGCCCTTGGACTTCGCCAGGTCGGACTTGACGATGTAGGTGTTCTTGTCCTCGGCGGCCGCGAAGTTGAGCAGCGAGATGCCGCTCGGCTCGAACAGCTTGGCCAGCTGCTCGTGCTCCTCCTGCGCGGTCTTGCCCGCCTCCTTGCCGAAGCCGGTGGTGATCGCCGCACCCTGGTACTCCGGGATGAACTGCAGCTCACCGGACTTCAGCGACGGGTAGATCAGCTCCCGCGAGCCCAGGTTCAGCTTGCGCGTCACCGGGTAGCCCTTGGCTTCCAGCGCCTGCGCGTAGATCTCCGCGAGGATCTGGCTGTCGGTGAAGTTGAAGGACGCGACGACGATCGGCGCGCCACCCTTGCTCTGCGCGGCGGGCTTGTCACCGCTGTCGCTGCCACCACCACAGGCGGCCAAGCCGAGCGTCGCCGCGACGGCCACCGCCACCATCGACGCGTTCCGGAACCAGCGCACGAATCCCCACTCCTTCGTCACTCGAACAGACGAAAGGACCCTAGCCCGGAGCACCGACAAGTGTCCGCATATTGGGAGAACGGCGGCCGGATTCCCAGTCTGCGGAATTTTCCCGCCCGATCGGGGTAGGGTCGGCCGGTGCACGTGACCCCGCTGGCCGCCGACAGCGGACCCCCGCTCTTCCAGTGGAAGTGGGTGGACCGCAACGCGGACGACATCGTCCAGCGCCTCGGCGAACACATCTCCCTGACCGCCGCGGCACTCGGCGCCGGTCTGGTCGTGTCGATCGGGCTCGCTGTGCTTTCGCTGCGTTTCCGCTGGTCGTACGGGTTCATCCTGAGCGCGGCCGGCGCGCTCTACGTGATCCCGAGCCTCGGCGCGTTCGCGGTGCTGGTGCCGTTCTTCGGGCTGACGTTCCTCACCGCGATGATCCCCCTGGCCACGTACACGCTGCTCATCCTGGTCCGCAACATCGTCACGGGCGTCGACCAGGTGCCGAACGAGGTCCGCGAGGCCGCGGTCGGCATGGGGTACACGCGGGGCAGGCTGCTCTGGCAGATCGAGCTGCCCCTGGCGCTGCCGGTGGTGATCGCCGGCCTGCGCGTCGCGGCGGTGACGACGATCGGCCTGGTCACGGTGACATCGATGCTCGGCCTCGGCGGCCTGGGTTACTTCATCCGCGCGGGCATCCAGACAGCGACGCCCAACTCGACGGAGATCATCGTCGGAGTGGTGCTGTCGGTGGCGCTGGCGGTGATCGTCGACCTCGTGCTCTGGCTGAGCGAGCGCCTCCTGGCCCCCTGGTCGCGGAAGGTGCGGGCGCGATGAGCTTCCTCGACCAGCTGAACGCGTGGCTCGCCGACCCGAACCGCTGGAGCTGGACGGACAAGGCGGGCATCCCGTACCGGACGCTCGAGCACCTCAGGTTTTCGCTGCTGGCCCTGGTGATCGCGGCGGTCCTGACGATCCCGGCGGCGTTGTGGCTGGCCCATTACCGCCGCGGCGCGTTCCTGGCGAACAGCGCGGTGAACATCGGCCGGGCGATCCCGAGTTTCGGCCTGATCATCCTGTTCTGGTTCCTGGCCAGCCGCTGGGAGCTGGACACGACGTTCTGGCCGTTGCTGCTGGCGCTGGTCGCCTTGGCGATGCCGCCGCTGTTCACCAACACGTATGCGGGCGTGGTGTCCTTGGAGCAGGACACAGTGGACGCCGCCCGCGGAACGGGCTACCGCGAGTGGCAGATCATGCTGCGCCTCGAGCTGCCGTTGGCGTCCCCGGTGATCCTGGCGGGCGCCCGGGTGTCGTTCCTCCAGCTGATCGCAACGGTAGCAATCGGAGCAATCGTCAACGACGGCGGCGGCCTCGGCCGCTACATCGTCGACGGCTTCGCCCTGGGCGCCCAGGGCTACGGCGAGATCTTCGCGGGCGGCCTGGCGGCCGTGGTGCTGGCTCTGCTGTGCGACGGGATCTTCGCGCTGATCGTCCGCGTGGCGACACCCCGGGGCCTCGCCCTGCAGAACGCCCGGCGCGGGTAAGCCCGGCGGGCCCACCGGCCGGGGCCACGGGGCCCGCTCTGCGGGGCGGTGCGCGCCCCTTCGGGGCCCCACCCCCACCCCTCCCCGCCCGGTTTTCCGGCGAAGCCAATCCTCGCTGCGGTGCTCCACAGCCGAAACGGGACCGAAGCTGCCCGCAGGTGTCGCGAATGACTCATTCGGGACGTGCGAGGTCCCCAATGACTCATTCGCGACGCTCGAACCACGGCCGCCGCGCATTCCGGCGAGCCGGCAGGCACCTCCCGACCGCGCTAGAACGCGCCGAGCAGGATCAGCACGCCGAGCGCGATCAGCACCACCGGCAGCGCCACGTGGTCCCACCTCGCCAGCACCCGGGCGACGCCCGGGCGGGTCGCGAGGAACCGTCCGGCGACGCACCACACCGCGACGCCCGCCAGGAACACCACCACGTAACCGGCCAGACCCGCCGGTCCGGTCGCGGCGAACGCGGGGACGTACACGCCGACGTTGTCGCCGCCGTTGGCGAAGCACACCGTCGCGATGCCGAGCAGTCCGGTCGCCGGCGTGGGTTCGTCGTCGTCCTGGTGCCACGCCTGCCACGCCGCCCGGATTCCGAGCAGCACCGGCAGCACGCCCAGCCAGCGGACGGCGCCGTCCGGCAGCAGCCCTGCGCCCAGCGCTCCCGCGACCGACGCGGCGAGGATCGCCGCGAAGCCGAGGAACTGGCCGGCCACGACCTTGAGCTCGCCACGCCGTCCGGCCGCCTGGCCGAAGAACACCGCGAGCAGCACGAGGTCGTCGACGTTCGTCACCGCGAACATCGCGGCCGCGCGCCCGAGCAGTCCGCCGTCCACACCCACCCTTCCGGTAAACCGCTTGGCGAACGCCGGCGCGGCACAGGACGATTCTGCCCATGCCCGCCGTCACGCGCCGCGGTTACGCCGGTCCGGAGGACCTGCGGGCCATGCAGAGCCTGGCCCGGCGGATCTGGTCGAAGGCGAGTCCGGTGCACGTCGGGGATCTCGCGTGGCAGCGGTTCCAGCACGCCGGCCGCGAAGCCGAATGGCCGACCGTGCTGTGGGAAGCGGATGGCGAAGTCGTCGCGTGGGGCTGGATTTCGCTACCCGGTGAACTGGCGCTGCTCGTCGATCCGGCGCGCCCCGGACTCGCGTCCGAGGTGCTCGGCTGGTTCGAAGACACCGCCTCCGCCGACGAGCTCACTGTCACCGTGCTCGACGCCGAAAAGCATGTCCTCGCCGCGCTGGAGCGAAGCGGTTACGCACTTCAGGAGAGTGCCGCTTTCCAGTCGTATATGTCTCGCCTCCTCGTGGATCTGCCCGAGCCCGTGGTGCCCGGTGGGTTCACCGTCCGGCCGGTCGGCCCGGACGATCTCGAACGGCGCGTGGCCGTGCACCGCACGGTCTGGCACCCCTCACGGGTGACCGGACCGAGCTACCGGAACGTCATGGCCGCCTGGCCGTACCGCGCCGAACTGGATTGGGTCGTCGAGGCACCCGACGGCCGGTTCGCCGCCCAGTGCCTGATCTGGCTCGACGAGCACAACGCCGTCGGCGAGCTCGAGCCCGTCGGAACCTTGCCGGAGTTCCATCGCATGGGGCTCGCCCGCGCGGTGTGCCTCGCCGCGCTGCGCGCGGCCCACCACGCCGGCGCTCGCGAAGCCGTCGTGTACCCGGTGATCGGTCATCCGAAATCCGTCGCTGCCCTCCCGTTGTATCGAAACCTGGGCTTCCGCCCCTATGCCCGCACCCTCACCTTCACGCGGACCCGCCGTCGTATCCCTCCTTCCCCGGGGCCCGCGTCCCCGGAGGGCGCTCACCGACGAACGTAGCGCGGCCATCGCCCCGCCTGTCCGTTTCGGCGGTCTCCGGCGGCAGGTTGTCCACATCTGGGCAACCCTGTGGACAACTCGGTGGATTTCGTTGCCACGGCCCGAAAACGTCGGTGCCGCGCGATAGTGTCGAGACGGGGGGCGCCCCCGCGGGCCCGGCAGGTTCCGGCAGGTCGTAGCGCCCTTTTCCGGTGCCGAACCGTCGTGAACGGCAACGCTGAGGCATGACCGGCGCACCACCCAGACCTCCCCCGCAGCCCCGATACGAAGCCAGAACACGGACGGTAGTGCCGGGGCAAGGCACGCTTTCCCGCCTTGACCCGGATCCCTGAGCTGCCCGGCAGGCCCGGTCATGCTGCTATTCGCGGCAAAGGAAATCTCGGGCCGGACCGCGGCCCCCAAGACTTCAGGTGAGCGTGGACAGATCGTTGAAGCGAGCAACCCGGCAAGCAGCGATCAACCGCGAGACTTCGGGGCCGAGCGAACGGTCTTCATCCACCGGCGGCACCACCGACCGCACCCACTCGTACGCCGCGCGAAGACCCGGAACGCCGTCTCCGCCGGCCAAGTACCGAGCCTGCGAGCCCGTGATCAGCTCGCACGCCGTGATCGCGAAAAGGTGCGACGCGGCAGAACGCATTTGCTCCCCCGCCGCTGCCGCAAACGCTTGCACGTCCTCCTGACCGGCCGACGTGTCGATCGAACCGAGCGTCGCCGGGGTCGCGAGGCGGCGCAGCGCGTGGAGCTCGCCGACCGCCCGCTTGTGCAGCGGAACCAATCCCGCGCGCGGGCCCGGCTCCGCCGTGAGCTGTGCCGGGAGTCCGCTGAAGCGCTCGTCGAGCAGCCGGTGCGTCCGCTGCACCGAAATCTCGCCGAGGTGCACCAGCGCGGCCGTCACCGCGTCCATCCGCAGCCCCAGGTCCACCGCGTGGTACCCCGTGCCCGGCAGGAACGCGCCGTCGACGAAAGACGGCGAATCGCCGGGCATCGTCTCCCAGCGCCGCCACGTCTCGTACAGATCCGTGTTGACGCGGGAAGCGTGGGCGAGCGCCCGCGGCGCGACCCGCACCGAAAGCGGGGCCTGCACGACGCCGGGTCGCACCGGGCCGGGACCGACCAGGTCCATCACGGAACTCAGCATCGAACACAGGTGGTCGTCGCCGCCCGCCATGACCGGTGCGAAGACCTCGCGCGGCGCGCCCAGCACGTCGATCGCCATCGCTTCGGTGAGCGTCTGCAGGTCGATGAGCTGCCGGGTTTCCGTCCAGCCGCGCTGCGCGTGCACCATCGCCAGCGGCGAACCCTGCAACAGCGAAGCGCCTTCTTTCGGCCCGAGGACGTACGGCTCGGCGCCGCGCGCGGCGAGCGCCGCAGCGGCTGGGACCTCGGCACCGTCCTCCAGGACCGTCCCGATGCCGAGGAACGTCTGGAACGCGTGTGCCAGCGGGATGATCTCGCCCGAACTGCCGAGGCCGGAGCGCGGGACCGCCGGCGTGAAGCCGTCGTTCAAGCGGTCCACGAGGAACTGCACCAGCTCCGGGCTCACCCCCGACCACGGCCGCAGGAAGTCGCGCAGCCGGGCGACGAGCAGTGCGCGGACGTCCTCGGGCGGCAGCCACGGCGGTCCGCCGACGGCACGGCCGACCAGCAGGTTGCGCTGGTGCTCGGCCTGTTGCTCCGCGTCGAGGGTGACGCTCGCGAGGCGGCCCATCCCGGTGGTGACGCCGTAGACCGGTGCGTCGCCTCGCAACGCCGTCAAGAGCGCCGCGCGACGCCTCGAAAGCGTCTCTACCAGCGGTTTGTCCAGAACCAACCGTTCACTGTCGGCGAACTCGCTGTCGGAGACGATCATCGGTAGGGCAGCATGGTGCCGACGCCGGAAGCCTCGGCACGGGCGAGGATCATGTTCGCCACCGCAACGTCCGTTGTGGACAGTCCGCGGTGCCAGAACAGGATCCGTTCGGCGTCGTGCTCGCGGCCTGGCTTCTTCCCGGCCACGATGTCGCCGATCTCGGCGTGGACCCCGTCCGCGGTGAGGAGGCCGGCGTTGAGCTGCGGGCGCAGGGCGCCGAACCGCGGGTTGCCGGACCGTGATTCGCGCCAGTCGTCGACGACGACCTTGTCGATGTCGTCGAGCAGCGTGAGCTCGAGCGCGCTGATCGTGCCGTAGGGCACCAGGAAGGTGCCCGGCCGGAGGAACTCGCGGCGCACCAGCGCCTCGGGTTCGACGAGCCGGGACGCCTCGACCTGGATGTCCGCGCCGTCCAGGGTCTCCTCGGCCGTGGCACAGACGCGGACATCCTTGCCGAGCCGCTCGGACAGCCGGCGGCCGAAGTCCTCCCGGGACTCCGGGCGCTTGCTGGTCACGCGGATCTCGGCGAAGTCGAACAAGGAGTCGAGCAGCACGACGTTCCACCAGGCGGTACCGCGGGCACCGATGTGCCCGAGCACCCGGGCGTCCGGGCGGGCCAGGTACTTCGCGCCGACGGCGGTCATCGCGCCGGTGCGGGCCTCGGTGATCATCGTGCCGTCGACGATCGCCCGCGGCATGCCCGTGTCCGGGTCGAGCAGCAGGATCAACGCCATTTCCGAAGGGAGGCCCCGCTCGAAGTTCCCCACGAAGTCACCGACGACCTTCACGCCACTGACCTGCTTCGCGGACAGGTGACCGCGGAGGATGTTGAAGTGGCCCTTGCCCCCGTTGTCCGGCACGAGGTGCGTACGCGGCTCGAAGACGACCTGACCGCGGCCGTGGTCCGCGAGCACGTCTTCGACGGCGCCGACGATGTCCTCGTCCGTGACGCCGAGCGCGTCGATGTCGGCACCGGTCAGGTACCGGAGCCAGACGGACGTCACCGGGCGAGGTCCTCGACGACCTCCGCCCCGGGCAACGCGGCCAGCGCGGCCCCGGAGATCAGCAGCTTGCTGCCCCGGATCCCGCTGCCGATGACGAGCTCGGGTGCGTCGGCAACGCGCTTGTCGATCAGGATGGGCCATTCGGCGGGCAGGCCGACCGGCGTGATGCCGCCGTACTCCATCCCGGTCAGCGCGACGGCTTCGTCCATCGGCGCGAACGACGCCTTGCGGACGTCGAGGCGGCGCTTGATCACGCCGTTGACGTCGGCGCGGGTGGTCGCGAGCACGAGCGCGGCCGCGAACCGGACTTCGCCCGATCGCTTGCCGGCGACGACGACGCAGTTCGCGGACGCCTCGAGCGGCGAACCGTACGCCTCGCAGAAGGCGGCGGTGTCGGCGAGCGACGGGTCGATCTCGGTGACACCGACGGCGTCCGGGTCGGCGAGCGCGGCCAAGGTCTTGGCGACGGGCTCGGCGAGCAGGTCAGTGCGCGTGGGGGCGGGAACGACAGTGAGGCTTCCGGCGATCGTCCAGGTCATGACCCCATTAAAGCGCCCCCGCCGCGACGGGCGAGGCCGGGAAGGAGGCACACCGGGCGCGGGGCGAGTTCAGCGCGCCGGGCGCGGGGCGAGTTCAGCAGCACCGGGCGCGGGGCGAGTTCAGCAGCACCGGGCGCGGGGCAGGTTCAGCGGCGCGCCGGAACGCGGCTCACCAGCTTGAGCCGCCGCGCTGGACCTCGATCAGCTTCGGGCGGACGTCCACGATGTAGACCAGGGCCGCGGCCATGGCGGGCACGTAGAAGATCATCCCGGGGCCCATCACGGGGAACAGCACCATGGCGAGCGTCGCGCCACCGGTGATCAGCATCCAGATGGGCTTGGTCTTGCGGTCGGCCGCCGAGTAGGCGTCCGCGCGCTGGAGCAGCGCGTGCACGAAGGCGAAGAGCCCGACCAGCGCGCTGCCCCAGTGGATGACATTGAGGATCCAGATGGCGACTAGCACAGCGACAGCTTACGGCAAACCACCCGAACGACCCCGGCCCCGCCACCGGGGGTGCGGTGGCGGGGCCGGGTGTTCACGGCGTTTTTACTTGTCGGCCTTCGGCGCGGCCGGCTTCTTCGCGGCGGCGCTGGTGGTCGTCCGGCGGGCCGGGGCGGCCGTCTTCGGGGCCGTCTTGTTCGCGACCTTGCGGCTGGCGGAACGGGTCTCGTGGGCGACGTCGTCACCCAGCTCCTCGATGGCGTCGGCGGCTTCGCCGGCGACCTCGGTCACCTTGCGGGCGGTCTTCTCGCCGGCCGAGCGGGTGCGCTTGGTCACCTTCGCCAGCACGCCGTCGACGCGCTCGCGGACCTCGCCCGCGACGTCCTCGACCTGGCCCTGCGCGGTGGTCAGGGCCTCTTCGAGCTGCTCGATGGCCTTCTTGACCTGCGGCTGCGCGGCGATCTTGTCCCACGCCTGCTCGCCCGACTCGGCCAGCTTGTTGTACAGCTTGAGCGCGGCCTCGGTGTACTCGTCGATGACCTTGCGCAGCTCGGCCGGGTCCAGCTTCTCGCGGAGGCTCTCGACGTCGGTCGGCAGCTCTTGCAGGTTCTTGCGGGCGACCTCGCCGCTCTTGGTCACGTTCTCCTTGGCCTTCGCCACGGCGTCGGTGACGGCGTGGGTGGCCAGGTTGCCGGCGCCGAGCGCGGCGAGCAGCGGCGTGCGGACCTGGTCGAGGGCGGTGGTGACGGCCTTCTTGACGTCTTCGGTCTTCGGGGTGGTCATGCTGACTCCTTGGGTTCTGCGGCTGAAGTGGTGTCTGGGGTGGGAGAGGACTCGGCGGCCGGCCGTGCCGCGGCGTTCTCCCGGCGGAAGGACTCGTAGACGTCGAGCAGGACCTGCTTCTGCCGTTCGGTCAGCTCGGCGTCGGCGCGAATCGCGTCGCCCACCGGACCACCCGTCGGCAGATCGAGGATCCCGGCCTGCACGTACAGCGCTTCCGCCGAAATGCGCAGGCCCTTGGCGATCTGCTGCAGGATCTCCGCGCTGGGCTTGCGCACCCCGCGCTCGATCTGGCTCAGGTACGGGTTGGACACGCCGGCGAGCTTCGACAGCTGGCGCAACGAGATCTTCGCGGTGTTGCGCTGCTGGCGGATGTACTCGCCGATGTCGGAAGCGATGTCCGCGACCTTCTCCATGGGACTGCCGGATCCTGACGTCCCACCGGTTTCTGTCATCCGGTCACCTCCTCGCGACACCTTCGACGGTACGCGCGAGTGCTAGCTATTGCAAGCACTCTGCTTGCAACTATCGGGTGTGGTGGTGCTCACCGGCTAACGTGGTCCCATGACGCGCTCGGCCCGGCTGCGGCGGCGGCTCGTCGAGCAGCTGCTCGACGAGGACGTCCTGCACGCCCCGGAGTGGATCGCCGCCTTCCGCGCGGTGCCCCGCCACGTGTTCCTGCCGCGGTTCTTCGCGCCGGCGGGCGGGCTCTGGGCCGCGGTCGACCGCGGCGACCCGGGCTGGCTGGAGACCGTCTACTCCCGCGACGTGCTGGTGACCCAGCTGGACGACGACCCGGACCGCTGGGAGCTCGCCCGGCGTACCGGGCCGGTGGCGGGCACGCCGACGAGCTCGTCGAGCATGCCGTCGATCATGGCGATCATGCTGGAGGAGCTGCGGGTCCGCGACGGGCACCGCGTGCTCGAGATCGGCACCGGCACCGGCTACAACGCGGCTCTCCTGAGCCACCGCTGCGGCGCCGGCCGAGTGTCCACAGTGGACATCGATGCGGGGATCGTCGAGGCGGCGCGCGAGCGGCTGGCCGCGGCGGGCTACCGGCCGGCGTGCGCGGTGGGCGACGGCGCGCTCGGCTTCCCGGCCGGCACGATGTTCGACCGGGTCCTGTGCACTGCTTCGGTGTCGTCGATCCCGCCCGCGTGGCTGGCGCAGACCGCGCCGGGCGGGCTGATCGTGACGACGCTGAACCGGCCGATCGGCGCCGGGCTCGTCCGGCTGGTCGCGGGTGAGGACGGGACCGCGCAGGGCCGCGTCCTCGCGCGCGACGGCCGCTTCATGCCGCTTCGCGCGCACCGGCTGCCGGAGTACGACCCGTTGCCGACGCCGTCGCGGGACGACTGGGGCCAGACGCGGCTGCCGATGTCGATGGTGCTCCAGCCGCGCAGGCAGTTCGAGTTCTTCGCCGGGCTGGCGCTGCCGGGCGTGCGGGCGATTCGCCTGGACAACGACGCCGAAGCCGCCAGCTTCGCGTTGGTGCACCCGGACGGTTCGTGGGTCCGCCACCGCAAGCGCGCCGGCGCGAACGAGGTGGCCCAGGGCGGGCCGCGGGCGCTGTGGGAACTCGCCGAGGCGGCTTACGTCGAGTGGTGCGAACTCGGCAAGCCGGAGCGCGACCGGTTCGGCCTGACCGTGACCGCGGACCGCCAGGAGTTCTGGCTCGACGACCCCGGCGGCCGCACCTGGCCGCTCGACCCGCGCGACAACGACCCGCGCGACAACTAGGGCAACCGGGCGCGGATCCACTTCTCCACGTGGTCGGCCGTGACCTCCAGCGACACCTCGGTCGTGTCGAAGAGGTCGACGCCCAGTTCCGGCGCCGACTTCCGGAGCCAGTCGTTGAACTCCAGCATCTCCTCGATCCGCGGCTCGTCCCATTCCCGCCACGCCGGGCGCGCCCGGAGGCGGGCTCGCAGCGACGAAGGCGAGCCGACCAGCGCCAGGTAGTGGATGTCGCTGAAGAACGCGCGCTCCGGCAACGCCTCGAACTCCGGGGGCGCCACCGTCCCGCACAGCACCACCGGACGGCCGCTCTGGTGCAGGATCGCCGCCATCCGCAGCCAGACCGCGCGGAACGCCGTGACGTCGTCGCGCAGCGCGTTGATCCAGAGGATGTCCTGCTCCAGCACGACGACGTCACCGGCGAACCGCGCCGCCAGCAGCGGGCCCATCGTCGACTTCCCCGCGCCGCTGGGGCCGGTCAGCGCGAACAGCGGCAGCTTCCGGAACGGCCATTCGTGCCCGCACCGCGCGCACCGCAGCACGGCGCCGGAGACGACCGGGCGGTCCGCCAGGTCGCCGCACGCCGGGCAGATCCGCAGGTCGAGGCCCACCTCAGTCGAAGAGGTTCTCGAGGAAGCTGCGCTTGCGGTGACCGTGGCCGCCGTAGGGGCGCGGTGAGTCCGAGTACCCGCGGTGCGGCCGCGGCGAGTCCGGGTAGCCCCCGCGGTACGCCTTCGGCGAGTCCGGGTAGCCGCCGCGGTAGGGGCGCGGCGAGTCGGGGCGGCCGTGCCCACCCTGGTACGGCGGCGGCTGGTGGCCGTAGAACGAGCTCTCCGCACCGACGATCGCCTCGAGCTCGCCGCGGTCCAGGAAGATGCCGCGGCAGCCGTCGCACTGGTCGATGTGGACGCCGTTCTTGGCCACGGTCCGCATCTGGTTCTGACACTTCGGACAAATCACCCCGCCGAGCCTACCCAGAAAACGTCAGCAGGCGCACAGGCAGAACGGGTGCCCCACCGGGTCGGCGTAGACGCGGAACGTCTTGGGCTGGTCGTCCAGCAGTTTCGCCCCCAGGCCGAGCACGCGCTCGTGCGCCGCCTCCAGGTCCGTGACGTTCAGGTCCAGGTGCAGCTGCTGCGGGTTCTCCGCGGACGGCCACGCCGGCGGCCGGTAGTCGGGCACTCGCTGGAACGCCAGGCCCGCGCCGCCCGCGGGGTTGGCCAGCGTCACCCAGTGCCCGTCTTCGGTGGCTTCGGGCGCCTCCCACTCGAGCACCGACCGGTAGAACTCGGCCAGCGCCGCCGGGTCGGGGCAGTCGAGGGCCACCACACCCAGCGTCGGTACCGCACTCATTTCTCGCTCCCTTCGATCATGAGTAACCAGTAAAGCGATTATGTGGGTTAGCACACCCGGAGGCAAGCGCCGTACACTCGGTAAGTGCACACCGACGCCTCCCTCGTGGTGGAGTTCCTCAACACGGTCAACGTCGAAGAGGGCACTGACCTGCTCGAAGATCCCGCGGAGTGGCACGAGTGGGCGGCGAAGCACGCGTTGACCGCCAATCCGGCCGCCGAGGCGCGCGCGGCCCGGGACGCTCTGCGCGCCGCGATCGGCGACCCGCGGCTGCCCGGCGGCAGCGTCGACGTCGGCACCCGGATCTCCCTCACCGACGCCGGGCCGGCGCTGGTCGCGGACGACGTCGTCGGCGCGGTGTTCGCCGCCTGCGCGCGGCTGGTCGTGCGCGGGGACTGGATCCGGCTCAAGATCTGCCCCGCCGACACCTGTCTCTGGGCGTTCTACGACGAGTCCCGCAACCGCTCGCGCACGTGGTGCTCGATGCGCGTTTGCGGCAACCGGGAGAAGGCGCGAGGCTGGCGGGCCCGCGCCGCCGCCGCGGGCTGACGTCTCATCCGAGCGGCGGACCCTCGAACGGCTGTGGACAACTCGGGGACAAGGCACCACATATCCATGCCCGGGACTGCCTCGCCCCCACACGTTGTGGACAGCCGTTAGGCCATCACCGTGAAAACCTGTGGATAACCCGGGGGATAACTCAGCTTCCTGTGGACAACTGGGTTGAAGCTCCCCCAAGTGTGGTATAGCGCCGGGTTGATCAGAACAGCAGCTCGGCGACGGCGTAGATGACCAGCCCGGCGAGCGCGCCGACCACGGTGCCGTTGATCCGGATGAACTGCAGGTCACGGCCCACCTGGAGCTCGATCTTGCGGGACGTCTCCTCGGCGTCCCAGCGCTCGACCGTGTCGGTGATGATCGTGGTGATCTCGCGCGAGTAGTTCCTCACCAGGTACGCCGCGGCGCCCTCGACCCAGCCGTCGGCCTTCGAGCGCAGCTGGTCGTCGGTCACCAGCCGCTCCCCGAGCGAGGTGAGCCCGAGCCGGACGCGCCGGCGCAGCTCGCTCGACGGGTCCTCGGCCGCGGTCAGCAGCATCTCCTTCGCCGTGCTCCACGCCGAGCCGATCAGCCGCTGCACCTCCTCGTGGTGCACGATCTGGCCCTTGACCTGCTCCGCGCGGGCCATCACGTCCGGGTCGGTCTGCAGGTCCTGGGCGAACTCGCCGAGGAACTTGTCCAGCGCCAGCCGCATCGGGTGGTTGACGTCGGTCTTGACCGCCCACGCGAACGACAGCACCTCGCCGTAGACCTTGTCCGCGAGCATCTCGTCGACGAACTTCGGCGACCAGCTCGGCGCCCGGTCCGACACCACGCGCAACATCGTCGTGTGGTTGTCGCGCACCCACTCGTAGGCGCGGTCGCACATCAGGTCCACGAGCTTGTGGTGCGCGCCGTCGGCGAACACGCCCTGGAGGATCTTGCCCAGCGGCGGGCCCCACGGCTTGTCGATGATCCGCCGCGCGACGGCCTGCTCCATGATCGCCTGGACGTCTTCGTCGCGAAGCACCTTCACGGCCGCCCGGACCACCGTCGCCAGCTCGGACGTCACGCGCTCGGCGTTGTCCGGCTGCGCCAGCCACGCACCCAGCCGCCGCGCGATCTCGACGCGCTTGAGCTTGTCGCGCACGACCTCCTCGGACAGGAAGTTCGAGCCGACGAAGTCGCCGAGGCTGTTGCCCAGCGCGTCCTTCTTGTTCGGGATGATCGCCGTGTGCGGGATCTTCAGCCCGAGCGGGTGCCGGAACAGCGCCGTGACGGCGAACCAGTCGGCCAGCGCGCCGACCATGCCCGCCTCGGCCGCCGCGCGGACGTAGCCGACCCAGCCCGGCCAGCCGCTCGCCTGCGCCCAGCTCGTGAGCAGGAACACGAGCGTGGCACCGAGCAGGAACGAGAGCGCGACGAGTTTCATCTTGCGCAGCGCGCGCCGCTTTTCCGCTTCACCGGCCAGGCCGCCCGGCGGGTCGGCGGGCGTCACCTTCGCGGGGGTCAGTTGCTCCACATCACCATTGTCCGTGAGGATGCTTGATCGTGCGCGAACCTGCTCTCGTCCCCCGCCTCCGGCCGTTCACCTCGACCATCTTCGCCGAGATGACCGCGCTGGCCGTCAAGCACGACGCCGTCAACCTCGGCCAGGGCTTCCCGGACACCGACGGCCCGGCCGGGATGCTCGAGGCGGCGAAGAACGCGCTGTTCGGCGGGGCCAACCAGTACCCGCCGGGGCCCGGGCGGCCCGAGCTGCGGGCCGCCATCGCGCGGCACCGGCTGCGCTACGGCACCGAGTACGACCCGGACACGGAGATCCTCGTCACCGCGGGCGCGACCGAGGCCATCACGGCGGCGCTGCTGGCGCTGACCGAGCCCGGCGACGAGGTGATCGTCATCGAGCCGTACTACGACTCCTACGCCGCCGCGGTCGCCATGGCGGGGGCCGAGCGCCGGGTCGTCGGGCTCGTCGAAGGCCCGGACGGCCGGTTCGGCCTCGACGTCGCCGGGCTGCGTGCCGCCGTCACGCCGCGGACCAGGGCGATCCTCGTCAACTCGCCGCACAACCCGACCGGGACCGTGTTCACCCGCGCGGAGCTGGAGGCGCTGGCAGCGCTGTGCGTCGAACACGACCTGATCGCCATCTGCGACGAGGTCTACGAGCACCTCGTGTTCGACGACGCCGAACACGTCCCGCTGGTGACGTTGCCCGGCATGCGGCCGCGGACGGTGAGCATCTCCAGCGCCGGTAAGACGTTCAACTGCACTGGCTGGAAGATCGGCTGGGTGTGCTCGACGCCGGAGCTGGTCGCCGCGGTGAAAGCGGCGAAGCAGTTCATCACTTTCGTCTCCGGCGGCCCGCTGCAGCCGGCCGTCGCGCACGCGCTCGACCACGAACTGCCGTGGGTCGACGGCCTCCGCGATTCGCTGCAGGAAAAGCGCGACCGGCTTTCGGCCGGGCTCGCCGACGCCGGGTTCACCGTGCGGCCGACGGCGGGCACCTACTTCGTCTGCGTCGACGTGCGGCCGCTGGGCTTCACCGACGCCGCCGACCTGGCCTGGGAACTGCCCGGCAGGGCCGGTGTCGCCGCGGTGCCCGTGAAGGTGTTCACCGATCACCCGGACGAGTGGAACCACCTGCTGCGTTTCGCGTTCTGCAAGCGCAACGAAGTCATCGACGAGGCCATCACCCGATTGCGCAAACTGGTCTGACGACCGGGCTCCCGCGCCGCGGTCTCCGCCGACAGCCGATCGGGGTGCGGGGCAGTGTCCACGACGGTCAAGGCGGTCACGCTCCGCAACCATCGGAGTGCGCTCCTGCGACGCCGTGACGCCTGCGTGATCACGGAAAGAAACGGGATTCGGACGGCCGGCGCCCGGTCGCGAACCGCCCGCGGAAATCGTGATACGAACACCTAAAGCGACCGGTTCGGCACGTACCGCGATGTGCCGGCGGGAAACATCGGGTCAACCACCGGAGAGGCAATTCGCGGCACTCCTCCGAATGGCCGCAGGCAAGCACCCGAACGGCACTGAGAGTGATCAACTCCTCGGCGGCAGATACCTTGCCCGGTAGGGCCGTTCCGCTGTACGGGCTGGATCGAAGCCGGGAGAGATGAAAGACTCCCGAGCGGTGCTAGAAAGAGTGCAGCCCCGGGGGAACTGCGACCTGGCCGGAGAAAGACCCCAGCAACAACAGACTCGAGCGTGCGACGCGAGAGCTACAGGCGCGGACGGTGGTGGTGGCGGTGAGCAGCACGGTGGCGAACGTGCGCCGCGGCACCCCCTTTCAGCCTGCGCTCACAACGGGTGAAGCTCCGCACGCGCGCGTGCGCGCGCCCCGCCCGTGGACGGCGTCGCTGCAGCGGCCCGCCGCCAAGATCCTGGTCGCGGGCGGCCTGACGCTCGCCGGATGGCTGCTCGGCGCGGCACTTTCCGGCAACACCGCGTCGGCGGCCGAACAGCCGGCCTGCCCCGAGGCACCCGCGGTTTCCACTGTGGACCATGCCGCGAAGCCGTTCGCGCACGGCAGGCACCGCAAGAGCCACCGCGAAACCGGCATCGACGCGTGCGCCGCTCAGCCGAAGACGGATGCCGGCAGCGGCACCGATCCGGGCGAAACGCCGTCCACGGGCGAAACGCCGCCGAGCGAAACCCCGCCGACGGCGGAAACCCAGCCCGTCGGCGACGCGCCGAAGCAGGCCGACGAGACGACGGCCGAGCCCACCAAGGACACAAAGGACACTGCGGCCACCTCGGCGGCGGAAGAGCCGGCGGTCGCCACGAAGGCCACGTCGTCCGGTGGCGACCTGCTCGGCGGGCTCGTCGGCGGCGTCCTCAACGTGGTCGGCGGGACGCTCACCACGGTCACGAGCACGGTCGGCACGGTCACGGACACGCTGTCCCACACCGTTCTCGCGCCGCTCACCCAGCCGATCGGGGGCAACCCGGACGCGCCCGTGCTGCTGCCCCTCGACGACGTGCTGGCCCCGGTGTTCGGCGGCAGCTCGAACTCGGGCGGCGTCACGGCGATCGTGCCGGGCCTGGTGACCGGCACCGCCACCCAGGCCGCCGGCGCGGTCCTGACCGAAGCCCCGCCCGTCGCGGCGCCGGTGACGGCGGCCGTCCCGCAGCAGTCCCCGAGCCGGGTCGCGGTCGCGCACGTCATCGTCCGGCACCAGGAGCTCCCGGTGGTCCAGGACCGGCCGCGCGACTCCGGCGTCCACGCCTCGGGTGGCGGCGGCGACTCCACTCCCGGCCTGCCCGGCGGCACCACCGCCCCGAGCGCACCGGCCCCGACGGCCGCGCCCGGCCACGACGGCCCCGGCGGCGCCCGGCACGCGTTCGCCGTCCACACCGACGTCACCACCACGCAGCTCAAGCTGATCGGCGCCAGCCGCGACCACGACGTCGACGGCGCGGGCAGAGAAGCCGCTCTGCCCACCACCTCCCCCGACTGACCCCGCACCGGGCAGCCGGGGACAAGTGCGTCCAAAACAAGATCGACTCGACGCACGTCCACGCCGTTGAGGCGTGACGATTCCCCTGCTCCAGTACGCAATCCGTGGCTCTTTCACGTCTCGTGACGCCGTGGCGCGTCCGACGTACCCCCAGGGGCGAAAACCATGCCGAACCCCAGTCTTTCCGACCGGCCGACCGCGCCCGGCCGGGTCGGATCCCGGTCCCGGCGCCGCGCTGCCCCCGCGGCGCCGGGACCCACACCGGGCGCGCTCCGGGAGCCCTTGCTCACCGCGCCGAGCGAGGACTCGCAGTACCGAGAGCGCACCTGAGCCGCCGGCTTCCCGGCACGTCGAGGGGCTGTGCCGGGAAGCCGCGGCACCCGCGAACGGGGTCACGTCCGTGAGCGGGTGTGTGGAACGACGAACCGGTGCGCTGGATGCACATGAACGCCGCCCATCCCTGGGAGCAGGCTCGCATCCAGCGCACCGGTTCGTTTCGTTTCAGGCGAGCTTCAGGCGAGCGGGGCGTCCAGCGACGCCGGCGTCCCCCGGACCGACGCCGCCGCGGCGCTCAGCCGGCGGACCGCCTCGTCGAGCTTCGCCGGTGGCAGCGAAAACGGCAGCCGGATCCAGCGCTCCATGCCACCGTGGACGCCGAAGCGGGACCCCGGCGTCACCTGGAGACCGTGGCTCGCCGACGCCACCGCGAGCCGCGAGCTGACCGGCTCCGGGATGCGGCACCACAGCGACAGGCCGCCCTTCGGCGGCGTGAACGTCCAGTCCGGCAGGTGCCGGCTCACCGCGGCCGCCAGCGCGTCGCGGTTGCCGCGCAGTTCCTCGCGACGCCGTGCCAGCGCCGCCCAGCCGTCGGCCTCCAGCAGTTCCGAGAACACCACTTGCTCGAAGACCGGCGAGCCGAGGTCCACGGCGTAGCGTGCCGAGATCAGGCGGCCGAGCAGGTCCTCCGACGCGCGGATCCAGCCCAGGCGCAGCCCGCCCCAGTGCGACTTCGACGCCGAGCCGACGCTGATCGCCAGGTCCCCCGCGAAGGCGGCCAGCGGCGGCGGCCCGGTCAGGGGATCGCCTTCGAGGTCCAGCTCGACCAGGGTTTCGTCCACCACCACCGGCGTCCGCGCCCGGGCGAGCACCGCGCCGAGCCGTTCGCGGCCTTCGGCGTCCAGGCGCAGGCCGGTCGGGTTCTGGAAGTCGACCACGAGGTACGCCAGGCGCGGGGACGCCTGGCGCAGCGCCGCGTCGATGCCGGCGATGTCCCAGCCGCGGGTGCCGGCCGGGTCGAGCGCCACCGGCACCGGGATGGCGTGCGCGGCCCGGACCGCCTCGAGGGCGTTCGGGTACGTCGGCTGCTCCACCAGCACGCGGTCGCCCGGCCCGGTCAGCATCCGCAGGACCAGCACGAACGCGTGGTGCGCGCCGTTGGTGACCATGATCTGCGCGGCCGTCGTCGGCAGCCCGCGCTCGGTGTAGCGCCGGGCGATCTTCTCGCGCAGGACCGGCAGGCCCCGGTCCTGGTAGCCGTGCTGCCCGAGGTGGTCGACGAGCGTGGCGCGCGCGGCGTCGACCGCCGCGATCATGCCCGGCGGGGCCGGCGGGGACGCGTGGGCGAAGTCGATCAGGTCAGCGCCGTCCGGGACGGCCGTGTCCCGGCGGCGCCGGCCGGGTGCGGTGATCCACGAGCCGGCGCCGCGGCGGCTCGCGACGAACCCGTTCTCCCGCAGCCGGTCCAGTGCCGCGCCGATCAGCGTCCGGCTGGCGCCGAGCGCGTCGGCCAGCTCGCGTTCGGCGGGCAGCCGGGTGCCGAGCGGGAGCTGGCCGTCCAGCACCTGCAGCTCGATGGCCGCGGCCAGGTCCGCGGCACCCTGCCGGGAACCGCCTTGGCGCCACGAGCCCAGCAAGACGGCCAATCGTGGGCCGGAGACGCGCCCACCCAGCGGGATCACGGGTTCCATAAGGCCAATATCCGGTAATTGGCTATGGTTTACAAGGCCAGTCGCGGCAGATAGTGGGCACGTGGCTCAGATCGATCTCCGGCCCGTCCGGATCTCCCGCGACCCCGCCCGGCGCAGCACCCAGCTCCTGTCCGGCCTCGCCCTCTACGGCGTCAGCGTCGCCATGCTCACCCGTGCCCACCTCGGCCTCGAACCCTGGGGTGTGCTGGCCGAAGGCGTCACGAAACACACCGGGCTGACCTTCGGCACGGCGACCGGCCTGATCTCGGTGGCCGTGCTCCTGCTGTGGATCCCGCTGCGCCAGCGCCCCGGCATCGGCACCGTCGCGAACGTCGTGGTCATCGCGGTGGTCGTCGACCTGGCCCGCGCGGTCATCCCGGACCAGCACGCTCTGACCTGGCGGATCGTCCTGCTGGTCGGCGGCGTGGCGCTGAACGGTGTCGCGACCGCGACCTACGTCGGCGCGCGGCTCGGTCCCGGTGCCCGCGACGGCCTGATGACCGGGCTCGCGGCGCGCACCGGCCGGTCGGTCCGGCTGGTGCGCACCTGCCTCGAGATCTCCGTGGTCGTCGCCGGGTTCGCCCTCGGCGGCACTGTCGGGTTCGGCACCGTGCTCTACGCCCTCGCGATCGGCCCGCTCACCCAGGCGGTGCTGCCGCTGACCACCTGGCGCGAAAAGCGCGAGCGACAGCAGCGTCACTAGCCCGCCTTGCGCTGCCGCACGGCCCGGGACAGTGACTGATAGTCGACGCCGCGCCGGGCGAGCACGTCGTCGGTGCCGTGCTGCTGGGCCAGCGCCAGCAGGATGTGCTCCTGGCCCAGGTGCTTGTCCCCCAGCCGGACGGCTTCCTTGAGGCTCAGCTCCAGGGTCTTCTTCGACTGGGCGGTGAAGGGGATGTGCCCCCGCTTGGCCGGGCCGAGGCGGCCGGCGAGGGCCCCTTCGCCGTGGGTCTGCTCGACGGCCTCCACGATCTGCTCGACGTCGATGCCGAATTCGGTGAGCGCTTCGGCGTCGGCGTCGCTCACGCCGCCGCGGCGCCGGATCCGCGCCAGCTCCGCGGCGATGTCGTCGGCGGACACCCCCAGCTCGGCCAGCAGCGGGACGCCGGTCTTGACCAGCCCGGCGAGCAGGTGGGCGGGCCCGACCTCCACCGAACCGGACTGCCGCGCCACGATCTGCGCCTCGACCACCGCCATCCGCGCGTCGGCCGTGAACCGTTCGAACATCAGTGCCTCCCGTACTTCTTGTGCACGGCCTGCCGGCTGACCCCCAGCTCGGCGGCGATCTCCTGCCACGACCAGCCCTGCACCCGCGCACTGCGGACCTGCACGGCCTCCAGTTGTTCCAGCAGCCGCCGGAGCGCGGCGACCGCGCGCAGCCCCACCCGGGGATCGCGGTCACCCGCCCGGGCGGCCAAATCCGTCGCTTCCGTCATGCCTGTCAACCTACGTTGACATCTCCCGGCTTGTCAACCGAAGTTGACATGCTCATCGCGAAGCCGTCGGACGGGCGTCGTACAGTCGGGTGATGCCCGAGATCGCGATCGCCGAACGGGCCGGGGTGGGCGCGGACGGCCACCCACGCCCCACCGAGGACCACGTCGTCGTGCTGGACAACGCGGTCCTGGTCCTCGACGGCGCCACCTCGTCGGACCCCTCGCAACCCCCTGGCGGCTGGTACGCGGAACGGCTGGCCCGGCGCCTCGCCGACGACCTCCGCGCGCACCCCGAAGCCGACCTGACCGAGCTGCTGACGTCGTCGATCGCCGAGGTGACGGCGGCGAACCGGCTGCGGCCGCAGCAGTCGCCGTCGAGCACGGTCGCGGCCGTGCGCTGGCTCGACGACCGCGTCGACGCGCTGGTGCTGGCCGACAGCCCGGTGATCGGCTTCGGCGGTTTCGGCGTCGACGTCGTCTCGGACGACCGGCTGGCCCGGCTGCGGCGGCGCGGGATGCTCCAGACCGGCGCCGACGTCCGCCGCCGGCGCAACGCCCACGACGGCTTCTGGGTCGCCGAAGCCGTCCCGGGTGCCGCCGCGCACGCGGTCCGGCGCAGCTGGCGACGGCCCGACGTCGACGCGGTCCTGCTCGCCAGCGACGGCGTGTCCATCGGCGTCGACCAGTACGCGCTCTTCGACTGGCGGGAGGTCCTGGCGATCGCCCGGGCCGACGGGCCGGACGTGGTCCTGGACGCCGTCCGCACCGCGGAGAAGCAGGATCCGGACCGCGAACGCTGGCCCCGCCCGAAGCGCCACGACGACCAGGCGCTCGTCCTGGTCGACTTCACCTCCGGGGGAAATCAGGGTCTTCCCTGATCACCCACCGTGCCGTTCGGCGGGAACCTGGACGGCATGGGGACGGAAGCGGGGAAGCGCACGAGACCGTGGCGGCTGGTCGCGGTGGCGGCGATCGGGTGGGGCCTGTTCACCGCGGTGGTGCTGCACGTGATCAGCTCACGCAACCCGGTGTACGACACCTTGTCGAGCTACACGGTGACCGACCGCGGCGAAGGCATGCTCGGCGCGAGCGTGCTCTCGCTGGCCATCGGGTCGCTGGCGGTGCTCGGCGCGCTGCAGGTCGCCGGGGTGCCGCTGTCGCGGACGACCCGGCTGCTGCTCGCGCTGTGGGCGCTCGGGCTGGCCGCGGCCGCGATCTTCCCGGCGAGCTACCCGGAAGCGCCGGACCCGGTGAGCGGCGAAATCCACCTCTACGCGTGCCTGGTCGCGTTCTGCAGCCTGCCCGGCGCGGCGATTTCGCTGCTGGAACCGCTGAAGGGCCGCCCGGAACGCGGGGCGCTGGTCCGGGCGATCCGGCTGACCGCGGCCGCGTTCGCGCTCTTCGCCACGAGCTTCGTCTTCGTGCGGCTCAGCGAGGCCGGGATCGCGCCGTTCCCGGCGATCTCCGAGGTCTTCCCGATCGGTGTCACGCAGCGGCTGCTGCTGCTCGCCGACGTCGGGCTGCTGGGCACGCTGCTGTGGCTGGCGGCCCGGCTGGAATCAGCCTTCGACGGCCGCCGCCAGTTCGGGCGCGTAGCCGTACAGGCCGGGCATGCCGCCGGTGTGCAGGAACACCACGTGGTCGTCCGGGGCGAAGTGACCCGCCCATTCGATCAGCGCCGCGGCCACCTTGCCGGTGTAGACCGGGTCGAGCACGACGCCCTCGGTGCGGCCGAAGAGGCGTAGCGCGTTCCAGACCGCGTCGGTCGGGATGCCGTAGCCGGGGCCGAGCGTGGAGTCGCCCAGCCGGACGTGGTTCAGCGCGGGCGGTTCGACGCCGAGCAGCTTCGCCGCGCCGCCGACGAGGTCGCGCAGGTTTTCCGTGGCCTCGTCGAGCGGGTGGCTGACACAGGCGACGCCGACGCCGAGGCCGCCGAGCAGCCCGGTGGCCAGGGCCACTCCGGCCGCGGTGCCGCCGCTGGCGTGCGGGACGACGAGGTGGGCGCGCTCGATGCCGTGTTCCGCCAGCTGCTTCGCGAGTTCGTGTGTGGCGCGGACGTACCCGAGGGCACCGAGGTCGTTGGAGCCGCCGACGGGGATCGTGGCGACCTTCCGGCCCTCCTGCGCGGCTTCGGCGACCAGGCGGTCGTAGGTGCGGCCGGTCTCCTCGCCGTCGGCGCAGACGTGGACGGTCGCGCCGAAGAGCTTGTCCAGCGGGATGTTGCCGGAACGTTCGTACGCGTCGCCGTCGCGCGGGACCTTCGCGGTGAGGACGAGTTCGCAGCGCAGGCCGAGCTTCGCGCACGCGGCGGCGGTCTGGCGGCCGTGGTTGGTCTGGAGCGCGCCGAACGTGAGCACGGTGTCCGCGCCGGCCGCCCGTGCGGCGCCGAGGTGGTACTCCAGCTTGCGGAGCTTGTTGCCCCCGGCGCCGAGCGGGTGGACGTCGTCGCGCTTGAGCCAAAGGTTCCGGAGGCCGAGGGCCTCGCCGAGCCGCGGGGCCGCCTGCAGCGGCGTCGGCCAGCCGCCCAGGTCGACGCGGGGGACCGCGGCCAGCGCGGCATCCGGGAATCCGGCGAAGTCGAACGTCATCGGCCCTCCAGGCTCGGCTTTCCACCCACTAAAGCACTCGGAAGCGAAGTTCGGTGACCGGCCCGACCTCCCGCACGCCGATCCGCCGGAGCGTGACGCCGTCGAGCTCGGGGTCGCCGAACAACGGCAGCCCGGCGCCCAGCAGCACCGGAGCGATCAGGACGTGCAGCTCGTCGGCCAGCCGGGCCCGCACGGCCTGCTGGACCACGCTCGCGCCGATCACCTTGACCGCCCGTTCCCCGGCGGCGGCCCTCGCCTGCGTGATCGCCGAAGCGATCCCGTCGGTCACGAAGGTGAAGGTGAGGTTCTCGTTCCGGGCGGGCAGCACGGCCGGCGGCCTGTGGGTGACGACGAAGATCGGGACCTGGAACTCGTAGTTGCCGGCGTACCAGTCCGGGTCCTCGGCCATCGCGTACGACCGGCGGCCGAGGACGACCGCGCCCGTCTCCCGGATCAGGTCGGTCATCCACTCGCTGCCGGTCGACGCGGCGGGATCGGACAGCCGGGCCGTGCCACCTTCGCGATCGGCGACGAAGCCGTCCAGCGACATGCTCATCCCCGCGTGCACCGTGGCCATGGTTTCTCCTCACGTAGTCGTCGAAGGGACAGACGGCCGGGACGCCGAAAACTCATCGGGAGTAGCCGAAGACCGCCGGCATCCGGTAACGTTCGTTCGTTCGAACGAACGAGAACCTTCGGGGGCCGCCATGACCGCTACGAGCCTCGATTTCACGGGCCTCGCCGCCCAGGCCGCGCAGCTCACCGCGGGCGAGGTCACCTCGGCCGAGCTCACCGCGGCGGCGCTCGGGCGCGCGCACGCGAGCCAGCCCACGCTCAACGCCTTCCGTCACCTGCGTGACGACGAAGCCCGGGCCGAAGCCGCCGAGGCGGACCGGCGGCTGAGCGCCGGCGAGCGCGCGCCGCTGCTGGGCGTGCCGGTCGCGATCAAGGACGACGTCGACCTCACCGGCCTGCCCACTTCGTTCGGCTGCGTCGGCGAGTTCCCGTGCGCGACGTCCGACGCGCCCGCCGTCGCGCTGCTGCGCGAGGCCGGAGCTGTGATCATCGGCAAGACGAACACCCCCGAGCTGGGCCAGTGGCCGTTCACCGAAGGCCCCGCCTTCGGCGTGACGCGCAACCCGTGGCACCCCGGCCACACCCCAGGGGGTTCTTCGGGCGGGAGCGCGGCCGCGGTGGCGTCGGGGGTCATCGCGGCCGCGCTCGGGTCCGACGGCGCCGGTTCGGTGCGCATCCCCGCCGCGTGGACGGGGCTGGTCGGCATCAAGACCCAGCGCGGGCGGATCCCGACCGGCGGCGAGCTGTTCCACGGCCTGACCGTGCTCGGCCCGCTCGCCCGGACGGTCGAGGACGCCGCCCTGCTGCTCGACGTCACGGCCGCCACCGGCCGCGCCTTCCGGACCGCCGCCGGCCGCGAGCCCGGCAGGCTGCGGATCGGGCTGTCGACGCGGATCCCGTTCACCGCCACCAAGACCCGGCTCGACCCGGTCGTCGAAGCGAGCGTGCGGCGGCTGGCCGAGTCCCTCGCCGGGCTGGGCCACGAGATCGTCGAGGTCGAACCCGACTACGGGCTGATCGGCCTGACGTTCCTGCCGCGCTCGCTGACCGGCGTCCGGGACTGGACGCTGCGGGTGCCCGACCGGGCCGGGCTCGACCCGCGCACGCGCAGCAACGCCGGCCACGGCCGCCTGCTGGCCGGGCCCGCGCTGCGGCTGGCGCGCGCCCTCGAGCCGGGCCTGCACCGGCGGATCGGCTCGGTGTTCGGCCGCGTCGACGTGCTGCTCACCCCGACCACCGCGACCCCGCCGCCGCCGATCGGCACCTTCGACGGGCTGTCCGGCTGGGAGACCGACCAGGCCATGATCGCCGCCTGCCCGTACGCTTGGCCGTGGAACGTGCTGGGCTGGCCGGGGGTCAACGTCCCGGCCGGGCTGACGGCCGAGGGTCTCCCGCTCGGCGCGCAGCTGCTCGGCCCGTCGCACGCCGAGGAGCGGCTGATCTCCCTCGCCGCGCAACTGGAAGAGGTCGAACGGTGGCCGGAGCGGCATCCCGCGACAAGGTGGTGAGCACGCGGGAAGCCATCCTGCGCGGCGCGCTGACGGTCGTCGGCGAACACGGCGTCGGCGGGCTGACGAACCGCCGGATCGTCGCCGCCGCCGGCGTCTCGCTCGGCACGCTGACCTACCACTTCTCCAGCCAGACGGCGTTGCTGCGCGAAGCGATGCTGCTGTTCGTCGAGGAGGAGACGGCGAAGCTGGGCGCGATCGTCGACGGCTACCGCGCGGACGGGTTGAGCGTGGAGCAGGCGGCCACGGTCGTCGAGCACGTGATCGCGCAGCTGCCGTTCGGCGCCGACGAGCTCGGCGCGCACGAGCTGTACCTCCAGTCCGCGCGGGATCCCGAGCTGCACGAAGCTTCGTCGCGCTGCTTCGCGGCGTACGACGAACTGGCCGTGACGATCCTCGAAGCCTTGGGGGTGCCCCAGCCGCGGCGGCTGGCCGGCCCGGTGGTCGCGCTGATCGCCGGGCTGCAGCTGCGGCGGCTGGCCACCGGCGAGACCGACACCCCGGTGGCCGAACCGCTGATGATGCTGCTGCGCGGGGCGTAGTGGCGCCACCGGTCGTCCGGGGCACGGCGGCGTGGAAGTACTTCGGCGACTTCCGCGACGCGCTCCTGGCCGAGCAGGTGCTGGTGCTGCAGGTGGCACACCCGGTCGTCGCGGCGGGCGTGCGGGATCATTCCGACTACGCTTCGGATCCCTGGACGCGCCTGATGCGGACGGTCGCCTCGCTGTCGATCTACGTTTACGGCGGCGTGGCCGGGGCGCGGGTGGAAGCGGCGCGGTTGCGGTCCTTGCACCGGACGTTCACCGGCACGGCGGACGGACGGCGGTACAGCGCGCTGGACCCGGCGGCGTATGCGTGGGTGCACGCGACGCTGGTGAAGGCTCCGGTGGACGCGCAACGCTTTTTCGGTGTGCCGCTGTCCGCTTCGGAGCTCGAGGAGTACTACGCGCAGATGTGCGGCATCGGGCGGCTGCTCGGGGTCCGGGAGCGGGATCTGCCGCGGGACTGGGCGGCCTTCGAGCGGTACTACGACGCGATGGTGGCGGGTTTCCGGCCGAACCCGACGATCGACACGCTGTTCGAGACGATCCGGACCGCGGGGAAACCGGTGCGGTGGCTCCCGGATTCGTGGTGGCGGCGGTTGCGGATCGGGCAGCTGTTCCTGGTCCGCGCCACCTTGCCGCCTTCGTTGCGGAAGACGCTGGGTCTGAAGTGGACGGAGGCGGACCAGCGGCGGTTCGAGCGGTTCGCGGCTTGCGTGCGGTTCGTCGCCACGCCGGTCCCGGCGGGGCTGCGGACAGCGCCCATGCGGTGGGTCGGGAAGCTCAACGTGTGGCTCCGGGCGCACCCATGGGCCCACCGGCTGCTGGTAGGCGGTCGTGACTGAATAACAGTGTCTTGACCCGCTTTTTCACTCACGACCACTGACTCGCGCGTAGTGCGCCCGGGCCTTCGCGCGGTTGCCGCAGCGTGCCATCGAGCACCACTGGCGGTTCCGGCGTGGGGAGGCGTCGCAGAAGCGGAGCCCGCAGTCGTCCGCCGCGCAGATCCGGACCTCCGCGTCGCTCGTCGCCAGGTCGATCGCGTCCGCCGCCAGGACCGCGAAGGCCGCCGCCACCGGGTCCTTCGGGGCCGGGATCTCGCGCCTGAGCACGCCGCCCGCCAGGGTCAGGCGGGGCGGGGGTGCCGGCGCCGCGGCCGCCGCGTTGTTGACCAGCTCGATGTCCATCTTCTCCGGCACCTCGGGCGGCAGGAGCACGCGGTCGATCGCCTCCCGCAGCGCTTTCGCCGCCAGCACGTTCCCCGCCGTCACCGGCACCGGGCCCGCCGTGAACCCGGCGAGCGAAAGCCACTCGGCCAGCGCGTCCGGCCCGGTCAGCAGTTCCACGCTCTCGGCGTGCCGGGAGCGCAGCGTGTTGACCAGGTCGAGGCACGGCCGTCCGCCGTCGAAGACCCACTCCATGCCGCCATTCTAACCCTTGAAGACAGTTAGAAGCCGGGCTATCGTCTAACCCCATGAACCGGTTAGAACGCATGGCCACGGTCAACGGGATCCGGATGCACTACCGCACGGCCGGGGACGGGCCGCCGCTGTTCCTGCTGCACGGCTGGCCGCAGACGTCGCACTGCTGGCGCAAGGTCATCGAGCCCCTCGCCGAGACGCACACCGTCATCGCCCCCGACCTGCGCGGCTACGGCCGCACCGACAAACCGCGCACCGGCTACGACAAGCGCACGATGGCCGCCGACGTCGCCGCGCTGGCCGAACACCTCGGGTTCGCCAGGACGGCCGTCGCCGGGCACGACCGCGGCGGCCGCGTCGCCCACCGCTGGGCCCTCGACCGCCCCGACCAGGTCGAACGCCTCGCCGTGCTCGACATCGCCCCCACCCGCGCGATGTGGCAACGGCTCGACGCCGGCGTCGCGAAGGCGTACTGGCACTGGCTCTTCCACCTCCAGCCCGACCTCCCGGAACTGCTCGCCGGCCAGAACATCGCCGCCTACCTCGGCTACTTCTTCGAGCGCTGGACCCACCAGCGCCACGCCCTCGACGCGGACGCCGTCGCCGAGTACGTCCGCGCGTTCTCCCAGCCCGGAGCGCTGAGGGCCGGCTTCGACGACTACCGCGCCTCCTTCCCGGACGACGCCGGACTCGACGACGCCGACTACGCGGCCGGCAAGCGCGTCACCCAGCCGCTCCTCGCGCTGTGGGGCGCGAACGGCCTGCTCGGCACGCTCCCGACGCTCGAAATCTGGCGGGAGTACGCGGACGACGTCATCGGCGAAGCCCTCGCCGAATGCGGCCACTTCCTCCCCGAGGAACAGCCGGACGAAGTCGTCGCGCACCTGCGGAACTTCCTGCGCCCCTGAGTTCCCCGGGTGCGCCGGTCCCCCGGACTGGGGATCGGGGTTCCCTCGTCGCCGTGACGCACGCCACCCCCTCCTCCGGTTAGGTTCACCAGCACGATGGGGAGCAAACCGAAACTCGCACTGGCGCTGCTGCTGGCCATCCTGGGGATCGCGGCCGGCGGCGGGACTGCGCACGCCGACGGCGCGCCGTCCGGCGCCGACATCCAGGTAGCGCAGACGCTCGGCGCGCGCGAACTGACCGTGATCATCCGCCGGGTCGACGTGACGCCGTCGCCGCTGCGGGTCGACGTCGTGACGCACCGGGGCACCGCACCCGGCACGCTGCACCTGAGCGTCGCGGCCGACGGGGTCGTCACCGCGAAAGCCGACGTCGTCCTCGGCGCCGAACCTGGTGTCTACGCGGGGAATCTGCGTGTCGGGAAGCCGGGACCGTGGGAACTCTCGCTGTCCGACGGCACGAGCCCGGCCGCCACGATCCCGTTCATCGTGCCGGCTCGCGTGGTTCCGCCGTGGGAAAAGGCGGCCTACGGCGGGTTCGTCGCCGCGGGCGCGTTCCTGCTGCTCGCCCTGATCGTCGGACTCAGGGCGAGACGCACCGCCTTCGCCCTGGTCCCGGCGGGCGGCGCGGTCGCCGCGATCGCCGTCGCCGTCACGGGCGCCCTGCTGTCGGCGAGCACTCCCCCGCCACCCGCGCCGGGCAGCCAGCTCGACCCGACGTTCGACAACGTCACCGACCCGTACGCCAACGCCCGTCTGTCGACAGTGGACTACTCGCGGCCACCGGTGAACCTGGCCGTCCGCGCCGAACGCGGTGAGCTGCGACTGGGCCTCACCGACGGCGCCACCGGACGTCCGGCCGACGACCTGCTCGTCCACGACAACGCCCTCGTGCACCTCGTCGTGGTCTCGCCGTCGGGCCGGATGAGCCACCTGCACCCGGTGCGCGTCGGCCCGGGCGACTACCGCGTCGGCCTCGCCGATCCGGAGGCGGGCACGTACGCCGTCGCCGCGGAACTCGTCCGGCGCGGTGGTGGAGTCCAGCTTGTACGGTCCACAGTGGACATGACTGGTGCCGCGGCACCCGCTCCCGAACCGGCGGGCGCCGGACCGCGAACCGTCGACGGCACCCCGGTGGACCTCACGATCAGCCCGGGCCCGCCGGCGACGATCACCGCGCACTTCCGGACCCACGACCTCCAGCCGTGGCTGGGCATGCTCGGCCACCTGATCATCGCGGGGCCGATCACCGGGCCGGTCGGGGAAAGCGCCGCGAAGGCACCCACGTGGGCGCACGTCCACGCGATGATCCCGCCGGTCGCCGGGCAGCTCGACCGCCCGGACGAGACCGTGGCCGCGTACGGCCCGGACGTCGGTTTCACCTACACCTTCTCCGCGCCCGGCCGGTACCGGATCTGGCTGCAGGCCGAACGCGACTACCGCGTGCTCACCATCCCGGCCGTCGTGGACGTCCCCGCGAACGGAGCCGGCCGATGAAGCGCCCGACCGTCCTGATCGCCGTGGTCGCGCTCGTGGCCGCGGCCGGGATCGCGTGGCTGCTCTGGGGTGGCGGTGACGCGAAATCCACTGCCCAGCAAGCGGTTTCCGGGCCGTACACCGTCCAGTTCTCCGCGGACGAGCCGCGCGTCGGCGGCAACACGTTCACGCTCGGCGTCACCGGGCCCGCGCCCGACGCCGTCACGGTCGCGCCGGTGATGGCGCAGATGGGGCACGCGTTCCCGCCGGTGCCCGCCGGCCCGGACGGGCCCGGCCGCTTCCGCGCCGTGGGCGTCGGGCTGCCGATGGCCGGGCAGTGGGAGATCACCGTGTCCCTGCGCGGCCCGGGCGGGCCCGCGCAAGTCGTCTTTCCCGTGTTGGTCAAGTAAAAGGAGGGGGAATGGATCTCACCGCATCCGGCGTGCGCACCACGTCGGTGACGAAACAGGCACGGACGGGGTTGCTGCCCGCGAACGTCGTGCTCGGGGGTTCGCTGCTGTCGCTGGTCGGGCTCACCTGGGACATCCAGTGGCACAGCGACGTCGGGCCGGACACGTTCTTCACACTGCCGCACTTGTTCCTGTACGCGGGCAGCGCGGTCGTCGGCCTGGCGAGCCTCGCCGTCGTGCTGCTGACGACGGCGGCGCGGCGCGCGGGACGGCCGGTCGACCCACGGGTCGGCGGGCGCGTGGTCAACGTCTTCGGCCGGACGTTCGCGGCACCGCTGGGCTACCTGGTCTCCGGCGTCGGCGCGGCGACGTTCCTGCTGTACGGCCTCTGGGACCAGTGGTGGCACGGGCTCTACGGCTTCGACGCGGTCATCGACTCGCCGCCGCACATCGGGCTGCTGCTGTCGATCTCGGTGTCGCTGATCGGCACGACCGCGGTGTTCGCCGCGGCGCGCGAGCACCGCTGGGGCCGGCTCGGCACCCTCGCCTCGCTGACCGTGCTGCTGACGTTCGCGCCCGTGACGGCGCTGGGGCTGCAGCAGGTGCCGGACGACTACGCCGACGCCGTGGCGATCGGCACGTCGATGATGGCGGTGCTGCTGGTCGCGGTCGCGGCCGGGTTCCTCCGCCGTCCGGGTGGCGCGCTCGGCACGGCGGCGATGGTCGCGGCCGTGCAGGGCGTCTTCTGGTGGTTCTCGCCGTGGGCGGCGAGGGCGTACGCCGACCTGGTCGATTTGCCGTTGCGGGACACGATCTCGGGCGTGCCCGAGATGCCGTCGCTGGCACCGCTCGCGCTGCTGCCGGTGGCCGGGCTGATGGAACTGGTGTACCTCGCCGGCCGGCGCCGGGGGTGGCGCGCGGGCCGGGTGTCCGTGGTCGCCGGCGGGATCGCCGGGCTGCTGCTCGGGCTCAGCCTGCCGCTGCAGCAGGCGATGCTCTACCCCGGCGCGCACGTGCCGCCGGCCTGGTACCTGACGACGACCGCCGTGCTCAGCGCGGCTTTCGGGCTGCTCGGCGGGTTCGCCGGGTGGCGGTTCGGCGGGATGCTCTGCCTGCTGGCGCCCGCGAAGAAGGGGGAAACCGCTGATGCGTAAGACAATGTCACTCGGGGCTCCGCCCCGGCCGGGGGCTCCGCCACCCGGAACCCCCATAAGGCGGGCATTGCTCGCCTTGGCCGCCGTCGCCGGCCTGCTGTTCGCGACCGCGGCGCCGGCGAACGCCTACGAACCGGTCAACATCGTGCACACCGAGCGGGTGCAGGCCGGGCCGTACGGGCTGACAGTCGGGTTCAGCACCTGGCCGGTGAAGGCCATGCAGTCACTGGACTTCACGTTCATCCCCGACGGCGGGATCGAAGGGAAGTCCGGCACGCTCAGGATGCTCGGCCCGGACAGCATGCAGCGGCGCGCCCAGCCGCTCGTGCGGCACCCGCGCAAGCGCGACGTCTGGGGTCTCGACGTCCGCTCGCTGCCGCAGCCAGGCGACTGGACGTTGCAGTTCACCGTCAACGGGCCCGCCGGGACCGGCACCGGCGAGTTGCGCGCGTTGCCGGTGCAGGAACAGCCGGGGCCGCCGATGGGGCTGAGCTGGGCGATCAGCACGCTGCCGCTGATCGGGCTGGTAGTGCTCGTCGTGGTGGCCTGGCGCCGGACCCGCGGCCGGCTGCGCGGTGGGGAGCTTCCGGCAACCGGGTGAGATTTCCCTCACATCCGGCGCTCAGGCGTATTCACGGCGTCGCGAAGGCCTCCTTCACCGCAGAGGACGGGGAAGGGGGCCTTCACCATGCTGTTCGAGGACACAGCTGTCGCGAACTCAGGCGGGCAGGTCGAACTGCCCCGCCTTGACGGCGATCAGGAACGCTTCCCACTCGGCGGTGTCGAACACGAAGACCGGGCTGCCGGCGAGCTTGGTGTCCCGGACGCCGATCATCCCTTCGCGACCCAGGTTGACCTCGACGCAGCTGCCGCCGTTGGGCTCGCTGGCGAACGACTTCTCCCAGGCGGCCTCTTGGAACAGGGACACGGCCGTGTTCGGATCGTAATCCGCGAACGACGGATAATCCGCCATGGGTCGTACCTCCGAGGATCGTTGGGGGGCGCGGCCGTGACCTGGTCGAAGGTCCCCGCTCCCGGCTACTCAGTGTCTCAATGGAGTACGCCAAGGGGCCAAGCGGGTGATCAACTGGCTCCGGCCTCGACATGAAGATTATTCCAGGAGTAGGATTAATCGCATCGGCCGGGGCGCCGGCGTCGGCGAACGACAGCCTGCCCGCGACGGGCGGTCGTCCACGCAGGACGAGTGCCGGAACCGACCCGATCCCAGCCACGGTTATGACCTCATGGGGGAGGATCAGCGTGATTGTCGAGGAGAGTGCGCCACCAGGCCTGGTCCGGACCAAGCATGGGGAAGCGTTTGCGCGCTCCGCTGCCGAATGGCGTGCCCGGTCACCGCGACGAGAGCTGGGGGTGTAGAAGATGGCCGTCCGGCTGAACTCGCTGTTGCGCCGCGAGGACGAACAGCACCGTGGCCGCCGCGGAATCGGGAACGAACTGAGGAACCGCTTCGGCTTCAGCCTGATCCAGGCGCCGCTGCGCAAGACCACGACGTGGGCGACGGACCAGGACCTCCCGCTGCGGCACTACTCCGACGGGGTCCGGACCACCCGGCCGCTCGAGACCTCGATCGACCTGACGCCCCTGCTGCGCGGCCGCATCGGCTCGCGCGCCTGAAGCCCTGAACTGCCGTACCACCACAAAGAGCCCCGGTTCCCTTCGGAACCGGGGCTCTCGCCTTCGGACGGCTAAGGCTTTCGCAGGAAGAGGCGGCCCTGGCGGAAGGGACGCTCGCCTTCCCCGTGCGCGCGGTACAGCCGGCCCACCTCGACGAGCCCGGCCGCGGCCGCCAGGCCCGCCAGCTCGTCCAGCGGCCAGCGGTAGGCCGTCGTGACCTTGTGGTCGAACTCCGTCACCGGCCCGCCGTCGGATTCGAAGCACCCCAACAGAACGTGACCGCCCGGGGCCAACGTCCGGGTGAACTCGGCCAGGATGCCCGGCACCTCCGCCGGCGGCGTGTGGATCACCGAGTACCACGACAGGATCCCGGCCAGCGACGCGCCGGGCAGGTCCAGCGCCGCCATGGAACCGACTTCGAACCGCAGCGACGGCTCGGCGGCGCGGGCCAGCTCGATCATCGCCGGGGACACGTCGACGCCGAACACGTCGAGCCCCAGCGACCGCAGGTGCGCCGTGAGGTGGCCGGGGCCGCAGCCGAGGTCGGCGACCGGGCCGCGGCCGCGCACGGAGTCCGCGAACGCCGTCCACGCGGCGCGGTCCAGCGGGTGGTCGTCCCAGATGTCGCGGACGAACTCGGCGTACTGGACGGCGACCGGATCGTAGGCGGCCGTCACGGTTTGCGGCCGAGGCCGCACAGGTGCCCGACGAACGCCGGGTCGTTCGCGAGCTTCTTCGTGGCCCGCGACTCGATCTCCTCGGGGTGCCACTCCGGGAGGAACACGATGCCCGGCTCGACCAGCTCCAGCCCCTCGAAGAACGACGTGAACTCCGCGCGCGTGCGCAGGTGCAGCGGCGTGCTGGACCGGTCGTACTGCTTCATGATCGACTCGCGGCTTTCCGCGTCGGCCATCGCCTCCATGCCGTCGCTCGTCAGGTGCGAGGACAGGAAGTACGAGCCCGAGGGCAGCAGCGACAGGTACTTCTGGATGATCTCGCCCACCGGCTCGTCCTCGCCGAGGAAGTAGAGGACGCCGACCATGATCAGGCCGATCGGGCGGTTCTGGTCGAGCACGCCGGTTTCGAGCGCGCGCTTCCAGATGTCGGCCGGGTCGCGCAGGTCACCGTGCAGCACCGCGTGCCGGCCTGCGACGCCTTCGCGCTCCAGCAGGATCTGGGAGTGCGCCACCGCGACCGGCTCGTTGTCGACGTACACGCACCGCGCGTCCGGGTTCACCGCCGCCGCGACCTCGTGGACGTTCCCGACCGTCGGGACACCCGACCCCAGGTCGAGGAACTGGTCGACGCCGTTGCGCGCCAGGTACCGGACACCGCGGCCGAGGAAGTCGCGGCCGACCCGGGCGACCGTCTTGATCATCGGGAACGTCTTGACGGCCTGCTCGCCGAACTGCCGGTCGATGGCCCAGTTGGCGGTGCCGCCGAGGAACCAGTCGTAGATGCGGGCCGCGTTCGGCCGCTCGAGGTCGACGCCTTCAGGCGCTTCGGGATCCGTCGTCATCTTGTCCTCCAGGCTTGCGGCCGACACCGCCGACCACGCTCGCGAGGGGGACCGTGGCGGCGCCGGGCTCAGGGCGCCACTCTCCCACAGGCACGATTCCCGGCTCGACCACCTCGAAGTTACCGAAGAACGCGGCGATCTCGTCGAGCGACCGGGAGATCGCGGGCGAGCTCGACCGCTCCGACAGCTTGACCAGCCGCCGGATCTGCGCCAGCTCTTCGCCTTCGACGCCGGATTCGGTCGCGTGCGAAAGGACGTACGCCGATCCGGGTGCGAGCAGCCTCCGGTAGTCGCGGACGGCTTCCCGCACGCCCGTGACGTCCGGCAGGAAGTGCAGCACCGCCACGGTCAGCAGGCAGATCGGCCGCTCGGGGTCGAGGACGCCGGTGGCCAGCGCGCCTTCCCAGACGTCTTCGACGTCACGCAGGTCGGCGTGCAGCACGGCGTGCCGCTCGGGATCCCCGGCTTCCTCCAGCAGCATCCGCCCGTGCGCGACGGCCACCGGCTCGTGGTCGACGTAGACGCACCGGCTGTCGTCGGCGTAGTCGTCGGCCACTTCGTGCACGTTGCCCGCGGTGGGAATGCCGCTGCCGAGGTCGAGGAACTGCGTGATGCCCTCCGCGAGGCAGTAGCGCACGGCCCGGCCGAGGAAGTCCCGGTTGCTGCGCGCGAGGGTTTTCGCCAGCGGGAAGATCTGGACCGCCTGCTCGCCGTACTGCCGGTCGATGGCCCAGTTCGCGGTGCCGCCGAGGGCCCAGTCGTAGATGCGCGCGATGTTCGGCCGGTCGAGGTCGATGGCATCGGGAAGGAAGTCGGGGTCCACGACGTCCCCTTCAAGCGGGCATTTTCAAGCGGCGTTTCTGTGAATTCGAGCGCAACAGACCCACTCTACCGACAGTTGTTCACTGCCTGGGACAGCTCCCGCGGCCATTCGCCCTATTGGATCTGCTGCATCTGGGCGCGGTAACCCTCCGCGAGCTCCTTGAGGAACTGGCGGGTCTCCTGGCGCTCCAGCGCGGCGCCGCGCAACCGGTCCCACGAGTCGACGAAGATGTTGAAGTCCTTGACGTCGTCGAGGTAGAGCCCGCCGGCGGAGTGCTCGATGTAGACGAAGTCCCGCGTGCGGTCCGGGAAGCGCATGATCGTGAAGTCGTTGGGCACCGCGGCCAGCCGTGCCCCGAACGGCAGTACGTGCACGTACACCCGCGGGTGCTTCTCGAGCGAGAGCAGGTGCTCGACCTGGTCGAGCATCACCGCGGGCGCGTAGCCGCCGGGAGCCCGGCGCAACGCGCCTTCGCTGATGATGAACCGGTAGTACGGCGGCTGCTGCTGCTCGAACACGGCCTTGCGGTCGAGGCGGTTGCGCACCAGCGACGTCACGTCCGTCGCGCCGGCCTCGGTGAACTGCTTGAGCATGTAGTGCTCGGACTGCAGCGGGCCGGGGATGCGCTCACCGTGCCAGGTGAGGATCTCCGCGGCCGCGGGCTCCAGGTCCGTGAAGGTGCGGAACCAGTGCGGGACCACCGAGCGGTAGCCCGACCAGTGGCCGCGCTGCCCGGCGGCGGCCCGCGCCAGGTTCATCAGCGTGTCGGCCTCTTCGCCGTTGATCCCGAACGCGTTCAGCATCGATCGCACATCCCCGAGCTTCACCCCGACGGCACCGGACTCGATCTTGTTGACCTTGCCCTGGGTGCAGCCGAGGACCTCGGCGACCTGCTGCTGTGTCATCCGCGCCGCGGTGCGGGCATGCCGGAGCTCGTTGCCGAGCTGCTTCCGGCGCGAGGTGACGGTGCTGGCCATCGCCCTGCTCTCCCGGACCACTACCAAGCAACGGCGGCCACCGGCCGCCGTCGCACGCGAACTATCGAACCCACCCAGGCTAGTGCTTCACCTTGCGGATCTCGATGATGACACCGCGCAGCGTTCCAGGAAACGCCGCGGAACGCCAGTCACCTGCGCTATCACTCGCCTGGACCAGCGAAATTCCGAATTATTCCGCCAACCGGCGGAGCCCCGGCTGGGGCATAGTGGCCCCGTGACCGATCGTTCGCCCTCCGCCGCCACCGTCACCCCGCTCGCCGACCAGGTGCACGGTTACGTGCAGCCCGACGGCTCCTGGTACATCAACAACTGCGGGTTCGTCGACGCCGGCGACCACACCGTGCTGATCGACACGTGCTCGACCGAGCGCCGCACGCGCGCGCTGCTCGAGACGGTCGAACACACGACCGGCAGCCCGGTGACGACGCTGGTGAACACCCACCACCACGGTGACCACACCAACGGCAACTACCTCGTCGAGGGCGCGGCGGTGATCGGCCACCGCAAGACGCGCGAGCTGCTGGCCGCCGAGGGCATCCAGAAGTTCGAGGGGATCTTCGTCGGCAGCGACTGGGGCGAGCTGCGGTCCCGGCCGCCGGAGATCGTGTTCGACGACCGGCTCACGCTGTACGCCGGGGACGTCGAGATCCAGCTGATCCACCCCGGGCACGCGGCGCACACGACCAACGACGTCCTGGCCTGGCTGCCCGGGCCGCGCGTGCTCTACGCCGGTGACCTGGTGTTCCACGGCGGGAGCCCGTTCGCGCTGATGGGCTCGGTGGCCGGCTGGCTGGCCGCGCTCGACGTGATCCGCGAGCTGGACCCGGCCGTGATCCTGCCCGGCCACGGCGGCCCGTGCGACCTCTCCGCGGTGGAGACGGTCGGCCGGTACCTGGCCTTCGTCCAGAAGACGGCCGAGCGCGGGAAGGCCGCCGGGCTGTCGCCGCTGGAGCTGGCCAAGGAGACCGACCTGGGTGAGTTCGCGTCGCTGACCGAGCAGGAGCGGCTGCCGGGGAACCTCCACCGGGCGTACGCCGAGCTGGACGGCGCCGAGTGGGGGGCCGACATCGACCTGGTGGCGGCCATCACCGACATGCTCGCCTTCAACAAGGGCCCGATCCGCTGCTTCTCCTGAACTGAGTGAGCCATCGCTCCGTGCCCTTCCTTGAGGCGTCGATCGGACTAGGGTCTGAATCGAGAGAGTCGTTGGAAGGATTCGGATGAGCAAGAAGGCGAGCATCGGGGTCACCGGCCTGGCGGTCATGGGCCGCAACCTGGCCCGCAACCTGGCCCGGCACGGACACACGGTGGCCCTGCACAACCGGTCCGAGGAGCGGACCCGCGCGCTGGTGGAGCAGTTCGGCGACGAGGGTGACTTCATCCCGGCGTACTCCGCGCAGGACTTCGTCGACGCGCTGGAGCGGCCGCGGCAGGTCGTGATCATGGTCAAGGCGGGCGCCCCGACGGACGCCGTCATCGAGGAGTTCGCGCCGCTGCTCGAAGAGGGCGACGTCATCATCGACGCCGGCAACGCGCACTTCGCCGACACGCGCCGCCGCGAGAAGGCGCTGCGCGAGCGGGGGCTGCACTTCGTCGGCAGCGGCGTCTCGGGCGGTGAGGAAGGCGCGCTGCACGGGCCGAGCATCATGCCCGGCGGCTCGAAGGAGTCGTACGAGTCGCTCGGCCCGCTGTTCGAGGACATCTCGGCGAAGGTCGACGGCGAGCCGTGCTGCACGCACATCGGCGCGGACGGTGCCGGTCACTTCGTGAAGATGGTGCACAACGGCATCGAGTACGCGGACATGCAGCTGATCGCGGAGTCGTTCGACCTGCTGCGGCACGCTGGCGGCTACTCCCCCGCCGAGATCGCCGACGTCTTCCGCACGTGGAACACCGGGCGGCTGGACTCCTACCTGATCGAGATCACCGCCGAGGTGCTCGCGCACGTCGATGCTTCTTCGGGCAAGCCGTTCGTCGACGTCGTCGAGGACGCCGCCGAGCAGAAGGGCACCGGCCGCTGGACCGTGCAGATCGGCCTCGACCTGGGTGTCCCGATCTCGGGCATCGCCGAAGCCGTCTTCGCGCGCTCGCTGTCCGGGTCCAAGTCGCTGCGTGCGGCGGCTCGCGGCCTCGGCGGTCCTTCGGCGGCGCCGCTGTCGGGTTCCTCGCTGGAGCGCTTCGCCGACGACGTCGAACAGGCGCTGTACGCGTCGAAGGTCGTCGCGTACGCGCAGGGCTTCAACCAGATCCAGGCCGGCGCGACGGAGTACGGCTGGGACATCGACCTCGGCAAGGTCGCGTCGATCTGGCGCGGCGGCTGCATCATCCGCGCGAAGTTCCTGAACGACATCACCTCGGCCTACGCCGAGGAGCCCGCGCTGCCGACGCTGCTGACCTCGGGCGGCTTCCGCAAGGCGGTCGAGGACGCGCAGGACTCGTGGCGCTCGGTGATCTCGACGGCGGTCAAGCTCGGCATCCCGACGCCGGGCTTCTCGACGGCGCTGGCGTACTACGACGGCCTCCGCGCCGACCGCCTCCCGGCGGCCCTGGTCCAGGGCCAGCGGGACTTCTTCGGCGCCCACACCTACCGCCGGGTGGACCGCGAAGGTTCGTTCCACACGGCCTGGGCCGCCGACGGCCGCCCGGAAGCCTCCGCCTGACAAAGTCCGTGAAGGCCTCCTTACCGGCTGTAAGAGCCGGTAAGGAGGCCTTCACGGCTTTTCGCCGTCGCGGGCGGGAAGACCCCCTGGTCCTTCCCGATCACGCGCAGGCGAGCAGGGTCACCAAGGCCACGGCGAGGATGGCGGCCAGCAGGAGTCTCACTGCCCCCGGGCGGCGAGGATCTCCGCCAGCACCTCCAGGATCTTCGCCTCGGCCTTGTCCTTCTTGACGCCCAAGCCGTCGAGCACCTCGAAACCGGCGCCTTCGCCCTGTTCCAGCAGGGCCAGCAGCATGTGCTCGGTGCCGATGTAGTTGTGCCCCAGCCGCAGGCCCTCGCGCATGGTCAGCTCGAGGGTCTTCTTGGCGGCCCCGGAGAACGGCACCGGGTTCGGCGCGGGGTCGGCCCGCTCGGGCAGCCGCGCCTCGGCGGCTTCGCGGACGGCGTCCAAGTGCACGCCTTGCGCGAGGATCGCCCCCGCCGCCAGCGCCGCCGGCTCGGTCAGCAGCCCCAGCACGATGTGCACGGTGTCGATCTCCGGACTGCCGTGGTCGACGGCGGCCTTCTGGGCCTCGACGATCACGTGCCGGGCCCGGTCGGTGTAGCGGCCGTAGACGCGTTCGATCGCCCCGCTGGGGTCGCCACCGGGGTCGACCTTCGGCACGAACCGCTTCTGCGCGGCCTGTTTCGTGACGCCCATGCTGGCGCCGATCTCGGTCCAGGACGCCCCGGACCGCCGGGCCTGGTCCACGAAGTGGCCGATCAGGTGGTCGGCCACTTCGCCGAGGTGCTGGCCGACGTAGACGGCGTCGGTCAGCTGGGCGAGGGCGTCCTTGTCGTGGTTGCTCTTGATGGCGCTGATGAGGTCGTCGAGCTTGATGTTCATCGGGAGGTCCATGCCGTCAACTGTAGGTTGACGCTGCCCGAGCGTCAACCTTGAGTTGACGATCTCAGGCGAACGGCAGCCCCACGTAGTTCTCGGCCAGGCTGGTCGCCGCCGCCCGCGACGACGTCGTGTAGCGAAGCTGCGACAGCTGCAACTGCCGGGCGAAGCCGTCCGCGTGCGGGTCGGTGTGCAGCATCGTCGTCATGAACCACGAGAAGTGCTCGGCCCGCCACACCCGGCGCAGGCAGGTGTCCGAATAGGACTGGGCGAGCGACTCGTCCCCGCGCAGCAACGCTTGCAGCGCTCGCGACAGCACGCGGACGTCGGCGATCGCCAGGTTCATGCCCTTGGCGCCGGTCGGCGGCACGATGTGGGCGGCGTCGCCGGCCAAGAACAGCCGTCCGTGGCGGAGTGGTTCCGCGACGAAGCTGCGCATCGGCGTGATCCCCTTGTCGAGGATCGGGCCCTCTCGCAACGTGAAGTCGCCTTCGACCTCGAGCCGTGCGGTCAGCTCGGCCCAGATCCGGTCGTCGGACCAGGCGTCCAGCGACTCGGCCGGGTCGACCTGGAGGTAGAGCCGCGTGATCTCCGGTGTCCGCATGCTGTGCAGCGCGAACCCGCGTTCGTGGTGGGTGTAGATCAGCTCGTGGTGCGACGGCGGCGTCCGCGCGAGGACCCCCAGCCACGCGAACGGGTATTCGCGCTCGTACACCGTGAGCGCACTGTCCGGAATGGACGGACGGCAGATGCCGTGGAACCCGTCGCAGCCCGCGACGGCGTCGCATTCGATGGTCTGGGCGACCCCTTCGGCATCGCGGTAACCCACCCGAGGCCGATCCGTGTCCACATCGGACAGAGAGACGTCCGAAACCTCGAACGAGATCGGGTAGCCGCGGGCTTCGTGCGCGTCGATCAGGTCCTTGACGATCTCCTGCTGCCCGTAGACCGTGATCGTCTTGCCGGTCAGCTCGGTCAGCGCGATCCGGTGGTCGGCGCGGTCGAACCGCAGCGACAGGCCTTCGTGCGGCATGCCTTCGGCGGCCAGCCGCTCGCCGAGCCCCAGCGACGTCAGCAGCTCGACGGTCGGCTGCTCGCACACACCGGCCCGGACGCGCTGCCGGACGTACTCGCGGTCGCGTGCTTCCAGGACCACGCAGTCGATCCCGGCCTCGTGGAGCAGGAAGGACAACAGCAGCCCGGCCGGGCCGGCGCCGATCACCGCGACCTGGGTGCGCATCACGCCGCCCTCGCCTTCAGATGGGCCTTGAGGTCGAAGGCGCTCGCTTCGAGGTCGGCGTAGGCGGGCCGCGGGTCCGCGGTGAACAGGCGGCGCGCGGCGATGTGGTCGGCCGGCCGGTTGACCGACTCGACGGCGACGAGGACGTCGCCGCGGAAGGACAGCACGGAGAACCTGCCTTCGGCCGGGTCACCGGCGACCACGGTCCGGTCGGCTCCGGCGAGGATCCCGGCGATCTGCAGCTTCGCGCCCGCCTGGTCGGTCCAGAACCACGGCAGGCTCGCGTACGGCTCGGGCGTGCCGGTCAGCACGGCGGCCACGCACCGGGCGTGGTCGACGGCGTTCTGCACGGACTCCAGCCGCGTCGCGGTCCCCGCCTGCACGCACGGGAAGTTCGCGCAGTCGCCGATGGCGAAGATCCGCGGGTCCACCGTGCGCAGGTGTTCGTCGACGACGACGCCGTTGTCCACCGGGAGACCGGCGGCCGCGGCGAGCGTCGTCTCGGGCACGACGCCGACGGCGACCACGACCAGGTCGGCGGGCAGCCGGGTGCCGTCGGACAGCTCGACCTCGCGGACGCGCTCGTCGCCGTGCAGGGCCGTGACACCTTGCCCCAGCACCACCGTGTGCCCGGCGTCGCGGTGCAGCGAGGCGAAGTAGGCGGAGATCTCCGGCGTCGCGACCCGGTTGAGCAGCCGGTCCTGCGCCTCGACGATCGTCACCGGGCGGCCCGCGTGCGAGGCGAACTCCAGCCCGATGAACCCGCCGCCGACCACGACGACGTTCCCGGCCCGCTCGAGGGAGGCGCGCAGCCGGTCGGCGTCGTCGCGGGTGCGCAGGGTCAGCACGCCCGGCAGGTCCGCGCCGGGCACGGGCAGCCGCCGGTTGCGCGCGCCGGTGGCGAGGACCAGGTGGTCGTAGCCGAGCTTCCGGCCGTCGTCGAGCTCGATTTCGCGCGCGTCGCGGTCGATGGCCTCGACCCGGGCGGCGACCAGCTCGATGTCCTTCTCGGCGAAGAAGTCCTCACCACGCAGGTGCAGCTGTTCCTGCCCGGCGGTCCCGGCCAGGTAGGCCTTCGACAGCGGCGGCCGCTGGTACGGCACGCCCGGCTCGTCCCCGGCCAGCACGACCCGGCCGTCGAAGCCGCGATCCCGCAGCGAAGCCACGGCCTGGAACCCGCTCTGCCCCGCCCCGACGACGAGAACCGTGTCCTGTGCACCCATGCCTGTCATCCGATCACAAGAGGCTCATGCCGTCGAGGAATCGCCGGACGAGCGCAGCGCGCGCGGCGCACCGAGCACCCGCGAGATGCCGCGTGCCGCGGCCCGGACCGCCGGGATCAGCGTCCGCGGGTCCGTCCCCTCGGCGGGAACGACGACGGAGATCGCCGCCACGACCTCGTCCGTCGAGTCGTAGACCGGGGCCGCCACCGACAGGGCGACCAGTTCGATCTGGCCGTCGCTGATCGCGTACCCGTCGCGGCGGACGTCCGCGAGCACCCGCCGCAGCTGCGTGGCCGAGCCGATCGTCTTCGGCGTGAACGTCTTCAGCGGGCCGGCCAGGACCTCTTCCTGCGCCTCGGCCGGCGCGTGCGCCAGGAGCACCTGGCCGACGCCGGTCGCGTGCGCGGGCAACCGTCCGCCGACCCGCGTCACGACGTTGACCGCGCCGCGGCCGGAGATGCGCTCGACGAACACCACCTCCGGCCCGTCGAGCACCGCGAGCTGCACGTTCTGGTGCGTGGCCTCGTAGAGGTCCTCCAGGAACGGCATCGCGCTCTCCCGCAGCTCCGCGCCGTGCGGCGCGAGCGACGCGACCTCCCACAGCCACAGCCCGACGCGGTAGGCGCCCGTTTCGTCGCGCATGAGCGCGCCGCGGCGGGTCAGCTCGCCGGCCAGCCGGTGCGTGGTCGACAGCGGCAGCCCGACCCGGCGGCTGAGCTCCGACAGCGTCAGCCGCGGCCGCTCGGCCGTGAACGCGCCCAGCAGATCCAGGACCCGGTCCACGACCGACGGCGGCCGCGACGCGCTGTGTCTCACCCCTCTTCGTCGTCCGGGAGCAGCGGGCGCATGAACGTCCGCCGGTACCGCACCACGCAGCCGCTCTCGTCGCGGATCTTGTCGGCCTCGATGAAGTCCGGGTCGACGCCGAACAGCGTCCGGTAACGCTCGTACGCGGCCAGGCTCTCGAAGCTGAACAGCGCCCGTGCTTCGTCGCTCGCCCCCTCCGCCGGCAGGAAGTAGCCGTGGTGGATGCCGCCTTCGCGCTGCACCAGCCGCATCCACGCGGTGGCGAAGCGTTCGAAGTCGGGCAGCTTCGCGGGGTCGATGACGTAGTCGACGACGCAGGTGATCACCGGCCGCCCCAGACGCGGTCGGCCGTCGCGACGATCAGCTCGAGCTTCCGCAGCTGGTCGTCCGCGGTCAGGTCGTTGCCTTCCTCGGTCGAGGAGAACCCGCACTGCGGCGACAGGCAGAGCCGGTCGATGTCGACATAGCGCGATGCCTCTTCGATCCGCCGCACCAGGACGTCCGGGTCTTCCAGCTCCGGCCGCTTGGTCGTGACCAGGCCCAGGACGACCTTCTTGTCCTTGGGCACGAACCGCAGCGGCTCGAAGCCACCGGAGCGTTCGTCGTCGTACTCGAGGAAGAACCCGTCGACGGCCAGTTCGCCGAAGAGCGCCTCCGCGACGAACTCGTAGCTGCCCTCGGCGGCCCACGACGACCGGAAGTTGCCCCGGCACAGGTGGGTCGTCACGGTCAGGTCCTCGGGACGGCCTTCCAGCGCGGCGTTCATCGTCGCGATGTTGCGCAGGTGCTGGGTGTCGGGGTCGCCGCCCATCCGCGCGACGAGCTCCCGCTGCGCCGGGTCGTTCAGGTAGGCGAGGCTGGTGTCGTCCAGCTGCAGGTACCGGCAGCCGAGGCCGTGCACCGCGCTGACCTGCTCCCGGTAGGCGGCGCTGAGGTCGGCGAAGAACTCTTCGAGGTCCGGGTAGACGCTCTCGCTGACCGCGGCCCGGCCGCCGCGGTAGTAGACCATGCTCGGCGACGGGATGGTCAGCTTCGGCGTCACGCCGGGGTCCACATGGGACCGCAGGAACCGGAAGTGGTCGGCGAAGATCGGCTCGTCGAGCCGCACCTTGCCGTCGACCTGCAGGCCCGGCGGGCTGAACTCGAGGTCGCCCGCCAGGTTGTGGAACTTCACGTGCAGCCGCTGGTCGCTCTTCGAGATGCCGCCGAGCGAGTAGATGAAGTCCATGTGCCACGAGGCACGCCGGAACTCGCCGTCGGTCGCCGAGCTCAACCCGGCCGCCTTCTGCATCTTGATCACGTCGCGGATCGCGTCGTCCTCGACCGCGCGGAGCTGCTCCGCGCCGATCTCGCCGCTTTCGTGCCGCCGCCGCGCGTCACGCAGCACCGGGGGCCGCAGGAGGCTCCCGACGTGATCGGCGCGAAACGGCGGACCCACCTGGGAAATACCGCCCGAAGTCATGCACCGATGGTCACACATTCGCGGCCTTCGCGCCGCCCCTCGAAACAAGATCATGACGCGCGGGGCTTGCTACCGTCCGCTCATGACGAAACACCCGGTCGACGAAGGTCTTCCCGCCGGACGGCTGGCACTGCTCGGCCTGCAGCACATGTCGATCATGTACGCCGGTTCGGTCGCGGTGCCGCTGATCGTCGGCAGCGCGCTCAAGCTGGACCCGGCGACGATCGGGCTGCTGGTCAACGCCGATCTCCTGGTCGCGGGCATCGCGACGCTGATCCAGGCGGTCGGGATCGGGAAGATCCTCGGCATCCGGCTGCCGGTGGTGGCGGGCGCGACGTTCAGCGTCGTCAACCCGATGATCCTCATCGCGTCGCAGTACGGCCTGCCCGCGGTGTACGGCGCGATGCTGGCGTCCGGTGTCTTCGGGCTGCTGATCGCGAAGCCGTTCGCCAAGATGATCCGCTTCTTCCCGCCGCTGGTCTCCGGGACGCTGCTGCTGGTCATCGGCGTTTCGCTGGTCGGCCCGGGCGCGGCGATGATCGCCGGGCACGACCCGAGCGCGCCGGACTACGCGGCGCCGTCGCACATCGCGCTGGCGTTCGGCGTGATCGCGCTGGTCGTGCTCTTCACGCGGGTGCTGCGCGGGTTCGCCAACCAGGTCGGGCCGCTGCTGGCGCTCGTCATCGGCCTGGTGGTGGCGGTGCCGATGGGCCTGGTGCACGGGGACGCCATCCGCGACGCGGGCTGGTTCGGCCTCGCCTCGCCGTTCCACTTCGGCGCGCCGACGTTCCCGGTCGCGGCGGTGCTGTCGATGTGCGTGGTCATGCTGGTGACGTTCACCGAATCGACGGCCGACCTGATCGCCGTCGGCGAGATCACCGGACGGCCGCCGACCGACGCGGACCTCGCGCGCGGCCTGGCCACCGACGGCGTCTCGGCGGTCCTCGGCGGCGTGATGAACTCCTTCCCCGACACGGCGTTCGCGCAGAACGTCGGCCTGGTGCAGATGACCGGCGTGCGCAGCCGCTGGGTCGTCGCGGTGACCGGCGGGGTGCTCGCCCTGATGGGCCTGGTGCCGAAGATCGGCGCGTTCATCGCGGCGATCCCGGAGCCGGTGGTCGGTGGCGTGGCGGTGGTGATGTTCGCGATGGTGGCCGCGGTCGGCGTGCAGAACCTGCGCAAGGTGGAGTTCTCGGGCAACCACAACACGTTCGTCGTCGCGGTGGCCCTCGGCATCGGGCTGCTGCCGGCGTTCGTGCCGGACTTCTTCAAGCACTTCCCGGCGTGGCTGCAGACGATCGGCGGCAGCCCGATCACGGTGACCGCGTTCCTGGCCTTCTCGCTGAACCTGCTGTTCAACCACCTCGGCCGGCGCCGCGAGCCGGACCTGCTCACCAGCAGATGATCAGGAAGCAGGTCGTCGGCTTGGGCGGCTGCTGCTGCGGCGGCGTGGGCGTGGGCGAATGACCGCCGGCCGGGGGCGTGGTGGTGGCCGCCGAGGAGCCCGGAGGCTGGGGGCCGGCCGTCGTAGTCGGCGTCGTCGGCGTTTCGGTGCTGCTTCCGCCGCTGCTCTGCGTCGCCGGCGCCGTGCTGCCCGGGACCTCGGTGACGGTGCCGCGGTGCTCGCCCGCGGCCGTCACGACGTCGCCGCCGGTGCCGCCGCCGATCCCGCCGTCGGACGGCGAGTCGGTGGCCTGGTCCGCTCCGCCGAGGCCGGTGGTGCGCTGGGGGAAGGGGATGACCTGGATCTGGTCGACCGGGGAGGCGTCCTGGCGTGTCTTGCCGCCGAAGGCGACCAGTACCGCGGCGGCCCCGCAGCCGATGACGACGGCCATCATCACCGCCACCACCCGCCAGCGCGAGCTGGCCGGCGGCGGGTTGTCGCCCCAGCCTTCGCGCACGAGCAGCTCGGCGACCGATATCTCGTCGTTCACCCCGACAGACCTTCCCGAGAGGCCTCTCGGCCGAATCGTGACCGTATTCTTACCGCACAAGTGCCCCGAACGGGTGAAGTAGCGGCAAAAATCTGTAACGTATCGCCGACTTCGACCGACAGTGACGTCCACAGCGTTTTCTAAGCCGGCGCTCGGAATACTCCCAGCATGACCGGCGAAGCTCAGTCCATGCTGCTGAAGGCGAGACAGCCGGTCCCCCGGGCGCCCCTCAGCGGTCGCGCTTTGCTCCGGTTCGTCCCGAATCCGAAGACGACGCCGTTCACCCTCGGCTACCTGGTCGTCCTGCTCGGCACGACCCTGCTGCTCGAGTTCGCCGACCCGGCGGTGACCGAGCGGCTGCTCCGGCTGTCCAGCACCGACGCCCACAACCTGTGGCGCCGCCCGCTGACCTCGCTGCTGACCAGCGCGTTCTGGCTGCCGGACCAGGGCTGGCTCGCCTACGCCGTGATCTTCGCGGTCGCCGTCGCCCCGCTGGAACGCCGCTTCCGCACCCGCCGCGTGGCCACCGTGTTCTTCTCCGGGCACGTCCTCGCCACGCTCGTCACCGAGCTGCCGGTGATGGCCCTGATCAGCGCCCACGTCCTGCCCGGCTCGGCCGGGCACTGGCTCGACATCGGCGTCAGCTACGGCTTCTTCACCACGGCCGGCGCGCTGGTGTTCCTGCTGCGCGGCCGCGCGCGGCTGGGGGCGCTGGCCGCGATGGAGGCGTTCATCGCGGTGATCTACCTCAGCGACGACCCGGTGAGCCTCGACTCGATCGTCACGCTGCTCGGCCACGCCTTCGCCGCGCACTTCGGGCTGCTGTTCTGGGGACCGCGGCTGCGGCGCGCATCCGCAGGCCGGGGCCCGATTCCGACGGATATACAGGAGCCGGAGTCGGTGGTGTAATCGACGGGCCGATACGCCGACTTCACGGGGGACGGACGCACATGGAGGCAGACGCCGTCGCCGCGAGCGGGCCGGCCGAGCCTTCCGCCGATCCCGCCGAGCTGGTCGAACTGAGCCCGGACGCGATCTGCGTCCACCGCGACGGCGTCCTGACCTACGCCAACCGCGCCGCCCTCGACACCTTCGCCGCGCGGTCGGCGGACGAGGTCGTCGGACGCCGGTTCACCGACTTCGTCGCCGAAGAGTCCCAGGCCGCGGTGGTGGAGAAGCTCGCAGGGCTGACCGGTCCGGGTGCGGCGACCAAGCCGGTCGAAGCCCTGATGTGCCGGCTGGACGGGAGCAAGTTCGCCGTCGAAACGGTGTCGGTGCGCCTCCGCGACCGGCTGGCCTACCAGGTCGTCATGCGCGACATCACGGCGAAGAAGGCCGCCGCCGACGCCCTGCACTACCAGGCCGCGCTGGTGTCGCACGTCAGCGACGCCCTGATCGCGACCACCGGCGAAGGCGTCGTGACCAGCTGGAACCCGGCCGCCGAGGCGGTGTACGGCTGGACCTCGGCCGAAGCCGTCGGGCGGTGCGCGAGCGAGCTCGTCGGCGCCCCGCTCGACCTGGCCGCCATCCGGCGCGGCGGCGGCGTCGCGGAAGCGGTGCACCGGCGGCGGGACGGCGCACCGCTGGCGGTCCGCGTCTCGGCGGCCGAGATGAACGACGGGTACGTGCTGGTCTGCGCCGACGAAACCGCGCGGCGGCGGGCCGAGCAGAACTACCGCACGGTCGTCGCGTCGCTCGATGAAGGCGTGCTGGTGACGGGCGCGTCCGGGCTCATCGAAGCGGCCAACCCGGCGGCCTGCCGGATCCTCGGCGTCGCCGAAGCCGACCTGATCGGCGTCCCGTGCCACACGCTGGTGCTGTTCACCGAGTCCGGGCGGTGGATCCCGCCGGACGAGATGCCTTCGGTACAGACCCGGCGGACCGGAGTCACCCACAACGGCCTGGTCGTACGCCTGCGCCGGCCCGACGGCCGCGACGTCTGGGTGTCGCTGACGTCCCGGCTGCTCAACCCCGACGACCCGGCGGCGATGGCCGTCGTCACGTCGTTCACCGACATCACCGAGACCCGCGCGATCAGCGCGCGGCTGGCCCACGACGCGACCCACGACCCGCTCACCCGGCTGGGCAACCGGACGCTGGTGCTCGGCAGGCTCGACGCCCGTGACCGGGGCGCGGTCACGGTGCTGTTCCTCGACCTCGACAAGTTCAAGGTCATCAACGACTCGCTCGGGCACTCGGTCGGCGACCAGGTGCTGCGGATCGTCGGCGAGCGCCTGCGCCGCAGCTCCGGCCGCGACGACCTGGTCGGCAGGCTCGGCGGCGACGAGTTCGTGGTCGTCACCGGCGAAGTCACCGACCCCTGCGAAGTCCGCGCGCTGGCCGAGCACCTGCGGGCGGCGCTGGCCGAGCCGATCGGCGTGCTCGGCAGGCAGCTGCACCTCGACGCGAGCATCGGTGTCGTGCTCGTCGGCCGGGACGACCGGCGCAGCGCCGAGGACCTGCTGCGCGACGCGGACGTCGCGATGTACCAGGCGAAGACGCTCGGCCGCGGCCGTCACCACTTCTTCGACGTCGGCCTGCGCGAACGGGTGCAGCGGCGGCTGCGGATGGAGCAGGACCTGCGTGACGCGGTCGGCTCCGGCCAGCTCTGGCCCGCGTACCAGCCGGTCGTCGACCTGCGGACGGGCGGGATGGTCGCGGTCGAGGCGCTGCTGCGCTGGACGCACCCCCGGCACGGCGCGATCCCGCCCGCGGAGTTCATCCCGCTCGCCGAGGAGAGCGACCTGATCAACGTGATCGGCAAGGAGATGCTCCGCGCGACCACCCGCGAGCTCGCCGCGCGGCGCACCGGGCAGGAGCTGGACCTGACGTTGAAGGTCAACCTGTCCGCCCGCCAGCTCGACGACCCGCACCTGGTGCCCGCGGTCGAGGACGCGCTCGCGAACACCGGGCTGCCCGCCGCCGCGCTGTGCCTGGAGGTCACCGAAAGCGCGTTGATGCGCGACCAGGCGGCGGCCGCGGAAGTGCTGGCGTCCCTGCGGTCGCTGGGGGTGCTGCTGGCGATCGACGACTTCGGCACCGGCTATTCGTCGCTCGCGCAGCTGCGCAGCCTGACCCTGGACACGCTCAAGATCGACCGTTCGTTCATCACGGGGATCGCCGAGTCCCGGGACGCGGCGGCCATCGTGACGAGCATCATCGCGATGGCCCACGCGGTGGACCTGACGGTGATCGCCGAAGGGGTCGAGTCGGCGGAGCAGCTGGAGCTGCTCCGCACGCTCGGCTGCGACCAGGCGCAGGGTTACCACCTCGGCCGCCCGGCGCCGGCGGCCGAGGTGTTCGGTCAGTAGACGGTCTTCAGCCGGTCGAGCTCGTCAGGCGTCAGCTCGATGCCGAGGTCCTTGAGGGTGGCGTCCAGCTCGTCCGGCGCGACGGTGCTGGTTTCGCTGGTGCCGTCCGCCTTTTCCACGGTGAGTTCGCGCCCGAGCAGCCGGCGGCTGACCCCGGGTTCGAGCGTCATGATCACGAGCCGTCCGGTGAAGGGCGACTTCGGGTGCGTCGAGGTGTAGTGGTGGTAGACCTCGTAGTCGATGCGGTGCATCTCGTCCAGCCGGAACTCGAGGATGTCCTCGTCGCCTTTCCGGAGCGTCCACCAGGGACCGTTGCGGACGATCCGGTGTGGCCAGCCGGCCTGGTCGACTTCGTGGCCGTCGACGAGCGGCATGGGGTCGAGGATCCCGGCCCCGTACCCGACGTCGGCGAGGAACTGCCGGCCGTCGACGTCGACGACCAGCGTCATGTGCGTGTAGGGCCCGGGCCGCCGCGGCTGAACACGCGCGGCGAGCCGGTGCACGGTGTAGCCGAGCCGTTCGAGGACGGCGGCGAAGAGGCCATTGTGTTCGTAGCAGTAGCCGCCCCGCTGCCGTCCGACGAGCTTCGCGCCGACGACGTCGAGCGAAATCCCTTGGTGCTGCTCGAGAACGACGTCGACGTTCTCGAACGGGATGGTCCGGACGTGCGCGCGCATGAGGTCTCTCAGCGCTTCGGCCGACGGCGGGCGTCGCTGTTGCCCGATCCGCGCGAGGTAGCCGTCGAGATCGACGGCGTCGATCTCCCATTCCCCAGGTGTGGTCATGAGATCATGATGCAACCTCGACCTTGATCGAGGTCAACCTTCGTGCACGACCTTCCGCACCTCGACGGCGGTGTACTGCGCGTCGGGGATCTCGGCGGCCAGTTCGACGGCGCGTTCCTCGCTGCCGACGTCGACGACGTAGTAGCCGCAGAGGAAGGCCTCGGACTCGACGAAGCCGCCGCTTTTCGTCTGCGCCACACCGTTCCTGACCTGGACGGTCTTGGTCTCGGCGGGTTCGGCGAGCGCCTTGGTCTCGACCATCTCGCCGGACTCGGTGATGAGCTTGATGAAGGCCATGTGTCCTTCGTAGACGGCGTTCTTCCGGTCGTCGGCCAGGGTGGCCCAGAGGGTGGGGTTCATGTGGAGGGTCAGGAGGTATCGCATTTCGGCTCCCCGGTGTGGGTGGCGGCCCGGGTTCGGGCTGCCTTCACCGGGTGGTCGTCGCGACTCGACACGTCCGGACACGGCTTTCCGAGGTTCACTCGTTCGGCCTAACGCAGCCATTCTTCGGTGCGCCGGTACCGGCCGAGCCGGACGGCGTCGAACTCGTCGAGGTGACGGCCACGGCGCACGCCGAGTGCGCGCAGTGCCTGCGAGATCGGGCTGCCGCCGGACGGCGGCCGCTCGCCCACGGCGATCCGCAGCGGACCGAGGATCACGGTGCCGCGGTGCCAGACCTGCGCGGACTGGCTGCCGACACCGCCGGAGTAATCGGCTTCGACGTACGCCACCGGTCCCAGTTCCGAGCACGCGGCGAGCGAGTCGCCGAAGCCCACCGGTGCCTTCCAGACCCCTTCGAGTTCGGCGGCGCCCGGGGCGGACACCGCGTCGAAGTACTCGTCGGTCATCGGCAGCATCGACAACGGACCGTGCAGAGGAACGATGGGGATGTTCCCGGCCAGCCGGCGAAGCACGGCTTCGCCGGCGATGACAGCTTCCAGGCAGAACCCCACTTCGTCCGGCCTTCAGCTTCGGCTGACGAGCACGTACCGCTCGTCCTCGATCGGCGAGCCCCACAAGGCCGGGTCGTCGAGCAGCGTCACCGTCGCCTCGTCTCGCCGGGCGAGGACAAGGCGTTCGCACTCGCCGGCGGAGATCCCGGCGCCGGTGAACCACCGGCCTTCCACGAGGACAAGGCGACCACCGGGTTTCAGCAGCCGAACCCAGGTATCCACCGCGGCGGCCGGATCGGGCAAGGCCCACAGCACGTGCCGGACGAGGACGACGTCGTAGGTGCTTGGCGCACAAGGAGGATCGGCCGCATCCCCGCGACGCAGTTCGACGCCGACCCCGGCGGCTTCGGCTTTCTTCCCGGCCACGTCGAGCATCCGCGGCGAGAGATCAACCCCAAACACGGCATACCCGGCCTCGGCGAGCAGAACGGCAAGACTGCCGGTCCCACACCCGAGATCGGCGACGGCCGCCGGAGCCGGCGGCAGCAACGGCAGAAGCAGCTCCGCCCAGGCGGCGCGCACCCGGGGATCACGGAGACCGTGGTCGGGCTGGTCGTCGAAGGTCGCGGCCTGATCGTCCCAGTCGGCTTGCGTCACCGGGACATCGTGCCGGACGTCACCGACATTTTCGCTCGACCCCGGCCCTGGCCACATCTGAAGAAGCCGTCCGGATGCCCGGACCGTCGGAGACCGAGGCCCTGAAGCTCCGCGAGGGCACGCCGGTCGTGATCATCGTGTGGACCACGTACTCGAACGAGTACGCCCGCGGAAACCGCAGGCATATTGTCGGAAGAAGCGATAGCCGACGGGCTCCCAGCCAGCGGATGCTGCCGATCGGTCCAGTGGGGCGGCGGTGAGCAGTGGCCAGGAGGTGAGGCGGAGGGCTTCCCGCTGATGCGGGGACCTTCCGTGGCCTGGCGGGACGGATCAGCCGCGGGTGTTCCAGACCAGGGGCGCTTTGCGGATCCATGTGTCGTCTTCGATCGTCTGGACGAGGAACTGGGCGAGGTCGGCGCGGTTGATCCGTGCGCCGGGCTTTTCGGTGCCGGCCTCGGCGGCCCGCACGGGGCCACCGGCGGGCTTGTCGGTCAGGGTGACGGCACGGGCCAGGGTCCAGTCGATGCCGGACGAGGCGCGGATGACCTGGTCGACGCCGGTGTGGTCCTCGAAGCCCGCCTTGATGTTCGACAGCTTGATGAACGCCTTCGCCAGCGGGTTGAGCCGGGCCCAGTCGTCGCCCGCGCCCTGTGTGGACGCCAGCACGATGCGGCGGATGCCCTGCTCGCCCATGATGGTGAGCGTGTGGCGGGCGGCGTCGGTCATGAACATCGGCGGGCTGACCGGCTTGGCCCACGGGTTGTCGGAGGCGCGGCCGTTGTTCAGCACGCTGATCACCCCCTCGGCGCCTTCGGCGGCCCGGCGGATGTCGTCGATGTTCGCAGGGGTGCCCTGGATCAGCTCGACGCCGGCCGGCGCCTGCACCTTGTCGGGGTTGCGGACAAGGGCGCGGACGCGGTGGCCGCGTTGGACCGCGTATTCCAGCACGTGAGCGCCGGTGCGGCCGCTGCCGCCGAAGACCAGGAGGTTACTCATGGTGATCAAAAAGCCTTTCGGGGAGTTCAGGGGTGGATCAGGCGGCCGGCCGGTCAGGACAGGGCCCGGGCGGCGGCCTCGTCTGTCCGCGGCTGCTGGGGGCAGCTGGAATCAGGCGTGCTCGGGGACGGCGCAGCCGTCCGGTCCGCAGACCGGGGCATCGCCGGCGTCGTCGGCGAGGGTGAGGGGGTGGCTGTCGTCCCAGGCCTTGCGCAGCAGTTCAAGGAGGCTGTCGCTGTCCTGGGCACCGGGCACGCCGTAGCGGTCGTCGACGACGATGAACGGCGCGCCGGTCGCCCCCAGGCGCTGGGCGCGGGCCGCGTCGTCGCGGACCTGCCGGCGGTAGCGACGGTCGGTGAGGGCCTTGCGGCTCTGCTCGCGGTCCAGGCCGAGTTCGCCGGAGAGCCCCAGGAGGTCGTCCAGCGAGAAGACCGGCGCGGCCTTGCCGAAGTAGGTGGCGAAGATCGCATCCCAGGCCTCGCGGTTCTTGCCCTGGGCGCTGGCGTGCGCGAGGAACTCGTGCGCCAGGTCGGTGTTGCCGACCTGGTTGTCCAGCACCCGGTAGGGGATCAGGCCCTCGCTCGCGGCGAGCTTCTCGATCCGCCGGGTCGAGATCTCGGCCTGGCTGCCGCCTGGCTGCCGCCCACACCGTGCCGGCGGAGCAAGGCCTCGCGGACGGAGAAGGTGTCGCCCTCGGGGAAGCTGCTGCTGAGCGGGAACGAGTGGTGGACCAGTTCCACCTCGTCCGCGTGCTCGAACCGCTCGATGGCCTTGGCCACCCGGCGGTTCCCCAGGCCGCACCAGGGGCAGGTCACCTCGGACCAAATGTCCACCTTCATCACGCACCTCCATTTCTTACAACTTGTGCGTAACGCCATGATGGATCAGCATGGAAGGCGATACAAAAGGAACACTGGTGTGCGTGTCGGAGAGGAATGTGCGTAATGGAATCGGCCAACGAAGCAGAGGTGACGGCACGGGCGGCGGCGATCGGCCCGTGCGCGGCCATCCCCGCCGAGCACATGGACTTCATCCGCCAGACCCTCGACCGCGTCGGCGACAAGTGGAGCCTGCTGCTCATCGCGGTCCTGGAGTCCGGACCGCTGCGCTACACCGACCTGCAACGGCAGGTTCCCGGCATTTCCCAGCGGATGCTCAGCCTCACCCTTCGCCAGCTCCAGCAGGACGGCCTGATCACCCGCACCGCCTACGCCGAGGTCCCTCCGCGCGTGGAGTACACCCTCGCCCCGCTGGGCCGCGGCTTACACGAGATCGTCACCTCGCTGATCGGCTGGGCCGCCGACCACCACGACGAGATCCGCGCCAATCGCGAGCGCGCCGCAACGGCCGGATCATGACCGCAGCGCAAGCGGTCGCGGACGCGTTTCACAGGTGACCGCTCATGAAACAGGCGAGTGGACTGCGAACTCGCGGAGCACCAGACCCGCCGTGCAACCGACGTGCAACCAGCGACGGCCAACGGCGGTCAACCAAGGTCGACAACGGCCACGGCCACGATCGGCCCCAGACGCAAGAAAACCGCCTTGACCTGAGTCAAGACGGCTTCTTCGTGGGTGGCCAGGGCCGGGGTCGAACCGGCGACCTTCCGCTTTTCAGGCGGACGCTCGTACCAACTGAGCTACCTGGCCGGGAACGCCGGCGAGGAGCCGAACGATCTTGCGACCCTGACGGGACTCGAACCCGCGACCTTCGCCGTGACAGGGCGACGCGCTAACCAACTGCGCCACAGGGCCTTGCTGTTTACGTAAGTACTGCTTACTACGATACTGCGTACTCCCAACGGGATTCGAACCCGCGTTGCCGCCTTGAAAGGGCGGAGTCCTAGGCCGCTGAACGATGGGAGCCCGGCCGGTTTCGGGTGACCGACCGACCGCGCTCTCAGGTTCCCCTGGGAGCGATTACAAGCATAGGGCACGCCGCCACCGCTTTACACCGGGGGTTCCTTAAGCCCGCTACGAAGCCGCTACCTGGGCAAACGTCGCCAAGTCCGCCAGGCGGCGGTCGAGCTCCACCCGTTCGGGTTCGGTCAGCGCCGACGCCAGCAGTTCGCCGATGCGGTCGTCGGTCAGCGCCTCCGCGTGACGGCGGCGGTCGCGCAGGTCCGGTTTGCGCTCCGCCGACGCGACGAGCTCGTCCGCCGCCTCCTCCGGCCACGCCGTGCGCAGCAGGCGCGCGCGGCCGCCCTCCGGGTCCGCCACCACCGCCTCCGGCACCGACAGGCCCACCGCCCGCAGCGCCGCGAAGTGCAGGCCGCCGCGCAGCTCGCGGAAGACCATCAGCGCGAAACCGAGGCGTTCGGCGTCACCCGAGGGGCGCTCGGCGTTCTTCCAGCCCGCGAAGAGCGCCAGCCCGCTGGCGTCCGCGGCGTCGACGACGCGGAACAGCAGCTCCGCCAACCGGCCGGGCTCCGATACAGCCGAAAGGTTGATGCGCGACCACCGGGCCGATGACTCCGCGTAGGCACGGACCGCGGAGGGAGCGTCGAGGGCCGCCGTCGCCGGCGGCAGGACGAAGTCGAACAGCCAGTGCGGGAAGATGCCGAACAGCTCCGCGGCCACCTTCGGCGGGACGTCGCCGAGCACCGCCGACCGGCCTCGCAGGTACAGCGAACGCGGCGGCAGCCCCACCTCCGCCTCGACCTCGGCCAGCTCCGGCGACGTCATGAACTTGCCGCCCAGCACCTGCACCACCGGCCGGATCCGGTTCGCCAGCTCCGCCACACCCTCGATCGCCGTCATGTCCACCCCTTTCGACACGACAACCGTAACAGTGTTACAAAACTGGCGTCAAGCACCTTCGCAAAGCCCGGTAATTGCTCTCCGAAAAGACCCGCAACCTGCGGAAATATCACCGGAAGGGTCCGGCGCAACCGCCGGACCCACCCGCTCAACGCTGAACCGGCGCCTGACCGTCCTCGTCCAAGTTCAACCCCAGCATCTCCAGCAACTGAACACAGTCCTCGACCCCCAGCGCACCATGCGCCACCGCCAGCCGAGCCCGCCGAACCTGATCATCCGACACCCGCTGCGCATCAGCAGCCCCACTTCGCTGCGCCGGCAACGCCCCGGCAAACGGAGCACTCCCCCCATCGGCACCTTCGTACCGAAGGAGGAACTGCCGCACTTCAACAGACCCGCTCATAGCCCCTCCATACGGCTCACAACAGCTTGGCCGCGAGGCTAACCAGCACCAGCCGCCACACACAGCCCCCCGCAGAGTGAACCTCGCGCCACGCTCCGCACAACGCAGCGCAATCGGCAACCACGAAGAAGACAGCCACCCGAACGAACGTCACCCCGCCCGAAAGTGACACTCCACCGGGAAATTTCCCGCTCTCCACTCGCCCAACCCACCAACTCGTGCAACAATCGAAGTGCTGACACACCCCCGGTCAGCGCCTGTGGAGATCCCCTCCGACCCCCGCGTTCCTCCCCCTGGCGCGGGGGTCCTCCATTTCTGGGCCTGCTCGGGCTTCGCCCTTCGCTACGGCCCATTCATTCCGGCGTATCGCCCGGGGGGCCGAGCCCCCCGGACCCCCCACGGTGCGGTCTGCGTCTCTTCCAGCGTGGCTGGGTTCTCGCTTCGGGCGCGGAGCGCCCTGGCGATCGTGGTCGCGGTTCGGGCGCTTCGCGCCCTTCCCTCGGTGGCGTGGGTAGGTGCCCGTGATGGGGTAGGTGCCTGTGATGGGGTAGGTGCCCGTGATGGGGTGATCGACTCGTTGGGTTAGAGGGGGGTTGCTTTGTGTTTGGGGAGTGTTAGGCCATGTGGGGGGTTGTTGGGCTGAATGGGTTTGGGGTTTGGCGTGTTGTGGCTCACAGTGGTTTGTGTGGCGAGATGCAAACGTTATCGTTGCGTTCGTGCCTCTTCCCTCCCTTGGCCGCCTCAGCAGCCGCACGAACCTGAAAGCCGCCGCGTCGTCTGGGCGTCATCGTGGTGCCGCGAAGCCTGCGGACGACGGTGTTGTCGAGGACACCGAGCTGACCTCCTACCTTGCCGCCCTGGCTCCCGAGAACGACTTGGAGAGCACCGGGTCCGGCAAGCGGTTCGGGGAGGCTCAGGTCTACCAGCTTCGGATGAGCCTCATCGCCAGCCAGCAGCTCAAGGACATCGCCGGTGAGCGGGGCATCTCGCCCCAGGCCCTTGCCCAGGAGTGGATCCTCGAGCGGCTCAACTGGGAAGGGCAGGCCTCTTCGCTGCAGGACCAGCGGCAGCAGGCCGGCCACGCCGGTGAGCTCGGTGAGGTCGGCGATCTCAGTGACCTCACCGATGAGTTCCACTTCCCCGCCGACGCCTTCGACGCGCCGGTCGGCGGGCGGCACTAGCCGCTCTTCCCGCCCCGGACATGCGAAAGGGCCCCCGGCTTTGCCGGGGGCCCCGCTCAGGCCTTTGGACTTACGCAGGGCCTGTGAGGCTTGTGAGCCTCAGTCTCAGATCGCGCGGACCTTCTGGGCCTGCGGGCCCTTCTGCCCCTGGCCGACCTCGAACTCCACTCGCTGGTTCTCCTCGAGGGTGCGGAAACCGCGGCCCTCGATCTCCGAGTAGTGCACGAACACGTCGCCTTCGCCGCCGTCCTGCGCGATGAAGCCGAAGCCCTTCTCCGCGTTGAACCACTTCACAGTGCCTTGCGCCACCGCTGTACTCCTCGTTACACAGATCCGCTTCGAATGCCACCGAAGCGGCACCCCGACCGTCCCGGGCGGTTCCAACGAGACGAGTCAAGAGCGGGTCGGCTCCATGGCTCGCGTCAGAAGTTCCGCGAGTGTGAAGCCACGAACACGCAAAACGACGGCCTGAGAGCAGACTACCGGGATCTGGCCAAAGTTGAACCCCGTGATCGGGGCGAAAACCGGCTCTGCGCACCAAGGTCACCGGAACGTCGTAGGGCTCCGGCCCGGTTCTGTCGGACCCACCGGCTAGTCTTGCGCAGCACAGCGGCGCCGTGATCACCGGATACGGCACGGAGTCGGCCGTGCCCCCTCAGTGAAACAACCCGGAGAGTCGGTGTGAGCTTCGTCACGCCGATCTTGCTCAACGTCACGAGCACACGGGACGTCTCGTGAAGGGGTAGCACCAAAGGGGCAAAGGGGAATGGGTTGACGGTGAGGACTTCCACGCGGCGCCGGGGCGCCGCCGCGGCACTGGGCTTGGTCGCCGCGCTCACGCTGGGGGCGTGCAGCAGTGAACCGACGGTCTCGGCGAGCGGCACCTCGGGCGGGGGCCCGACCAGCTCGCCGGCACCCACCGCGCAGCCCGCGAAGCTGACGGTGACGCCGGCGGGCGGCGCTCAGGACGTCGCGCCCGGTGAACCGGTCGGCGTCAAGATCTCCGACGGCACGATCATGTCGGTCACGCTGACGAACCCGGACGGCAAGCAGGTCCAGGGCCAGACGTCGGCGGACAAGAAGAGCTGGAGCACCACCGAGCAGCTCGGCTACGGCAAGACGTACACGTGGGCCGGCCAGGTGCAGGGCGCCGACGGCAAGAACGTGCCCATCTCCGGCGCGTTCACCACGGTCAAGCCGAAGCGCCAGACGTCGGCCAGCCTGAACGTCGGGGACGGCCAGACGTACGGCATCGCGATGCCGATCGCGCTGACCTTCCCGAGCCGCGTCACCGACAAGGCTTCCGTCGAGAAGGCGCTGTCGGTCGAGACCACGCCGAAGACCGAGGGATCCTGGGCCTGGATGCCCGGCGATGCCTCGGTGCACTGGCGGCCGAAGGAGTACTTCAAGCCCGGCACGCAGGTGAAGGTCAACGCCAAGATCTACGGCGTGAAGGTCGGCGACGGCGTGTACGGCAAGCAGGACGTGTCGGCCAGCTTCACCATCGGCCGGTCCCAGATCGTCAAGGGCAACACCCAGCAGCACACGATGCAGGTGATCCGCGACGGCCAGCAGATCGCCGACTACCCGGTGAGCTACGGCCTCGACTCCGACCCGGGCCGCGTCACCCACAGCGGCGTGCACGTCGTCATGGGCAAGCAGGCCACGTACGCGATGAGCAACCCGAAGTACCACTACGAGAACGTCGTGGTGCCGTGGGCGGTCCGGATCTCCAACAACGGCGAGTTCATCCACGGCCTGGCCGCGTCGGTGTGGGCGCAGGGCAAGAAGAACGTCTCGCACGGCTGCCTGAACCTGTCGCCCGCGCGCGCCAAGGAGTACTACGACGGCGTGCTCACCGGCGACCCGGTCGAGATCACCGGCAGCACGCAGACGCTGACCGCGAAGGACGGCGACTACAGCGACTGGACCTACGACTGGGCGAGCTGGCAGAAGCTGTCGGCGCTCGCCGGCTGAGACCACCGAGGGCCGGGACACCGAGAAACAGCCGGGCGGCCGGGAAGTCCAGTGCGGGCTTCCCGGCCGTTCGTGTTTCTCCCTTCGAACCCGCGAAATCCGATGCAACCCCGGTGATCACCGGCCGCATGACTAAGGGCAGAGGCGCAGCGATCCCAGCCGCGCCCGCGAGAATGAGGAGCTGTCTTGCGTATCCGCATCGCCCTGACCCTCGGCGCGCTGGTGCTCGCCGGTGGTGCCCTGACCGGTGGCATCGCGCTGGCCGACCAGGCGCCGGCGGCCCCGACCCAGACGACCGTCCGGCCGACCGACCCGCCGACCGTGGTGCCGGCCCCGGCCACCAGCCGTACCCGCCCGCAGGTGCCGACCAACGTTCCCGTCCCGCGCGAGACGCAGAAGCCCCGCACGGGCCAGGCTCCGCGCGTCCCCCGGGCCGTCCCGGCCGGGCCGACCGGCGACCTGAACCTGCCGGCCGTGTGGGAGACCCGGTAGCCAGGTGATCTCCCGCTCCCGTCCGTCGACCGGGCCGGGCTCGCCGTGGGACGGCGAGTTCGCCCGGTACTTCGGCGAGCGCGCGCACAGCCTGCGGTCCACGGCCTTCCTGCTCTGCGGAGACTGGCACCAGGCCGAGGACCTCACGCAGGCCGCGCTGCTCAAGCTCTACCTCGCCTGGCCGAGGCTGTGGCGGCACGACGCGCTGGACGCCTACGCGCGCAAGGTCGTCCTGCGCACGTTCCTCGCCGAGCACCGGCGCAGCAGGTGGAAACGGGAGCGGCTCACCGACGCTCCACCGGAGCTCCCGGTGGAGCCCGCCACGAACGACCAGGAGATGCTGGTCCGGCAGGCACTGGCCGTACTGGCCCCCAAGCAGCGCGCCGTGCTGGTGCTGCGGTACTTCGAGGACCTGAGCGTCGAGGAGACGGCGCAGGCGCTCGGCTGCAGCACCGGCACGGTGAAGAGCCAGGCCTCCCGGGGCCTGGCCACGCTGCGCAAGCGGCTCGGCCCGCACTACGGTGCGCTGACCTTCAGCGCGACCACGGAGGGGAGGTGACGAACATGGACCCCGAAGACGACGTCCGCGCGTTCCTGACCGGCGCGGCCGGCGGCCCGCAGCCGCCGATGCGCCTCGAAGCCGCCGACGTGATCGAGCGCGGCGGCCGGGTTCGGCGACGACGCAAGCGCTTGGCGGTCGCGGGCACTTCGACCGCGACGGCGGTCGTCCTGGCGGTGGCCGGTTTCCTGGCCGGTCACCGCGCCGGGCCGCCGGAGCCGGTGGAGCCGGCCGGCCCCGGGCTGTCCACGATCGGCACCACGTCCCCGGATCCGCGGCCCACCAACCTCGAAGTCCCGGCGACGTCGATCGCGCCGCCGACGGCCGAGCCGGGAGAGACCCGGTCCCGCAACCAGCGGACGTTGACCCCGCAGGCGCCGTCCGCGGGCCCGCGGACGACCTCTCACCCGAGGTCGATGACCGTGCCCACCTCGCCCGTCGATACCCGGCCGGAAGCCCCGTCCGTGGTGACGACCACACGCTAGCCGTGGCGCACGTGTGCCCCGCCCGGTGATCCGGGCGGGGCACACGGCTTTCCGGCGGCCGCTCAGCGCTGAACGGCCGCGGAGGTCAGCTTGCCGCTGTTGTCCTCGGTGTCGATCTGCTCCATCGGCACCTGCGACGTCTCCGGGATCTTGATGATCGGGATGATCGCGATCAGCGCCGCCGCCATCAGGTAGTACGCCGGCCAGTCCTCGTTTCCGGTGCTCTTGATCAGCGCCGTCACGATGACACCGGCGGTCCCGCCGAACAGGGACGTCGAGATGTTGTAACCGATCGCGAACGAGCCGTAGCGCACCCGGGTGGGGAACATCGCCGGGAACGTCGAGCCGATCACCGCGAGGATGAAGACCAGCAGGATCGCCACGATCAGGAACCCGACGAACAGCCACAGGATGCTGCCGGACTGCATGAGCTTGAGGCTGGGCCAGCTCAGCACCACGAACCCGATGGCCGCGGTGAGCAGCAGCGGTTTCCGGCCGATCCGGTCGGACAGCGCCCCGAGCGGCAGGATGATCGCCATCTGGATGACCTCGACCGCGATGATGATCAGGGTCGACGTGTTGTCGTTGATCTTCAACGTGTCCGTGAAGTACGTCGGCATCGTCGTCAGCAGCAGGTAGTCGGCGACGTTCAGCAGGAGCACGATGCCGATCAGGTTGAGGATCATCCGCCAGTTGCGGACGAAGATCTCCTTGAGCGGCGCCTTCTTCGGCGCCTCGCCCTTTGCTTCCAGCCGGCGGAACTCGGGGGTGTCCTCGAGCTTGTTCCGCAGGTAGAGCCCGATCAGGCCGAGCGGCAACGCGACGAAGAACGGGATCCGCCAGCCCCAGGCGTCGACCTGCTCGGGCGACATCGAGAGCGTCACCGACAGCACCACGAGGTTGCCGAGCACGTAGCCGGCCAGCGTGCCGAGCTCGAGGAAGCTGCCGAAGAAGCCACGGCGTTTCGTCGGCGAGTACTCGGCGATGAACGTCGCCGCTCCGCCGTATTCGCCGCCGGTGGAGAAGCCCTGGATGATCCGCAGCAGCAGGATCGCGATCGGCGCCGCGATGCCCATGCTGTAGCCGCCGGAGTACGTCGGCAGGACGCCGACCAGGAACGTGCAGCCGGACATCAGCAGGATCGTGATGGCGAGGACGCGCTTGCGGCCGATCTTGTCGCCGAGCGGCCCGAAGAACGCCCCGCCGAACGGCCGCACGATGAACCCGACCGCGAGCAGGGCGAGCGACTTCAGGACGGCGTTGCCTTCGCCCGGGAAGAACAGCGTGCCGATGCTGGCGGCGATCGCGCCCGAGGTGAAGACGCCGTAGTCGTACCACTCGGTGGCGTTGCCCATGGCCGAGGCCCACACGGCACGCTTGACGGTTCTCTCGTCCACTGACGGTTTGCCCGTCGTTGCTGCTGGTTCGCTCATGCCGGCGACGACTCCTCCCGTGCAGTGCCCATCGGGCCGTTCGAGCTCATCGGCCCAGTCTTAACCGGCTTTCGCAGGTCGGCAGTCTGAGCCGCGAATTCGCTACGGTGGGGAACTTTCCGGCTACCGAGAGGTTCCGGTTGCGGACATACCGCACGGGCCGGGCGCGGGCCGTGGCTACCGGCCGGTTAACGTCAGCGCATGAGTCGTGTTTCTCAACCGTGGCCGCCGGTGCCGGTGGAGCCGGCCGTCCCGCACCCGAAGGCGCCGGCGCCGGGTACCGAGCTCGGGGTGCACTTCACCGAGTGCTTCGGCTGTGGTGACGAGGCCGACGCCGGGCTGCACCTGCGCTCGACCGTCGGCGAGGGCCAGGTCGTGTACTCGCGGTTCACCGTCACCGCGGCCCACCAGGGCGCACCCGGGCTCGCCCACGGCGGCCTGCTGGCCTGCGCGTTCGACGAGGCGCTCGGTTCGACCGTGGGCAACCTCCTGCACCGGCCGGCGGTGACCGGCAAGCTCGAGACCGACTTCCGGCGTCCGGTCCCGGTGGGTTCGACGCTGTTCATCGAGGCCCGCCTGGACGGCATCGCGGGCCGCAAGATCTACGTCAGCGCGGACGGCCACCTCGACGCCGAGGACGGCCCGGTCGCGGTGAGCGCCCGCGCGCTGTTCGTCATCGTCGGCTTCGAGCACTTCAGCACCCACGGCGACCCCAAGGCGCTGGAGAAGCTGGCCGAGCAGCACGCGAAGAACCAGCGCGAGCGCGACTGGGACATCAACCCCTGATCACGTGAGCGTCCGGGGGCGGATGGCGTTCGCCCGATCGACCAGCTCGATGCGCTGCTCGATCGTGCCCGCCAGCCGGGCGAGCGCCCGGTAGCACCGCTCCAGGCCGAACCGCAGCTCACGCTCCTCGAGCGCGCACCCCAGCACATGCCCTCCCGGCGTCTGCCCACCCTGCTTGGGCGTTCGAAGCCACTCGTACGCGGCTTCGAGCACGTTCGCGCTGAGCCGCGTCCGGCGCTCGGCGTCCAGGCGGAGCCGCTCGAGGCGGGCCGACGCGTCGAGCAGGTCGTGCACGGTGACCGGGGTCTCGCGGCCGTTGGCCTTGGTCGCCGTCGTCTTGATCTTGATCGCCGCGACCTGCGCGTCGATGTAGTGGGTCGACGACGGCGGCACGGTCTCGAGCACCTCGACCGCGCTGTTCCGCGCGCCCTGCGCCAGGTAGACGCGGGCGAGGCCGAAGGCGGCGCTGACGTAGGAGCGGTCGGTGCGCCAGACGAGCTCGTAGAACCGCGCGGCGGCGAAGTAGTCGCCGACGCCTTCGGCGCTGACGCCCAGCGCGAGCTTCGGGGCGATCTCGCCCGGCAGGTCGTCGTACACCGCTTCGAACGCCACGTGCGCGACCCGGGACCGGCCGCCCGCCAGCTCGATCAAGCCCCGGTACCAGTCGATCCGCCAGTCGTGCGGGAAGCCGTTCTTGATGGCCAGGTACTGCGCCGCCTGCAGCTGCCGCTGCGCCTCCGCCAGCTCGCCCAGCTCGATCCGGGCACGCACGATCCGCAACCGGACCTCGATCGACTCCCGCGGCGCGCCGGCCAGTGCCTCGATGGCGCCGCGCGGGTCGAGCGCGGTCGTCGTCGCGAGCACGCCCGCGGCGGGGTCGTCGGTGTCCACCTGCGGGATCGGCAGGCCGGCGACGACTTCGTCCGCGCTGGGCAGCGGCACGCTGGCACCGGCCTCCGGCACCACGAGCTGCACGCCGAAGGTGCGGCTCTCCGGGCCGAACACCGTGGACGCGCCGGGCCGCGGCTTGCCGGTGCCGAGCGCCATGATCTCGCGCAGCACCCCGGTGAGCTGGTCGGCCATCTCCTCGGCGGAGAGGAACCGCCGGTCCGGGTCGGCGTGCGTCGCGCGCCGCAGGAACCGGTAGTAGGAACCGAAAAGCGCGAAGAGCGGGACGGTGTCCGGGCCGGGCAGCGTCGTCTTGAACTTGGTGGTGTAGCCGGTGAACTCGAAGCTCAGCACGGCGAGCGTGCGCCCGACGGTGAACAGGTCCGACGCGATCGACGCGCCCTGCGTCGGCAGTTCCGGCGCGCTGTAGCCGGTGGTGAAGAACAGCGGGCTCTCGTAGTCGTCGGTGCGGCGGACCGCGCCCAGGTCGATCAGCTTCAGCTGCTCGTTGGTCTGGATGACGTTGTCCGGCTTGAGGTCGCAGTAGAGCAGGCCCTGGCTGTGCAAGTAGCCCAGCGCGGGCAGGATTTCCAGCCCGTACGCGATGACCTGGCCGATCGGCAGCGGCTCCGGACGGCGGCTCTCCCGGTGGTGCGCCAGGGCGAGCTGCCGCAGCGACTGGCCGCCGACGTACTCCATGACGATGTAGCCGACGGTCGTGCCACTGTGCGCGTCCGGGTGCTGGACGAAGTTGTGGATCTTGACGATGTTCGGGTGCTCGACCTCGGCCAGGAACCGCTGTTCGTTGGCCGCGGCCGCCATCGCCGTCGCGTCCCCGGTGTCGATCAGTCCTTTGAGGACGACCCAGCGGTCGCTGACGTTGTGGTCCTGCGCCAGGTAGATCCAGCCGAGACCGCCGTAGGCGAGCGCGCCGAGCACCTCGTACTGGCCGCCGACGAGCTCGTTCGGCTGCAGCTTCGGGACGAACGAGAACGGCGCGCCGCAGTTTTCGCACTTCCCTTCGGCCGCGCCGGGTTTCCCGTCCTTGCCGCGGCCGACCTTCGCGCCGCAGCTGCCGCAGTACCGCTTTTCCTCCGACACCACGGGGTTCGTCAGCACCGCGGACGCGGGGTCGCGCGCGGGCACCGGGGGGACCTCGACGAGCCCGGCGCCGAGCCGGCCGCGCCGCGACCGGGACGTCCGCGACGACGTCCGGCGCGAAGTGCCGGGGAACGAGCCGGGACCCGAGCCCGAGCCGCTTCCGGATCCCGTGCCCGTCCCGGTTCCGGTGTGCCGTCCTTCGCTGGTGCGCTCGGGCAGGACGCTCTCGGTGCCCGGGTCCGGCAGGGGCGTCCCGGGGCCGGTGTCGGGCCGCGGCACCGGCGGCATGATGCTCTGGGTCTCCGGCGTCGGCGCCGCGAGCACGCTGGTCAGCTGCGGCGCGTCGGGTTCCGGCGGGCGGACCGCCTGCGTCGGCACGGGCTCGACCGGGTTCATGCTGCCCGGGGGGCGGGTCGGGTCCTCCGCGCCGGGGATCGGCGCGCGTGCGGCGGACGGCTGCCCCTGCGGCGGCGTCGGCGGACGGCGCACGGGAGCGTGGAAGACGGTCTGCTCCCCGCCGCCCTCGTCGAGGCGGCCGGAGATCGACGGCTCCGGCGTCTCCCACCGCACCGGGGGCGGCGGCTGCCAGCTCGGCTTCGCCGGCTGCGGCTCGTCGTCCGGCGCGGCGTGCCGAGGACGGCGCGGCTCCTCCGACACTGCTACCTCCCAGATCCCCGACGACGTGCGGGAACCGATCCTAGTCGCGACGCGCTCACTGGTACTGCGCCTGCGGCGGCGAAGCCGGCCCCAGCGAAGGCTCGACCCACTGGCGGTAGCTCTTCTGCCACGCGCCGCTGTTGCGGATGTTCTCGAGCACGGCGTTGACGAACTTGACCATGTCCTCGTTGTCCTTCGGCACGCCGATGCCGTAGTTCTCCTGCGAGAACTGGTCGCCGACGACCTGCAGCGTCGGGTCCTGCGCGGCCATCCCGGCGAGGATGGTGTCGTCGGTCGAAACCGCGTCGACCTGGCCCTGCTGGAGCATCACCAGGCAGTCCGACCAGTTGTCCACCGAGATCGCCACCGGCTTCGCCGGGTCCGTCGCGATCTTCGCCAGCGACGTCGACTTCTTCGCCGCGCACACCTTCTTGCCGCTCAGGTCGGCCAGCTTGGTCGCCTTCGACTCCTTCGTGACCAGCAGCCGCTGGCCGGCGACGTAGTACACGGAGGAGAACTGGACTTCCTTCCTGCGCGAGCAGGTGATGCTGTAGGTCCGGACCACGATGTCGACCTGGTGCTTCTTCAGGACGTCCTCGCGCTGTCCCGACGTGATCGCGCGGAACTGGACGCGGCCCTCGGGTGCCCCGAAGATCTGGCGGGCGATCTCGTTGACCATGTCGATGTCGAAGCCCTCGAGGTTGCCCGAGGTGGGGTTGCGGAAGCCGAACAGGTAGGTCGTCTGGTCGACGCCGGCGATCAGCTTGCCGCGTTCCTTGATCTTCGCCATGGTCGAGCCGTCGGGGATCGACGTGCCGCTCGTCGGCGAGAGGCTGGCCAGCGGGTTGCAGCTGGTGTCGCTCCCGCCGCCGGCCGTCGCGTCCGGGCCGCCGACGTGCGCGGGCTGCGGCCAGCCCGCGTCGCCGACCGGGGCCGGATCGACCGGTTTCCCGGGACTGCCGCAGGACGCCGCCAGCAGCGCGACGACCGCCAGCACGCCCGCCCGGATCGTCTTCCCCCGCCTGTTCACCGGTACTCCCTCAGTCGCTCCCGGATCCCCATGGTCACACCCGCCGCCGCGACGATCGCGAGGACGGCCAGCCCGGGCGCGAGGAGCGTCAGCGCGCGGTCGCCGTTGTGGGTGTCGTCGAGGAACTCCTGCCTGCCGACGTCGATCGCCGCCTGCAGGCTGTCGTCGAGCCGCCGGAACGCCGGCGCCGAGCCGTCGGTCTTGTCCTCCAGCACGGCGAAGTCGACGGCTTCCTGGTACTGACCGGCGTCGTCCTGGGCACGCACCTGCCTGTGCGCCTTCAGCCAGTCGTTCGCGGCCTTCGTCGCGTCGGCGACCTTCGCGGCGCCGGCGCCGTCCTGGATCAGGCCGCGCGCTTCGCCGAGCAGGCCGCCCTTGCCGTCCGGGCCGACCAGCTGGACGGCGTTGGTGCCGAAGTCCTTCTCGTAGGCCGCGCCGTCGCCGCGGGCGACCAGTGTCAGCGTCTCGTCGGCGCGGGCCTGCAGCGCGGCGATCCGCGCGCGGACCAGCACGTCGACGCGGTGCGAGCCGTCGTCCTGGCCGCTGCCGACCAGGCTGCCCTGCACGACGAGCGCGACCGCGCCCCACAGCAGCGACACCACGACGGCGGCCGTCGCGACGACGAGCCCGACGTTGAGCAGCCGGTTCGTGCGCCGGGTCAGGTAGACCTGGGCGACGACCAGCGCGGCCAGCAGCGCGACCATCAGGATGGTGGCGAGCCACGGGAACCCGGTGGCGCTGTCCTGTTCCTCGATCAGCCGCTCGGTGTCGACGCGGTAGAGGTCCTGCGCGGCGGGAAGGATCTTCGCCCGCATCAGCTCGGACGCCTCGCGCAGGTAGGACGCGCCGACCGGGTAGCCGAGCCGGTTGTTCGCGCGGGCGGTTTCGACGAGCCCGGTGTAGACCGGCAGCTGCTGGTTCAGGGTGTCGACCGGGGCGGCCGCGTCGGCGACGTCCGAGGCGTCGGAAGCGGCCTTCGCGAGCGCGGCGCCGGCTTCGGCGATGTCACGCTCGTAGCGCTGGCGGAGTTCGGGCGGCTCGGTGCCGATGGAGAGGAACGCGCTCGCGGCGGTCGCGTCTGCGTCCGAGAGCGAGCGGTAGACCTGCTGCGAAGCGGCGGCGAGGGGCTCGCGGTGGTCGATGACGCCGGTGATCGTGTCGTCGCGGTCCTGCACCGACAGCGTCGCGACCAGCCCGGCCACGAGCGCGAGCAGCACCAGCCCGACGGCGATCACGGTGAGCCGGCCAGGCGTGGTCGCGGCTGAGCGGATGATCGCGCGGACCCCCTGGCCCGGCAGGTCGAGCAGCCCCAGCAGGCCGCTGCGGCCCGCGGCGCGGTCGCGGCCCTCCGGTGGCGACGGTGGGGGTCCCGGCGCGGGCGCCGTGGGACCCGGGGCCGTCGCAGTGCTGGTCATCCCCGATTCCTCCCCGAAAGCCGTACCCGCAGAAGGTAGCCGAGTGGCGACGCGCGCAGCCACCGGCACCGCCCGCTGTCATCAGCACGTGATCTCAGCGTGGGTGTTTCCGCGCACACCCGGCGACCGGGTCCGGGCCTCGGCCGGGTCCGTCTTCACCTGTCCGGGTGAAGGCGCCGCACATCGTCCATAGTGGACCGCTCGGCGGGATCAGCCGCGGATGGCCGGGGCGAGCGAGTGCGGGAGCACGCCTTCGGGAGTCGGCGGCCGCCGGACCACCACGTCGACGTCGTCGGCGAAGCGGTACGGCTTCGCACCGAGGATGCCGCCGAAGTGACGCCGCAAGCGGGACATCTCCGCGCGGACGGTGACCGTGCGGCCGGCGTCGCCGAACAGGTCGGCCGACAGCTCGGACGCCGACCGGCCGTCACGGTGGCTGGCCAGGACGTACAGCACCTCGGCGTGGCGCGGGCTGAGCCGGTGCGTCCAGGTCCCGGCCGCGCTGGAGACGGTCAGCTCGGGCTCGCGCGGCGACCGGACGTCGAGGACGACGCGGGTGGGTGGGGCGGCCTCGTTCCCGGTGGGCCGGATCAGCCAGCCGCCGGGCACGGGCTCGACCGCGCAGCTGCCGTACGCCGGCAGCCAGACGCGGCCCGGCGCGAGGCCGGTGGGCAGCGCGATCCGGTCGACCGGCGCGAGCCCGGCCGCCGCGGCGACCCAGCCGTGTTCGTCGGCCACCACGGCGGGCTCGCCGACTTTGGCGAGCACCGGGACGGCGAAGCCCCTCAGCCGCTCGAGTTCGGTGAGGTGGGTCGTGCGCAGCTGGGACTCCGCGAGCCGCGTCACGGCGTCGACCAGCGCCAACGTCGTCGCGTGGACGGTCGAGGCCGGCCCGGAGAGGTCGACGACGCCGAGCAGCCTGCCGTCCCGCGGGTCGTGCAGCGGCGCGGCCGCGCAGGTCCAGGAGTGCTGCGCCCGGACGTAGTGCTCGGCCGAGTAGATCTGCACCGGGGCGCGCGCGACCAGCGCCGTGCCGATCGCGTTGGTGCCGACGGACTCTTCCTGCCAGTCGACGCCTTCGACGAACCCGAGCCCGTCGGCGCGGCGGCGGACCGCGGCGCTGCCGTCACGCCAGAGGACCGCGCCGGCCGCGTCGGCGATCACCATGATGTGGGCGGCCTGCTCGGCGAGGCTGATCAGGCCGTCGCGCAGGATCGGCAGCGCCTGGGCGAGCCCGCTCGTGCGACGGCGTGTTTCCAGCTCTCCGAAGGTGAGGACGGGCGCGGCGGCCCGGCTGTCGGGGTCCATGCCGAGGCGGCGCATCCGTTGCCAGGACGCGCCGATGACGGCCCGCGGGCGGCTGGGCAGCGCTTTGCCGCTCAGCGCGGCCTCGTGCACCTGCGCGAGGACGCGGGCGTACCGCCGGGGGTCCGCTCCGGCCGGCAACGCCGCCTCGAGGTCTCGCTGCCCCAACCGCCGCTCCTTGCCCTTTCGACCTCCTCAGTCTGCCTTTTCGCTTCGGTGATCGGAAGGTGGTGGCCATCTCGCCGAAGGACTCTTCGCCGGCCGGGGAGGTGCCGGCGAAGAGCCCTTCAGCGGCCCCCGGCGGTGATCGCGGCGACCACGGCGCCGGGGGCTTCCAGGTGGACCATGTGCCCGGCGTCGTCGACGTACCGGACCTCGAGCGACACGTTCTCGGGCGGCAGCACGGCGTCCGCCCGGCCCCACACCACGTGCACCGGAACGCCTGCTTCGTCCACTTCGGACAGCAGCGGAGCTGCGTCGATGCGTTGCTTCTCGCCGTCGAGGAGGGTGTCCAGGAGCGTGGTGAGGACCTTGCCGACGCCGTCGAGGCGCTTGTACTTCAGCAGGTCGTCGGTCAGTTGGCGGGTGACCGGCTCCGGCGACGCGAACAGCGCTCCCAGGTGCGGCTTCAGCTCGCGCCGGGACGTCGCCGCCGCGAATCCGCGCAGGTAGGCGGCGTTGACCGCGGTGCCGAACCCGGCCGGGGCGACCAGCGTCAGCGCGGTGACCTTGTGCGGGGCTTTCGCGGCCGCCGCGGTGACGACCGCGCCGCCCAGCGAGTGCCCGACCAGGTGTGCCCGCTCGATGCCGCGGGCGGCGAGGAAGCCGAGGACCGCGTCGGCGAGGGTGCCGAGCGAGCCGTCGCCGACGTCCTTGGTCGATTCGCCGTGGCCGGGCAGGTCGAGCGCGTGCACGACGTTCGTCCGGGCGAGGGCTTCCTGCACGAAGAGCCAGGAGTTCTTGTCGCCGCCGTAGCCGTGGACCAGCACGACGACTTCGCCCTCGGTGCCCAGCGTGGCGTAGGCGAGCGACCTTCCGTCGACTTCGACCGTGCCGGTGACGGGTCCCTCCGGCGTCTCGACCGCGCCCGCGTCGATCTCCGCACGGGCCTGACGTGCGGCTTCGTCGAGTTCCGCGTCCTGCGTGCCTGCCGGGGCCAGCAGGGCGATCGTGCCGCCGACCGGCACCTCTTCCCCAGCCGTGGCGATGACCCGTCGCAGCACGCCGGCGGCCGGGGATTCGAGCGTGCCGTTGATCTTGTCCGTGTCGATGTCGGCGAGGTCGTCGCCGGCCTCGACCTCGTCGCCCTCGGCCACGAACCAGCCGGTGACGCGGCCGCGTTCCATCGACAGGCCCCACTTGGGCATCGTGACGCGGTGGATCATCGCCGGTACTCCACGACCGCCTTCGCCGCGTTGAGCACCTTCTGCGCGTCCGGGATGTAGAGGTCTTCGAGCGCGTCGGAGAACGGCACCGGCGTGTGCGGCGGCGTCACCATCTCGATCGGCGCCCGCAGCGAGCCGAACGCCTCCTTCGCGACGAGCGCCGAGATGTCCGTGGCGAGGTTGCACCGCGGCGACGCTTCGTCGACGACGACGAGCCGTCCGGTGTTCCCGACGCTCTCCAGGATGGTTTCGGTGTCGAGCGGGCTGGTGGTGCGCGGATCGATGATCTCGGCCTCGACACCGTTGGCGGCCAGCTCTTTCGCCGCTTCTTCGGCCATCGCGACCATGCGGCCGATGGCGACGATCGTCACGTCACCGCCGTCGCGGACGACGTTCGCCTCGCCGAACGGGATCGTGTAGCTGTCCTCCGGGACCTCGCCGCGGGTGTCGTACAACGCCTTGTGCTCGCAGAAGATCACCGGGTCGTCGTCCCGGATCGCCTCGATGAGCAGGCCTTTCGCCTCGTACGGGCTCGACGGCACGACGACCTTCAGGCCGGGGATGTGCGTGAAGACGGGGTACAGGCACTGCGAATGCTGCGCCGCGGCCCGCAGGCCGGCGCCGTACATCGTGCGGATCACCACCGGCGTCCGGGCGTTGCCGCCGAACATGTACCGGAACTTGGCCGCCTGGTTGAAGATCTGGTCGAAGCAGACACCCATGAAGTCGATGAACATCAGTTCCGCGACCGGCCGCTGCCCGCGCGTCGCGGCGCCGATCGCCGCGCCGACGAAGGCCGACTCGGAGATCGGCGTGTCCAGCACCCGGCCGGGGAACCGGTGGAAGAGGCCTTTGGTGACACCGAGGACGCCGCCCCAGGCGTCGTCCTCCCCCGGGCTGCCGGCACCGCCCGCGTTGTCCTCGCCCATGACGATGACCGACTCGTCGCGTTCCATCTCCTGCGCGAGCGCCTCGTTGATCGCCTCGCGGTAGCTGATCGTGCGTGCCATGGCATGCGCTCCTCTCAGTACGAGACGTAGACGTCGGTTTCGAGGTCTTCCCGGGTGGGTTTCGGTGCGGCTTTCGCCTCGGAGACGGCGTCCTCGATGAGCTTCGCGACTTCGGCGTCGATGTCGTCGAGGACGTGTTCGGCCAGCTCACCGCTGTCGGTGACGCGGGCGCGGAACCGCTTGAGGCAGTCGAGGTTCTCGCGGGCGTGGGCGACCTCACCGGCGCGGTAGGTCTGCTGGTCGCCTTCGAAGTGCCCGAAGTAGCGGGTGAACTTGACTTCGATGAGCGTCGGCCCGCCGCCTTCGCGGGCCCGGTCGATCGCCTCGCCCGCCGCTTCGTGCACGGCGAAGAAGTCGAACCCGTCGACGATCACGCCGGGCATGCCGAACCCGGCGGCCCGGTCGGCGATGTTGTCCGAGGCGACCGACCACGCACTCGAGGTCGCTTCGGCGTAGCCGTTGTTCTCCGCGACGAAGATCGCGGGGAGGTTCCAGACGGACGCGAGGTTCAGCGCCTCCAGCGTCGTCCCCTGGTTGCTGGCGCCGTCGCCGAAGAACGCGACGCCGACACCGCCGGTGTCCTGCCGTTTCGCGGCGAGCGCGGTGCCGCAGATGAGTGGTGGGCCGCCGCCGACGATCCCGTTCGCGCCGAGCATGCCCTTCGAGAGGTCGGCGATGTGCATCGAGCCGCCCTTGCCGTGACAGGATCCTGTCTTGCGGCCGTAGATCTCGGCCATCATGGCCTTGACGTCGACGCCCTTGGCGATGCAGTGCCCGTGGCCGCGGTGGGTGCTGGCGATGGTGTCGCGGTCGTCGAGGTGCAGGCAGACGCCGGCGGCCGAAGCCTCCTCACCGGCGTAGAGGTGCACGAAGCCCGGGATTTCGCCGGTCGCGAACTCGTCGTGCACCCGCTCTTCGAAGGCCCGGATGGTGCGCATCAGGCGATACGCCTCCCGCAGGGTGTCCGTCATCTTCGACGCTCCTTCCCTTGCTCGGTTTCCGTGCGCAACAGCCCTTTCCGCGCCGCCTCCGCCATCGCCGCGCGGACGTCGACGACCCACGGCCCGTCCGGCTTGAGCTCGACGAACGCGCTTTCGCCGGTCTTCAGTTCGAGTTCGCGCTCGCCGTCGAGCGCGATGACGCCCCCCGCCGCGGCCAGCTCGACGCGCACGCCGGGCCGGAGCACGCCCCAGCCTTTGACGCCGACGGGCCGGACGAGACCGGGCGCGATCGGCGCGTGCACGACAAACGGCGTCTCCCCGACCGGCCCGAGCTGCAGCGCGACGCCGTCCGGACTGGACCGCGGGCTGGGGCAGAGCTGGCCGGGCACGCTCGACAGGCCGATGCCGTCCGGTTCGGCGAAGGTGCAGTACAGCTCGGTGAGCGAGGACGGGTCCCACAGCGCCCGCGCCCCGATGTGCCTGCTCAGCGACACGCAGACGTCGACGAGTGCGATCTCGCGGCGTGCTTTCGTGACGACTTCGAGCACGCTGACGCGGTGTGTGACGAGGTCGGGATCGATCTGCCCGGTGGCGATCAGCCCGGCGGCGAGGCCGGCGACGGTCGCCTCCCGCATCTGCGGGAAGACGTTGTTGGTCCCGGTGGACAGGGCGAGGATCGGCACGTCTTCGCAGGCCGCGGCCGCGACGCGGGCGGTGCCGTCGCCACCGAGGACGACGATGACCCCGGCGCCCGCCTCGACCATCCGCCGGACGGCGTTGGTGGTGTCGGCGGCGGTGCCGGTGAGCGGGTCGTCCTCGCAGAAGTCGACTTCGGGCCAGGTACCGCCCCGGCCGAGGGCGCGCAGAACGGCGGCGGAGATGCCACCGAGGTCGGTGGAGACGAGGGCCCGGTCGAGCCCGGCCACGGCGAACGCGGCCAGCAGCCGCTGGACCATGTTCGCCTTTTCGGCGGTGGGGAACACCGACGCCTGCGCGACCAGCCGGCGGATGTCCCGCCCCGAAGCCGGGTTCGCGACGATCCCCGCCACTGTTTCGCCCACCTGACCTCCTTGCCCGGAGGACCAGGAGACTCCGCGGTCCGGCGCGGGCGGAAGGGTTGCAGGGCGTTGCAGTGAACGGTACCGAGGCGTCGAAGATCACACCGGCGGCGTGTCAGCCGGCAGACTGTCCAACCTGGAGGCGTCGGCGGAGAAGAACCAACCGGAGGCGAATCGCGGCAGCGGGGTACGACACGTGCTCCGCGGTGCCCGGCCGACCGGGAGGTCGACGTCCACTTCGGTCACTCCGGACAGCGCCGTGATTCCTGGCGCGGAGCTACGAAAAGGGCCGCCACCCCGAACGAGTGACGGCCCTTTCCCAAGATCAAAGTCAGATCACGGTGACCGACGTGGCCTGCGGGCCCTTCTGGCCCTGGCCGATCTCGAACTCGACGCGAGCGTTCTCCTCGAGGGTACGGAAGCCGTTACCCTGGATCTCGCTGTAGTGAACGAAGACGTCGCCGCCACCGTTGTCGGGGGTGATGAAGCCGAACCCCTTCTCGGAGTTGAACCACTTCACAGTGCCCTGAGTCATCAAAAATCTCCATGTGTAACACCAAAACAGGAAGCCACTTCGGCGACCCGGGTCAGCACCCGGACGGTTTGCTTCCTCGACGAGGAGACACTACGCCCGCTGAATTCTGCGAGCGTGACTCAACACGAACACAAAAATCGAGACCTAGAGCAGTAAAGCACACCGTGACCAGGGCGGACAAGCGGTCTTCACCCGTGAGAGGTGAGCTATTCGCCACTCGCCGGACGCAACCCGTCGGTAGCGAACGGCGAACGCCAGGCCGTGTCGCGATCCGCGGCCACGACCGCGTCGTCGTGGGCCTCCGCGCTCGCGCTGAACAGCACCGGTACGACGCCGGAGGACTTCCGCGCTGGTTCGGATGCGTGCTGGTGATCGGTCACGTCGAAACTCCCCTCGTTCCCTGCCCGCTTCGGCGCGGGTCATGACCGTGATGGTGCCATGCGGCACCGACAGAAACCGGTTGTCTCCCGCCGGGACCCGGCCGGGAAGGTTCAGCGGCGAACCACCACCGGAACACCGCCAGATTACCCGAGCCAACGCCCTGCTACCACACGACATTCCCAGCGTTTTCCGGAATGAAACCGAGCAAAACCCTTACTGGGCGGGAGGTTGCGGACGAGCCTGCCCGAGCAGGGCCGAAATCCGCACGTCCGGGGTCACGACGTCGGGGTCGGTGCGCACGTCGATGACGCACGGCCGTTGCCGCACGAGCGCACTGGCGATGATCGGCTCGAGCTCTTCGCGATCGTCCACCGTGTACCCTGCCGCGCCCAGTCCACGCGCCCACGAAGCGAAGTCGGTCAGTGGGATGGACACCCCGGACAGCCGGCCGTACGTGCGGGCCTGGTGCATGGCGAGCGCCCCGTGCACGCCGTTCTGGAACACGACCACCATCACCGGCGCCCGGTACCGGACGGCCGTTTCGATCTCCTGGCCGGTCATGAGCGTCCCGGCGTCCCCGACCATGGCGACGACGGTCCGCCGCGGCTCGGCCAGCTTCGCCGCCACGGCGGCCGGCACGGCATAGCCCATCGCGGCGTTGCTCGGGCCGAGCTGGCTGCGTGGCGCGGTGAAGCACCAGTAGCGGTGCATGAACTGCGCGAAGTTCCCGGCGTCGCTGGTCACGATGGTGTCCTCGGGCGCCAGCTTCCGCAGTGCCCGGACGACGTCGACCGGGTGCACCCGGGTGTTGCCGCTGGTGTCGGGAGGGGTCATGAAGGTGTGGACGGCCGCGTTCGCTGCCGAAGCCCGCCTCGTCCGCGGAGACGCCACCGCCCGCAGCTCCCGCAGGAACGGCTCGACCTCGGAGTCGACGCGGAAGGTCAGCCCCCGCCGTTTCGGGCTGACATCGATGCCAGTGCCGACCATGACCAGCGTCTGCTGGGCCGTCGGGTAGCGGTAGGCCTGGGTCGTCACCTCGTCGAGCTGGGTGCCGAGCGCGAGGACCAGGTCGGCGCGCTCCAGCGCGTCCAGCTGCCGCGCCGGGATGCCGAGCCCGAGGTGACCGGCGTAGCGGGCGTGGTTCTCGGGGAAGGCGTCCTGCCGCCGGAAGGCGTTGTAGACGGGCAGCGCGAGCTCGTCGGCCACCGCGATCAGCTCGTCCCGCGCGGACCGCGCCCGCCCGCCGACGATGACCACGGGGTATTTGGCCTCGTCCACCAGCTGGGCGACGGCGTCCGCCGAACGGCCCAGCGTCCCGGACGCCGGCGGCCGCACCCGCGCCATCGGCTTGGCCGCGTCGTAGGGCATGCCCCAGACGTCGCAGGGCACGCCGAGCACAACGGGTCCCGGTCGTCCTTCCTGCGACGTCGTCAGCGCGTGCGCGAGCAGCCCGGGCAGGCCGTCCGGGTCGGTCACCCGCAGTGTCGACTTGGCGATCGACTCGAACATGGCCGTGAGGTCCGACGTCGGGAGTTCCCCGGACGACGACGGCACCGGAGCGATCGCCGGCGTCTCCAGGATGACGACCATCGGCGTCTCGTCCTGGTACGCCGTCTGGACGCCGATCGCCAGGCTCGCCGCACTCGGCCCGCGGCTGGCGAGCAGCACGGCGGGACGTTCGGTGAGCTTGCCCTCCGCCTCCGCCATGAACGCCGCGCCCGCGTCGTGGCGCGCCGAGACCAGCGTGATCTCCCGCTCGCGCTGCAGGGCGTCGAGCAGTTCCAGGAAGGACTCACCGACCACCGCGTACACGCGGCGGACACGAGCCTCGGTCAGGATCCGCACGGCCGTCTGGGCGACGGTCGCTCCCAGTTGGTATCTAATGAGGAGAGCTTAGGCGGGCACCGTTCAGTGCAGTCAAGTGATCTTCACCGAAACCGGACAAGGATGGGCCGAATGCCCGTTTTGACCGACTGGTAGCCGATCAAGGGAGCGAGGACCGCAGACTTGACCGCGACCGAACATGAAACTGTTTTTACTTATGGCGCACCGGCCTTGAAGTACGGCACCGGCGCCAGCGACGAGATCGGCTACGACCTCACGCAGTACGGCGCCCACCGCGTGCTCGTCGTGACGGACCCGCAGGTGGCCGCGACCGGCTGGCCGCGCCGCATCGCCGACGGCATAGCCGGCTACGGCATCGAGACCGAGATCTTCGACGGCGTACACGTCGAGCCCACCGATGTCAGCATGCAGAAGGCGGTTGACTTCGCCCGCGGAACGGGCCCGTACGACGCCTTCGTCGCCGTCGGCGGCGGGTCGGCCATCGACACCGCCAAGGCGGCGAACCTGCTGATCAGCAACGACGGCGAGCTGATGGACTACGTCAACGCCCCCGTCGGCGGCGGCCGCGCACCGGACCGCCCGCTGAAGCCGCTGGTCGCGGTACCCACCACGACCGGCACCGGCTCCGAGAGCACCACGGTCTGCGTCCTGGACGTGCTGTCCCTGCGCGTCAAGAGCGGGATCAGCCACCTGCGGCTGCGCCCGACCCTGGCCGTCGTCGACCCGCGGCTCACCGTCAGCCAGCCGGCCGGCGTGACGGCCGCCAGTGGCATGGACATCCTGTGCCACGCCGCCGAGAGCTACACGGCCAAGCCGTACACCGAGTTCGAGCGCAAGCGCCCGGAGCAGCGCGTGCCGTACTGCGGCTCGAACCCGCTGGCCGACATGTTCGCGGAGCAGTCACTGCGGTTGCTGTCGTGGGCCCTCCCCGCCGCGGTGCGCGACGGTTCCGACCTCAAGGCCCGTGAAGCGATGGCCTTGGCCGCGACGTTCGCCGGCCTCGGGTTCGGCAACGCCGGCGTCCACATTCCGCACGCGAACGCGTACCCGATCGCCGGGCAGGTCAGGGATTTCCACCCGGACGGCTACCCGGGCGAAGAACCCATGGTGCCGCACGGCATGGCCGTTTCGCTGACCGCACCCGCGGCGTTCCGTTTCACCTTCGCCGCGGCACCGGACCGCCACCTTCGTGTCGCACGCCTGCTGGCGCCCGACTTCGAGTGGCCCGGCGACTTCGCCGACCACCTGCCCGCGGTGCTGATCGACCTGATGAGGCAGATCGGCATCCCGGACGGCATCGGCGCCGTCGGCTACACGGAGTCCGATGTGGACTCCCTTGTGGAGGGAACCCTCAAGCAGCAACGCCTGCTGGCCACCGCACCGCGCGAGGCGTCCGCGGAAGACCTGTCGGGCATCCTGCGCGAGTCGGTGTCGCTGTGGTGAACGGGTACCCGCACTGGCAGACGGTTCCGTTGCGCTGGAAGGACAACGACGTCTACGGACACGTCAACAACGTCGTCCACTACTCGCTGATGGACACCGTGATCAACACGTGGCTGATCGAGCAGGGTGGCCTCGACATCGAAGCCGGGGAGGTGATCGGGCTGTGCGTCGAATCGCATTGCGCGTATCACTCATCGGTTTCCTTTCCTGGTTCGCTCCGGGTCGGGTTGCGGGTGGCGCACCTCGGGAAGTCCAGCGTCCGCTACGAAATCGGGATGTACGCCGCCGACGAGTCCCTGGTCGCGGAAGGGCACTTCGTGCACGTCTTCGTGGACCGCGAGTCCCGCCGCCCGACACCGGTTTCCGGCAAGCTGCGCGAGGCACTGGAAGCGCTGCGGCCCGGCTGATGTGCACCACCGGCGGGTCACCTCCTTCCTGACGGTGCCGGTTCCGGGCTGCGTTCTTCCCACGCTTCCGATGATGCCCCACGGCACCGACAGAACCGGCTGATCGGTTTGAGTTGTCCACAGGCTCAGTGAAGATCGGCGAGTTATCCACAGATTTGCCACGGGGTCTTCCGCGCCCCCTCGACGGCGATAAGCTGGCAGCACATTGAAACCAGTCCACACTGGACGAGCAGTCAGCTCACCCGAGCGGCTCGCGGCACGGATGGCGACCTAGGCGTCGATCCGGTCGCGGCGGAATCCGGGCGAGCGGACGGCCCGGGCGCGGTACCGGACCCGCCGGCGGCAGGCGCCCCGGCGGCGGTCACCGAACCCGTCCCCGCAGGTGGACTCAAAGTGGTTGCGAACCCGTCTCCGGAAGGCGTCCCGCAGGCGGCAGCACCACGACCCTCGGCAGAAATCGCGGGGCCATTGCCGGAAGGCGCCCCGGCAATGGTCCCGCGACTGCCAGCAAGCGGCCGGCCCCCGGTACCGGGGGCCGGTTCGCTGCCCACACCCGAAGTCGTCGTGGCACCGGCAGCTGGTTCCCCAGCAGCCGGCGTCGCCCAGGCTTGCATGAGTTCCGCGTACCGCGCCGAGCCGGTCAGGAGGTCGGCGTGGGTGCCCACCACGGTCTCGCGGCCGTCCATGACGAGCACCCGATCCGCGCGCAGGGCCGAAGACAACCGGTGCGCGATCACCACGAGAACACCACCCCGCGCGGCGAAGGCCCGCTCCGCACGGGCTTCCGACACCGGGTCGAGATGGGAGGTCGCTTCATCGAGAACCACCAATTGCGCCGAACCGGCGTACACCCTGGCCAACGCGAGCAGCTGCGCTTCGCCCGCGGAGAGACCTCCGCCACCATGACCGACCTCGGCGTCGAGACCGCCCAGGCGCTGCAGCAACGCGCCCGCGCCCACCGCATCGACGGCGGCCGTCAGTGTGCCGTCCGAAGCGGACGGGGCGAACAGGCTCACGTTGTCCCGTACCGTTCCCGCGAAGACATACGCCTCTTGCGGGATCAACGCCACGAGCTCGTGCCGGAGCGCCGCGGGCACGTCCCGGACCGGGACGCCGCCCAGCAGTACCTGGCCCGCCTGCGGCGTGAGCATCCCAGTGAGCAAACCGGCCAAGGTCGACTTGCCGATGCCACTCGGCCCGACGACGGCGAGGTGCTCACCTGGCCGCAGCGCCAGATCCAGCCCGCGGACCACAGGTTCGGCCGACGCGCCCCAGCCGAAGGTCAGCTCGCGAACCCGGACGTCGGTGCCGAACGGAATCGCCGTTCCGTCCGCGATGTCGGGCAGCTCGGCCGTTTCCGCTAGTCGGCGGAGCGCGACCAGCAGGCGAAGAACGACGGTGCCGGCCGTGGCCGCCAGGCCACGGAGGGCCGGTTGCATGGTCGTGGCCAGGTAGACCAGCGCGCCGAGGGCCGCCCCCGCGGTCAGCTCGCCGCGGCCCACGAGCGCTGGCGCCAACGCCAGTGCGAGGAGCAACGGGACGAATCCGCCGAGCGACACGACCAGCGCACGGAGGGCACTCGAACGCGCCACGCGGATCGCGGCGTTCGCCTGGGCGTCGACCGCGTCGTCCATCGCCAGTGTGGCGATCGGCTCGGCACCACAGGCCACGATGTCGCGCATCCCGGCCAGTGAAGCACCGGCTGTCGCGGCCGTTTGCTCGTCGGCCAGCGTCAGCGCGCGCTGCCGACGGGCCAACGACGGCAGGAGGCAGGCAAAGGCGATCAGCGCGGAAATCACCGGCACGGCAACCGGCACCACGAGAGCGCCGGCGACGGTCAACAGGCCGGCAAGTGCGGAGGCCGTCGTCACCAGCATGGCGCGGGCCTGCACCAGCAAGCCGGCGGTCGCGTCGCGGACCACCTCGACGTGCTGGGTGATCCGGGCGACGCCGCTGGAATCCGGCTGGTTGCGCGGCGGGCACTCGTTGTGCAGCACACCACGGACGACCGCCGTAACCAGGGCGTCGCGCAGGGGTTCGACGACCTTGCCGAGCTGGTGCCACACCATCCGGGCACCGAACGCGCCGAGCACTGCGGCCAGGCCGAACAACGCCAGCCAGCCGAGCCCGGCTGCAGGGTCTCCCACGGCAAAACCTCGGTCCACGGACAACTCGACCAGCCGCCCGGAGAAGAAGGCGGGTACGCCTTCGAGCAGTGAACACAGGAGCAGCACGGCACCGCCACGCCATTGCCCGGCGAGCGCGGACCAGTACAAGCGGCGCAGGCTCACTCGTCGTCCTCCGTGAAGACTCCCCGGTAGTCCGGTTCTTGCCAGAGGGCCGTGTGCGGGGCGACCGCGCGGATCCGGCCGTCCTCGAGCCAGACCACCAGGTCCGCACGGGCCGCGGTGCTCACTCGGTGGGTCACGACGACGCGCGTGCGACCCGGCATGGCGTCGACCAAGGCGTGCTCGACCGCCGCCTCGGTGACCGTGTCCAGGCTGGCCGTGGCGTCGTCGAAGATCAGGACGCGCGGGTTGCGCGCGATCGCCCGGGCGAGGCCGAGCCGCTGGGCTTCTCCGCCTGAAAGCGGCGTCTCGGTCAACGCCGTGCGGTAGCCCTCGGGCAGCCGGACGATGACTTCGTCGACCTGAGCGGTCTGGCATGCCCTCCGGACAGCGGATTCGCCGGCCCATGAGCCGTAGCCGACTGCTTCGGCTACCGTCGCACCGAGCAGGGCGGGGCGTTCGAAGGCGTAGCCGAAGACCGTGCGCAGTTCTTCAGGACGGATCTGGTCGAGCGGACGCCCGTCGAGGAGAACCTGGCCCTCGTCGGGCGCGATCAGGCCGCCCAGTACGCCGGCCAGTGCGGACTTTCCGGCGCCGGACCGACCGATGACCGCGACGAACGCACCGCTGTCGATGCGCAGGTCGATCTCCGCCAGCGCGCCGGTGATGCCGACGTTGCGGAGCTCGACTGTGCCGTCGCCCGGCAGGAGCGGGAGCTTGCCGGGCACGGGTTCGGGCGTGTTGAGCACCTCGGCGAGCCGTTCGGCGCAGCCACGCGCCCGGGACAACATCGTGAGCAGCGGAATCTGGGTGACCAGGCCGAGGCCGAGCGCGACGTAGCCGAGGGTGGCGACGACATCGCCGACGCTCAGCCGTCCCTCGAGGACGCCGAAGCCGGCCGCGGCCAGCACCGACAGCTCGACCGCCGGCGTCAGCAGGCCCGCGCGCCAGACCATCCGGGCTTGGGTGCGCCACAAGCCGTGGCCGGCGAGCGTCAGCTTTGGCAGCGGGCGCAGGACTCGCTCGGCTTCGCGTTCGGCCGTGCCGGATGCGGCGATCGTGCGGAGGCCGGCGACCGCGTCGACCATCCTGGCCGCGATTTCGCCCGAAACCCGCTGGTAGGTGAGGACGTCGTCGGCGGTGCGGCGGAGGTGGCTGCGGGCCAGCAGCAAGGCGAACGGGATGCTGCCCAGGAACACCAGCGCCAGCCGCCAGTCCAGCAGAGCGAGCAGGGCGACGGCCCCGGATGAGATCACCAGCGTCGAGCCGCACTGGATGATGATCGTGACGATGCCGCCGGCTCCGGTGCAGTCGCCGGTGAGGCGGCTGATCGCGTCGCCTTCGGCGAAACGCGAGTGAGTACCCAGCGCCAGGAGCTTGCCGAAAACCGTGCGACGTAACCAGGCGGATGCCTTCGCGGTCACGCGGGTGGTCAGGATCCCGCCCACGACGTCGGCGGCGATCTCGGCGCCGCCGACGAGCAGCAGCCAGGAGACTTCGCGTCCGCTCGGTCGGCTCGCGACCACGGCGTCCACCGCGGCCGCGAGCGCGCCGGGAAGGAGCAGGCCGGCCGCGGTGGCGACCAGTGCGGCCGTCACGACGGCGGCCAGCCGGAGGCGATCCAAGCCGGCCACCCTGCCCAGCAGCCGATCGGCGGGCCCGCGCATCTCACTCCTTCGGACGAGGTACCGCCGAGGCGGTGCCGGAGCCAAAATGAAGGTGCGGGAGCGGCGCACTTGGCCTGTGCCGCTCCCGCACCACTCCCCTCGGACTACTTGCCGACGATCCGGGAGATCAGAAGCAGGTCAACAGGCTGAGGGTGCTGTGGGCGCAGCCGGCGAGCAGGCTCAGGTTCGACGCGCCGCAGCCGCCACCGCCGTGGCCGCCGTCGAGCACCTCGGGGGTCTCCATCGCCTGCAGCTCCAGAACGAGTTCCATCGGTGTCCCTTCGTTCGATTTCTTCGGATCCGCCGGTCAGCGACCGGTGGTCTGGAGGGACGGCGTGCCACCCAGGAAGGGCAGCACCTCCTTGCCGTCCAGGAGGGCGGCGAGGGCGAGGAGGATCCCCGCGCTGCCGGTCTTGACGTCCATCGACAGTCTCAGCAGCTGGTTGCCCGGGAAGGCGAGGCCGCCCTTGTACGGCACCGCGTACCAGGCGAGCCGGGCCAGGTGGCGGTCGATCGCCGTGCGGATCGGGCGCTCGGGGGCGGGGTTCGTGCCGAGGGCGACCGCCAGGCCGCACCGGCCGTAGAGCAGGCCGGGGTGGATGACGAACTCGCCGCGGCATGACTCGCGGAGACCGGGGAGGCTCTCGCAGGCTTCGGCGTCCGGGCGGTGGCGCGCCAGCTGCTCGGCGACGAGGAGGATCCCGGCGCTGCCGATGCCGGCGTAGGGCAACGTGCGGGTCGCGCCGTCGCGGACCTGTAGTGAGCCGTCGTCGGCCTGGACGCATTCTTCGAGGTCGCGGCAGAGCGCTTGGTCGGCGAACGAGAGCCAGGCCGGCTCGCCGGTTCGCTCGAAGAGCCGGATGAACAGCAGCGCGGGCCCGGACCAGCCGGACAGCAGGCCTGCGCGAGCGAAGTTCCCGGGCGGTGCCGCGGTGTCCATCGCTTCGGCCAGCCGGACCGCGGTGGTCAGGGCCTGGCGGCCGAACTCGTTGTCCTGGCGGACCGTCGCGAAGTGCAGCATCGTCAGCCCGATGCCGGCGAGTCCGCTCTCCAGGGCGTGGTCGGTCGTCTGCTCGACGAGCTGCGCGGACGATGCCAGCAGCTTGCTCGCTTCGTCGTGGTGCCCGAGGTTCTCCAGGACGTAGGCGATGCCGTAGCTACCGTCGTAGAAACCGGGCCGGGTTGGCGGGTCACGACGGACGGACTCGATCAGCCAGCGCTCGTGCTGGGGGAACCGGCCGACGCCGATGACGTCGAGGGCGTGCAGCACGCCCGCGGCGCCGACGCCGAAGCAGGCGCCCCCGACCCGGAACTGCTCGATGTCTCCGGGGAACAGCCGGTCCCGGCGTTCGGGCGTCGCGCTGGCCAGGATTGCCTCGGCGATCTGCTTGCGGACCAGCTGCCAGTCCGGTTCTTCCTCGTCGAGCTCGGTGTGGGCCGGGGCCGGCTCCGCGGGGGCTTCACGCGAGGTCAGCACCGCGACTGCGGCGTCGGCGTACCCCTCGGGCAGCGCGAACCGGCGCTCGACGAAGTCGGCGATGCCGCGCAGCTTCGCCGGGGCGAGCTCCATCAGCGGGGAGAGCGGCAGGAACAGCCACAGCCGCAGTGCCGCGACCGCGTGCTCGTCGATCTCGAAACCGGTGCGGTCGGCCGGGGCGCGGAAGCCCGGGGCGCCCAGTGCCGGGCGGTCGCCCGACTCCGCGTCGAACGCCATCTCGAAGTCGATCAGGGAGATCCGGCCGTCCTGGTCCTCGTCGATCAGGATGTTCAACGGGTGGAGGTCGCCGAAGACGACGCCACGGGCGTGGATCGCCTCGATCGTCCGCTCGACGCCGGCGACGATGTCCAGCGCGCGGCGGGTGTAGGCGGCGAGGTCGGCGTCCGTCATGCCACGCCGGGTCAGCGGGTAGTTGCGGGCCAGCCAGTTGCCCAGCGAGTGGCCCGGCATGTACTCCATGGCCAGGTAGTGGTGCTCCCAGACGGTGAACCGCTCGATGGCGCGCGGCACGCCGGGAACACCGGCCAGCCGCTCGAGTACCTCGTGTTCGCGGCGCAGCCGTTCGACGGCGTCGACGCCCGCCCTGTCGAGACCGGCGTACGGGCGGGCCTCCTTGAGAACGACCTGGGCACCGCCTGCCTTGGGGTCGGCCAGGTACACGCCGCCACCGTTCGAGAAGTGCAGGGAACTCGTCACCCGATAGGGGAACTGAGCCGGGTCACCACCTTTGCGCGCGGCGATGCTGCTCCGCAAACAAGCCGGAATCTTCACCCAATCGGGCACGGAGAACTTCGGTTCGCGCTTGTCGGGCACCAGCCTTCCGTCCGGCTTGCGGATCGCCAGGACGCGGTTGCCGTCGTGTTCGACCCACTGCTCGGCGAATCCGCCGTATCGGACGTAGAGTGGTCCGTCGCCGTATCGCAGGTCGCTCAGGATATACGCGCCGTGCTCGCCTTCGAGACGCGTCGACAGGTCTTCGAGAACCCGCTCGAGTTCGGCGTCGTCAGGCGGATAAATGGTGACCAGCTTGGCACTGCCGTCGCGGGGGGCGTATTTCGAATTCCGCGCGAGCAGGGTCAGCACCGAGCGGAGGTGCTTGTAGGGAATCCGGTGTTCGACGCAGTACTCGTGCACCTGCGCCAGCACCCGCCGGGCGTTGTCCAGGCTTGCGGAAACGTGGATCTTCCAGCCCTGACCAGGCAGAACGCGGCCCTCCGGGTGGAGCATCCGCCAGATCCCGCGATCGGCGGTGACCCAGCCCGCACCCGGTGGCGGCAGCTCTGCGGCGAAGTCGTCGACCGGCGCGCCGATTTCTTGTTGTTCGTCGTAGAACAACGGGTCGGCGAAGCAGAATGCTTCGTAGCGCAGGTCCATCCGGGATACCCCTCCGTGCGATCCCCCGGTGCGCCGCGGCCCCGGGACGAGGAATATTCCCCCACGCCGAACCGCCCCGGGCCAATCCGCCAACCCGGGGGTTCAACTGGGCTATCCGAGGTAGTCGAAAAGGCCGCTTACCACTCAGTAGCCGAACGCAGGGTGATTTTTCCGGAGCAGGCATCCACTCGGTCGTGGTGTAACACGAAGCTTTTTCCATCAATCCCCAGGTCCACACCGGGATCGCACAAGAATAAACCATCGAATTGGCAGAATGCCATCAAGACCGATCGTGATCGATTTTCCCGATGGACGGGGAACATGTGAAGACCGCCACGTCCCGCCCCTCGGGCGGCGGACCCACCGGTACCACGGAGTAAGTTGACGCCCGGCGGACCGGAAGGAGGAACGGGTGGTCTTCGGATTCGCCGTGACGGTCGCCGTGGCTGCCACGCTCGTCGCGCTCTGGGCCTTCATCCAGTCGGCTCGCAACCGGTTGCCGGACAACCCGCTCCTGATCGCGCTCGGCGGCGTCGAGCTGCTGCTGGTCGTCCAGCTGGTGATCGGGATCGTGCTGCTCGCCGGCGGCGACCGCCCGGGCAGCCTGGCCACCTACCTGGCCTACCTGATCGGCTGCCTGGTCGTGCTGCCCGTCGGCGCCGCCTGGGCGCTGGCCGAGCGGAGCCGGTCGAGCACGGTCGTGCTCGGCATCGCCTGCCTGGCCATCCCGGTGATGGTGCTGCGACTGAACGAGGTGTGGAGTGGAGCAACAGCGTAGGACGGCCAGCGGCCCGGGGCGCGTGCTCGTCGCCGTGTACGCGATCTTCGCGCTGGCTGCGACGTCGCGGGCGGGCGTCCAGATCAGCACGAAGTTCCACGAAGCCCCGCTCGCCTACCTGCTCTCGGCGTTCGCCGCGGTCGTCTACATCGTCGCGACGATCGCGCTGGCCCGCCGCGGTGACGGCTGGTGGCGTGTCGCCCTCACGGCCTGTTCGATCGAACTGCTGGGCGTGCTGACCATCGGCACGCTGAGCCTCGTCGACGCCGCCGCTTTCCGGCACCCGACCGTCTGGTCGGTCTACGGCGAGGGTTACCTGTTCATCCCGCTCGTCCTGCCGGTGATCGGGCTGTACTGGCTGCGGAAGACGGCCCCCGCGAAGGTCGCGGCCTGAGCGTCGCCGCCAGAGCGCCGGAACAGTACGGGAAACTGCACGTACCCCTCCTGCGGAAATAAATACGGATTCGACCGGCGACTTTCGTCGGTTCCGGACATTCGCCGAAAACTCGGACACTCTTCTCGTTCGGTCCCCACCGGTCTTTCCCGTGCGGGCTCTCCGCACCGAAGGAGCAAGCGTGAAATTCGGCAAATTCGTCCTGCTGGCCGCGAGCACCGCAGTGGCCGTCGTCGGTCTCGCCGGCCCCGCGGCCGCCGACAGCACGGCCCAGCCGTCGATCATCGGCGGCAGCACCGCCACGAGCGGCCCCTGGGCGGCCCGGCTGTTCGTGAACGGCCAGCAGAACTGCACCGCGACGATCATCGCGCCGCAGTACATCCTCACCGCCAAGCACTGCGTCAGCAGCTCCGGGACCTACACGTTCCGGATCGGCAGCCTGGACCAGACCAGCGGCGGCACAGTGGCCACCGGCTCCACCATCACGCGCTACCCGGGCTCCGCCGACCTGGCGATCGTCCGGCTCACCACCTCGGTGAGCGCCACCTACTCCCCGCTCGGCAGCGTCGGTGACGTCTCGGTCGGCCAGAACGTCTCGGTCTACGGCTGGGGCGCGACCAGCCAGTGCGGCTCCGAGATCAACTGCCAGTCGCGGTACCTCAAGGTCGCGACGGTGCGGGTGAACTCGATCGGCTGCAGCGACTACACCGGCGGCGTCGCGGTGTGCGCGAACCGCGTCAACGGCATCACCGCCGGCGGCGACTCCGGCGGCCCGATGTTCGCCTCCGGGCGCCAGGTCGGCGTCGCGTCGACCAGCGACCGGTCGAACAACACCGCCTACACGAACATCACGCGTTATCGCAGCTGGATTTCGCAGGTGGCGGGCGTCTGATTCCGCCCAAGAAAGGGCCCGGCCGCGAATGGCCGGGCCCTTTCCCCAGTCAGGACGTGGAAATGTCGTCGAGCTGTTCCGCCGCCGGCCGGACCGGATAGAGGTCTCCACCGGGCTCCACCGGCACCCGCGGCAAGGCCGCCCGCGCGACGCGATCACCCGCGTCGGCCGCCGCGTGCAGGACGTCCAGTGCCGCGTACGGCCGGAAGTCCAGCTCCGGGTACGGCCACACGGCCTGCCCCTGCGTGGCGCCCGGGATCAGGAAGTCGGCGGCGGCGAACAGCGTGGCGCCGCTGGGTGCGGTGTAGTGCCACAGGTCGACGCCGACGTGCCTGCCGATCTGGGCGAGCCGGGTCAGCGCGACCAGGTTGAAGTTGGAGTAGTGCCAGCTGCGGGTCCGGCTCGCCTCCGCCGGCTGGAAGCCGTCGGCCTGGATCTGCGGCGCGATCCGCTTCGGGCCGGCGTCCCGCGCGATGGCCGCGGCCAGGTCACGCTGCCCGGTGCCGAGGGCGAGCGCGGCGACGAGCATGTCGTAGAAGCTGCCGTGGTTGTTCTGGGCCTTGGCCTCGTCGGTGCCGTTCTTGCTGGTCCGCAGCCAGTCCAGGAACTGCGTGTACCAGCCGGTCATGCCGGCCTGGTCGGTCTTCGTCCAGCCGGGCGCGCCGGTGGCGAGGATCGCGGTCGCGTCGACGACCTGGGTGAGCGTGTACGAGAACTCGATGATGCCGATGCCGCGGCCGTCGACCTTGCACGGGATGCCCTGGGCGAAGTTCATGTTCGGGTTCATCTTCGTGGCCGCGTCGAGGAACCACGTGCGCAGGTCGAGCGCCGCGCGCCGGGCGTACCGCGCGTCGCCGGTGTAGTACCAGGCCAGCGCGAGCCGGTAGATCGCGGCGAACGCCTCGCCGCGGTAGGCGTGGTCGGTGATCTCGTCGACGATCGGGTTGCGCTGGCCGTCGCGTTGCACGAACGGGCAGCCCCACGGGTTTTCCGCGGTCGGCTGCGTGGTCGGCCACCAGTAGGGCGCGAGGCTGAGGTAGTCGTGCTTGTCGCCGCTGGGTGGGACCTGCTTCTTCGAGGTGACGCTCCACGGTCCCGCGGTGAGGTCGGTCTTCGCCGCGGTGAGCAGGTTGTTCAGCGCTGTGCGTGCCGTCTTTTCGCCGACGAGCGCGGCGAACTTCGTCCGCAGCAGCTGCTTGCCGTCGAGGACGGCGGTTTCGGGCGCGCACACCGGCCCGAGGACCGGGACGGCGCAGCCCGCGAGTCGCGGCGCGGCCTCCGCGGGCGCGGCGAACGAGGTGACAAGGCCGAGCGCGGCAAGCGCGGCCACGACGGTGTGGCGGAAAACCATGTCCGCTCCATTCACAAATATGAACATCAGACCTGTGAGTGAATGGAGAGTACGCATGTGAATCGCCTGCGGGCAAGGTCCAGACCTCTGCCGGCGAGGCCGCGGAAGGTCAGACGTCTCGCGGCCGGAAGAAGGCGACGAGCCGGGCGGTCGTCAACGCGTCCCACGGATCGGTGGTGGCGAGCACGGCCGCCGCGCCAGTGGGGAACTTGGTCTGGACCTCACGCGTGTCGTCGCCGAACCCGGCGAGGTGCAGCGTCAGATCGCTGACACCGGGCTCGTGCCCGACGAGCGCGAGCGTGGTGACGTCGGGAGCCGTCCGGCCGGCGGCGGCCAGGAACTCGCCGACGTCGGCGCCGTAGAGGTCTTCGTCGTACTCGACGGGCGGCTTCGCGGGGAGTTCGCCGCTGACGCGCTGCCAGGTTTCCCTGGTCCGGCGGGCCGTGGAACAGACGACCAGCTCGGGAACGTGCCCGGTTTCGACGAGCCACCGGCCGAGCTTGGGTGCGGCACGGATGCCGCGCGGCGCGAGGGGACGCTCGTGGTCCGGGAGGTCGTCCGACCAGTCCGACTTGGCGTGCCGGAGAACGATGAGCCATCTGGTCGCGTCCATGCCGTCACCCTAACGGCGAAGGGGCCCTGGAGCGGTTCGCTCCAGGGCCCCTTCCGTTCAGCCGAAGCCGATCACTACCGAAGCGGCAGGCCCAGCGCCGAGATGCGCGGCTCCTTCACCGGCGACAGCAGGGCGCTGCCCGCCGCGCCCGACACCAGCGGAACCACCGGCAGGTCCGCCCGCGACTCGCTGGGCACACCCGGCACGCCGACGTGCGGCGGCTTGACCTGCGGCAGCAGGCCGCCACCGGTCAGGCCCGACACCGCGGGGAGCGACGGCAGCGACGGCGTGGGCAGCGAGGGCACCGACGGGCTGTCGCTGCGCGACTCGTGCCCGGTGGCACTGGCCACGGTGGCCGGCAGCGTGCCGAGCTTGCCCGTCGCCGAACCCAGGCCCTCGGCGACCTGACCGGCAGCGCCGCCGGTCCCCTTGCCGAGCAGCTCCATCCCGCCGCCGAGGCCGTCGGAGCCGAGACCCGGCGTGTCGGCCCGGGACATGTCGTCACGCGCCAGCGGCGACACGCCACCGAGCGCGCCGGACAGGTCGAGCTCCACCGGGATCTGCGCGGCCTCGGTCCGCCCGACCATGACGTCGGTCGTGTCGGTGCCCGTGTTGAGCACCTCGGCCAGGACCGGGATCGTCACGTTCTTCACCTGCGGCACCAGGCCCACCGGGATCTGCACCGCCGGCTTCGCCGTCGGCGTGCCGCTGACGTGGCTGTCCACCGTGCTGTCGACGTGGTTGTTCACGTGCGACAGCACGCCGACGCCCCAGCGGAACACCTCGGGGTCGGCCGCGACCGGGACGTCGAGCAGCGCACCGCTGAGGGCACCGGTGCCCATCGTGGTCTCGTCGCCGCCGTCGGTCGCGGTCAGGTCGTTGTGGACGTCGTTGGTCGCGGACCCGATGGCGGAGATGCCCAGGCCGTAGACCTGCGGCATGGCCTGCGGGTCCGCCGAGACGATGTCGCCCGCGAGCGCGCCACCGGTGCCGTCGGTCGTGATCGGGCCACCGGACACGAGGTCGTCGGTGTTCTCGGTGTGGTTGACCGTGTTGGCCATCAGCGAGATCGACTGACCGGTGGCCTGGACGAACGGCTGGATCGGCGCCGCGACCGCGTCGCCCGCGATCTCGCCGCCCTTGCCGGAGGTGAACGTCGGGCCACCCGCGTGCGAGGTGACGTCGTTGTCCGCGTCGGCGACCGCGCCACCGATCCAGGACGCCGCCCAGCTGCTGACCTGGCCCGCGCCACCGATCGGCGCCTCGACGTCGTTGCCGGTGATCGCACCGAGGTCACCGTTGGCGTAGTTCGGGCCGCCGGAGTGGAACTCGGTGTCGTTGGTGCCGATCGCCTCGGCCTGGCCGCCCCACGTGGCACCGATCGTGTTGACCTGCACCGGCAGCGAGCTGGCCTGGTCGACGATGTTGCCGGCGACCGCGCCGCCCTTGCCGGTCGCGGAGTCGGCACCGCCCGCGTGGACGTGGGTGATGAAGTCGCCGTGGCTGGTCGGGTTGCCGCCCCACGCACCGGCGATGTTCATCACCTGGGCGCCGATGGCTTCCGGCGCGGTGACGATGTTGCTGGAGACCACACCGCCGTCGTCGTCGGTGTTGTTGTCCCCGCCCGAGGTGAGGCACTTGTGCTCGGTCATCGTCGAGGTCGGGATGCCGCCCCACGCGTAGGCGCCGTTGAGCACCTCGACCGGCGTCGCCAGCGGCGCGTCGACGAGGTTGCCCGCCGCGACGGCGTTGTTGCCCGAGGTGCCCTGGAAGCCACCCGCGACCACGTTCTCGGCGTTGGAGCACGACGAGGTCGGGATGCCGCCCCACGCACCGGCGTTGCAGATGACGTCGGCGTCGCCGGCCAGCGACGGGCCGACGATGTTGCCGCCGCCCACGGAGTTGTCGCCGTGGTCGTAGGTGTTGCCGCCCACCACCGAGTCGACGGTGGTGTAGCACTCGGCGGTGGAGATGCCGCCCCAGTCGCCCGCGGTGCCGCAGACCTGGGCCGGGAGCGTGGCGGGCACGTCCGCGACGGTGCCGCCGACGATCGAGGCGTCGCCGTTGGTCACGTTGCCGCCACCGGCGTGCGCGGTGTCCTCGTGCGTGCAGTGCGTGGAGGTGATGCCGCCCCAGGCGCCGGTGTTGCAGGACGCCACGACGGGCTCGGCCACCTGCGGGTGCGCGATCGTGCCGCCGGCGACCGAGCCGTTGCCGCCGGTGTAGACGTCACCGCCCGCCGTCGAGTCGATGAAGCTGGTGCCGGTCGCGTCGGCGAGACCGCCCCACGCGGCGGAGTTGTGGTTGCCGGTCGCCGGCAGCGCGACCGGGGCGTCGGCGACGGTGCCGCTGCCGACCGAGTGGTCGCCGCTGGTCTTGTCGCCGCCACCCGCCTTCGCGCTGAAGTCGTTGGCGCAGTCGGTGCCGGTGATGCCGCCCCACGGGCCGGTGGTGCAGTCGACCTCGACCGGGCCGGCCACCTGCGGGTGGACGACGCTGCCGGCGCCGAGCGCGTCGGCACCGTTGGTGACGACCTCGCCACCGGCGACCGAGCCGACGTTGTTCTCGGAGGTCGCGAAAGCCTCGCCGCCCCACGCGCCCGCGGTGCCGAGCACGGTCACCGGGAGGGCCACCGGGGCCTCGGCGGCCGTGCCGCCGGCGACGGACTTGACGCCGTCGGTGACGATGCCACCGCCGGTATTCGCGTTGAGGTTGTTCACGGAGTCGGCGTGGGTGAGGCCGCCCCAGGGACCCGAGGTGCCGTTCACCGCGACCGGGCCCGCCACCTCCGGGGTGAGCGCGGTGCCACTGGCCAGCGAGCCGTCGCCGAACGTCGTCGCGTACGGCTGCTGCTCGGGGACGCCCCGCAGGTCGGATTCGGTCGTGCCGGCCTCCGCGAGAACCGTGTTGACCGTGTTCGCGGTGGCCTTGCCACCCCAGGCGGCGGCGGTGCCGTCGACCTGCGGGGCCACCGCGACCGGAACACCGGCGACGGTGCCGGAGGCGACGCCGTCCTTGCCGCTGGTGGTCAGCTGACCGGGCGAGTGGGCGCCCTGGGTCGTGGTGGTGTTGACCGTTCCGGTGCCGCCCCAGCCGGCGGCGGTGTTGTTGACCCCGATCGGCAGCGCACCCTGGACCGCCGCGATGGTGCCGGAGACGACGCCGTTGTCGCCGTTGGTGGTGACCGGGCCGCCGACCGTGCTGTCCTGGTTGGCGAAGCCGTCCACCGTCGCGTTGGACAGCGTGCCGAACGCGAGGTTGTTGACCCCGATCGGGGCCGTCACCGGCGCGGTGACGACGTTGCCGGCGAGCGGCTTGCCCTCACCCGTGGTGGTGATCGGGCCGCCCTGCTTGTGGACCTGCTCCGAGTCGTTCACCACGTGCGAGTCGCCGCCCGCGCCGAGCGCCCAGCCCGTGATCTGGACCGGAGCCGACACGTCGGGCTTGACGACGTTGTTCAGCAGCAGGCCACCGAGCGGCTTGCTCGAGTCGTGCAGCACCGTACCGGTGCTGACCTCGTTGTCGACGTCGAGCGGCAGCGGCGACTCCCCGGCCGGGGTGCCGAGGTTGATCTTGCGGATCTGGATCGGCACGCTGGCGCCACCGTCCAACGGCGACGGAGCCAGGTCGGGGTTGACCTGCTCCTCGGCGGACGCGATGCCGGTGCCCAGCATCATCAGACCGCCGGCCAACATCGCGGACTGGAGCCCGCGCTTGGCCCAAGGGTGCATTGCCTGTTTCTCCTTTGTATTCTCCCGGCTTCTACCGGGAACGGGGGTCGGAAAGCAGCTGTGAGCGCGTCGTCCACAGTGGACTCGCGCGGGGAGTCGCGGTTCGGGCGGCGACAGGTCAGGCGTTGCCGCTCCGCCGGCGGCGCTGGGTGACCCGCACGAGAACCACGCCGACGACGAGGCTGACGACGCCGAAGACGATCCACCACGTCAAGTTCGCTCCGGTCGACGCGAGAATCCCGCTGCCCCCGACGACGCCACCGATTCCAGGCCGATACACGTTTCGTTCTCCGTTTTTGGCAAGACCGCGTGGCGCGCGTCGACATACCCGACGCACGCTGCACCGCAGAACCCGAATGAATCGATCGAGACACTATCCGCAGCGCGAGAAATAGAGCAAACGGCGCGCCAAAACAACACCTGATCGTGGGGTTTGAGTCGTCCGACAGGGTTTCCCGACCCTCGCTGATCACGGAGTTCGCGAACGGCACCCCGAACAACGGACCCCTGAACGAGTGATCAACCCCGCCCAGGGCGCCGAAGAGCGACGGCATTATTCTGCGGCGGACACACCTCATCAAAGGGCTGCTTCCCCGACGCGGCTCGGTTCCCCACCCACGGAGCGACGCAATGAGTCTGTCATTCTTGCTGAGCTGCGCTCAGGCGTTCGCGATTGTGATGAGCGCGGCGTTCGTCCTCTACGTCTGCGGGATCATCGTGCCGTACCTGCGGCACCGTCCCACCTGGCCGGGTGATCCGACGCTTTTCCAATGGCATTTCTTCGTGCCGTGCCGGGACGAAGAACTCGTCATCGGCGACACGATCCGTTACCTGCGGACCCGGTTCGCGGCCGCGCACGTGTGGGTGATCGACGACCATTCCGACGACCGCACCCTCGAAGTCGTGCGGCGGATGCAGGGCCCACCGCACCGGCGGGACCCCCGGCTGCACGTCGTGGAACGACGTCGTCCGCACGCACGCACCGGAAAAAGCGACGCGCTCAACGCCGCCTACCGCGCCCTGCGCGCGTGGGCCGGACGTCACGCCGACGCCGGAAACACGATCGTCGTCGTGGTCGACGCCGACGGCCGCCCGGCCGGGAACTGCATGTACGTGTGCACGGCCGCTCACCTCTTCGGCGACCCCTCCGTCGGCGCGGTGCAGATCGACGTCCGGATGGGCAACCGCGGCACGGCGCCCCGCAGCGACAACAAGGTCCGCCGCAAGTTCGGCCGGGCCCTGGTGCGCATGCAGGACCTCGAGTTCCGCACCGCGATCGCGGCGATCCAGATGTCCCGCGGGCACACCGGAACGATCGCCATGGGCGGCAACGGCCAGTTCACCCGGCTGTCCGCATTGGACTCGATAGCCGGGCCGCAACGCCGTCCGTGGCGCGGCTCGCTGCTCGAGGACTTCGAACTCGGCGTCCACCTGCTGACGGCGGGCTGGAAGACGGGGTTCACCATCGACACGCACGTCGACCAGGAGGGGCTGTACAGCATGCGGCGGTTCCTCGCCCAGCGCACCCGCTGGAGCCAGGGCACCATGCAGTGCGCCCGGTACGCCCGCCGGATCTGGCGGTCGCCGAACCTGTCGACCTTCGGTGCCGCCGAGATGCTCTACTACCTCGCGCAGCCGTGGATGCAGTTGCTGGGCAGCCTGGTCTACCCGATCCCGTTCGTGCTGCTGGCCCTGCAGACGGTGGAAGATCCGGCGGCGGTCTGGGCCTGGTTCACCGGCGGCGCGTGGAAGTACCTCCTGGCGTACGGCATCGCCGGGCTGCTGCCGTTCCTCATCTGGGGACCGGTGTACCGCAAGCACTGCGAACCCCGTTCCGGTCCGCTGCGCGGGATCGTCTACGGCCTCGGCTACGCGTGCTACATCTACACGTTCTACATCACGGTGTGGCGAGCGGCGTTCCGGTTGGTCCGGCGCCGCAACGGCTGGGCCAAGACCCGGCGCAACACCGAGCGGCCGAACTCGAAGGTCGTCGCCTTGGACCGCTGAGGCCGATCCGCCGGACGCAGTAACGGTGATCCGAAATTCGATAACCCGATCGGACCCGGGATCGAAACTGAGGGACATCCTCGTCTCCTCTTCCCCGAGGTGCCGCCGGTTTGCGTATCCTCGACAAGGGGGATGCGCACGATTCCGATCTTCGAGCTGCGCGATTCAAGGGGGAATGGCATGAGAAATGCCATCAAGATCCGTTTGCTGGGTCCGATCGCCGTCGAGACGCCAATGGGGTGGCGGCGCGGTCTGTCGGCTCAGTTGCGAAAAGTTCTCGCTTTGCTGGCCGTGACGCGCGAGGTTCCCCTGTCCGCCGACCAGCTCGTCAAGCGCATGTGGAGCGAAGAGCCGCCGGAGAGCGCCGGCCAGATGATCCGCAACCACATCAGGACGTTGCGCGGGGTGCTCGGCGGGCGAGCCATCGAGAACGCCCAGGGCGGCTACCGGCTCGTGGCCGACGACATCCAGATCGACACCGAACAGTTCGAGGCCCTGCTGCAGGTCGCCAGGGGCTTCCGCGTCGCGGGCCGTCCGCAGGACAGCGTGCGCACCCTGGAAACCGCGCTGGGCCTGTGGCACGGGCACGAGGCGCTGCCCGGCGTGCGGGACGTCCTCGACCTGCAGGTCGCCGCCGTCGGCCTGGAAGAGCTCCGGTTCCAGGCCGAAGAGCTGCTGGTCGACACCTACCTCACGCTGGGCCGTCCGGAGGAGGCCCTGCCGATCGTGCGCGGGCTGACCCTGCTGCACCCGACGCGGGAGCTGCCGTGGGCCCAGCTGATGGCCGCGCAGACGTTGATCGGCAGGCGGGTCGAGGCGTCCGGCGAGACCTATCGCCAGGCCCACCGTCACCTGATCGAGGAGACCGGCCTCGACGCGCCGCTGCTCGAGCAGGTCCACCGGGGCGTGCTGAGCGGCGTCAGCGCGCGCGAGCTGATCGCGCTCTTCTCGGGATCCCGGGCGAAATCTTCGCTGCCCTGAAATGCGGCGGCCCGGCCGGACATGAAGTAGGTGACGCACCGGCCGAGCACACCGGAAGGAGGCAACGGCGTGGACGAACGGACGGCGGCCTTCGAGGCCGTGTACACCGCCACGTTCGACCGCCTGCTCGGCTACGCGCTGCGCCGCAGTGACTGCCCCGAAGACGCCGCCGACGTGGTGGCGGAGACGTTCACCATCGCCTGGCGCCGGTTCGACGACATCCCTCCCGGCGACCAGGCACGGCTCTGGCTCTACCGCGTCGCGCACAACGTCCTCGCCAACCAGCGCCGCGGCGCCGTGCGGCGGCAGCACCTTTCGGACGCCCTGGCGGCCGAAGCCGTCGCGCGGTACCGGCCGGCCGCGGACGCGGCCGCCGAAAGCGACGTCAGCCGGGTGTTCCGGACCCTGCCGGACGACGAGCGGGAACTGCTCTCGCTCGTCGCCTGGGAGGGCCTGGACCACGGTGAGCTGGCCACGCTGCTGGGGTGCTCACGAAACGCCGTCCGGATCCGCCTGCACCGGGCGCGCAAGCGGCTCGCGCAGGCACTCGCGGCGGCCGGCCTGAAGACGGGGCCGCCCGCGATGTCGGGGAGGTCCGGATGAGTGACGAACGCCCGGCGGTGCCGGCCGTCGTACGGGACGAACAGCTCCGCGGCGCGGTGGGCGGCCCGGCAGCCCGCGCGCTGCTCGCGTCGATCGTGGCCGAGGACGTGGTACCGCTCAAGCGGTCCGTGGTGCCGAGGATCCTTTCGACGGCGGCCACCGTGGTCGTGCTGACCGCGGCCGGCGTGGTCGGCACGAGCCTGCTCCAGCCGGGGCCGGGGTCGACCTCGTACGCCAACTCGGCGATCTCGGTGGCCCTGCACGGCGACGTCTACGTCGCGGAGATCAAGGACCCGCTCGCCGAAAGCGCCGAGTACGCGGAAGCGTTCCAGGCCGTCGGCAAGGACGTGCGCATCGAGCTGGTGCCGGTTTCCCCGCGGTTCGTCGGCCAGCTCCTGGAGGCCGGCTTCCAGGGCAGGGGCCGCGGGTGGACCGACCTCACCGGCCCGGACTGCGACCGGAATCCCGCGGGCTGCACGACGGTGCTCAGCGTGTCCGCGGACACCACCGGGCAGGTCCGGTACCGGATCGGCCGGGCCGCATTACCCGGGGAAAAACCGCAGGATCCGGCGCACGGCTGAATTCCGGGAACAGTTCGGCATCGGTGGCTGAAACACGCCCATATCCGATTACAGATCGTGAGCGAAATGTCCACTGATGGCAGCTTATACGGCGATTACGCCGCTGGTTATCCGCATCCACGAGGCTTCTTGCGGAGCGGGGACGGCCCGAGGCGAAGTCGGGCCATCCCCCTCTTCAGGGTAACGGCGCCGCGTCAGGCGCCCTCCGAGAGGAGCAAGGGATGTCGACAACCTTCAAGCAGCGTCTCGCCACCAGGGCGGGCGTCGGGCTGGCCACGGCCGGCCTGGTGGCCGCGGGGCTCATGGTCGCCGGCGGCACCGCGTCCGCGGCCTGCAAGTCCGGTTACGTCCACGCCGGTTCCGACTACTCGTACGCCGAGGCGCACACCGAGGACTGCTCGTGGGAGAGCCGTTCCTACGCGCAGCACGGCAACGTGTACGCCGACTCGGGCTGGTGGACCGGTTACTCGTGGGCGCGTGCCGACGCCGGCACCTCGTCCAGCTTCTACGCGGCCAACTACTTCCGGTGAGCCGATGACGGTGGGCCGTGGCCGCCGGGTCACGGCCCACTCGTCTGTCCGGAATGGACAGTGCGTTGACAAGGGGAATCGGGGGCAGGGATGAAGGGTCTCAAGTTCTGGGCCGCCGCGGCGGCCGTCACGCTCGCCACCGTCGCCGGGTGTTCCGCCGGGGCGGAGCACAAGCCCGCCCAGGCGCGGCGACCCGGTGAGAAGATGCTCCCGCTGGTGGAGCAGTTCAAGGAGGCGCGCGGACGGGCGAAGTCGGACTTCGAACGGGCGGCGCTGGACAAGGCGATCGAGGCGGGCAAGATCGACCCCGCCGACTACGAAGAGGCCTTCAACCGCTACCGCCGCTGCGCACAGGACGCGGGCGTCAAGGAGGGCTACCAGAAGCAGCCCAACGGCATCTACAAGGTCCTGCCCACGGACATCCCGGCCGACCAGAAGTCCGTCGACGCCTACCTGAAGACCACCACGGACTGCGCCGACAACGCGGGACTCATCCGGATCGAAGCGCTCTTCCGCACCCAGGTGGACAACCCGGACCTGCTCGCCGACCCCCGCGAGGTCGCGGTGCGGTGCCTGGTCAAGGCCGGTCTCGTCCCGGCCGACTACACCGTCGAGAAGCTGATGACCTACCTCCGCGGCGACATGACGAAGGTGACCGACTTCGACCCGGCGAACCCCGAGGCGAAGAAGTGCCTCAACGCGGGCGGGTTGGCCGTCGAGGTCGGCAAGAACGGAGGCAGCTGATCTTGGTGAAGAGCCGATCCGTGGGCACCGCGGTGCTCGCCGCGGCGACGCTGCTCGGCGCGGGTGCGAGCGCCGGGACGCTGCTCCGGCCCGCTGGTGTGCCGTACGAGCTCCAAGCCGCGAAGGAGGTCACGTCCGTGCCGGTCGGGCACGAGGACGTCACCGACGAGCGCACGGTGAAGATCTCGCTGGTCACCTCGCCCGCCCCGCCGCTCATCCTCGGGCTGGGCGGGCGGGTGACGTCGACCGCGTGCGCACCGGGAACCCCGCTGAAGTCGGGCCAGGTGGTGGCGCGGCTCAACGAAACCCCGGTGATCGCACTCGCCACTTCCGCGCCGCTGTACCGGGATCTCGCCGAGAACACCGAAGGCGACGACGTCGAGTCGTTGCAGCGGGAGCTGGCCCGGCTCGGGCACAAGATCGAGGCGGACGGCAAGTACGGTCCGAAAACCGTGGCCGCGGTGAAGAAACTGCAGAAGGCGGCGGGAATCGCCAAGCCGGACGGCGTCCTCGTGGCCGGCCAGGTGCTGTGGCTGTCCGCGCCCTCAGTGGCGCCCGAAACGTGCGAACTGGTGCAGGGCGCGTTCGTCACGCCCGGGCAGACGTTCGCGAAGGTGCCCGCACGGCTCACCGCCGTCGCCGTGCAGGCCAAGCCGAAGAACATGACCCCGGGTGAGCGGATCATCGACGTCTTCGGCGTGCAGGGCCCGCTCGGCGCGGACGGGAACGCCACGGACGGCGAGTTCCTCCGCGAAGTCGTCGCCAAGCCGGAGTTCCGCGCACTCGGGGACGCCGAGAAACCGGCCGACCTGACCGCCACGCTGATTCTCAAGAAACCCGTGCCGGCACTGAAGGTCCCGCCGGGGGCGTTGTTCGCCGTGGACGGTGACTCGGCCTGCGTCCAGTCGGGCCGGACTGTCCACAAAGTACAGATCGTCGGTTCCCGGCTCGGCGCCACGCTGGTGAAAGCGGCCGAGCCGATCACCACGGTCGAGCTCGGCTCGGCCATCACGTCGGCGTCGTGCGGGTGAGCACCGTGAAACTGGTGCGGGGAACCGGCCTCGGGCACCGCTTCGACGGCACGGCGCAACTGTTCAGCGGGCTCGACCTCGACCTGCGGCCCGGCCGGATCACCGGCCTGTGCGGACCGTCCGGATCGGGGAAGTCGACGCTCCTGTCGATCCTCGCGGGCTGGGTGAAGCCGGCCGAGGGCACGCTCGAGATGACGGGCGTCGACCGGACCGGCTGGGTTTTCCAGAACCCGTACGGGGTGCCGGGGCGCACGGTGGTCGACCACGTGTGCCTGCCGTTGCTCGCCCGCGGCCTGCCCCGGCGGACGGCGGAGCCCAGGGCGATGGCGGTGCTCGCGAGCTTCCACCTGGCGGACTCGGCGAAGAAGCCGTTCCGCGCGCTCTCCGGCGGCGAGGCGCAACGGCTCATGCTCGCCAGAGCGGTCTGTTCCGCGCCCGACCTGCTGCTCGTCGACGAGCCGACGGCCCAGCTCGACATCACCACGGCCGCCACGGTCAACGAGACCCTGGGCGCGATCGCCCAGGACGGGACGATCGTCGTGATCGCCACCCACGATCCCCAGACGCGGGCCGCCTGTACCCACGTCGTCGACCTTTCGGCCCTGCACGAGGGGGTCCGGTGAAACTCCGCTCGATCTGCTCGGAGGCGTTCCGGAACATCGCGTGCGGCACCACCCGCGCCTTCCTGCTCGGCATCCTGCTCGCCGCGATCACCGGCGGGCTCGCCATCTCCGACGCACGGTCGGTGATCGGCATCGAGCACGACGCCGCGGACTTCGTCACCTCCGGGGCGTCGGTGCGCGTCCTGGTCGCCCAGCGGACCACCGACGGCGCGGCCTGCGAACGGCTCTCCGGAGTGTCCGGAGTCCGGGCGGCGGGAGCGCTGAAGGAGACCGACGCGGTCGTGCTCCGGGCGATGCTCGCGAACCCGATTCCGGCCTACACGGTCACTCCGGGGCTCATCGAGCTGCTCGGCGGGACCGCCGCGGCACCGGCCGGGGCGTGGATCCCGGCGGGGCTGGCCCGGACCCTCGGGGTACGACCGGGACAGCAGCTGCCGACCACCGCCGGCCCCGTCACCATCGCGGGGGTCTACGACTTCCCGGACGACGGCCGCGACAGCAGGCTGAACTACGCCGCGCTGTTCCCGCAGGCCGCGACGGGCACCTACGACGAATGCTGGGCCGACGTCTGGCCGCTGTCGGAAACCCGGGACCAGCTCCTGTATTCCGCGATCACGGTGGACAAGAGCACGGCCGACCCGGTGAGCGTCGGCCGCCTCAACGCGAGCAGGGGAACGAGGTTCGACGGCGTGGCGCTGTTCGAGCAGCGGCCGACCCGCTACGCACTGCCCGGCTGCGTGCTGGCCGGGCTGCTCCTCGGGTTCCTCGCGATCCGCCTGCGGCGCCTGGAGATAGCGGGAGCGCTCCACATCGGCGAAACGCGGCGGGCCGTGCTGGCCACGGTGCTGCTCGAGACCGCGGCCTGGGCGGCAGGCGCATTGCTGCTGGCGGCCTGCGCGCTGGTCTTCGGGGTGCTCACGGGTGCCCCGGCGGACCCGCTCGGCGTCTACTTGATCGACGTCCGCGGTCCCGCGGCGGCCGCGTGCGCGGCGCCGGCCGGAGCCGTGCTCGCGACGTTCACGATCCGCGAGAAGCACCTCTTCCGGTACTTCAAGAACCGCTGAACCTGAGTGTCCTCTCAACCCCGGCGTCTTGTAACGGTGTTACGAAGTCCATCGCCCATGGGGCTCGCCACCACCCTGCCGCCGGGATGCAGAGCTGTTCAGCAATGGCGACGGCACAAGACAGACCCGTGCAGAGGTCGTGGCGGCGCCCGACTCACCGCTCACCACGATGTCACTGTTCGCAGCAGGCAGTACACTCATAGCCACGAAAGGGGGTGGCGCGGAAGCAAAAAGTGAACCCGTTGTGGCCAGATGCGCACAGGATGTGGTGGCTGGTCGGCGGGGTCTTCACGAGTTCGATCCGGTGTTCGCTCGGGCGACGGTCTACGGGCGAAGACCTGCTCGCCCCGGTGTCGAGACAGTCGACGTCGTCGGCCGTGGCCGGTGGACGTTCGTGTTCTCCACACCGCAGCGGCTCGCCGCGCACTTCGGAGATTGCGACTTCTATGCGACCACCGGCGCCGATCTTCTCGACCAGCTACCGATCGGTATCGGTGTGATGCTCGATCCGGATGACGAGCATCGGCTCCCGATCCCGGACCGGATGGTGCCGCCGAAGACGCTCACCGCGATACGGCGCCGAGCCGAGCAGAAACGCACCGGGCACGACGTGTCCATCGACGAGGTCAGCGTCACGCGCGAGGAGGGCGCCGGGTGAGTGTGGCCGGACCAGGGTTCCACGTCGACGTCGACGTACTGGACAACGCGGGCAAAGGAATTACTCAGAGTGTCCATGACCAAGAGACGTTCGAGCTGCGCGGCCTGTGCGGCGACGCCGAACTCTACGGTCATGCTGGGGTCCACAACGCGCTGGCGGACTTCTGCGCGCGGTGGAGCGCGGGGCTGGACACGCTGACCGAGGATGCCGGCGTGATCGGCGATTGCCTCACGCATGCCGCTGACGCTTACCGGGGGATTGACGAGGCGGCCGCACGGCAGCTGCCCGCGGATCCCGGCACCGCGGCGATCGGTGACTGATGGCCGAACTCGGTGAGACCGCCGATCCGCGCGCCCTGGTCCCCGGCGACCCGGCCGCGATCGAGGAGAACGCCCGGGTCCTGCACGGCAGGTCCCGGGGGACCGGGCAGGCGGGTGACAGCCTCCGCCGGATCGACACGGGCTCATGGGCCGGTCCGGCCGCGGCCAAGTTCCATGACAAGTTCAGCTACGAACCTGCCAAATGGCTGGCCGCCTCCGACTCGTTCGACGCGGTCGCCGAAGCACTCGACGGGTACGCGCAGACACTGCGCTGGGCGCAAGGTCAGGCCGGCGACGCCATCCGGCTGTGGAACCGAGGCCAAGCCGCAACGGCGGACGCGAAGGCCCGCTATGACCGCGACGTCACCAACGCCGACGCCCAGAACCAGCAGCACACAGCCAATGGCGATCCCACGCGGGTGACGGTCGCGCCGTTCTCCGATCCCGGCAAGGCCGACCGGCAGGCGGCGCTGGACATGCTCAACCGCGCCCGCCAGCAGCTCGCCGAGGCCGGGGACCGGACTGCGGAGACCATTTCCGACGAGGCCGGCGGCGCACCCACAGCCTCAGACTGGCTCGACGACGTCGGCGGCTTCTTCGCCGACTTCGGTGAAGGCGCCTGGAACGCGTTCAAGGGGTTCGGCGAAGGCGTGTGGAACCTCGTCTACGCCATCGGAGACCCGGGCAACCCCGACCACGAGGGGCTGACCGACATCGCCTCGGCGGCGTGGAACAACGTCACTCACCCCGTGGACTTCGGCAAGAACCTCATCGCCTGGGACGACTGGGCCGACCACCCGGGCCGAGCCACCGGCCAAATCGTGGGCGGCCTGCTCATCGGCGGCGCAGCCGGCAAGCTGCTCAAAGGCACCCGCGCAGGAGAGAAACCCGACCCGGCCGCGCCGAAACTACCGCCGGTGAAGGCTGCCCTGCACGAGTACTTCGACCAGGGCACACCGCCGAAGGCATCCGATCTGGCCCGCTACGCCGAGTCCAAGGGCTGGACGAAACAGCAGACGCCGAACGGCCCGCCGAAGTACGTCGACGACAACGGCATCATCCGGATGACGCTCAAGGAAGGCAGCGGCCGCGCCCCGGGCAGCGAGAATCCCCATGTCGAGCTGCGCAATGAGGACGGGGTCCGCATCGACCCGCAAGGCAACCCGGTCACCAGGAAGAGCCTGGGAAACCACACACCGATCACCTGGGACCAGTGAGCACATGACGAACTACACCGACTTCCCCGACCTCGCCAACGTCTACCTCGAAGACAGCTTCGTCCTCGCCATCGACGAGACACCCACCGCGCTGTCGTTCAGGCTGGAAGCCGTACTGACCCCGGCCCACCCGCGCTACCACGCCCCGCGACCGGACGAAGCGCACTGCTACGCCGACGCCGTGCTGACCATCACCGACGCCACGAAGATCGAATGGATCATTAGGTCGTCCCAACCCTCCCGGGACGCCACCGGCGAAGAAGACCTCGGCAACATCGACAGCCTCCAGCACCACGCCGATCACTACGAGATCGCCGGCGACTGGGGCCACGTCCGGGTCTACTCGAGCGCGGCACCGCGCTTCACCCTTACCTCCGAAGCCACGAACCCATCGAACCCGCACGGCAACACGACCGCTTGATCGAGCTACCGGCTCTCCAGCTGGTTTCGCGTGTTCGCTTGGCAGGACGACCAGCACCGAGCGAACACGGCACGCAGCGCCGACCGTGCGGCTCCTGCGAGCCCCCCGGGAAGGCACCCGCAGGGATGAGGAGCACGCGCTCAAGCCGCGGCTGCACAGCCTCAGCGACGATCTGGCCCGCATCGACCGCCACCGCACCGAGATCGTGGTCCGGCTGCGCGGCATGGTGGAGATCGCGCTCAAGACGTTACGCGCGCCGTACCGAACCGCTCCACCACCCACGGACACACCACGCCCGACGAACACAGACGCGGAACCATACCCAGAGGGCGCCGACCGCCCATCGTCACGACGACGATTTCCCCGCAGCAGCAACAAAAACGACCGCCGCCGCCAGATCGAACCTCCGGTGCCGACGTGCACTCACAGGCCAACCCGTTCACCGGAGCCGACGGCCGCGGACACACAACGGGCCACACAGATCCACCTGACCTGCAGAAAGATCACCAAATCGGACATTTCCGCAGGTCAGAAGCATGATAGTAGTGGGCCGCCTGGGGCTCGAACCCAGAACCTACGGTTCAGTCATCGGTCAGTTTCGTCCCCTGTGGACACTGACCGTTATTGGTCTTCATCTGCAAGTTTAGCAAATGCAAACGAGTGTCGCTAGTGGACATTTGCCGTTGATGATCACTGAATTCCGGGAGTAAACCGGCCGAATGATCTTGGTCTCTACCTACAAGTGGGGGCCTCTTCGTCCATCCCATCAGCCTGGCGCCAGCCCGATCAAGCCGGTCAAGGGGGCACCGACCCCGCGCCGGCGAGCGTACCGCCAAACTGCCCCCTTGACCGGCTTGATAGCCCTTCGGGAGGTTGATGGGATGGACGACAGGCACACACGAACGCGACTTTCGCGCTCGACTCGGCCATCCCGGAGGCCCTGCCCGTCCGGCGAGGACATCTCTTGTTCGTCGTGACGTTTGCGGCCCCTCCGGCGGGTGGTCGCTGGGCTGCTTTTCCGCGGGCGACCGCCGGGGACCGGGCGCCAGCCCGCACGCCCCGGCGGGGCTTGCCCGCGGGTCAAACACCGTGCTCAGCGGCCCCGGAGGGGCCGCCTTGAACAAGTAAGGAAACTCTGAACACCAGGGCCCCGCCAGGGCAAAGGGGAACGCGCCGTCGCCGCGAGTTTGGCCCTGCTCAACGACAACGGTGCGTTCCGGTCTCGACGCTAGCAGTCGACGAGTTCCGGCCTCTGATTGAGGACCTGAGCCCGCATCGAAGTGAATTCGTCGTACGCGGCAGTGGCGTCCGGCGCGAAAGCCGCCACCTTGCAACAGTTCTGGAAGGCTAGCCTCACGCCGAACTTTCGTTCGATCGCGGCTCGGATCGAGTCGCTCGCCATCATGCGGAAGAGTTGGCCCCACTCCTTGTCGTTCTGCGGAACATCGTCGTTGATCTCGACTGTTCCACCGTTGGCGTTTAGCTTCTCCGCGGTCCCCGCGACCACCGACCAGGCATAGGGCAGCGACGTCCGGACGCACGCAAGGAAGTCCTCTTCGCTGATCGCCCCCTGCTGTGCCTGTTCGAGTAGTGCCGGTGGAACCGTCAACGACATGGCGACCTCCCGTAGTGAAGCTGATTGTCATCTCCATTCATCCACAGCCCGCCACACGAGGGAAGGCCCCCATCTAGCTGACGAGGGCCTTCACGTTGGGTGACATGTCGGACTGGCTATACCTCGTTCCCCGCTTCCCCAGCGAGCGGAGCCACCTTGGTGACGTATTCCAGCTTGTACTGGTGTGCAGCCAGCAAGAGGTCCGCGGTCTCGATCGGCGTTTCGCCGGCGTACGAAGTCCGAACAATCACGATCACAGGGATGCCCGGCTTGAGCCTGAGGGCTTCGACCTCAGATGGCCGCGGCATACGCGAGTGAAGACGTTCAACTACGGCAGTCGGCCGCAGGCCGATCGAAGTGAACCGATCGACTATGCCGGCCCCCATCAGGGGACCTTCCTCCGGCTTCTCGATCGGCGTTCCACGAGTGATCGCCAGAGGCTCGTAAGAGGTCACCAACATCATCGGTTCGTCGTTCGCATACGACACATAGTCAGTTCGCATGACGTCGTCGCCAACGCCGATCTTGAGCCGGTGGGCCGTTTCGAGGCCAGCGCGGTCAGGGCGCGTCTCGTGGCTGTAGCGAGGCACTCGCTCAGTGGCGATTGCTTCGTCGGCGAACGGCGCGCCGGGGTCGGACTTGTAGTGCTGCTCCGCCCGCCGAATCAGGGGGTCGTACAGGCGCACGGAGGGGGCAGCACCGCGCCCTCGGTTGATCAGCCCCTCCGACTCCAAGAGGTCAAGAGCCTGGCGCACGGTGGTTTCGGAGGTCTCGAAGGTGGCAGCCAACTCTTCACGAGTAGGCAGACGGGCACCCGGCGCCAGAGTTCGAGCCAAGATCTGGTCCCGCAAGGCCGCGGCAATCCGCTCGTACATGTGCCCGGAGGCCTGGTCAGCCATGGTTTGCACCCTCTCTTCCGGAAGTTGGTGCGCCAACCACTTGCGTCCCTTGCCGCCTCGTGTCATAGTTGGTGCACCAACTCAGTTGGTACACCAACTCTAGCAGGAGGTCGACATGAAGAACATCCCGGTGAACCTGTCGGGCTACCGGCTCACCGTCTCGGAAAACCCGGAGATGAAGACGCGCAAGGAGAACGGCGTCGACACTGTGGTGACCGACCGGGACGGCGTCACCAAGTACACGGTGGCGCTGATGGTGAAGGCCAAGGGCCAGAAGGGCGAGGAGATCCGCGTGACGCTGGACTCCGACCCGGGCGAGGGCTTCTCCGAGGACGAGATGACCCGGGTGGAGCTGATCGACCCGCGGGTGACGCCGTACTCGTTCAAGAACGAGCGGGGCGAGACCGTCTCGGGTGTCGCCTGGGGCGCGGCCGGCATGAAGCCGCTCCTCTGATCACCACCCGCTAGCACCACCGCTTCCGCCCGTTCGGGCACGCAATTCCCTGTTGATTGACAAATACATAGTGAGCCCAACCATGCCCAAATCACACCTGCCACGGCTACGCGACGGTGATTTCCGGCCTCATTTCGCCGGAAGTCGCCGGGCATATCCGTCGCAGACGAATCGGAGCACACCCATGGACGAGGACGAGTTCTACGCGGCCCAGCTCAGCGCCTGGCCGTGGCTGCACCTGTCCGAGTGACCTGCACGAACACCCTCTCCAGCGGGCGCGACCCGCCCTGTTCGAAGGAGTAACGAGCATGAACGCTTTCCGGATCGACGGTCTTTCCTCGTACGACCCGCATGGCCCGAAGCGGAGGAAGTAATGGGCAACCACGTTTGCTCCGCGGATTTCTGGCTGTCCCCCACTCGCATCGCGACCTGCCGGGTCTGCGGCGCTCAGTGGCAAATGTGAGGAGACTCGAATGTCGAATGTTGCGAACCTGACGTTTTACCCGCTGTGGCTGGCCCTGGTCGGTTGTCTCGCCGTGGCCGCGCCCGCCGCCGCGGTTGTGGCGCTGTTGATCGGCCTGGTCGCCGTTCTCCGGACCCGGGCTGCGCGATGAGTAGCCGGGAGTCGTTGAGCGGAATCGAGCATGAGCGGCTTCTGATGGACTACTTCGACGCCGGGGAGTACATGAGTTGCGTGATCAAATGCCTCGATCGCGCTGCTGTCACGGTGCCGCGAGCTGGGGATGACGTCAGCGGGCGAGCACGTCGAATAGCTGCAGATGCTCAGGCACTCCGTAAGGAGCTGAGCACGATCTACGACCTGGTGTGGGACGTGAGTCCCAATGAGTGAGCCCCTGGACCTGTTCGGCAACGAGCTGACCGCCACCGTTCCGGTGGAGACGGGTCGGCCGCCGGTGAACGACATGGACTTGATCGAAAAGGTGCTCGCCGTTGCCGAAAACACCGGATACGTGCTGGTCGGCTCGGCGGAGCGGGTCTACCGGCTGGTCGCCAACAAGACGATCGAGACCGCCCCCATGGTCGAGGCGGACGCGGTCCACCAACTGCTCGACTCGAAGTGGCTGACGAAGGGAGGCACCCACATCTACACCTGCCACGGGCACTCCGGCCCCGGCAACTCGGTCCTCGTGCCGAAGGCCACCAGGCTGAAGGCCCGGAAGTGGCGGTCCCTCGCGGCCCGTCCGACCACCCCGAACCAGCGAAAGGTGAGCTGATGCCGAACCAGGCGATCAACAACCACAACCAGGCGAAGTACACCGAGTTCGAGTTCGCGCTCGACCAGGTCCGCGTGATCTTCGACGAGGTCGGCAGGCTCGTGCGTGCCCTGAACGAGGGCAAGGTGACCGGCGAGCGGTTCGAGGGCTGGCAGGTCCCGAGCAGGGCCGAAGTCAAGTCGGCCACCACCGCGGCGTCCACGGCGCTGGACGTGTTGCGCACCGCCGCGACCAAGCGCAAGACCGAGCTGATCGCCCGTAGCTGGCGCCCCTGACCCCGTACGCGATCGTCCGAAGGAGACACACGTGAGCACCCACCAGATCGACGCCAAGCTCACCGAGCTGGGCAAGGCCATGCGGAAGATGCGCGAGGCCATGACGGCCCTGCCCAACCGGCTCGGCGGGTTCAGCAAGGAGCACACCGAAGCGGCCCGCAAGGTCGCCGCCATGGTCACCACGGTGGAGGCGGCCCGCCCGCTGTTCGACACCGACCGCCGCAAGCCGAAGGCCCGCCGCCGCTAACCCCGGCAGGACCACCACCACTACCTGAACACCAAGTGACACCGCACATGGACGTCGTTGGGCCGTGGCCCCACCGTCCAGACGCGTGCTGAGGGCCACGGCCCCGGGCGTCCCCGAACCACGGAGACCACCCCATGGCACGCACCAAGACCACCACCCGCCCGGGTGCCCACAAGACCCGACCCGAAGCCAAGATCGCGCTGTGGCTGGCCCGCCACCCCGGCGCCCTGGCCACCCCCGCCGCCATCAGCACCAGCCTGATCGAGCTGGGACCGCTCACCACCGGCACCATCGCCGGCGGACTGCTCGCCACCGGGGCCGGCTGGTACCGCGCCCACCCCGACAGCTTCACCCGAATCGCCTCGCCGCGGATCCGAGCGTTCCGCCGCCGCTGGACCCGCTACATCGGTCACTCCTGGCGTGATGCACTGGACCACTGCGGACTGACCGTCCAGCACCGCCGCACCGGCGAACTGCTCGTCCCGCGGCTAGCCAAGGTCGAATCCCCCACCCCGTCGATCGACATCCTGCGCGTGGTGATCCGCAAAGGCCAGTCCCTGACCACCTTCCGCAACGCCCAGGAAGAACTCGCGTCCGCGCTCGGGGCCGACGTGATCGCGATCGAGAAGACCAAGCCCCGCGTCCTGACGATCACGCTGGTGCACGGCAACCCGTTCGACGACGTCGTGGCGCCCGCGGAGATCCCCGGCGATGCCGACGAGGTCGACCTCACCGCGATCGAACTGGGGGACACCGAGTACGGGCAGGTCTGGACCGAACCCCTGCTCGGGCAGCACTGGCTCATCGCCGGCGGCACCGGCTCGGGCAAGGGATCACTGCTGTGGAACCCGCTGCGGGCCATGGGACCGGCCATCCGGGACGGGATCGTGCGGGTGTCGGCGATCGACCCCAAGGGCGGGATGGAGACCGAACGCGGCCGCCCGCTGTTCTACCGCTACGCCACGTCCGCCGACGAGGACGTCGAATACGACCCGGACGGCGACGGCCCCGAGGACATCGACGCCACCCTCGGGCTGCTCTACGCGTTCCGCGACGCGATGAAGGAACGGCAGGAACTGCTGCGCAGCGAAGGCAAGCGCAAGTTCACCCCGTCGACCGAAACCCCGTTCGAAGTCCTCATGATCGACGAACTCGCCATGCTCACCGCCCTCGGCGGCCGCCGCGCCACCATCATGGCCGTCAACAAGGTCCTCGCCGAAATCCTCACCCAAGGCCGGGCCTGCGGCTTCGCCGTCATCGCCTACGTCCAGGAACCCACCAAGGACATCGTCCCCGTCCGGGACCTGTTCACCCGCCGAATCTGCCTGCGCATCGGCTCCAGTAACTACGTCGACGCGGTGCTCGGAGAAGGGGCCCGCGAACGCGGCGGGCTGGCCGACGAGATCCCCGAAACCGGGTGCGAGGGCATCGGCTATCGCACGTCGGAGAAGTCCCGCCAGCCGATCCGGGTCCGCGCCGGCTACAGCGACGACGAGGACATCGACGAACTCGTGGCCCTGTGCACCCCGCACCACCCCGACGAGGACGGCCCCGCCCTCTACGCCGTCCCTGCCTGACCTAGTCCGGAAAGGACCTGATCATGACTGCTGCGCTCGTTCCCCTGACCGGGATCGCCAAGCTCGCCACGGTCGCCGTCACTTACGTCGGCGACACCCCCGCCCCCGAACCCTGCTACCTCTCCCTCAACCCGAGCTCTCACACGGTCGAGATCCAGCCGGACGTCCGTCGCGCCGCACCGGTCGCCGTCCTCGGGGCACTGCTGGTGTGGACCCACCGGCTGACCGGTGTCACCGGTGACTGGTGGCACACCCCCGGCGGAGACCTGCGCATCACCCTCACCGGCCGCGGCCCGTGCGGAGTCCGCTTCCTCGTCTACAGCTCCATCACCTACGGCACCGCCCGCCGGCACGTCGCACTGGCCAAGAACGCCCGCGAATCCGTCACCCCGGACGAGCTGTACCGGCTCGCCCTCGAACTCCGCAAAGGACAGACCAAATGATCACGCTCAAGTTTCTCGGCACCTGGCTCAAGATCACCGGCCTGGCCGTGCTCGCTGTCATCGCGCAAGCGGTGTTCCTGACCGGTCCGCTGTGGCACACCATCGCCACCGTCATCATCGCCGTGGCCTACTTCGGGCTCTCCAGCGCGCTGTGGCGGGAGTGGGCGGCCATCCGCCGCGGTGACGGGGCCTACTCCTACCAGTACATCCACTTCACCCGCGACGAGTGACCACCATGGACACTCCCACACCGATCCCGCCGCCGGATGCCGACGTCTGGCACTCCGCAGTGTCCACACTCGAAGACGGTCTCGGGATCTACCCCCTCGGCTCGCTGGACGGCGTCCGGTTCTGCCGGGCCACCGTGGACAACACCGCGGTATCCGGCACCGCCACCGACGTCCTGCTGCGCGTCACCCGCGCCATCCCCGGCCGCGGCCTCCAGTCCTGGGAGATCTCCATGCCGCCGGCCTTCGCCCGCTACCTGGCGGCCGCCCTGGACGCCCACGCCCGCTACATCCAAACCGCCCCCGAAGGAACACACTGATGAAGGTTGCCACTGTCAACCTGACCAGGCTCGCTCGACTTCAGGAAGAGGTTGACGCGCTAGCCGCGAAAGTGTTCAACCCGGACGGCACACGCAATCGTCAAGTCCTGCTCCAGCTCTCCGACGTGGCCTACCAGATGGTCCACATCTACGAAGAGGCGTCAGCGGAAATGTGCCGGATGGCCAACGCGGCTCACGACCTGGCCATGACGAAGTAGCCCCCTTCCGGCATGCGTGGAGTCCTCGTGACGCTCCGCCGGCCGAGATCTCCGCCGTGCCACACGCGCCCGCGTGTCCCAACCCCGCTCGATCCGGAAAGGAGGTACCGCCACATCGGCACCGTCCTGCTCGCCCACCTCGCCACCGCCATGGCCATCCCGGCCGCGGCCTGACCATCCGGAAAGGACCGTCATGAAGGATCACGACTTCGAGGCAGCCACCAAGAACGTCCGCCCGCTGATGAACGAGTTCTTCGACCTCCACAAGCGCGAACGCGCCAAGCGCGACGGCGAATGGTGGTTCGTCCACCCCGAACTCGCCCACCTCGCCGACGAGATCGCCAAGTGGTTCGAGGCCTACATGTGGACCTACCGCCGCACCGCCGAACGCTTCCGCACCGGCCACAACTGACCACCAGAAAGGACGCCCCGTCATGTCCATCGACAAGCTGACCGCGGCCCTGCGCGTGCTGATCACCGTGGCACTCGGTGGCATCGGCGGGGCCGCCGGCTTCACCCACACCCACGACTGGGCCATCCACCACGGACAACACGGCTGGCTCGCCTGGGCCGACGCCGTGGTCATCGAATGCCTCGCCATCGTCGCCGGCTTCGAAGTCGCCCGCGACCACCACCGCGGCACCACCCGCCGCATCACCTTCCCCCTCGTCGTCCTCGTCGCGGCCCTCGGAGTCCAGATGGCCGCCCAGGTCGCCCTCGCCGAACCAAGCCCCGCCGGCTGGCTCGTGGCCGCCATGCCCGCCCTCGGGTTCCTCGTGGTCGTCAAGCTCCTCATGCGCCGCACCCTCGAACCTGCCACCACACCCGCGCCCGCGCCCGCCACGGTGCCGGAACCGGCGCCCGCCGCCCTTGAACCGGCCGCTCAGGCTCGAACGAGTCCAGTCCGGGGGAAGGTGCTCGGGAAGCTCCCCGCCGGCATCCGCGACACCGTCACCGCCACCACCGCCGACGTCCACGCGACCGGTCGCCAGGTCACCGCGGACGACCTGTCCGCCCGGGTCGCCCTGCCGGAGGCGATGCTCACCGCCCTCGTGGACGAGCTGAACGCCACCGTCAACCACCACCCGGTCACCGCCTGACCGAACCCCGCACGACACCGCACCTTCACCGGGCCACCCCTACCGAGCTACACCGGGGTGGCCCGGTCTCGTGGTGCCGGCACGAATAGAGGCCAGCATGATCACCGAGCACGACGGGTCCTCACTGGCTACCCGCATCACCACCCACCTCGCCCGCCCCGACATCCGCGCCATCCGCGCCCGCGCCGAAGCCACCGGCGGATGCCTCCAACCGGTCCACCTGACCGGACATCGCACCATCACCGACCGGGCCACCGGCCGGATCGTCGACCGCACCGCCGGCGTCGTCTACGCCCCGTGCGGCAACCGCCGCGAAACCGTCTGCCCCGCCTGCTCCGACCGCTACGCCGCCGACGCCTTCCACCTCATCCGAGCCGGCACGACCGGCGGCAAGTCGATCCCCGAGACCGTCGCCGACAAGCCCCGGCTGTTCGTCACGTTGACCGCCCCGAGCTTCGGCCCCGTCCACTCCCGCCGCACCACCCGCACCGGCCGCCGCGTCCCCTGCGCCTGCGGGGAATACCACCACGATGCCGACCCCCGCGTCGGGACCGCCTTGAATCCGGAGAGCTACGACTACCGCGGGGCGGTGCTGTGGCAGGGCCACGCCGGGGACCTCTGGCACGCCTTCACCGTCCGCCTGCGCCGCGAGATCGCCACCGCCGCCGGCTACCGCGCCAAGGACTTCCCAGACCTGGCCCGCCTGTCGTATGCGAAGGTCGCCGAATACCAGCGCCGCGGCCTCATCCACTTCCACGCCGTCATCCGCCTCGACGGCCCCGAAGGCCCCCACGACCCCGCCCCCGCCTGGGCCGACAACCGGCTCTTGGAGCGCGCCGTCCGGGCCGCCGCCACGCACACCCGCCTCACCCGCCACTACCTGATCAACAAAGTGATCGGGCAGCACACCTTCACCTGGGGCGAACAGGTCGACGTCCGACCGATCCGCCCCGCCCACACTGCCGCCTTCGAAGACGACGGCGAGATCTCCGACCGGGCCCTCGCCGGCTACATCGCCAAGTACGCCACCAAAGGCACGTCCACCAGCGAAGTCCCGGACCGGCCCGTTCGCTCCGAACGCGCCATCGCCGCACTCGACGTCCACCCCCACCACCGCCGAATGATCACCACCGCGTGGGACCTCGGGGGCAACGGTGACCTCGCGTTCCTGCGGAAATGGGCGCACATGCTCGGGTTCCGCGGCCACTTCCTCACCAAATCCCAGCGCTACTCCATCACCTTCACCACCCTGCGCGACCACCGCCGCACCCACCAGCACCTCGCCACCCTCGAAGCCGCCGGCACCCACCCCGACGCCGTCGTGGTGGTCAACCACTGGACCTACACCGGCAACGGCTACCGCCACCACGAAGAACGCGAGATCGCCGAAGCCATCTACGAAGGAAAACGCCAGCAACGCAAAGAAAAACTCACCACGGAGGTACAGCAATGAACAACCGCCTGATGTCCATAGAGGACCTGTCCGACCACCTCGGAGTCCCCGTCAACACCCTGTACAAGTGGCGCACCAAAGGCTACGGCCCCACCGGCCGCCGCGTCGGCAAGTACGTCCGCTACCGCCCCGAGGACGTCGACGCCTGGATCGAAGCCCAAGGCACGGCCTGATGGGCCGCCCGCCATTGCCGATCGGCACGCACGGGAAGATCCGGACGACCGAGGAATCGCCCGGGAAGTTCCGTGCGCGATGCCTGTACCGCGACTTCGACGGCAAGACGTACGAGGTTGCGCGATTCGGCTCGACCGCCACAAAAGCAGAGAACCGGCTGAAGGAAGCCATTCGTGACTGGGTCGCCCCCGTCGATGCCAAGCAGGAAGTCACCTCGGAGACGAGGCTGACCGAAGTCGGGCGAAAATGGCTGCTGGAACTCGAAAAGGATGCTGAGAAGAACTACAAGAGCTGGGGCACGATCGACACCTATCGCAATCGGTTCGAGACCATCGTTGTCCCGGCCGTTGGCGAGCTGCGGATGCGGGAGGTCGACAATCCGAAGGTGGGCGTGCCTGCGTTCGACCGCCTGTGCCGGCGCGTCCGCGACGAGTCCAGCATCAGCTCAGCGAAGACGGTTCGCGCCATCCTGTCCGGGCTCTGCGCGTTCGCCGTCCGCCACGGCGCCCTCGATGCGAACCCGGTACGGGAGATCGGCCGCCTGGAAAGCAAGAAGGCCAAGCACCAACGGGCGAAGCCGCGCGCACTGACCGCCGACGAGGCGATCGACTTGCTGAACAAGCTCGACACTGACGAGTCAGCAATTGCCGACGACTTGCCGGACCTGGCGCGCTTGTTCCTCGCCACAGGCGAACGGACCGGTGAAGGGCTGGCGGCGCACTGGCCGGATTTCGACGAGGAACGCCGACTGCTGGTCATGGCCGGGAATGTCATCCGCGCGAAGGGGCGTGGCAAAGTCCTGAATCGTGGCAAGACGATGAACGCGGATCGCGACATTCCTTTGCCGGACTGGTGCGTCGCCATGCTCGTTCAGCGCCGGGCGACCGCGAAAAACCTCGACGGGCCAATCTTCCCCAGCAGCACGGGTACGGTCCGCGAGGCATCGAACGTGCGCAACCGCGCATGGCGGCCGTTCGTGGCTCGCGCCGGCTACGAGTGGGTGACCTTCCGGACCTTCCGCAAGACGGTGGCCACCCTGCTCGACGATGCCGGCCTGACCGCTCGCCAGATCGCGGACATCCTGGGGCACGCGCACCCGTCGATGACCCAGGACGTGTACATGGGGCGCGGCACAGTCAGCCGTCGCGGCGCGGACGCGCTGGGATCGACCTTGCGGCCGGGCCAGTAAACCGGGCGTATTCCGGCCGGGTGATCTTGATCCGATCGGTCGTAAGCCGCTGACCTGGGCGTTTGGTGGGCCGCCTGGGGCTCGAACCCAGAACCTACGGATTAAAAGTCCGCAGCTCTACCAATTGAGCTAACGGCCCGTGCCTCCAGTTTAGCCAGGCCCCCGTCACCCCGTCGCACACCGGGTCCCGCCGAGGGGCCACCGGAGGTCGAGACCGGTGGGCTGGCCATGATGCCTTCGCCTCGCGGCCGGCCGTGCGGGTGGCGGGTACGGCGCGGCGCTCGACGGTGTTGTCAGGCCCTACGCCTGGATCGGGGAACCGGCCGGGACGCCCCGAACTCACCGAGATCGGGCCGCTCAAGGGGGATGCACGCCGCGTTGGCCGGGCTGGGTGAGCTCGAACCGCACACCGTCGAAGAGACCGCTGACGTGGTGCGTCGGCCGGCGCTTACGGCCGCGTTCGCGTTGTGAAGCTCCTGAATGGACGAACGCGCGGGGCCCGGGCGGGGCCCCGCGCGTCAGGCCGTCAGCACTGCACGTAGAGACCGGTGTAGGCGATGCACTTCTTCGACGCGTTGTCGTTGGTCGCGTTCGGGTCGGCCGGGGCGCTCGCCGCGCGCTGGGCCGTGGCCGTGAACGGGCCCCACGCGAAGAAGCCACCCTCCGAGGTGAACTTCGCCGTCGCCGACGCGCCCGGGGCCAGGGTGCCGATCGCGCAGGTCAGGGCCGCTCCCGAGCGGGTGCAGCCGGTCATCGAGACGACCGTGCGGTTCGCACCCGGGTTGGCCGTCACGCGGACGCCGGTCGCCGTGGCCGGGCCCGTGTTCGACACCTTGATCGCGTACTCGACGCGGCCGACCAGGCCGATGCGCGGGGTGGCGGTCAGCGCGACCTTGACGTCGGCCTCGTCCGGCGGGGCGACCGTGACGGCCGGGCCGTCTTCGACGGCGAACGCGTAGTTGTCGCCGGCGAACTGGTGCTGCAGCGTGAACTGGCCGGGCTGGACGTCGTCCTTGACGCGGAAGGTGAACTTCACCGTCCGGCTCTCGCCCGCCGCCAGGTCGCCGACGCCGCCGCGGAAGCTGCTGAGGTACGGCGAGCACGGCGCGATCGAACCGGTGCAGGAGACGAGGTCGACCAGGTCGACGATCGGCTTTTCCTTGACGTAGAGCGCCGCCTTCGCGCCGGTGACCGTGAAGTCCGTCGGGTTGTACAGCTGCTCGGTGACCGAGAACGTGTCGCCGGCGTGCACGGTGGTCGCGCTGACGTCGATCGTGCTCGCTGGTGGCGCCGCCGCTGCCACGGCCGGCGCTGCGAGCAGCGCCGCCATGGTCAGCGCGGCCATTACTCCGGTTCGCTGCATAGTTCGTGATCTCCTGGTTCCGAACCGAGGGGTGCCGCTCCGACCGGTGGGACTGGCGTGCGCAGCAGGGTGACGATCATCAGATCGGCGCACCCGAAAATTCGTTACCGGGTTCTCGAAAGCGTGTCTGAACTGGGCTTACCGGCCGGTTGCCCGGTCACCGGCCACCACGGCGGCCCGAAAATTGTCGGACCCCCGTGGCACGCTCCGCACATGACCGAACACACCATCCCGACCACCTACGGCCTCCGCCTGAGCGGCGAACGCACCGACCCGGCTCCCCTGGGAGACGAGCGGCAGGCCCTGACCGAGAGCCTCGAGTACTACCGGCGCACCTTCGAGCTGAAGTGCGCCGGCCTGGACCCCGGGCAGCTGTCCGAACGCTCGGTACCACCGTCGACGCTGACCCTGCACGGCCTGCTGCGGCACCTCACCGGCTGCGAACGGTGGTGGTTCCGGATCCAGTTCGCGGGCGAGGCCGTCCCGAACCTCTACTACTCCGACGACGACCCGGACCAGGACTTCACCGCGCTGGACGGTGACGTCGGCGAAGCCTTTTCGTTGTGGCACAACGAATGTGAGCGGTCCAGGGAGATCGTCGCGGCGAGCCCGCTGGAGCGGACCGGCACCCGCCTCAGCACCGGCGAACCGTTCACCCTGCGCTGGCTGATACTGCGCATGATCGGCGAGTACGCACGGCACATCGGCCAGGCCGACCTGATCCGCGAGCGGATCGACGGCGCGACCGGCGAATGACGGCTCAGGCGGCCACCGGCCGGCGGCGGAAACGGAAGAGGAGGTTGCCGACGAGCGGAACCACGATCCAGCACGCGTAGGCCCAGTGCGTGAAGAACGCGACCGGGATGGAGAGGGCGAAGGCGGCGATCATCGTGCCGATCCCGTGGAAGACCGCGCCGAAGAGCTCCGGCGGGGTGTCCTCGCGGTAGAGGTGGTTGCGCTTGATCTGCCAGGCCATGAGGAGGAACAACGTCAACGCGATGACCTGCACGAGCGCGTAGAAGACGAAGCGGAATTCGAACGCGCCGTCTTCGGCGATCACCTTCGTGGCGAAGGGCATGATCACCTGCATGAGGAGCCAGCCGAAGGTGAGCCGGACGAGCCCGCCGCCGAGCGTGGTGACGTAGTGGAACAGGCGGTGGTGGGCGCGCCAGTGGCCGCCGATCACGATGAAACTGATCAGGAAGGAGATGTATTCGGACTGGTGATGGCCGAGTGATCGCAGCAGTTCGGCGCTGGTGGCGCCCTCCGGCAGCGGCAGCTCGAGCGCGAGCAGGGTGATCGCGATGGCGACGACGGCGTCCGAGAAGAACACGAGCCGCTCGGCGGCGATCCCCCAAGGCCCGGAGCCGGCGTTGTCCTCACTGGACGTGGCGCTACTCATGGCCGATGAGCGTGCCAGACCCGGCTGTGTGACAGCCGCCGAGGTCGGGCGCGTGCGATGCTGGCGCCATGACCGTCGACCCCGATTCGGGACTGCTGTCCCCGGTGCGGGCCGGTACGCCGGCCGAAGCGTCGACCGGCGACGAGGCGTGGCTGCGCGCCATGCTCGACGCCGAGGCCGCGCTCGCGAGAGCGCAGGCGCGGCTCGGAACGGTGCCGGCGGAGGCCGCTGACGCGATCACGGAGGCCGCGGGCAGCGCGCGGATCGACGTCGTCGAGCTGGCGCGGGGGTCGCGGGCGACCGCGAACCCGGTCGTCGGCCTGGTCAAGGCGCTGACGTCGGCGGTCGGCGCGATCGCGCCGGAGGCCGCCGAGTACGTGCACCGCGGCTCGACCAGCCAGGACATCTTCGACACCGCGATGATGCTGGTCGCCGACCGGACGCTGCGGCCGCTCGCCGCCGACCTCGACACGACCGCCGAGGCGCTGGCCGGGCTGGCCCGCGCGTACCGGGACACGACCATGGCCGGGCGGACCCTGACCGCCCACGCCGTGCCGACGACGTTCGGGCTCAAGGCGGCGGGCTGGCGGCAGCTGGTGCTGGACGCGGCCGTCCGGATCCGGCGTGTGCTCGACGGCGGGCTGCCAGTCTCGCTGGGCGGCGCGGCCGGAACGCTGGCGGCGTACGTCGAGTACGCGCGCCTCGCCGGCGACCCGGCCCTCGGCCAGGCGGGCGGAGGCGACTACGCGGAACGGCTGACCGCGGCGTTCGCCGAGGAGACCGGGCTGGCCGCGCCGGTGCTGCCGTGGCACTCGCTGCGGACGCCGGTCGTGGACCTCGCCGGTGCGCTCGCGTTCGCCGCCGGTGCGCTGGGGAAGCTGGCCGTCGACGTCGAGACGCTCAGCCGGACCGAGCTGGGCGAGGTCGCCGAGCCGGCCGCCGGCGGGCGGGGTGGCTCCTCCGCCATGCCGCACAAGCGGAACCCGGTACTCGCGACCTTGATCCGCTCGGCCGCGCTGCAGGTGCCGGTGCTGGCCGCGGGCGTCACGCAGTCGATGCCGGCCGAGGACGAGCGGTCGGCCGGGGTGTGGCACGCCGAGTGGCAGCTGATCCGGGAATGCCTCCGGTTGACCGGGGGTGCCGCGCACACCGCCGCCGAGCTGGCGCGCGGGCTCACCGCGCAGCCCGGCCGGATGCGGGAGAACCTGGCGTCGACGCACGGGCTGATCGTGTCCGAACGGCTCGCCGCCGTGCTCGCGCCGCTGCTCGGCAAGGCGGCCGCCAAGGAGCTGCTGGGCGAGGCGTCCCAGCGAGCGGTACGCGAGGACCGGCCGCTCCGGGAGGTGCTCGACGAGCTGCCCGCGGTCACCGAGGTGCTGACGCCGGCTGCGCTCGACGAGCTGCTCGACCCGGCCGGCTACACCGGTGCGGCGGGGGCCCTGGTCGACCGCGCCCTCGCCGAACGAGGCGAGCGAGGCGAGCGAGGCGAGCGAGGCGAGCAGGGCAGCCGAGGCCAGCAAGACGGCCAAGGCGAGCAAGACGGCCGAGGCGGCCGAGGCGAGCAAGACCAGCAAGGCGAGCCGGAGGCGGGCAGCACTCCGCAGTAGCGGCCGCGCACGCGGAGCCGGACGCAGCGTCCGGGCGCGCGCCCGGGGCGGCTTGCGGGGACGAGGTCCAGCTCAGCCCCCTCCGGCAGACCGGCCGTCGAACGCGGCGAAAATTCTTTGAACCGCCTCCGCCGGGGGTCCGTGTAGTGGGTATCAGGCAGCCGCACCGAGCGGCGGGAAACCCCAACGGACACAAGGAGAACTTCCATGCTTCGCACGCGCATCGCCGTCTCCGTCGCCGCGGCGGCAGCCGGGCTGGCAGTGCTCACCGCTTGCTCGGGTGCAGAGACGGCCCAGCCGGTTGTCGCTCCCGCGGCGGCCGGGGGCAACGGCGGCGGCCAGGTCGGCACCAACCAGGGGCAGGTCGGCAACGCCGCCCCGGCGTCGAACGAATCCAAACTGATCGTCGCGGATGTCGCGGACATCGGTCAGGTGCTCACCGACCAGAACGGCATGACCCTCTACCGGTTCGACAAGGACACCGCGAAGCCGCCGAAGTCCAACTGCGACGGTGACTGCGCGAAGGCCTGGCCGCCGATGCTGGCCACCGGGGACGTGCAGGTACAAGGCGTCGACAAGAGCCTCGTCGGGAAGGTGACGCGGTCCGACGGCACCGAGCAGATCACCGTCGGCGGGTGGGCGCTCTACCGCTACGCCAAGGACACCAAGGCCGGTGACGCGACCGGTCAGGGCGTCGGCGGTGCGTGGTACGCGGCGAACGCCAAGGGCGGCAAGGCCGGGCAGGCCGCGGCGGCCGGCTCCGAAGCCGGTGCCGTCAAGCTCAGCGCCAGCAACATCGACGGCCTCGGCGAAGCGATCGTCGACCAGAACGGCATGACGCTCTACCTGTTCACGAAGGACACCAAGAAGAAGGCCTCCGCCTGCAACGGTGACTGCGCCAAGACCTGGCCGCCGGTCCTGTCCAAGGGCAAGGTCGAGCTGCAGGGCATCGACTCGAAGCTGCTCGGCAGCATCAAGCGCCAGGACGGCACCGAGCAGGTCACCGTCGGCGGCTGGCCGGTCTACACCTTCTCGAAGGACCTGAAGCCGGGCGACGCGAACGGCATGGGCGTCAACGGCACCTGGTTCGTCATCGAGCCCAACGGCTGCAAGGTCGGTACCACTCCCAGCTCCACCGCCAACCAGGCCCCGGCGGCCAACAGCGGCACTGGGAGCAGCAACGACACCTCCGGTGGCACCGGCACCACCTACTGAAAACCTCCTACTGAACCCTCCTAGTGGGCGAGGCCCGGCGGACGCTCTTCACGAGTGACCTCCGGGCCTCGCCCTTTGTGGTCACGACGCAGGAACGACCGGCGGCGCGGTTCGTCGTCGACGCGGTCGCGGTCGATGACGTCGGTGCGCTGCTCGGCGACCGTCGGCTCGCCGGCCGTCTCGTCCTCGGGCAGCAGGATCGCGCGACGGGCCGGCAGCACCGCGATCAGCAGGCCGAGCGCGGCGACGCCGAGGTGCAGCCAGGTGTCGGCGGGCCCGAGGTCCATCGGGTTGCCGGCGTTGGCGAAGGGGTTGGTCGAGATGAGGCCGTCGATCATCAGGCCCCACACGAACAGCAGGCCGTAACCGATGAACAGCAGCCAGCCGAACGTCCGCGCGCGGCCGGAGCCGAACGCGAGCAGCAGGCCGACCACGCCGGTCACGACGCGGACCAGGCTCATCAGCGGGTTGCCGGAGAACCTCCAGAACCCGGCGTCGTGGTGCCCGGCGAAGTTGCCGAAGCCGGTCCTTGAGAATCCGATGATGCCGACGACGAGGAACGCGATCCCGGCCAGTCCGGCCAGCACCTGCGCCGGCTGCAGGCCTCGGACCCGGATGCGTGCGCCTTTCGCGTGAACCATGACTCCAGTCCTTCCCAGCGGGTGGTGACGACCGTCACCGCGCTGGGGTACCCCGCGAACACGGTGAGCGAAACGATGCCGCTTGCCCGCACCCCGCCTGCGCGTTCCCGGATCCGGCGGCCCGTGAGACCTATCCCACACGTTCACCCGTTTCGGGGAACGACAGACCGGTCTCCCGGCAATCCGGATCATGCGCGAGCTGAGCGGCATCTTCCTGGTGGGCCTGTGCCTGGGCGCCATCGGCGCGGTGGTGGTGACGGCGAGTCACGGCACGTCCGCGGCACCTCGGCCGGTCGCGGTCGCCGAAGCCGTGACGACCACGCCCGACGCCCCGGAGCAGCCGAGCGAGACGCCGGATCCGCCGCCCGGGCCGCCGGGGAAGCCGGGCGAGACGCCAGGGCCCCCGTCCGCGGCGGACCCCGAGGAACTGGACCGGCTGGTGGCCGGCGGCCGGCTCGGCGCCATGGTGTTCGACCGGCAGCGCGGCGCCGCGACCGTCTCCGTGCACGCCGACCGCGGGTACACCTCGGCGTCACTGGTGAAGCTGCTCATCGCGCTCTCGGCACTCGAACAGCACGGGCCCGCCGACGAGGTGCAGCGGATGCTGTCGCGCAGCGACGACGCTCTCGCGAGCCAGTTCTGGATGCGCTACGGCGGCCCGTCGATCGTCACGCGCTGGGCGGCGAAGCTGAAGCTGACCGGGACCCGGCCGCCCGCGGACCCCGGCATGTGGGGCGACACGCGGATCACGGCGAAGGACGTCGTGCGGATCTACCAGTACGTCCTGGCGAAGGCGCCGGGCGCGATCCTGACCGCGCTGCGCGGCGCGACCGAGCGGGGCTCCGACGGGTTCCGGCAGTACTTCGGGATCCCGGACGCCGCCGGCGGGCGGCCATGGGCGGTGAAGCAGGGCTGGTCGTGCTGCAACCCGCAGCGGTCGCTGCACACCTCGGGGGTGGTCGGCGAGGGCGACCGCTACATCGTGGTGGTGCTCACCGAGTTCCCCACCGACGTCAGCTACGCGACCGGTGCGAAGCGGGTGACTGATGTCGTCGCGAAGCTGCTCGGCTGACGCGCTACTGGTCGGTGTCCGCCAGCGCCCCGTGCGCGCCGGAGCGGGGCAGCGGCCACGGCAGCACGCCGCCGGTCGTCTCCAGCTGGCGCCCGGTGGGGGCCGGGCTCGCCGTGTGCGCGCCGATCCACGCGAGGACGTCGGGAATCTGGGACTTGAAGGTGTTCATGTTGTGCCCGGCGTCGTGGATGCGCCACGACGAGAACTGGATCGGCGGCCGGGCCGCGAGCCGGATCTGGTCGATCGCGTAGCTCTCGTAGTTCTCCTTGTCGCCGGAGATGGCGAGGATCTCCACCGGCGACGGGTGCAGCCGCACGTTGAGCCGGACGTTGTTGGCGTCGTTGATGTCCTGACGGCCGTGGAAGAGGTCTTCGGTTTCGGCGTCGACCTGGGCCTTGTCGTACCCGCTGACGCTGACCGCCTGCCCGTACCACTGCGGGTGCCGGGTCACGAGGTTCATCGCGCAGTACCCGCCGGAGGACCAGCCGGCGATCGTCCAGGCCCGCCGGTTGGGCGAGACGCCCAGCTTCTGCAACGCCCAGTCACGCAGGTCCGCCGTCAGGAAGGTGTCGTTCGCGGTGCCGTTGACCTCGTCGACGCACTCGGTGTCGTGGCCGACCTTGGGCACGCCGGTGGGGTCCGGCACGATCACGACCGTCGGCGGCAGCACGTGCTTCGAGATGGCCGCGTCCAGCTGCTCCGGCATGTGGTAGCCGTTGGTGAAGACCTCGGGGCCGGACGGGTAGTTCGGGATCCACTCGATCACCGGCAGCCGCAGCTCCTTGAACGAGGCGTCGAAGTACTGCGGCGGCAGGTAGATGGTGACGTCGCGGGTGACCTTGGTGCGCCGCCCGTTCACCTTCATGTGGACGACGGTTCCCTTGCCGTCACGAGCGTGCGCGACGCCGGTGTCCCGCAGTTTTTCCAGGTCCTCGCCGTTCTGCGCGGCTTCGGCGTCGGTGCCCTGCGCGGTGTAGACGCCGGTCCCCAGCAGCGACCCGACCGTCGGGAAGAACCCGCCGATCATGTTGCCCGCCATGCCGGTGGTGAGCACGAGGAGCACGACGCCGAGCAGGATCGTGACGCTGCGCCACAGGCGTTTGCGCTTCCACCGGTCCCAGAACCACGGGACCGCGATGATCGCGAGCAGCGTCAGCACGACCATGACGATCATGTTGACCGGCGAATCGAGCCGGATGCTGCTCAGGTGCATGGCAACGGTCCTTCCAGGCGGGCAGAAATGCGCGCCCGGATCACGGGACTCGCGTATATATCACGTTCGAGCCGCCTGGCACGTTGCGGACCTGTGAGTTCTGTCATAGGGCCGCAACGTGTCCGGGACTCAGCGTTCTCTCAGTTACTTCGCCAGGGCGCGCGACAACACCGTGACGGCCTGGGTGATCGCGGCCTCGGCGGCGTGGGTTTCGCGCAGCGCGTTGACCATCACGAAGTCGTGGATGATGCCTTGGTACCGGACGGCGGTGACGGGCACACCGGCCTGACGCAGTTTCGCCGCGTACGCCTCGCCTTCGTCGCGGAGCACGTCGGCTTCGCCGGTGATCACCAGGGCCGGCGGCAGCCCGGCCAGTTCGTCGAGCGACGCGCGCAGCGGCGACGCCGTGATTTCCGCGCGCTGGGCGGGATCCGTCGTGTACTGGTCCCAGAACCACTTCATGCCTTCACGGCCGAGGAAGTAGCCCTCGGCGAACTTCAGGTACGACTCGGTGTCGAAGTTCGCGTCGGTGACCGGGTAGAAGAGCACCTGCTGCTTGAAGGTGACGTCGCCGCGCTGCTTGGCCAGCAAGGTCAGCGCCGCGGTCATGTTGCCGCCGACGGAGTCGCCGGCGATCGCGATGCGCGAGGTGTCGAGGTCCTTCTCCGCGCCGTGCTCGGCAACCCACTTCGCCACGGCGTAGTTCTCTTCGATGGCGATCGGGTAGCGCGCCTCGGGCGAGCGGCTGTACTCGGGGAAGACGACGGCCGCGCCGACGCCGGCGGCCAGTTCGCGGACCAGCCGCTCGTGGGTGTGGAAGTCGCCGAACACCCAGCCGGCGCCGTGGATGTAGACGATCACCGGCAGCGGACCGGAAACACCCGCGGGGCGGACTATCCGAGTTTCGACGTCGCCGTTCGGGCCGCCCGGGACGTTCAGGACCTCGATCGAGGCGTCGGCCATGGCGACGTCGCCGTCCTGGACGCCGTCGACGGCCTTGCGCCCCTCCTCCGGCGGCAGCTGGAACAGGTACGGCGGCTGGTCGGTGGCCTCGGCGAACGCCTGCGCGGCCGGCTCGAGGGCCAGGTTGTGCGGGTTGGCGGTCATGTCGTCCTCCTCGGGATGCGAGCTGATACGACGAAGCTAGCGCGCAACTGAGTTGTGCACAACTAAATTTAGCTCGATGAGATTAAGCGCACTTAAGTTGCCGTCCAGCCGGACGTCCGGGATCATGGAGAGTCACGAGAGAGGAGGACGCCATGACCGACACCGGCTCGCTGCGGCTGGACGACCAGCTCTGCTTCGGCCTGTACTCGGCGTCGCGGGCGGTGACGTCGCTGTACCGGGCCGTCCTGGCGGACCTCGACCTGACCTACCCCCAGTACCTCGTACTGCTGGCGCTCTGGGAGCGGGACGACCGCTTGGTCAAGGAGCTCGGCACCGAGCTGAACCTCGACTCCGGCACGTTGTCGCCACTGCTCAAGCGGCTCGAAGCCGCGGGCGTGGTCAAGCGCACCCGGCAGGCGGACGACGAACGTTCGGTCCGGATCAGCCTCACCGAAACCGGGACGGCGTTGCGCGAGAAGGCCGCCGGCATACCGGACGTGATCGGCGAGGCAATGGGTCTGGACCAAGCCGGGCTCGCCCGGATGCGCGGCGAGCTGGACCGGTTGACCGAGTCGGTGAACGCCTATCGGGACGCCTTGTCCCCGGCATGATCGTTCCCGTGGCAGCATGGCTGTGAAGGGATGGTCATGATCAACCACGACGACGCGCTCAAGGCCGTCGAAAGCAGCCTGGACCGGCCGTCGGCGGCCCGGATCTACGACTACTTCATCGGCGGCGACACGCACTACGCGATCGACCGCGACTTCGCCGAGAAGGTCCGCGAACGGCTGCCGCTCATCGGCGAATACTGCCTGACGAGCCGGCAGTTCCTCGGCCGCGCGATCCGCCAGTGCGTGCGCGAGGGCCTGCGGCAGTTCGTCGACATCGGCTCCGGCCTGCCGACCGCGGGCAACGTGCACGAGGTCGCCGACGAGGCGAGGCCCGAACTCGACACGCGGGTGCTCTACATCGACAACGAGCCCATCGCGCTCGCGCACTCGACGCTGCTGCTCGCCGACACCGCCGATCCCGAGCGCCACCACGCCATCGCCGCGGACTTCCTGCGCCCGGAGGACCTCTGGGACCGGGTGGCCGCGTCGGCCGTCATCGACGTGCGCGAGCCGATCGCGCTGGTGATCAACGCGGTCATGCACTTCGTGAAGGACGAGCAGAACCCGGACCACCTGCTCGACTACTACCGCGCCCGGCTGGCCCCCGGCTCGCTGCTCGTGTTGTCGCAGATGACGAACGAGAACCCGGTGGACGAAGACGAGCGGCAGGCGCTGCTCGACCTCCTCGAGTACTACGAGACGACGACGAACCCGGCGTGCATGCGGTCGATGGCGGAGTTCGAGCGGTTCTTCGGCGGCTGGCCGCTGCTGGAACCGGGCCTGGTCTACGCGCCGGCGTGGCACCCGGACGAGCACACCGTGTTCGCCGGCGCGCCGTCCCAGTCGCGGGTGATCGGCGGCGTCGCGCGCAAGCCTTGATCCACCCGGCTTCCACCCATGGGTTGACGTCGTGACGCCGTGACGCGGGCACCGTGGTGATCGGGAGATCACCACGGGAGGGAACGTTCGTGAACAGCTCGGTCAACATCGTCGTCGGCCTCGCCGTCCTGGCGCTACTGGTGTGGCGGCAGACGCGGAAGCGCACGGTCCGGGAGGACAGCAGGCCGGTCGTGCTGGTGATCCTGCTCGTGCTCGGCATCCTGCAGCTGACCACGTACCTCAAGGGCGTTTCCGCGACGGCCTCGGTGATCACGCTCCTCGTGGTCACGCTCCTGCTCGGCGCGGGCTTCGGCGCCGTCCGGGCGTGGAGCGTCCGGCTCTGGCGGGAGGACGGGCAGCTGTGGCGCCAGGGCAATTGGCTCACCGTGGCGCTGTGGCTGGTCGGCTTCGCTGTCCACATCGGACTGGACGCGCTGTTCGACGGCGTCGCCCACGGCCTCGGCGCCGGGTCGATCCTGTTGTACCTGGCGGTTTCCCTCGGCGTGCAACGGCTGTTCGTGCAGTCGCGGGCCGGCCGGCTAGGAAGCTTCGCGTAGTCCTTCGAGGAGATCGAGAACCGCGCTCTTGCCGAGTTCGACGGCCTTGCGCAGCACCTCGGGGTCGCGCTCCAGCACCATGACGTCCGGCGCCCCGGCGGGCGGGCGGATGGTCAGGACGCGGGAATCCGACGCCAGGAACTCCTCGTCCTCGATGTCGCGCCGGTAGGTGTCGCGCCACGCCGGGATCGCGCCGGGGGCCTGGCGGAGGAGGAACCGCGGCACGACGACGTCGTGCACGCGGGGCGGCGGCAACGGCGGCTCGTCGGCGCGGCGGGTGCGCAGCACCAGGACGTCGGTCGCGTCCTGGGCGAGCGCGGTGCGGTACGGGATCGGCTCGGCCACTCCGGCGTCGACGAACCGGCGGCCGGCCATCGGGATCGGCGGGCCGGCCAGCACCGGCATGCAGGAGGACGCCGCCAGCGCGACCTTGATCGCGTCGACGTCGGTCAGGAACGGGTGCAGGTCGGTGGATTCGCCGGTGTCCGCGTCGGTGGCCAGCGGGTGGAAGGTGACCGGGTTGGCCAGGATCGCCGGGAAGTCCATCGGCTCCAGCACCGAATAGACCTGGTGGACGAGGTATTCGAGGTCGATCACCGCGCGACCGCGCAGGGTGTGCAGCGGGTTGATGATCCGCCGCATGACGACCGGGTTCCACCAGGTCCGGACACCGGTCGACGAGCGGCCGCAGAGCAGCCAGGCGCCGTTCAGCGCGCCGGCCGAGGAGCCGTAGACGGCGTCGAACGCCGGCGTGACGCCGAGTTCGTCGAGCGCGAGGACCATGCCGCTGGAGTACGTGCCGCGGCTGCTGCCGCCCTCGATGGCCAGCGCGAGGCGCCTGCCGTCGGTGCGTTGTCCCGGGACACTGCCCGCCGCCATCCGTCCGGAGATCAGTTCGAGTACCGGGTGCACTCTTTCCATCCTGGTCATTTCCCGCATGAAGTCGACCCGATTTATCCCACCCGCGGGGGTGAAGTGATGCGCGCCTCGTTGCACTGCAACTCGTTGCATAGGACGCTCGAGCGATGGCACTGGAGCACGCGATCCTCGTCTCGCTGTCCGAGCGCGCCGGCTCGGGCTACGAGCTCACGCGCCGGTTCGAGAAGTCGATCGGGCTCTTCTGGAGCGCCACCCACCAGCAGATCTACCGCGTGCTGAAGCGGATGGAAGAGGCCGGCTGGGTCGCCGTCGACGTCGTCGCGCAGTCGGGGCGGCCGGACAAGAAGGTCTACACCGTCAGCGACGCCGGACGCGCCGAGCTGGTCCGCTGGCTGGCCGAGCCGGATCCGGGCGCCGGGCCGGTCGAACTCGCGGTGAAGATCCGCGGCGCCACCTTCGGCGATCCCGGAGCCGTCGCCGAGGAGATCGTCCGGCACCGCGCGAAGCACGCCGAACGCCTCGACGTCTACCGCCAGATCGAGAAACGCGACTTCCCCGCCCCGGCGAACCTCCACGGCCAGAACCTGCACCAGTACCTCGTCCTGCGCGGCGGCATCCGCGTCGAAGAGGGCCAGGTCGAGTGGTTCGACGAGGTACTCGCTGCCCTCCACCCGAAGGACGCCCGATGAGCCCGTACCCGAACCTGCTGGCCCCGCTCGACCTCGGCTTCACGACGTTGCGCAACCGCGTCCTGATGGGCTCGATGCACACCGGCCTCGAAGACAAGGCGTCGCACTTCCCGGAATTGGCCGAGTACTACGCCGAACGCGCCCGCGGTGGTGTCGGCCTGATCGTCACCGGCGGGTTCGCCCCCAACCGCACCGGCTGGCTGCTGCCGCTCGCGTCGAAGCTGACGACGTCCGCGGAAGCGCGGCAGCACCGGCAGCTCACCGCGCCGGTGCACGACGCCGGCGGCAAGATCGCGCTGCAGGTCCTGCACGCCGGCCGGTACGCCTACCACCCGCTGAGCGTGTCCGCGTCGAGCATCAAGGCGCCGATCAACCCGTTCCGGCCGCGCGCGCTCACCGGCTACGGCGTGCGTCAGCAGATCCGCGCCTTCGCCGACTGCGCCGCTCTCGCGCGCGAAGCGGGCTACGACGGCGTCGAGATCATGGGCTCCGAGGGGTACCTGATCAACCAGTTCCTCGCCGAGCGCACCAACAAGCGCACCGACGCCTGGGGCGGCACACCGGAGAAGCGCCGCCGGTTCGCCGTCGAGATCGTCAAGCGCACCCGGGAAAAGGTGGGCGACGACTTCGTCATCATCTACCGGCTCTCCATGCTCGACCTCGTCCCGGGCGGCCAGCGCTGGGAAGACGTCGTCGCGCTGGCCAAGGACGTCGAGACGGCCGGAGCCACGATCATCAACACCGGCATCGGCTGGCACGAGGCCCGCGTGCCGACGATCGTGACGTCGGTGCCGCGCGCCGCCTTCACCTGGGTGACCGGGAAGCTCAAGCCGCACGTGAGCATCCCGGTCGTCACGTCGAACCGGATCAACATGCCGCAGGTCGCCGAAGAGGCGTTGAGCAGCGGGAACGCCGATCTCGTGTCGATGGCACGGCCGTTCCTCGCCGATCCCGAGTGGATCCGGAAGGCCGAGAGCGGGCGCGAGGACGAGATCAACACCTGCATCGCGTGCAACCAGGCCTGCCTCGACCACGCCTTCCAGCGGAAACTCGTGTCCTGCATGGTGAACCCGCGTGCCGGCCACGAAACGACGTTGACGCTCGCGCCCGCGCGGCGGTCGAAACACGTCGCCGTCGTCGGCGCCGGACCCGCGGGGCTCTCGGCCGCGACCGCGCTGGCCGAACGCGGGCACAGCGTCGAACTGTTCGAAGCCGACGACGAGATCGGCGGCCAGTTCGGCATCGCGCGGAAGATCCCCGGCAAGGAGGAGTTCGCCGAGACCATCCGCTACTACCAGCGGCGCATCGAGGTGACCGGGGTGAAGCTGCACCTCGGAACCCGGGTTCGGGCGGACGACCTGACCGGCTTCGACGAGGTCGTGCTCGCCACCGGCGTCGCGCCGCGGGTGCCGTCGCTGCCCGGGATCGACCACCCGAAGGTGCTGTCCTACGTCGACGTCGTCCGGCACGGCAAGCCGGTCGGCGAGCGGGTCGCGGTGATCGGGGCCGGTGGTATCGGGGTCGACGTCAGCGAGTTCCTCACGCACCCGGACTCACCGGCGCTCGACGTCGGCGCGTGGATGGCCGAGTGGGGTGTCACGGACCCGGAACAGGCGGCGGGCGGGCTGGCGACGCCGAAACCCGAGCCCTCGCCGCGGCGGGTGTACCTGCTGCAGCGCAAGAAGTCCGGGATCGGTTCCGGGCTCGGCAAGACCTCGGGCTGGGTGCACCGGGCCGCGCTCAAGGCCAAGCGCGTCGAGCAGATTCCCGGCGTCACCTACGAGCGGATCGACGACGACGGCCTGCACATCACCGTCGACGGCGTGCCGCGGCTGCTGGAAGTCGACACGGTCGTCGTCTGCGCCGGTCAGGAACCCGTGCGGGACCTCGCCGACGGCCTGCGGGCCGCGGGGCTGCCGGTGCACCTGATCGGCGGCGCCGACGTCGCCGCGGAACTCGACGCGAAACGCGCCATCGACCAGGGAACGAGGCTCGCGGCGGCGCTTTAGCCGCCAGATGCGCGAGGACTGGCAGGATGGGGCGCGTGCGAGACGTATGCGTGATCGGGCTCGGGCTGATCGGCGGTTCGCTGCTGCGCGCGGCGGCCGCGAGCGGCCGCACGGCGTTCGGCGCCGCGGTATCCGAAGTGGACGCCGACGCGGCGAGCAGAGCGGGCTACGACGTCACGACCGACGTCGAAGCGGCCCTGCACCGGGCGGCGGCCGAGGACGCCATGGTCGTGCTCGCCGTGCCGCTGCCCGCCGTCGAAGACCTGCTGCGCCTGGTCTCCCAGCACGCGTCGCACGGCCTGCTCACCGACGTGACCAGCGTGAAAGCGCCGGTCCTGGACGCCGTCCGCCGTCGCGTGCCGTACACGCGGTACGTCGGCGGGCACCCGATGGCGGGGACGTCGAACTCCGGCTGGCTGGCCGGGGACGCCTCGCTGTTCCAGGGTGCCGCCTGGGTGGTCGGCGTCGAAGAGGACACCGACCTCGAGGCGTGGGCCGAGGTGGCTCGCCTGGTCCTGGACATCGGGGCACACGTCGTGCCGCTGCCCGCGGAGTCGCACGACGAGGCCGTGGCCCGGATTTCGCACCTGCCGCACCTGTTCGCGGCGATCCTGGCGACGATCGGCGCGGAGGGCGGGCCGCTGGCCATGTCGCTGGCGGCCGGGTCCTATCGCGACGGCACGCGCGTCGCGGGGTCGAACCCGCACCTCGTGCGCGCGATGACCGAAGGCAACCGGGACGCGCTGCTGCCGATCGTCGACGAGGCACTCGGCCGGCTCGGCGCGGCGCGCGGTTCGCTCGCCTCGACCGGCGGCCTCGCGGCCACGATCAACGCGGGATACGAAGGCGCGCAAGCGCTTGCGGCCAGTCTGGACGTCGAACGCGCGGGCGTGCGGATCAGCCTGGCCGCGCCCGACGCCCGCCAGGGCCTGATCGCCCTGGGCGAGCGCGGCGGCCGGATCACCGGCCTCGCCGACGGCATCGCCACCGGCGAGGTCCAGTAGGAAAAGCCGTGAAGGCCCCCTTCCCGGCCTTAAGAGCCGGGAAGGAGGCCTTCACGGACCTTGGCGGCTACCGCGGCGTGTCCGGGGTGTCGTCGAACTTGTTGAGGAAGTCCTTCGCCTTCTCGATGCCGGTGTCGATCTGCTCGTCGTGACCGGCGAACTTCGACTTCGCGAAGTCGGCGGCCTTGTCGAGGCCTTCCTCGATCTTGTCGTTGTGCTCGCGCAGGGCCTCTTCGGCCTTGCCCTTCAACGCTTCGAAGTCGATTCCCATGGGTGCATTGAACCGCAGGAACCTCAGCTGCGCCTGGGGTAGGGCAGGAACCGCCGGACGAGCCGCGGTGGACGGCGTTCCTCCAGGTCAGGCCCGCGGACGGCGTCGAACGCCGACTCCAGCTGGTCGACCACGCCGGCCAGCCGCGGGCTGTCCGGCAGCGGCATCGACCGCGGCTCGCGCTGCTCGCGGATCGCCCCGGCCAGTTCGTCCAGGGCGGCGGTCAGCAGCTCGATGTCGGCCGGGTCCGGTGGCGGCACGCCCCGCCCGATCGTCACGCCGACCTCGGTGACGGCGTCCGCCACCCGTTCCTGCGCCGCGATCACCGGCCACCACGCCACGGCTTGGCGGCCGTTGGCCGACGGCTCGACGACGACCTGCTGGAACGCCGTCCGCAGGTCGGCCAGGGCCCGGTAGGCGCCACGGCGGGCTCGCGACCGCGCCAGCCGCGCCTCCCCCGACGACGCCTCGACCAGCGCGTGCGAGACGTACTTCGCGACGGCGTCCAGCCCGTCGGCCAGCCGACCGCCGACCTGGGGGCGCCTGCTGCCCGGCCACAGCAGGTAGCCGAAGACCAGGACGATCACGCAGCCCAGCGCGGTGTCGACCAGCCGCGCGAGCACCACGGACCAGTTGCCGGTGTGGGCCAGGCCCATCTGCAGGATGATCAACGGCGTCACGAAGGCGCTCTGGACGCCGTAGTTGCGCACCTTCCCGACCGCGATGCCGCCGGCGAAGACCGCGCTCAGCACCACCAGCACCCAGCCCTGCGCGCCCAGGGCGAGCACGACGGCGCCGATCCCGACGCCGATGACCGTGCCGATCCCGCGCAGCACCGCGCGGCCGAAGACCGAGCCGAAGTCGGGCTTGAGCACGATGCCGACGGTCAGGGTGATCCAGTACGACCGCTCGAACGGCACGAGCAGGCCGACGACCTCGGCGATCGCCACGCACAGCGTCAGCCGCAGCGCGGCGATCCACGTCAGCGGGCCGGACGCGAGCGAACCGGCCCACTCCCGCAGCCGCCGGTGCCAGGGCGTCGGGACGCGGCGCTTGCGGTCGTCGCCCTTGCCGATCCGGACCAGCCCCGCGTAGAGGGCGGTGAGCACCGGGTCGGGGTCGCCGGGCGGCGCGGGCGGCGGTTCCGGCAGCGGCTGGCCGGCCAGCACCGACGCCGACAGCGCGACGAAGTGGTCGATGACCGGCTGGGGCGCGCGGCGGCCGGCGTTGACCATCGCCACCGACGCCTCGACCGCGGGGGTCGTCGCCGAGAGCAGGTTGAGCAGGTGCCGGTAGGCGGCGTCGCGGCCGGACAGCCACGACCGCGCGGTGAGCAGCTGGTCGTAGGCGGTGTTCATCGCCGTGGTCAGCCGGTGGCGGGCCACGCGGGAGACGGCTTCGTCCGTCGCCGAGAGCATCGCGGCCAGCTCGACGTAGACGTGCGCGACGGCGGTGCGTTCGGGGCTGGTCGCCCGGAAGGTCCAGCTGGCGAGCGCGACCAGGAAGCTCCAGGCCGCGCCGAGGCAGAAGTAGCCGAACAGGACTTCGACGCGCACGCCGGTCGCGTGCTGCCCGGTGGCGAGCACGCAGAAGACCAGCATCTGCAGGCCGGCGACGGAGGCGTTGCTGCCGGCCGCGCTGACCAGCGCGGAGATCGCGGCGACCAGGATCACCGCGGGCACGGACAGCGCCGGGGTGCCGCCGGTGAGCAGCCCGACGAGGTAGCCGGCGGTCGCGGCCAGCGTCGCGCCACCCAGCCGGCGGGCGCGGTAGCGGTAGGGGCCGGCCGATTCGGACAGCACGGCGGGGAGCGCGCCGGTCGAGATGAGCGCGCCGACGGCGATGTCCCCCGCCGCGTAGGCCACTGCGAGCGGCACGGTCAGCGCGACGACCGCGCGGGCGACCATGTTCCACGGCACCGGCACCGGCTTGCTGCGGAGCAGCTGGACGAGCCAGTGCGGCGCGGCGAGGTCGGGACGCGGCGTGCTCACCCCCTCATCTTGACCTACGCTGCCCGGAGACGATTAATTATCAGTCTGTCAACAAAGCGGGAGGTTCCGGTGGGCCGCAAGTACTCCTACGAGGTCAACCGCACGAGCACCGCGCCGCCGGAGGTGCTGTTCGCGCTCGAAGCGGAGGGCCCGCGCTGGGCGGAGTGGGGAAAGCCACTGATCGTGCAGGCCCGCTGGGCACGCCGGGGCGACGCCGAACCGGACGGCGTCGGCGCGATCCGCGAAGTCGGCCTGTGGCCGGTGCTCGTCCGCGAGGAGACGGTGGAGTACGAACCCGGCCGGAAGCACGTCTACGCGTTCGCCGGGCCCAAGCCGCTCAAGGACTACCGCGCCGAGGTGCTCTTCACACCCGCCGACGGCGGCGGGACACACCTGCGGTGGACCGGGTCGTTCACCGAGCCGGTCCGGGGCAGCGGGCCCGCGCTCGCGGCCGGCCTCAAGGCCGTGATCAGCCTGCTTTCCGCCAAGCTGGTCAAGGCGGCCGAAACCGGGCGCTGACCTTGGGTGCGCCGGGCCACAGCAAGATCCCCGGCGCAACTTTCCCCGCCTCCGCAACGTCACTCTTTCGGGTGGTCTTTTGCAGCCACCGGCGAGAGAGGGGACCGCGGGGATGAAGCGAGTGGTGGCCGGGTTGGCCGCGGCTGTGTTAGCGCTCACGGCGTGTTCGACGCACGGGCCGGACGAGCGGCCGGTCGAAAGCAGCCAGCCCAACCCCGCGCCCGGCAGCGGTCCCGGCCCCGCCGTGGCGGCCGCGGGACCGTACCCCTTCGGCACGGTGCAGCAGAAGGCCCCCGCGATCGCGAACGGCGAGGTCCCGCTCGTCCGGCGGATCACCACCGACAAGCCGTACGTCTTCCTGACCATGGACGACGGCGCCGTGCAGGACCCCGACGCGCTGAAGCTGATGCAGCAGAACGCGACCCACCCGGTGCTGTTCCTGAACCAGAAGTACGTGAAGGGCCACGAGGCCTACTTCAAGCAGATCCTCGACGCCACCGGCGCGACGCTCGGCGACCACACCGTCAACCACCCCAACCTCAAGGGCAAGCCGCTGGAATTCCAGCGCAAGGAAATCTGCGACGACGCCGACGACTTCCAGCGCGACCTCGGCGTGCGGCCGTCGATCTTCCGGCCGCCGTTCGGCAACTACGACCAGAACACCCTGCGCGCGGCGGCCGCCTGCGGGATGCGGGTCGCCGTGCTGTGGACGGCCGCGGTCAACGACGGGGTCGTCCAGTTCCAGGCCGGCGACAAGCTCAAGCCGGGCGACATCGTGCTGATGCACTTCCGCAAGACGTTCAAAGAGGACTACACGGCGTTCGTCGAGCGGGCCAAGAAGGACGGGCTCACGCCCGTCCCCCTGGCCGACTTCCTCGGTTAGAGCACGACCGTCGGCGTCACGACGGTCCGGCGGCACGACACGTCACCCAGGTGCACGAGGATCTGCGTCGTCCCGCGCGGCACGTTGTCGAGCACGAACCGGCCGCCTTCGTCGGCGGTCGTCGACGTCGTGCCGTGCTCGGCGACGCGCACCTCGACGCCGTACTGACCGGCCGGCACGAGCCAGCCGTCGATGCGGTGCAGCTTGCCCATCTTGGTCAGGTTGATCATCACCGTCAGGTCGCTGACGGTGAACGTGATCGTGCCGGTGCCGCCACCGCGGACACCGGCGAGGTTGTCCAGCCGCTCCCACCGCGCGACCTCGACGTCGAGGTCTTCGAGGGCGAGCGCGAACTGGACCCGCTGCACCAGGTCACCCGGCGGCGGGTCCAGTTCGTCGAGGAAGCGGCCGATGTCGGCCAGGATCACTTCGTCGGAGAAGGCCTCTCCAGGCGCCCCGAGCTCGTTCATCGGCTTCCCCCTTCACTGGCGAGCAGATCGCGCATCTGGTCGAGGCAGCGCCCCCTGGTCGGCCCGACACTGCCGCGCGGCATGCGCAGCGCCTCGGCGACGAGCTGGTACTCCGCGCGGCCCGCGAGCACGGTCAGCCGGAGCAGTTCCTGGCAGCGGTGGGGCAGCCGGACGAAAGCGCGCCAGACCCGGCGGTCACGGTCGGCGCGGATGGCCTCGTCTTCGGGTGCCGGTTGGGTGCTCGGCATGGCTTCGGCGACTTCGTCGCTCAGCGGCACGGGCTGCATGCGGCGGCCGAACGGGTGGGTGGCCTCGCGCCGGGTGGTGGTGATCAGCCACGCGGCGAGGGCCTTGGGGTCGCGGAGCTTCTCGAGCTGGCTGAACAAGGCGAGCCAGACGGTCTGGACCACGTCCTCGGCCACCGAGCGGTCGAGCCCGTTGCCCCGGGCGACGTGCCAGACGAGCGGGGTCAGCTCTTCGACGAGGCGGGCCATCGCCCGGCGATCACCCTCCCGGGCGGCCTGCATGCACGCGGCGTGCAGCTCGGCGCCGGTCAGGCCCTCCCACGGCGGGTCTACCTCTGTGGTTTGCACGTCGGTCACCGTATCTGCCCCTCTTCGGAAGGTTCTTCGAGTCGGCAATGGCAGTATCGCGGGTCCTTCGGGGGGAAGGAGCGTGCAGGTGGATCTCGGATACATCAAGGTCACTTACTTCGTCGGTCGTGCACTACCGGTCAAATGGCAAAGCGGGAGGTACCGGCCGGCGCCGGTTCGTGGTCCCGCGCCGGCCGGTACTCCCCTCCCTCAAGGGCCCGCTCCCCAACGGGCCCGCCGGGCGTCCCCTCCCCCGAAGGGCACCCGGCCGACGGTGTCCGGCAGCCCCCTCGGCTCCCGGTCACCGCGTTTCTCTCCGAACTCGACACCCCCTGTCGTGTCCTTCGTGCCTTGGCTGCTCCACAGGACGCAATGGGGGCACCGCCAGATACACGAATCCCCGACTTTTTTCGAAGATCCACGGAGAGCGGCTAACTGATCACGGCGAGTGCGAGCGTGCGTGCCCAACGGGCGTAACCGGCCGGCCCCGGGTGGAAGCGGTCCGGCGCGAAAGCCGCGGGGTCGAGCAGCCCGGGATCCATCGGCACGTGGGTGACGCCGGGCAGCCGGCCGACGGCGGCGGCCGCCCGGTCGAGCGCGGTCGACCGGGCGGACAGGACGTCTCGCAGCGGCCTGGGCAGGGCCGGGAAACGGGACATCGGCGGCACCCCGGCCAGCAGGACGTCCACCGGCCCGAGCCGCCGCCGCAGGTCGAGCACCAGGCGCAGCAGGTCACGGCGGTAGGCGGCGGCCGTCCGGAGCTCGATGGTGTCGTTGACGCCGAGGGCGATCACGACCAGGTCGGCCGGGCGGACGAGCGGGACCAGCTCGGCACGCGTCACCCTGGCATTGGCGCCGGTCCGGCCGACCGCCTGCCAGCGCACGGCCCGGCCGTCGCGGGCCAGCTCGCGGGCGAGGCAGCCGGTGAGTGCTTCCTCGTGATCCGCCGCGCCGACACCGTCCACCGTGGACTCGCCGAGGACGGCCAGCCGGAAGGGCTCGCCGTCGCCCGGAACGAGTCCTTCGGCCGGCCCGGCGGCGCCGGGCAACCGAGGGGTCTTGCGCTTGAGGTACAGAGCTTGAGCCAGGAGCACCATCCCCTGAAGCTAGCCGTGGGCGATCGAAACCTTGGCCCTGATGAGCGTGGGGTCCGCCACGGCGTCGAGCAGGTACGCGGCGACGTCGGCGCGCCGGATGGTGAACGTGCGGACGTTCCCGTCGAGCCGGCTCGCGATCTTGCCGGTGCGCGGCCCGTTCAGCAGCATCGGCGGGCGGACGATCGTCCAGTCCAGGTCGGTGGCCGCGACCACGGCCTCCATGGCGAGCATGTCCGCCCAGCCGTGCTTCAGGAAGGTGTTGAGCAACGGCTTGACCAGCGTGCGCGTGAAGAAGCCGTCCCCCTCGGTGTGCATGCCGCTCGCGCTGACGACCAGCAGGCGCTTCGCCCCGGCCGCGATCGCCGCGCGGGCGCCGTCCGCGCAGACCGTGGTCGGCCCGCGGTCGCGGGAGCCGACCGCCGAAATCACCGCGTCGCGGCCTTCGACGGCGGCCGCCAGCTTCTCGTGTTCGTGCAGGCCCGCCACGACGACCTCGGCCGGCAACCGCAGCCGGGCGGGGTCGCGGACGACGGCCGTCACGTGCCAGCCGCGGTCCAGTGCCTGCTTGACGACCTCGCCGCCGACGCCACCGGTGGCTCCCAGAACAGTGATCCTCACGGTGTCTCCTCCTCGGTTAGTGAACACTCACCAGGTAGGGTGAGTGTTCACTAACCACGCTGAGAACGCACTCAGGGAGCCGCCATGGGAAGCCGCGAAGAGATCGTCGCCGCGGCCGCGAAAGTGATGCGCGAGCAGGGCTACGCCCACGCCACGACCAAGGTCATCGCGCAGACCGCCGGCTACTCGGAAGCGATGCTCTACAAGCACTTCCGCGACAAGACCGACCTGTTCCTCAGCGTCATGGGCGAGGAGCTGCCGGCGCTCGGCGCCGTCCTCGGCGAGCTCACCGCCACCCCCGGCCGCGCGCCGCTGCGGGACAACCTGGCCCGCGTCGCCCGGCTCGGCCTCGCCTTCTACGCCGAAGGGTTTCCGATCGCGGTGTCGGTCTTCTCTTCGCGGGACCTGCTGCGGTCCCACCGCGAACGGCTGGGCGAGCACGGCCCGCACGTGCTGCTCGGCGCTGTCGCGGAGTACCTGCGGGCCGAGCAGGCACTGGGCCGGATCAAGGCGGAGACGGACGTCGAGGCGGCCGCGGCTCTGCTCCTCGGGGCGTGTTTCCAGCAGGCGTTCCTGGCGACGTTCGAAGAACGCGAGCCGGCCGACCTCGCCGACCGGCTCGCGGAGACGTTGCTCGCGGCGTTGTAGCGGCTGCACCATGTGCCGCACCAGGTATGGCGCTCGCACCTGAGAGAGTCTCCGTGCCCCCGCTGCCTCGCGACCCGGCGCGGCTAGGCGTTCTTCTCCTCGCGGAGCTTGTGCCAGCGCTCGTACATGCCGTTGAGCTCCACCAGCATGAAGGACAGGAAGTCCCGCATCTCGGCGAGCCGCTTCCCGGCCGGGGTGTCCTCGCCGAGCGCGTCGACGCCGTTCTCGGCCGCGTCGCGCCACATGATGATCATGCGGTCGCGCTTCATGAACGTCGCGTACCAGAGGTCGTCGTAGAGGCGGTAGTGGTCGCGGCGCTCGCCGGGCTCGCGCTCCTTCGCGACCAAGCCGATCTGTTCGAGGTAGCGCACGGCACCGGAGACGGCGGCCGGGCTGACCGACAGCTGGGAGGCCAGGTCGGCGGCGGTCAGCCGGCCCTCGTCGGTGGTCATCAGCGCGGCGAACACGCGCGCGGACATGCGCTGCATCCCGATCTGCGAAAGCACGAGCCCGAGGCTCTCGACGTACCGGCGGACGGCGTCTTCATCTCGCTTCGTGTCAGGCGTCGTCATCGGCCCATCCTTCCGTACCCGGCCCCCATGATCACTCGATCTAGACATTTTCTTAACTTCACAACTTCATGAAGCAAGTGTAGCTTCCGAAGCATGGAAAACGCCATTTCGGTCATCGACCTGCACAAGTCGTTCGGCCGGACGAAGGCCCTCGACGGCCTCGACCTGCAGGTACCCGCTGGGGAGGTGCACGGCTTCCTCGGGCCCAACGGCGCCGGGAAGTCGACCACCGTCCGGGTGCTGCTCGGCCTGCTCCGCAAGGATCCTGGTGCCTCGGGGGAAGTTCGTGTGCTCGGCGGCGACCCCTGGAAGGACGCCGCGAGCCTGCACCGCCGCCTGGCCTACGTGCCCGGCGACGTCAACCTCTGGCCCAACCTCTCCGGCGGCGAGGTCATCGACCTGCTCGGCCGCCTGCGCGGCGGGCTGGACGAGAAGCGCCGCAACGACCTGATCGAGCGCTTCGACCTCGACCCGAAGAAGAAGGGGCGGACGTACTCGAAGGGCAACCGGCAGAAGGTCGCCATCGTGGCGGCTCTCGCTTCGCGCGTCGACCTGCTGATCCTCGACGAGCCGACGTCCGGGCTCGACCCGCTGATGGAGGCGACGTTCCAGTACGCCATCCAGGAGGAACGCGAGCAGGGCCGGACCGTGCTGCTCTCCAGCCACATCCTGGCCGAGGTCGAGGCGCTGTGCGACAAGGTCAGCATCATCCGCAACGGCCGCACGGTCGAGTCGGGCACGCTCGCCGAGCTGCGCCACCTGACCCGGACGTCGATCACCGCCGAGCTGGCCGGGCCGCCGAACGGGCTGACGAAGCTGGCGAACATCCACGACCTCAAGGTCGAGGGCAACCGCGTCCGCTTCGACGTCGAGACGCGCTCGCTCGACGAAGCTCTGCGGCAGCTGACCGAGGTCGGCGTGCGGAGCCTGGTCAGCCAGCCGCCGACGCTGGAGGAGCTGTTCCTGCGGCACTACACGACCGAAGCGAGCGCGAAATGACCGCGACCCTCTCGCGCGCCGAAGCCGAGGTCGCGCCGGCCCACGAACTCGCCGGCACCTGGCACCTCACCCGGCTCGCGCTGCGCCGCGACCGCGTGGTCCTGCCGATCTGGATCGTGCTGCTCAGCGTCGTCCCGGCGAGCACGGTCAACACGTTCACGCAGTTCTACCCGACCGTCGCCGACCGCCTGGCGCTGCAGGCGGGTGCGAACGCCAACCCGTCGTACGCGCTGCTCTACGGGCCGCCGTTCGACCTCACCACCGCCGGCGGGTTCATCGCCTGGCGCATGGCCGGGTTCCTCGCGCTGCTCACCGGGCTGATGGTCGTCTTCACCGTCACCCGGCACACGCGCGCGGAAGAGGACACCGGCCGCGCGGAGCTGCTCGCGTCGGCGGTGGTCGGCCGGTACGCGGCATTGACGGCGTCGCTGCTGGTGGCCGGGGGTGCCAGTGTGCTCATCGGGCTGATCCAGGCGGGCACGATGGTCGGCGCCGGCCTGCCCGCGGCGGGGTCGTTCGCCTTCGGCGCGGCGGAAGCCCTGGCGGGACTGGTCTTCACCGCCGTCGCGGCGGTCGCCGTCCAGCTCGCGGAGTACTCCCGCACCGCCAACGGGATCGGGGCCGCCGTCGTCGGCGCGGCCTTCCTGCTGCGCGGCGCCGGAGATTCCACTGTGGACGCTCGCTGGCTGTCGTGGCTGTCGCCGATCGGCTGGGTGCAGCAGGTCCGGGCGTTCGCCGGCGAACGCTGGTGGGTGCTGCTGCTGCCGGTGGCCTTCGCGCTGGCCGCCGGCGCGGCCGGGTACTGGCTGCTCCCCCGCCGGGACGTCGGCGTCGGCATCCTGCCGCCGCGCCCGGGCCCGGCGAGGGCGGCGCCGGGGCTGCGCTCGCCGCTCGCGCTCGCCTGGCGGCTGCACCGCGGCCCGCTGCTCGGCTGGGCGATCGGGACGGCCGTCGTCGGCGCGGTGTTCGGTTCGATCGCCAGCGGCATCGGCGACCTCGTCGGCTCGAGCCCGCAGGCGCAGCAGATCTTCGAGCGGCTCGGCGGCAGCCACGCGCTGACGCAGGCGTTCCTCGCCGCGATGGCCGGGATGTTCGCCATGGTCGCGTCGCTGTACGGGATCCAGGCCGCGCTGCGGATGCGCGGCGAGGAGACCGCGATCCGGCTCGAACCGGTGCTGGCCACTAGCGTCGGCAGGCTGCGCTGGGCGGGCAGCCACCTCGTGTTCGCCTTCTTCGGCACGGCGGCGCTGCTGCTGACCGGCGGGCTGTTCATGGGCCTGGCCAACGGGTTGCGCACCGGCGACGTCGGCGGCTCGATCGGCGACACGCTCGCCGGGATGGCCGTCCAGCTGCCCGCGGCCTGGGTGGTGGTCGCGCTGGCGGTGACGATCTTCGGGCTGCTGCCGGGCTTTTCGGCCGCGGCGTGGGCGGTCGGCTCGCTCGCGCTGCTGCTCAGCCTGTTCGGCCCGGTCCTGGACCTGCCGCAGGCGGTGCTGGACGTCTCGCCGTTCCAGCACCCGCCGAAGCTGCCCGGCCAGGAGTTCGCCGCCACCCCGCTCGGGTGGCTGACGGCGATCGCGGCCGTCTCCCTGGCCGCCGGCCTGCTCGGCTGGCGGCGCCGGGACGTCGGTTAACCCACCCGCAGCTCGTGGTCGGGACCGGCCACGAGCTGCGCCTGCGGCCCCACCTTCCCGCAGGCCGAGCCGTGCGGCTCGCTGTAAGCGGGGGTGACGTCGGCGGTGTGCGGCTTGCCGTCGTCGAACCGGACGGTGACCCGGACCGGTTCGGCGGGCAGGCCGGGCACCTCGGCGAACCCGCGCAGGCCACCGGTCGGCACCGCCGAGGCGGCGCAGGCACTGTCCGGGCTTCCGGTGCAGGGCGACGCGACCGAGGTGGTGTCGGGCGTGAGGACGACGTCGCGCGTCACGCACTGGCCACGCCAGCACGCTTCGAGCGTCGCGCGGGAAATGCCCGCGGGCGCGGGGATCTTCAGGCTGATGCCGGTGACGTAGCCGATCGCCGGGCAGGCGACCTCCGGGCCGGCCCCGGCACCGGCACAGCCCGCCGTGACGGCCGCGGCGAGGGCGATCCATGGAATGCAGCGCATACCGGCCAGACGGGACCCGCGCCCGGTTGGTTGCACCGCTCAGTCACGCCATCCACTGGTCAACGGCAACGGGATCGTCGTCGAGGTCGGCGTGGCCGAGGTCGACGTCGTCGACGGCACCACCGTGACCTCGACGAAGCTGGTGGTGGTCGTCGGCGGCGACGTCTCGACCGAGGTGACGGTGGACGGCGGCGCGGAGGTGGTCATCGTGACGGGCACGGCGGAAACGGTCTTGGTCGGCGGCTCGGCCGGGGTGGTCGTGTCGGCGGGGTGCGGGGTGGTGCGCCCGGCGACGAGCAGGGCGGCGACCAGCAGCCCGGTGGCGAACCCCGCCAGCCCGGTGACCGCGGCGGAACCCCAGGTAGGTCGGCCACTCATCCGGGCACCCCCTCGCCACGCCCAGCGCAGGTACGAGGAATAACTCGGCCTGATCTTACTTCTTGTTACCGGATGTGCAGAGTGAGTCTGCTCGACTCAATTTTCTTGCTCCGCTTGCACGCCACCGGACTCGGCTTCCGGCGGCCTGAGCCCGTCGACGACCACGCGGACCAGGTGCCGGCTTCCCGGCGAGTACCGCTCGACGGCGAGGCAGCCGACGATGAGCGCCCGCAGGTCGTCACCGTCGATGTCCGCCCGGACGGCGCCGGCGGCCTGGGCGCGGGTGAGCAGTTCGGCCAGCGCGGCGCGGAACTCGTCGCCCGCGCCGGCCTTGAAGGCGTGCCCGCCGGACTCGGCGAGCGCGTCGCAGATGGCCCGGTTGAGGGACGCCTGCTTGATGACGCGGACGAAGTAGCCGAAGAACACTTCGCCGGGGTCCTCGGCGGTGGCGAGCTCGCGGGCCTCCGCGGCGAACTGCTGGATGCGTTCGAGGACGACGGCCTGGAAGAGCGCTTCCTTGCTGGGAAAGTGCCGGTAAACGGTCCCTGCCCCGACGCCGGCGAGCCGCGCGATGTCGTCGAGCGGCACGGCCAGCCCGTCGACGGCGAACGCCTCCTCGGCCGCGGCCAGCACCTTGGCCCGGTTGCGCCGCGCGTCGGCGCGCATCTTCTCCATCACGTCTCCTCGTTGACAACCGGAACGCGTGCTCCGTATCGTCGTAAGCGGGTCCACCGTTCCGATTCAACGCCCAGTCTCGCAGGAGAATTCCGATGACGCGCACCATGCCCGAAATCGCCGAACTCGTCCGCCGCGGAATGTCGTCGCTGGACGCCGCCCCGTTCGCGGATCTCTTCGCCGCCGAAGCGGTGTTCGAGATGCCGTTCACCGGCGTGCGGATCGAAGGACGGGAGGCCGTCCAGCGGGCCCTCGAGGCGGGGGGAGTCAGGGCAAGAGCCGTAGGCCTGACGAAAGCCCAGGTCACGACCACCCTGACGGACTCCGGGTTCGTGGTGGAGCTGGTGGTGTCGGGCCCGGGGTTCGAGATCCCGTCCTCGGTGGGGATCTTGACGGTCTCGGACGGCGAGATCACGTCCTACCGCGACTACCCGAACGCGTCGGCGGCCTCGTGGTTCACGCGTTCGGTGTTCGACCGGTTCCTCGCGGCCTCGGTGGAGAACCGCTGGGACGACCTCGCCGACCTCTACGCCGAGGACGTGACCATCGAGATGCCGTTCCCGCTCCCCGGCGTGCCGCGGGTGACGAAAGGCCGCGAAGAACTGCGTCGCCGGTTCCGCGCGGCCGGGCAGGTGCGGCGCCTGGTCAAGGCCGAGAACGTCGTCGTCCACGAGACCACCGACCCGACAGTGCTGGTGGCCGAGTTCGATCTCCACGGCGAAGCCGCCGGCTCGGCGTTCGTGTCTTCGTACGTCATGGTCATGACGATCCGGGACGGCCTGATCATCCACTCGCGGGACTACACCGACACCGCCGCCGCGGCGGAACGGGTCAAGGCGTTGTCGCCCGCTGGCTCGTCGGCGGGATGAACAAGCGGTGGAACGTGTCCACCGTGTACGTCCACACCCCCGGCACCAGCAGCACTCCGAGCAGCGCGAACACCGGGAAGATCAGCCGCTTCTCGACCTTCTTGCCGGTCCGGAACCGCAGCACGCGAGGCGGCCGGATCTCGTACCACGTCTCGCCCGCGATCGGGATCGGGAACAGGAACGGGCAGCCGGCTTCGGTCAGCGCGTCACCCAGGCAGTGAGTCAGGCAGCCCGCCGCGACCGCGACGCCGAGCCAGCCCGAGATCTGGGCCAGCTCGCCGGCGCGGTCCGGTGGGGCTGTGAAGAACCACCACGCCACCGCCGCGCCGCTCACCGGCAGCAGCCAGTCGCCCAGGGCGCCTTCCGCCAGCATCAGGCCGAAGACCACCACGCCGACGACCGCCCACGGGCCGCCTTCGGTGGTGCCCCAGGACGTCAGGAGCCCCAGGCCGACCGCGAACAGGACCGTGTGGGACAGGTGGCGGTGCTTGCCCGTGACGTTCTCGTCGCGCGGGCCCTTCGTCAGCGCGTACAACCCCGCCGAGACCCGGCGCAGCACCCAGGACAACGCCCCGGTCAGCCAGCCGAGGAGGCGGGACGCGCTCGCGCCGGGGTGGTCGAGGTCGGGCAGCAGGGCGAACCCCGCCGTCGTCGCCGCGAAGACCACCGCCTGGTGCACCGAACCAGCCCCGACCGCGGGCGCCAGCGCCAGGCCCGCGCACCAGCCGGTCAGGGCATGCGTCCGCCCCATCATCGTGCCGCCCCCAGTGGTCCGCGAACCGGTCAGTCCGCGGAACCGTAGCGGGCGGTCAGGCCTGGGGGTCCTCCGACACGCTCAGGTGTTCGGCCACGCCGGTGAGTTCGATCACCCGGCTCACGGCGGGGCTCGGGACGACCTCGAGTTCGACGTCCTGCTCGCCGGCCTGGCGTTGTGCGCGGAGCACCACGTTCAGCGCGGAGGAATCGAAGAAGGTCACCCCGGTCAGATCGGCCACGACCCGCTGCGCGCGCTTGTCCGCGATCAGCCCGGCCAGGGCCTCCTGCAGCTGCGGGCTGGTCAGCAGATCGAGCTCGCCGGTGACCACCACCCGGGGCTCCGTCGCGTCGGTGTCCAGCGTGATGCCGAACCCGGGCGGGGTGGCGTTCTGGTCGGCTGCGGGCATGCAGTTTCTCCTCGTCAGGCGCTGCTCCTGCGCCGGGTACGCGCCTGCTGTCTCAAGCGGCAACCGTGTCACCGTGCCCTTCCGAAGCTCGCGCCTGGCACGGTCAAGGCAACTCCGGGGCCAACCCTAACCCAGGAAGCGACCGAGCCCGCCACGACCGCCGCCCTTTCGCGTGTACTGCTCACGAGGGATCAAATCCTGCCTGCTCAGGGCTCTGCTCAGTGCGCACTCATCGCCTTCCGCGCCGCCCTGCGCTGGCGCAGGAAGAGCTGCCGCCGCTCGATCTCGCCGAGGCCGCCCCAGATGCCGTACGGCTCCTGTACGGTCATCGCGTGCTGACGGCACTGAGCCAGGACCGGGCAGGTCTGGCAGATCGCCTTGGCCCGCGACTCGCGCCGCTCCCGTGCCGAGCCCCGCTCGTTGTCCGTGTGGAAGAAAAGGCTGCTGTCCGCACCCCGGCAAGAGCCGCGCAGTTGCCATTCCCACTCTTCAGCAACCACGTTGGGCAGCCGGCTCACGTCAGCCATGTCGTCCCTGCCTTTCCCAGGATGAGCATGTCGACCGCTACATGCCCGCCGGTGCAGCGGATCAAACCCGGGTTTGGTTTGCTCACACCACGGGCATCTCGCCGACGGGCGTGAACAGGACACCGCCGCACACCTGGAGCGCGAGTGCGGAGAAAGGAACAAACGTGGAGGACAACGCCCCGCTCGTCCCGGAAGGCGCGCAGGTCATCGAGGTGCGGACGGCAGCGATCCCGCACGTCGTGCCCACCCTGCGGACCATCGTGGCCGACATCGCGATGCGCCAGGACTTCGACCTCGACGCCGTCGAAGACCTCCGGATGGCGGTGGACGAAGCCTGCTCACTGCTGCTCCCCGCCAGCTCGGACGGCCGGCTGACCTGTGTCTTCTCCTGGAACGGGCCGCGCATCGAGGTCTCGGTGTCGGTGCTGGCCGACAGCGCCGACCACGAGGACGACGCCGGCCTGTCCTGGCAGCTGCTGACCGCCCTCGCGACGACCGCCGAGCGCACGATCACCCCGGAGAACGGCCGTTACCTCTCCCGGGTCGACCTCGTGCGGGAGAGCCAGGCGGCGGACTCGTGACCGAACCCGCCGGGAGCAGCGGGGACGACCTCGACGTCGGCGCGCTGTTCACCCAACTCGCCGCCCTGCCGGCGGACGCGCCCGAGCGCGACCGCATCCGCGACACCCTGGTGCGTGCCCACCTGGAGCTGGCGCGAAACCTGGCCCGGAAGTTCCGCAACCGCGACGAGGCGATGGAGGACCTGGTCCAGATCGCCACGGTCGGGCTGATCCACGCCGTCGACCGGTTCGACCCCGCACAGGGGACGGACTTCCTCGCGTTCGCCGTGCCGACCATCTCCGGCGAGCTGCGCCACCACTTCCGGGACAACAGCTGGTCGGTGCGGGTGCCGCGGCGGCTCAAGGAGCTGAACGCGAACATCTCCGCCGCGCGCGAAGAGCTCACCGTGCAGCTTTCCCGCGCGCCGAAGCCGAGTGAGATCGCCGCTCGGCTCGGTGTGCCCATCGAGGACGTCTACGAGGGCCTTCGCGCTGGTCAGGGCCGCTACGGCGCGTCGCTGGACCACCTGCTCGAGAACGCGGCGCACACCCGGTTCGGGGCACCGGACGCCGAGCTCGGCCAGGCCGAGCTGCGCGAGGCGCTGCGCCCGATGCTCGAGAGCCTGCCGGAGCGGGAGCGCAAGATCGTCGCACTGCGGTTCGGGTCGGGAATGAGCCAGTCGGACATCGCGCGCCGCGTCGGGGTGTCCCAGATGCAGGTATCGCGGTTGCTGGCTGCGACGCTGAAGAAGCTGCGTTCGGGCCTGGACGAATCCGAGCTGGCCGAGGGCACCTGATTAGCCGCACCCCCGCTTGGGTACTTCGCGGGCGGACCGAACTCGACTGGGAGGGGGACCGGATGACGACGTCGAGAATGCCGCAGCGCACTGCTGCGACCACCGCCCAGGTGAGAGTGCTCCTCCCGGCCGACGTCACGGCCCCCGCACTGGCCCGGCACGAGGTCCGGGCGGCGATGCTGAAGTTCGGCGTGCGCGAGAACCGGCTGGACGACGTCCTGCTGGCGACGTCGGAGCTGGTCACGAACGCCTTCGAGCACGGCGAACGGCCCCAGCGGCTGGAGCTGGAGTACGACGGCGGCCGGCTGACGCTGCGCGTGCACGACACCGGCCGGATGCTGCCCGAGCTGCGGGCGCCGTCGCCGGCCGAGGCCCGCAGCCGCGGGCTCGTCCTGGTCCAGGCGCTGTCGCTGGACTGGGGTTTCGAACGCTGCCCCGGCGGCAAGTACGTCTGGGCCGTCTTCCAGCTGCCGGACGCCTGATCAGCGCAGCTCGCGGGCGGCGTCGGTCTCCTCGATGCGCTGCCGGAACGGCTTGCGCTCCAGCGCTTCCACGATCGCGTCCAGCAAGGCGCGCAGCGAGTACGGCAGCTCGGCCTCCAGTGCCTCCGCCGCTTCCGTGGTCGCCGTCCACTCCGCCTCGATCAGCGGCAGCAGCTCACGCGTCCGCGCGGTGAGGGACACGATCCGCTGCCGGGCGTCGGCGCCCGGCTCGAGGCTGACGAACCCGGCCCGGTTCATCTGCGCGACGGTCTGGCTGGCCGCCGAGTGCGTCACGCGCATCTCTTCGGCGAGGTCGCGGATGGCCAGCGGGCCGCGTGCGAGCAGCGCGCGCACCACCGGCGAGTACCGCGGCCGGTAGCCGTCGAGGCCGATGTCGGCGAGGAACTTCGCGACGTCGCCGTCGAGGGTCTCGAGGACGTGCCGCATCCGGGTCCCCAGCCCCTCCGGACCCGAAGTCATGGCCATGACGGCCGATCATAGGCGCCGGTGGTGTGCTTGGATCGCGACATGGAGAACCGGAAGATCGCCCGCCTGGGCCGCGAGGTGTCCGTCGTCGGGCTCGGCTGCTGGCAGCTCGGGGCGGACTGGGGCGAGGTCGACGAGAACGACGCGCTGGCCGTGCTGCACGCGGCGGCCGACAACGGTGTCACCTTCTTCGACACCGCCGACGTCTACGGCGACGGCCGCAGCGAGCGGCTGGTCGGCCGGTTCCTCGCCGAGCGCGGGGACGTCTTCGTGGCGACCAAGATGGGCCGCCGGGTCGAGCAGGTGCCGGAGAACTACGTCGCCGCGAACTTCCGCGAGTGGAACGACCGGTCGCGCCGCAACCTCGGCGTCGACACGCTCGACCTGGTCCAGCTGCACTGCCCGCCGACGCCGGTGTACTCCTCCGACGCGGTGTACGACGCCCTCGACGCGATGGTCGACGAAGGCCGGATCAAGGCGTACGGCGTGAGCGTCGAGACGTGCGAGGAGGCGCTGACCGCGCTGGCGCGGCCGAACGTCGCCTCGGTGCAGATCATCCTGAACTGCCTCCGGCTCAAGCCGCTGGAGCGCGTGCTGCCCGCCGCGGCGGAAGCGGGCGCCGGGATCATCGCGCGCGTGCCGCTGGCCTCGGGTCTGCTGTCCGGGCGCTACACGAAGGACACGACGTTCGCCGAGAACGACCACCGCAACTACAACCGTCACGGCGAGGCGTTCGACGTCGGCGAGACGTTCTCAGGCGTGCCCTACGAGGCTGGGCTCGAGGCCGTCGAGCGGCTGCGCGGGCTCGTGCCGGCCGGCCAGACGCTCGCTCAGTTCGCACTTCGGTGGATCATCGATCAGCCGGGCGTCAGCACGGTCATCCCGGGCGCGCGGAACGCGTCGCAGGCTTCGGCGAACACGGCGGCGGCGTCGCTTCCGCCGTTGTCCCAGGAGGCGCTCGCGGGCGTTCGCGAGACCTACGACGAGCTGATCCGGCCGCTGGTGCACGATCGCTGGTAGGCCCGGCATGATGGGCCGATGATGACGCCCGAAGAGCTGCTGACCACCACCAGGACCGTGCGCAAGCGGCTCGACCTGGACCGGCACGTGCCCCTCGAACTGGTGAAACACTGCGTGCAGGTGGCGCTGCAGGCGCCGAGCGGGTCGAACACGCAGCGGTGGCAGTGGCTCGTCGTCACGGACGCGGACCGGCGCGCCGCACTCGGGCGGATCTACCGCAAGGCGTGCCACGAGTACCTGTCGTCCGACCGGGCGGCGGGCAAGCTCTTCGCCGACGACCCGTCGCGGGCGCCGGTGCAGCAGCGGGTCGGCGACAGCGTGGCGTACCTGGCGGACCGCATGGGTGACGTGCCGGTGCTGGTCGTCCCCTGCCTGGAGACGGACTCGGCGGAACTGCCGGCGGGCAACCAGGCGGGGCTCTGGGCATCGCTGCTGCCGGCGGTGTGGAGCTACATGCTGGCGGCCCGCTCGGTGACGCTGGGCACGGCGTGGACGACGCTGCACCTGAAGTACGAGCAGGAGGCGGCGGAGGTGCTGGAGCTGCCGAAGAACGTCCACCAGGCGGCCCTGATCCCGACGGCGTTCTACACGGGCGAGACGTTCAAGCCGGCGGCCCGGCAGCCCCTGGACGAGGTGCTGCACCTCGACCGCTGGTGAAAGTCCGTGAAGGCCCCCTTACCGGCTTTTAGAGCCGGTAAGGGGGCCTTCACGGCAGGTAGCCGGCCAGGCGGTCCGCCACCTGGGCCGGGTGGCTCAGCGGCGCGCAGTGCGGGCCGTCGACCTCGTCCGGTTCGAGACCCAGCCTGTCCCGGGCGACCCGGCGCTGGAAGTCCGGGACGAAGAACCGGTCATCGCGGCAGAGCAGGACACGGGTCGGGACGTCCGGGTGGGCCGGCAGCGGCCACGGCTCGTCCCATTCCTTGCTGACCTGGTCGCGCCCGCGTGCCTGGCATTCCCCGGCGAGTTCCGGGGAGACGCCGTTGAAGAACTGCTCGGTTTCGCTCAGGCCGGTGGGCGCCGCGAAACCCGTGTTGCCCCACCACTGCCCCGGCGGCTCCCCCGGCGCCGGGATCATCCCGGCCAGGTACACCAGCAGCCGCGCCCGGACCTTCGCCGCGACCAGCGGCGCGGTGAACCCGCCGTAGGAGTGGCCGACGACGGCGACGTCCGCGCGGTCGCCGAGCGCGGCCAGCACCGTCTCGGTGAACTCCGCCAGCCCCGCCGCGGGGTCGGTGATCGGCAGGTCCGGCGCGACCGCGTCGTGCCCGCGGGCCTCGAGTTCGGGCACGAGCCGGTGGAAGTCCCACCCGCTGCCGCCACCGCCGTGGATCAGCGCGAAAGTCGTCACACGCGCCAGCTCAGCAGCGGCGCAGCATGTCGGTCAAGGCGGTCTTCTCGGCCTGCGTGATGGTGAGCCCGTAGTAGTGCTTCACGACGATCCAGTCGGTCGCGTAGGTGCACCAGAAGGCCACGAGCGGCGGCTTCCACTGGTCGGGGGCCTTGTCGCTCTTCTGCTGGTTGACGTTGTCGGTGACGGCGAACAGCTGCGGCCGGGTCAGGTCGTTGGCGAACTGCTCGCGCTTCTCGGTCGTCCACGACTTCGCGCCGCTCGCCCACGCCTGCCCGAGCGGGACCATGTGGTCGATGTCGAGGTCGGTCGGCTTGGTCCAGGTCTCGTTGTCGTAGACGCTGGTCCAGGTCCCGGACGTCGGCTTGCAGTCCTTGTCGGTCTTGACGTCCTTGCCGTCGCGCTTGAGGACGACCTCGCGGGTGTCGCAGCCGGAGCCCTGGCTGTCCCAGTGCGGGAACTTCTCGCGCGAGTAGCCGTCCATCGACGTCCGCGCGGCGATGGTCAGCTCGTCGAGCTGCTTCTTCGCGTCGGCCGCGCTGACCGGGACCGGCGCCCCGGACGTCGGCGGCGTCGCGCCCGCGCCTCTGCTCGTCACCCAGTAGCCGAAGAGGGCGACCGCCAGGACGGCGACTACCAGCAGGATCCGGTGCGTCACGCTCAGCCGAAAGCTTCGGGCCGCCACGATTTTCTCCTCTCACCTGCGCGTGCGCGCGGCGTAGTGTCACCTCTGCCGGCGTGGGATAACCGCGCCGACACGACGACCTGGCGCGAATGTGACCTGGCCCACCCACGCCTGTCACACCGAGCCGATCCCCTGCGACTACCGGGGCAGGACCCATCCGGAGGGAGCAGCCGATGCCCGGTCGGCTCAAGAAGGTCGACGAGTTCTTCCAGCGCAAGGCCGCCGAGGGCGGCAACGTCGTCGCCATGGCCCGGATGGGCGCGGCGATGCGCGAGCGCGGGGACCTCGCCGAAGCCGAAGCGTGGTACCGGAAGGCCGCCATGGGCGGCGACCGCGTCTCGATGACGGCGCTGGCACACCTCCTCGCCGACCGCGGCGCCCGGGACGAGGCCGAACGCTGGTACCACGAGGCGGCACTGGCCGGCGAGCCCCACGGGATGCTGAACCTGGCCCGGGCGTACGAGCGGCAGGGGAAGCGCGAGGAGGCCCAGCACTGGTACGGCGAGGCGGCCGACGCCGGCGACCTGCCCTCGATGGCCGCGCTGGGGCACCTGCTGCGGGAACAGGGCAAGCCCGACGAGGCCGAGTCGTGGCTGCGCCAGGCCGCCGAAGCGGGCATCACCGGCGCGATGATCGACCTGGGCCTCCTGCTGCGCGACCACGGCCAGGCCGCGGAGGCGGCCCGCTGGTGGCGGTCGGCGGTGCAGGCGGGCGACTACGCGGCCACCTGCCCGCTCGGCAGGCAGGCCGAACGGCTGGGCAGGCCGGGTGACGCGGAGGCGTGGTACCGCCAGGGCGCGAGCGGCGGCCACGTCGAGGCGATCGTCCGGCTCGGGCTCCTCCTGCACCGCCGCGGCGACCTGGAGGAGGCCGAGCGCTGGTACCTCGACGCGGCCGAGCACGGCGACCCGGCGGCGATGACCAACCTCGGCGTGCTGGCCCGCAACCGCGGCGACGAGGGCGAAGCGTCCGCCTGGTACCGCAAGGCCGCCGAGCACGGCAGCGTCCCGGCGCTCACCAACCTCGGCCACCTCGCCGAGCACCGGGAGGACCTGGCCCAGGCCGAGCAGTGGTTCCGCCGGGCCGCCGAGACGGGCGACGTCCAGGGGATGCTCAGCCTGGCGCGCATGCTGCGGGCGCGTGGTGCCGCTCACGAGGCCGAGCAGTGGCTGGCCCGCGCGGAAACCATGCAGGAAGACCGCGAGCACCAGCACTAAATGATTGTGTGATCCAACTCACAGTTCTAACCTGGACGGATGCGGCCACGAGTCCTGGTAGCGGGCATTGGCAACGTCTTCCTGAGTGATGACGGCTTCGGCGTCGAAGTGCTCAGGGAACTCGACCGGACCGGCCTGCCCCCGTGGGTGCAGATAGCCGACTACGACATCGCGACGGTCCACCTGGCCTACGACCTGACCGGCGGCTACGACACGACGATCCTCCTGGACGCCACTCCGCACGGCGTCGCGCCGGGCACGCTGTCGCTGACCTCGGCCACCGATACGCACGACCTGCACGGCGACGCGGTGTTCCGCCTGCTCCGCCTCTTGGGCGGCGACGCGGGCCGTGTGCTGGTGCTGAGCTGCGAGCCGGCGTGCGTCGACGGCGGGATCGGGCTGTCACCGCGGGTCCGGGCCGCCGTCCCGGCCGCGGTGCGCGTGGTGACCGAACTGGCGTGGGGCGCCAGCCCGGAACTGCCCGTGCGGGAGCCGACCGAAGTGTGATCCCGGCGCCTACCGTCGACGCATGGCTGCGGAATTCTGGGCGGACGTCGACCGGCACCTGGTGCGCTACGGCGGCGTGTTCACCCGCGAGATCATCGACCACGCCGAGGGCAGTTTCGTCTTCACCGAGGACGGCCGCCGGATCCTCGACTTCACCTCCGGGCAGATGAGCGCGATCCTCGGGCACTCGCACCCGGAGATCGTCGCCACCGTCCGGCGGCAGGTGGGGAAGCTGGACCACCTGTTCAGCGGCATGCTGAGCCGCCCGGTCGCCGACCTCGCGCGGCGGCTCGCCGAGACGCTGCCGGCGCCACTGGAGAAGGCGTTGCTGCTGACCACCGGGGCCGAATCGAACGAGGCCGCCGTCCGGATGGCCAAGCTCGTCACCGGCAAGCACGAGATCGTCTCCTTCGCCCGCTCGTGGCACGGCATGACGCAGGCGGCGGCGAGCGCTACCTACAGCGCCGGCCGTCGCGGGTACGGGCCGGCCGCGCCCGGCAACTTCGCCATCCCGGCGCCGAACGCCTACCGGCCGGACTTCACCGACGCTTCCGGCTCGCTGGATTGGCGCCGCCAACTCGACTTCGGGTTCGAGATGATCGACGCGCAGTCGGTCGGCAGCCTGGCCGCGTGCCTGGTCGAGCCGATCCTCAGCTCCGGCGGAGTCATCGAACCGCCGCCCGGCTACTTCGCCGCCCTGGCGGCGAAATGCCGCGAACGCGGGATGCTGCTGATCCTCGACGAGGCCCAGACGGGGTTGTGCCGCACGGGGAACTGGTACGCGTTCGAGCGCGACGGCGTCGTCCCCGACATCCTGACGCTGTCGAAGACCCTCGGTGCCGGGTTGCCGCTGGCGGCCGTGCTGACCAGCGCCGAAATCGAACAAGAGGCCCACGAGCGCGGGTTCCTGTTCTTCACGACGCACGTATCGGACCCGCTCCCGGCGGCGGTCGGCAACACGGTCCTCGACGTGCTGACCCGAGATCGTCTCGACGAGCGGGCACGGACGCTGGGTGGCCTGCTGCGGAAGGGTTTGGAGGAGATCGCTTCGCGGCACGAGGTGGTCGGCGACATCCGCGGCTGCGGGCTGCTGGCCGGGCTGGAACTGGTGGTGGACCGCGAAACCAAGCGCAGTTCGGACGCGCTCGGCGCACGCGTGACGCAGCGCTGCCTCGAGCTCGGGCTGCACATGAACATCGTGCAGCTGCCCGGGATGGGCGGGGTGTTCCGGATCGCGCCGCCGCTGACGGCGTCCGAAGAGGAAATTGCGCTCGGCCTGGAGATCCTGGACCAGGCGATCGGCGACGTCGTCAAGACCCTCTGACGGCGAAGGCCTCCTTGCCGGCCCGGGGAGCCGGCAAGGAGGCCTTCATTGGACAGCGTCAGAAGCCCGCTGTCACCTTCGTGAAGTCCCAATCGTTCTGCGCGATGCCACTGCAGGTCGACTGCACGCCGCCGCCGGGGCAGCCGCGGTCGCGGTTGACCGACCAGAACGCCAGGCGCGCGATCTTGTTCGCCTTGGCCCAGTTGGTGATCTGGGTCCAGGTCGACACGCTCGTCAGCTCCTGCTGGTCGGACAGGCCGTTCATGCCCGAGATGCCGAGGTGGGCGTACGCCGTGGCGTCACTCCACCCGAACGTCGACTTCAGCTTGTCGCGCAAGCCGTTCGCCGCGCTCACCGTGCTCGCGTACATGTCCGCGCCGCCACCGAAGTCGAACGGCATGATCGTGTACACGTCCACGTTCGCGCCCAGGGCCTTCGACTGGTCGATGAGCCGGTTGCCGTAGTAGTTCGGGCCGGTCGTCGACGTGCCGAACGTCAGGATCGTCTGGATGCCCGGGTTGTTCTGCTTGACGATCTTCAGCGCGCCCAGGATCCGGTCCTGCACGGCCTCGTTCTCGAACTCGTCGGAGTTCTCGATGTCGATGTCGATCGCCTTGAGCCCGTACGCGTTGATCACCTGCTGGTAGGCGCCGGCCAGCGCGGCCGACGTCGAGCAGTTCGGGCCGAGCTTGTTGCCGCTCCAGCCGCCGAACGACGGGACGACCTGGCCGCCCGCCGCCTTGATCTGCGCGATCGCGTCCGCGTCCGCGCTGCCCTGCAGCGGACGGCTGCTGTCCCACGCCGGGTTGCACCCACCGGAGGCGTTGACGAACGCCATGGTGAACCACTTGATCCCGGTCGCGCTCATCACCGTCTGCGGGCTGGGCGGGTTGCCCCAGCCCAGGTACAGGTAGGGCGCGCCGCGGCCACCCGCCGGAGGCGGCGTCGTCGTGGTCGGCGGCGTCGTCGTAGGCGGCGTAGTGGTCGTGGGGGGTGTGCCCCCGGCGGAGCACGAACCCCCGTTCAGCTTGCAGTTCGACGGCGCGACGTACGAACCGGAGTACGCCACGTTGAACCCGAAGCTCGCGCTACCGCCGTTGGCGACGTTGCCGTTCCACGTGTTCTTCACCGTGACGTGCTGGCCGGACGCGGTGTAGCTGCCGTCCCACAGCGACGAGATCTTCGCGCCGCTGGGCAGGTCGAACTCGACTGTCCACGACGGGAGCGTCGAGCCCGAGCCGTTGGCGATCGTGTACTTGCCCTCGTAGCCGGTGCCCCAGTCGGAGCCCTTGCTGAAGGTCGCCGAGACCCCGCCGGCCGCGTTGGCCGGGGCGATCACGAGCATCGCGCCGACCGTGGCGGCCGCGGCCGCCAGCCCGAGTGCGGGCAACCACCCGCGCCTCACGACAGACCGCCCTTCATCGCCGAGATCAGCTCGCCGTTGCTCGTGTCGCCGGTCAGCTCCCAGAAGAAGGCACCGCCGAGACCCTGCTGCTTGGCGTAGGACATCTTGCCGCCGATGGTCGCCGGGGTGTCGTAGCTCCACCAGTTGCTGCCGCACTTCGCGTACGCCGTGCCGGCGATCGTGCCGGTCGAGGGGCAGCTGTTCTTCAGGACCTTGTAGTCCTCGATGCCCTGCTCGTACGTGCCCGGCGCCGGCCCGGTGGCCGTGCCACCGGGGGTGCTCTGCGTGACGCCGGTCCAGCCGCGGCCGTAGAACCCGATGCCCAGCAACAGCTTGCTCGACGGGACACCCTTGCTCTTCAGCTTCTGGATCGCCGCGTCGGAGTAGAAGCCGGCGGTCGGGATGCCGGAGTAGGACGTGAGCGGCGAGTGCGGAGCCGTCGGGCCCTGGGCGGCCCAGGCGCCGAAGTAGTCGTAGGACATGACGTTGTACCAGTCGACGTACTGCGCGGCACCGCCGTAGTCGGCGACGTCGAGCTTGCCGCCACTGCTGCCGTCCGCCGTGATGGCCGACGTGATCAGGAACGACGAGCCGAACTTCGCCCGCAACGCGGCCATCAGGTTCTTGTAGGCCGCCGAGCCGCTGGTGTCACAGGACAGGCCGCAGGCGTTGGGGTACTCCCAGTCGATGTCGATGCCGTCCCAGATGTCCGCCCACCGCGGGTCCTTGAGCAGGTTGTAGCAGGACTGCGCGAAGGCGGCGGCGTTCTGCGACGCCTGGCCGAAGCCGCCGGAGTAGGTCCAGCCGCCGAACGACCAGATCACCTTGAGGCCCGGGTGCAGCTTCTTCAGCTTCCGCAGCTGGTTGAAGTTGCCGGCGACGGGCTGGTCCCAGGTGTCGGCGACGCCGTCGACACTGCCCGCGGCGTCGTAGGTCTTCTGGTAGTCGGCGTACGGGTCGTCGTTCGCCGAGCACTGGCCGTTGGTGACGTTGCCGAAGGCGTAGTTGATGTGGGTCAGCTTGCTCGCCGAGCCGGACGTCTCGATGTTCTTGACGTGGTAGTTGCGCCCGTAGACGCCCCACTGCACGAAGTAGCCGACGTTCTTCAGGCCGCCCGGCGGGGGCGGCGGTGTGGTCGTGGTCGGCGGGGTGGTGGGCGTCGTCGGAGTGGTCGTCGGCTGCGTCGGCGTCGTCGGCGTGGTGGTCGGCGTGCCGCCGCCGGCGTCGCAGGAGCCGCCGTTCAGCTTGCAGTTCGCCGGCGCGGAGTACGTGCCGGAGTACGCGACGTTGAAGCCGAAGCTGGCGCTGCTGCCGTTGGCGACGTTGCCGTTCCAGGTGTTCTTGACGGTGACGTGCTGCCCGGACGCGGTGTAGCTGCCGTCCCACAGCGACGAGATCTTCGCACCGGACGGGAGGTCGAACTCGACCGTCCAGCTGGGCAGCGTCGAGCCGGAGCCGTTGTTGATCGTGTACTTGCCTTCATAGCCGGTGCCCCAGTCGGAGCCCTTGCCGAAGGCGGCGCTGACGCCACCGGCGGCACTCGCCGGAACGGTGACGACCCCGACCGCGAGCGCGCCGGCCGCGGTGAACAGACCGAGGAGGTGCCATCTCTTTCTGGACATCGCTCTCCTTTGAGCCAGGTACCGGACGGCGGCAAGCAACACCACCGGCGGGAACCATGGCGGTGTTTTGCGCCGTTTGCGCAAACGGTACGTGGTCCAGACCAATGAGGGAAGTCTCACCACGAAGAGTGATCATTGGTCAAGACCACTGCTCGGTACGGGGTGCGCACTGGTCCAGTCCAGTTACGCAAAGCAGCGGCGAGCCGGAGCTACTCCCGCGGCCGCAAGGCCTTCTGGTTCCGGACCACGGTCAGGTCCTGCCCGTCCCGCCGGTACCGGACCTTGGCCCACCACAAACCATCCTCGCGGGGAGCTGCCTCCCACGAAAGATGCCCCGGATACCACTCGTCGCCGTCGCGAACGAGGCACGGCTTGGGTGCCGAGGCCGGAGTCACGGCCTGCGTCCGGCGCGCCAGCCAAGCCGGGGTGCAGCAGTACTCGCAGGGTTCGAGCGTGCCCGGGCGCACACTCGCCCAGGCGACAGGCACCACCTCATGGGTTTCCTGGCCACGGGAGGCGGCATGGCGCTGGCCTCGCCGCAGCCAATCGCACGTGGGGTCGTTGTGGTACGCCGCGCCACCGCTGGTGCGGTAGCCGTGGGGCCGTACGCCGGGCGGTGGCGGCAGGCAATCAGCGCACTGGCCTTGTGGCAGGTCGTGTTTGCAGCGCGCGTCCACGACCGCACCTTAGATCAACCGCACATCCGTGGCGTAGGTCTCCGACAGGCTCGACAGCACGAAACCCCGCTGTTGCCAGCGGGGTTTCGCGATACTGCTGTCTCAACCAGACGTGCGCCCGAAGGGATTCGAACCCCTGACCTTCTGATCCGTAGTCAGATGCTCTATCCAGCTGAGCTACGGGCGCGTGTTCAGTTGTAACCTAGCACCCGGCGAACCGGGTACCAGCGGAGGCTCCGGGATTTGAACCCGGGAGGGGGGGTTACCCCCAACCGCATTAGCAGTGCGGCGCCATAGACCAGACTAGGCGAAGCCTCCTGGGCCCAACGACCACTGCTCAGATAGGTTACACACCCCCCGATCACCCCGGAACGGCACCCCCCTCACGCGCGTCGCAGCAGCCTGAGCAGGCGTGGAGACCTTCCGCCGAGGCCCTCTGCTTCGAACGTCGCGATGCCGACTCGCGGGAGCTCGCGGACCGCCGGGTACACCAGGTAGCGGGGTACCCAGCGCGGCTGGAACTTCGCGTTGAAGCGGTAGAGCGTCTCGATCTGGATCCAGCGCGAGAAGAAGTGGAGGACCTTCGCCGACATGCGGGCGACCGGGCCCGCGCCGATGCGCTGGCCCTGTTCCATCAACGCCCTGAACGCCGCGAAGTTCAGCGACACCTGCGAAATCCCGTGGCGGGGAGCGGCCAGCAACAGCTCTGAGATCATCAGCTCGTTGACGCCGTTGTCCGCCGTGCGGTCGCGGCGCATCACGTCCAGTGACAGGCCCGTCTCTCCCCATGGGACGAACTGGAGCATTCCGCGGACCCGCCCGCCCTGCTCGGCCGTCACCAGCACCGATCCCCGGTCGCCCAGGCGGCCCAGTGCCATCGAGAAGCCGCGCTCGGTGTCCGTGCCTCGCCAGTTCGCCGCCAGGACCTCCAGCTCGGCCAGCTCGCCGGGGCGCAGGTCCTCGGCCCGGCGCACCAGCACCTTGTAGCCCGCGCGCTTGGTGCGGGCCGCGGCCTGGCGGACGCCGCGCATCACGCGGCCGTCCAGGGTGAAGCCGTCGACGTCGACGACCGCTTCGTCGCCGATCTCCAGGACCTCCAGGCCGAAGCGGGACCAGACCGTCGCGCCCAGCTCGGACACGCCCATCGCCGCCGGGGTCCAGCCGTTGCGCCGGCAGACCTCCAGGTACTCCTCGATCGCGCCCGGCCACGCCTCGTGGTCGCCGAGCGGGTCGGCCGAGCACAGCGCCACGCCGGCGATCACGCGGTAGGTGACCGCCGCCTTGCCCGTCTTCGAGAACACCGCGAACTTGTCCCGGCGCAGCGCGAAGTAGCCGAGCGAGTCCCGCTCGCCGTGCTCGTCCAGCAGCTTGCGCAGGCGGGCGACCTCGTCGTCGGTCAGGCGGGGGGCCGGCTCGGCCGACCGCAGCAGGAAATACGCCGCGACCAGGACCGCGGCGAGGCCGAAGAGCAGGCCGACGGCCGCCGTCATGTCCTCCAGCCACATCTGCCGGAACACCGCGGGCCCGCTGGCGCCGACCAGCGCGAGCGCGGACTCCGCGATCCGGTCGGGGAAGCTCAGCGGCTCCAGCACCGCCCGCGACGCCACCGACAGCAGGATGACGTTGATCACGAACCCGGCCAGCAGCAGCTGCAGGAACACCCGCACCGCGCGCCAGCGCCCGACGACCGGGTCCGGCTTCGCGACGAAGTACCGCCGGTTCGCGATCAGGCCCACCAGCAGCACCACCGACACCACCCCGGCGGCGAAGACGTGCTTCAGCCCCAGGTGCGACATCGTGAGCAGCACCGTCGCGCCGACCGCCAGCTGCCAGGCCCGGCGCTTGCGGCGCCGGAGGCCCGCGGCCAGCATCACCAGCAGCACGCCCATGGCCAGCGCCACGGTCGCCGCCGCGACGGTCGCCTCCTGCGGCAGCTCCAGCCATTCGGCCAGGTGCCCGCGCAGGCTGCGGCGGCCGGCCGGGATCAGGATCGAGCCCAGGGTCATCAGGCCCGCCAGCCGGGTCACCCAGGTGATCACCCCCACGGTGGTGGCTCCCGCCACCTTCCAGGTGATCTGCGCCCGTGTCCCCGTCACCACCCGTACAACCCGCCGTGGATGATCATGCTTCCCCCATCTACCCCCCGGCGAGCTCCACGAACGGCGCCAGCGCCGCCGGGTTGGCCAGCGCGTCGCGGCTGACGGCCCGGTCGGGAGCCACACCGGCGAGGATCTTCTTCACCGGTACCTCACACTTCTTACCGTTCAAGGTACGAGGAATCTCGGAAACCACGACGAACCGATCGGGTACATGCCGCGGTGACAGCGCGCTACGAAGCTCCTTGCGCAGGCGCGGCTCGACGTCTTCGAGCGCGACGCCGCCGGTCAGGACCACGAAACAGATGAGCTGACCGTCCTCGTTCCCGGCCGCCGAGGTGTCGACGACCAGGGAATCCGCGATCTCGTCGTAGCCCTCGACGACCCGGTAGAACTCCGCCGTGCCCATCCGGACGCCGCCGCGGTTGAGCGTCGAGTCGCTGCGGCCGTAGATCACCGCCGAGCCGCGGTTCGTGATCCGGATCCAGTCGCCGTGGCGCCACAGCCCCGGGTACATCTCGAAGTACGCCTCACGCAGGCGCGAGCCGTCCGGGTCGTTCCAGAAGAACACCGGCATCGACGGCATCGGCTTCGTGATGACCAGCTCGCCGACCTCCTCCACGACGGCGTTCCCGGCCTCGTCGAACGCGTTGACCGCGGCACCGAGCGCCGGGCAGGACAGCTCCCCCAGCCAGACCGGCACGTCGGGCGCCGACGCGACGAACGCAGCGCACAGGTCGGTCCCGCCGGAGACCGAGCAGATCTGGACGTTCTTCCCGACCTCGTTCACGATCCACCGGAAGCCCTCGACGCTCAGCGGCGCGCCGGTCGAGCCGAGCGCGCGCAACGCCGTCAGGTCGTAGCGCTCGGCCGGCTTGATCCCCGCCTTGAGGCAGCTCTGGATGAACGGCGCCGACGTGCCGAAGTACGTGACGCGGTGCTGCTCGGCCAGGTGCCAGAGCGCGTTGAGGTCCGGGAACCCCGGGCTGCCGTCGTAGAGCACGATCGTCGTGCCGACCAGCAGGCCGGAGATGAGGAAGTTCCACATCATCCAGCCGGTGGTGCTGAACCAGAAGAACCGGTCGCCGGGCCCGAGGTCGGTCTGCAGGGCCAGGGCCTTGAGGTGCTCCAGCGTGATGCCGCCGTGGCCGTGCACGATGCCCTTCGGCAGGCCGGTGGTGCCGGACGAGTAGAGCACCCACAGCGGGTGCGCGAACTCGACCGGCTCGAACAGCAGCGGCGCGCCCTCGTGCTTCGCGAGCAGCTCATCCCAGTCCAGGGCACCGTCCATGCGGCCTTCGCCGACGTACTCGACGAGCACGGTCGCGGCCAGCGACGGCAGCTTGGCCTGCAGGTCGGCGATCGTCGTCCGGATGTCGAACTGGCGGCCGTTGTACGCGTAGGCGTTGACCGCGAAGAGCACCTTCGGCTCGATCTGCACGAACCGGTCCGCGACCGCGCGGACGCCGAAGTCCGGCGAGCACGACGACCAGATCGCCCCGATGCTCGCCGCGGCGAGGAACGCGACCAGCGTCTGCGGGCAGTTCGGCGCCAGCGCGACGACCCGGTCGCCCTTGCCGACGCCGAGTTCCAAGAACGCCGCCCGGGCCGCGGCGACCTGCGCGCGAAGCTCGCCGTACGTCAGGTGGCTCGCGAAGCCGTCTTCGCGGTGGAAGATGACCGCCGTCTCGTCGTCGCCCTTCGCGGCGCCGGCGACGCCCGGGGTGAGCGCGTGCTCGGCGTAGTTCAGCGTGCCGCCGTCGAACCAGACGGCGTCCGGCATCTCGCCCGAGAGCACTTCGCCGGGCTGGTCGTGCCAGCGGACGCCGAGGAAGTCCGCGACCGCCGCCCAGAAGTCCGGGCCGCGCTCGACCGAGAACTCGTGCAGCGTGCGGTAGTCGTCCACCTCGACGCCGCGCTCGGCGCGCAGCCACCGGCGGAAGGCTTCGATCTTGGTGTCGGCAACGTGGCCCGGCTCGGGGCGCCAGAGCACTTCGGGGGCGTCGGCGGTGTGCGTCACGCTCCGAGCCTAATCCTTCGGATCAGGAAGTCACCGTAGTCGGAACCGACACGGAACCCCGGTGAGGAGTGTGCGCCGCCCACACCTATCGCAGGTGGGCGTCGAACCAGTTGAGCGTGCGCTGCCAGGCCTCCGCGGCCGCGCCGGGGTCGGCGTCGAAGCGGTGGTTCGCGCCCGGGTAGTGGACGACGTTCGTGGCGACCTTCGCCGACGCGGCGGCGTCCCGCAGGCGCTCGACGTCGGCGCCGCCCGCCTCGTCACCGGCGTCGCCGTACATGCCGAGCCACGGGCTGGTGAGCTTCCCCGCGATCTCGACCAGCGCGGGCAGTTCGGCGGCCTGCTGCCCGCCGACGCTGACCGCGGCGCCGAGCTTCCGGTGCGACGCGACGACCAGGGCCGCGGTGCCGCCCAGGTCGAACCCCATCACGCCGAGCAGGTCGGCCTGGACACCCCGCTCGACCAGCCAGGCGAGGGTGAGGTCGGTGGCGTCGAGCAGGTCCTGCTGCGTGAGCTCGTCGTTCTCCAGGTGCGGGGTGACGGTCAGCCAGCCCTCGGTGGCGAGACCGGCGAGCAGCATCTTCACGCCGTCGGTGACGCCGTCCGCTTCGTGCAGCACCACCAAGCCGCCGCGTAGCGCGCCCTCGGGTTCCGAGAAGGTCAGGCGCAGGGTGCGGCCGTCGGTGCGCTGGTAGTCCACGGTGCTGGTCGACGTCATTGCGTCACCCAATCACTTCGAGGTGAACGGAAGGAACTCAGTGTCGCAGGTCACTGCGCCGGTTACCGGCTGAAGGCAGTCGCGGGGCGGCGGGCGGAAAAGATACGGTGAGCGGGTCGTCCCGCCGATTTCCAGGAGCGCCGAAGATGCCGTCCGTGTCCCCGCGTGCCGATCTCGAATCGTTGCCGAAATACGTCCCCGGCCGGACGATCGAAGGCGCGATCAAGCTGGCGAGCAACGAGGTGCCCGGCGGCGCGCTGCCGAGCGTCGCGGCGGCGATCGCCGAGGCCGCGGCGGGGATCAACCGCTACCCGGACACCGGCTCGCAGGCGCTGCGCGAGCGGCTGGCGCGCGAGCTGGACGTGCCGGTGGAGCGCGTCGCGATCGGCTGCGGCTCGGTGTCGCTGTGCCAGCAGACGATCCAGGCGGTGTGCGCCCCCGGCGACGAAGTCATCTTCGGCTGGCGCTCCTTCGAGGCGTACCCGATCGTCACGCAGGTCGCGAACGCCGTCGCGGTGAAGGTCCCGATCACCGAGGGCCAGGAGCTCGACCTCGACGCGATGCTCGCGGCGATCACCGACCGGACGCGCGTGGTCTTCGTCTGCAACCCGAACAACCCCACCGGGACGGCCGTGCGCCGCGCCGAGCTGGAGCGGTTCCTGGCCGCCGTGCCCGAGCACGTCCTGGTCGTGCTGGACGAGGCGTACAAGGAGTTCGTCACCGACCCCGAGGTGCCCGACGGCGTCGAGTACACCCGCAGCCGGTCGAACGTCATGGTGCTTCGCACGTTCTCGAAGGCGTACGGCCTGGCGGGCCTTCGCGTCGGCTACGCGGTCGCGCCCGAGCCGATCGCGGACGCGCTTCGCCAGGTGTACGTGGCCTTCTCGGTGAACATGCTGGCCCAGGTGGCCGCGCTGGCGTCCCTCGACGCGGCCGACGAGCTGCTGGCCCGCTGTCAGGAGATCGTCGTCGAGCGCGGCCGGGTGCGGGAGGCGCTGCTCGAAGTGGGCTACCAGGTGCCGGAGACGCAGGCGAACTTCGTCTGGCTGCCGCTCGGTGACCAGGCCGTCCCGTTCGCCGAGCACGCGCTGGACCGCAAGCTGGTGGTGCGCCCGTTCGCCGGCGACGGCGTCCGCGTGACCATCGGGACCCGCGAGGAGAACGACCTGTTCCTGGCCGCGGCGCGCGAGTTCACTACTTCGCGATCTGCTTGACCACCAGCTGGACGACGGCGGCGACGCCGATCACCACGATCACGCCGCGCAACACCGCCGGCGGCAGCTTCCGGCCGATCTTCGCGCCGAGGAAGCCGCCGGCGGTGGAGCCGACGGCCAGCCACAGCACGACGGCCCAGCTGATCGGCGCCACGAACGCGTAGATCACCCCGGCGACGACGTTGACGACGGCGGCGAGGACGTTCTTCACGCCGTTGAGCTTCTGCAGCGGCTCGGACAGCAGCATCCCCATCACGGCCATGAGCATCACGCCCTGCGCGGCGGTGAAGTACCCGCCGTAGACGCCGATGAGGAAGATGAAGAACATCAGCAGCGGGCCCGGCTTGTGCTCCTTGCCGTTCTGCTCGCGCCGCTCGGCCACCCACTTCGACACCTTCGGCTGGACGATCACGAGGATCACGGCCAGCCCGACGAGCACCGGGACGACGGCTTCGAAGGCGTCCTTCGGCAGGGACAGCAGCAGGATGGTGCCGCCGATGGCGCCGAGGAACGAAGCGACGGCGAACTGGACGACCCGCGGCCAGTAGCCCTTGAGCTCGTGCCGGTAACCCCAGGCGCCGCTGAGGGTGCCGGGTGCGAGGCCGATCGCGTTGGACGTCGTCGCCGTCACCGGCGGATAGCCCAGCGCGACGAGCACGGGGAACGTCACCAGCGTTCCCGACCCGACGACGGCGTTGATGGTGCCCGCCCAGATGCCGGCGACCACGATGATCACCGCGTGCCACCAAGTCATGAAGCATTCACGTGCGGAGCCTAAGCATCGTGGCGCGCTCCCGCCGTACGGATGTGTCCGGTCGGACACTCACGATGCAGCGCATCGGGCGGCCGGTGCGTAAGCAGCCGTACCTGACGTGAAGGAGGCCCGATGCGGGCAGCCGACGAGGATCGGTTTCGCGAGTTCGCCCGGGACAACGCCGTCCCGCTGCGCCGCTACGGCTACCTGCTGTGCGGCGACTGGCACCTGGCCGAAGACCTCGTCCAGACCACGCTGCACAAGCTGTACGGAGCGTGGCCCCGGATCCGCGGCACCGACCGGCCGGTGAGCTACGCGCGGCAGACGCTGACCCGCTGCTGGCTCGACGAACGGCGGCGCCCGTGGCGGCGGTCCGAGCGCCACACCGACGCACTGCCCGAGGTCGGGGACGCCGCGGCCGACCCGGCCGTGCACCAGGAGCACGCGGGCCTGCGCGCCGAACTGGCCACGGCGCTGGCGGCGCTCGCGCCCCGGCAGCGCGCGGTGCTCGTGCTGCGGTACTTCTGCGACCTGCCGGTCGCCGAAGTGGCCCGGGAACTGCGGTGTTCGGAAGGCACGGTCCGGAGTCAGGCCACCAGGGCGTTGCGGACCCTCCGCGGCGCCGTCCCGGGTTCCTTGGCAGAGAGCGAGCTGTGATGGACGAGCAGACGCTGGCCCGCGAGTTCACCGCGGCCGTGCGCACCGAACCGCCGCTCGGGTTCGACCCCGACGAAGTCGTCACCCGGGTCGCCCGCCGGCGGCACCGGCGGCGGGCCATCCTGCTGGCGTGCGCGGGTGTCGTCGTGGCCGCGGCGGCCGCCGCCGTCGCCATTCCCGGGCCCGAGGTCCAGGCCCCACCGGCGTCACCCGCGGTTTCGCCCCGGATCAAGCCGTCCGCGGGGGAACGGCTGTGGCCGCCGGGCAACGGCGACGTCCCCCAGCCGACCGACGCGCGGATCAGCGCCCGGGCCCCCCAGCTCGCGGACCACCTCGAAGCGGTCCTGCGGAAGACGATGCCCCCTGCCGACCGGATCCGGCGCGATACCGTCAATTCCGGCCACTACGGCGGCATCATGCCGACCAGCCAGCGCGGGGTGAGCATCACCGAACACGGCGGGCCGGAAGAAAGCGGCTATTACCTCACGGTGGACGTGTACGTGCCGACCAACCCGGTGAAGCGGTTCCGGCCCCTGGAGCTGTGCGCCGAGATGAAGATCCAGATCAGCCCGTCGACGACGTGCCGCTACGCCGACGTCGACACCGGCGGAATCCTGATGACGACGGAAGAGGACACCACCGACCGGGAGGGCACGCTCCAGCACGGCATCTCGGCGACCTACTTCCGGGCGGACGGCACGTACGTCCTGGTCAGCTTGGGGGGCACGGTCGGCGTCATCCGTCCGCTGCCGTTGACCGCCGAGGAGCTCGCGACCTTGGCCCGGGATCCGGGGCTGACGTTGTAGCGAGCTGCGAAGATGAGCCCGTGGACACCGAGCAGGTCTGGAGCGCGACCGTCGACCGGCTGCGGGCGCGGATCGACTCCGGCGACCTGCCGCCCGGCTCGCGGCTGCCCGCCGAACGCGTGCTCTGCGAGGAGCTCGGGATCAGCCGTGGCTCGCTGCGGCAGGCGCTGCGCGTGCTCGACTCCATCGGGTACGTGCAGATCCGCGCCGGGTCCGGCACCTACGTCCGCGAGCAGCAGGACCAGCCGCTGCGGTCCTGGTTCACCGAGCACGAGCAGCTCGTCGAGAAGCTCTTCGACCTGCGGGCGACCGTCGAGCCCACGCTCGCCGAACGGCTGGCCCGGCACGCCACCGCGAAGACCGTGAGCCGGCTCGAGGACAACGTCGCCGAGATGGCGCGGGCCGCCGAGGACGGGGACATGCTGCGGGTCATCGCCACCGATGCCGAGTTCCACCGGGTGATCGCGCAGAACGCCGGCAACGACGACGTCGCCGGGCTGCTGCGGTCCGTGCTCGCCCTCGTCGGCGAGGAGCGGCGGGCCGCGCTGCGGCTGCCCGGGCAGATCCGGAAGGCCGTCGACGACCACCGCGCCATCCTCGACGCCGTGCGCCGGTCCGATCCGGCCGCCGCTCGGGCGCTGACCCTGAAGCACCTGGTCGACGCCAAAACCTACGCGCACGACTTCGCCTCGGAGGAGCGCTGAATGGAAAAGGTCCACTTCACGAAAGAGAAGGCCACCAACCTGGCGACGCTGTACGGCCGCGCGCTCGACTACCGCAGCGCCCACCCGATCCTCGGCGACAAGGCGGCGGACGACGCCGTCCGGCGGATCGACTACGACTTCACCAAGATCGGCATCTCCCCCGACCGCGCGGTGTCGGTCGTCCTGCGGGCGAAGCCGATCGACGACTGGACCACCGAGTACCTGCGCGCCCACCCGGACGCGATCGTGCTGCACCTGGGCTGCGGCATGGACACGCGGTTCCAGCGCCTCGCGCCACCGGAGACCGTCCACTGGTACGACGTCGACTACCCCGAGGTCATCGAGCTGCGGGAGAAGCTCTACGACCGGGCGCCGAACCAGACGCACATCGGCTCGTCGGTGACCGACTTCGGGTGGCTCGACCAGGTGCCCGCGGACCGGCCGGCGCTGATCGTCGCCGAAGGCCTCACGATGTACCTGAAGCCCGAAACCGGCACCGAGCTGATCCGGCGGCTGGTCGCGAAGTTCCCGTCCGGCGGGCTGATCTGCGACCTGTTCAACCGGACCGCCATCAAGATCCAGAAGATCAACGCGCCGGTGCGCAAGGCGGGCGCGACGCTGTACTGGGGCGTCGACGACCCGCGCGAGCTCGAACGCTACGGCCTGACATTGGAGTCCTCATTGGACGCTGCCCACTGGGCGACGCCGGAGGTGCTGGCCAAGATGGGCCCGATCACCCGGTTCCAGCTGCGCCTGCTGAAGGTCTTCCCGCCGCTGGCCAAGACGGCGCACATCGTGCGGTACCGCTTCTAGCGCCCGCGCCACTGCGCGTTTCCGGCCGTACGATCACCACGTGCGCAAGATCGCCGTGAAGAACTTCCGGGTGGTGTTGCGCACCAGCCTGGGCTTCGCCGGCCTGGGCGTCGGCTCGAGCGTCGCCGGGTCCGGGGTCGTCGCGCTGCTGCTGGTGCTGCAGGGCCTGCCGAAGGACGTCGGTGGCCGCGGCTGGATGCTCGGGCTGACCGCGGCCGGCATCGTCGCCGCCGCGCTGCTCGTCGGGACGCTGTGGACGGCGTGGCTGCAGCGGCGCACCGCGATCTGGTTCGTGCTCGGCCGCCCGCCGTCGGAGAGCGAGGCGCGGCGCGCGCTGCGGCTGCCGGTCGACATGGCCGTCGTCAGCGGCACGCTCTGGCTGATCGGCACCGTGGTCCTCAGCGTGCTCGCCGGCGCGCTGGGCTCGGCCGACGACGCCCTCGGCATGGCGACGGTGATCGGGCTGGGCGGCCTCACCACCGCCGGGCTCACCTACCTCGCCGCCGAGTGGGTGGCGCGGCCGGTGATGACGATCGCGCTCGACGTCCTGCCGCCGCGCCGCTCGCTGCCGGTCACCGTGCTCACCCGGCTGATCGTCACCTGGGCGCTGGCCAGCGGTGTCCCGTTCGTGGGCGTGCTGCTCATCGCCACGCCGCCGGACCTCGGCTCGGGCGACCACACCGCGACCCTGATCACGCTGTCGGTGACCGGCCTCGGCGTGGGCGCGATCGGGACGGCGCTGCTGGCCAGGGCGGTCGCGGCGCCCCTGCACCGGCTGCGCGTCGCGCTCGACGAGATCGCGCGCGGCAACACCGAGGTCGCGGTCGACGTCGACGACTCCAGCGAGATCGGCCTGCTCCAGACGTCGGTGAACCAGCTCGCCGCCGGCCTGCGCGAGCAGGCGCGGATGCGGGACCTGTTCGGCAGGCACGTCGGCGCCGACGTCGCCCGGCACGCCCTGGAGTACGGCGCGTCGCTCTCGGGCGACGTCCGCGAGGTCACGGCGTTGTTCGTCGACGTCGTCGACTCGACCGCGCTGGCCTACCGGACTCCGCCCGAAGAGCTGGTCAGGAAGCTGAACCGGCTGTTCGCCGCGGTCGTCTCCGCGGTGAACGCCCGCGGCGGCCTCGTCAACAAGTTCCAGGGCGACGCCGCGTTGTGCATCTTCGGCGCGCCGACCCGGCTGGCCGACGCGCCGACCGCCGCCCTGGCCGCGGCCCGCGCGATCCGGGACGCCGTCCGCGAGGACGGCGAGCTCGACCTCGGCATCGGCGTCTCGAGCGGCCCGGTGTTCGCCGGGCAGCTCGGCGCCAGCAGCCGGCTCGAGTACACCGTGATCGGCGACGCGGTCAACGAGGCCGCGCGGCTGACCGAACTCGCCAAGGCGGTCCCGTCACGGCTCCTCGCCAGCGACGCCGTCGTCTCCGCGGCCCTGCCCAGTGAAGCCGCGTACTGGGAGAAGCACGGCGAGCTGGAGCTGCGCGGCCGCGAGGAAGCGACGCCGACCTGGACGACCGTAGTTCAGGACGGCTGACCCAGGTCCGGCCAGTTCAACACCGTCGATCCCCAGGTCAGGCCCGCGCCGAACGCGCTGAGCAGGACGCGGTGGCCGGGCACGAGCGTGCCGTCGGCGCGCGCGTCGGCCAGGGCGAGCGGGATGGACGCGGCGCTGGTGTTGCCGACCCGGTCGATGTTGGCGACGACGGCGTCGGCCGGCATGCCGAGCTGCTTCGCCGTCGCCTGGAGGATCCGGATGTTCGCCTGGTGCCCGACGAAGCGGTCGACGTCGCCGACCATCCAGCCCGCACGCTCCAGGACCGTCCGCGACGACTCCGCCATCCGCGCGCAGGCGTGCCGGAAGACCGCGGTGCCCTGCATGGCGAGGAACCGGTCGGCCGGGTGCTCCGAAAGCCGCTTTCGGGCCCCACCGGCCTCGACCCACAGCAGCTCGGCGTGCTCGCCCTCGCTGTGCAGGTCGAACGGCCCGAACGCGCCGGGCTCGCCCGGGTCACCGGCGCGCAGCACGACCGCGCCCGCGCCGTCGCCGAAGATCGGCACGGTGGTGCGGTCGCCGGGGTCGATGAGCGTGGTGAAGGTGTCGGCGCCGATCACGAGCACGCGCTCGGCCAGCCCGCCCGCGATGAAGCCGGCGGCCGTGGCGAGGGCGTAGACGAACCCGCTGCAGACGGCGTTGACGTCGAACGCGGCGGCCGTGCCGAGCCCGAGCCGGGCGGCGACCTGCGGGGCGCTGGCCGGGCAGGGCTGGTCGGGGGTGGAGGTGGCGAGGACGACGGCGTCCGCGGAACCACCCGCGAGCGCTTCGCGGCCCGCCCCGACCGCGAGGTCCACAGTGGACTCGCCGGGCCCGGCGACGCGGCGCTCACGGATCCCGGTCCGGGTCCGGATCCACTCGTCCGAGGTGTCGAGCCGGGCGGCGATTTCGTGGTTGTCCAGGACTTTCGTCGGCAACCACGAACCGAGGCCGGTCAGCACGGCGGCAGGTGCGGGCACGGGACAGCCTCCCCACGCCGGCGGGTTGGCGGGCGACCGGCTGGTCTTCCACTTGTATGGGCTACCCCCTGGTAGACCGGTCAGTTGTGTTCCACCTCACTCAAAAAGTTGTTTCATCTTCGCCCCGGACGGAGTAGTGAGCACCGTCACGCCCGGGGTGTGCCGCGAGTGATCATCAGCGGATTGTCGGGGGTGGCCGTTAGCCTGCTGAGGTGCAGACACCCGACCTCGACCGGCTGGACATCGCCATCCTCGCCTGCCTCCAGGCGGACGCCCGCACCATCGCCGAAACCATCGGCGCGAAGGTCGGGCTCTCGGCCGCGGCGGTGCAGCGGCGGATCAAGCGGCTGCGCGAAGCGGGCGTCATCGAGCGCGAGGTGGCGGTGCTGTCGCCGGACGCGCTCGGGCTGAGCATGACGTTCGTGGTCATGGTCGAGATGGAGCGGGAGAACCTCGAGGTCATCGACGGGTTCCGCCGCCAGGTCCTGGCCGACGACTGCGTGCAGCAGTGCTACTACGTCACCGGCAACGCGGACTTCGTGCTGATCGTGACGTGCCCGGACATGGCGGCCTTCGAGGCGTTCACCCGGCGGATGTTCTTCGACAACCCGAACGTCCGGCACTTCACCACGAGCGTGGCGATGGACCGCGTGAAAGTGGGGCTGGCCCTGCCGCTCGACCCGTAAGCTGGAGCGCTGCCCGACTTGGGGGAAGGCATGCTTCGGATCTTTCTGGCCGCGACGCTGATCGACGCGCTGGGCAGCGGGCTGTGGGTCCCGTTCGCCCTGTTGTTCCTCGTGCACGGGCAGGGCATGGGTCTGGTCGACGCGGGCGCGTCGCTGACCACCGGTGCCCTGCTGGCGCTGGTCACGGGCCCGGCTACCGGGGTGGCGATGGACCGCTTCGGCCCGCGCGCCCTGCTCGTCGCGGGCAACCTGGTGCGGCTCGCCGCCTTCGCGGCCTATCCGCTGGCGCACACGAGCTGGCAGGTGATCGCGATGTCGGCGGTGGCCGGCCTCGGCGACCGGCTGTTCTGGACGTGCAACGCGCCGATGGTCGCCCGGCTGACCACCGGCGCCGACACGGACCGCGTCCTGGCGACGCAGACCGTGGGCCGGTTCGCGGGCGCGGGCCTCGGTGCGGCGGCGACGGCGGTGCTGCCGACGATCACAAGCCCGTGGGCGTTCCACCTGCTGGCGTACGCGAACGCGGCGAGCTTCGCGGTGGCGGCCCTCCTCATCCGCCTCCTCCCGGCACTTTCACGTGAAAGTGCCCCCACTCCGGGTCAAGGACGGAGCTTTCACGTGAAAGCTCCGTCCGGGAGCTGGCGGGCCGTGCTCGGGGACCGGCCCTTCACCGGGTTTTGCGTCACCCACATGGCCTTCACCCTCGCCAGCGCGAGCAAGTTCTCCGTGCTGCCGATCGTCGTGCGGGACCTGCTGCATGGTCCACAGTGGATCGCCGGGACCGCCATCACGCTCGGCACCGTGGTCGTCGTCACCGCGCAACGGCCGATCGTCGCGTTGCTGGCCCGCCGCAGCAGGACGGCAGGGCTGATCGGCGCCGCGGCGCTGTTCGCGGTCTGCTTCACCCTGCTGATCCCGTTGGAAAAGGCCTCGCTGCCGGTGGCCACCGTGGTGATCCTCGTGACCAGTCTCGGCTTCTCGGTCGCGGAGGCGATGTTCGGCCCGACGGCCACCGCGGCGGCGGCCGCGGCCGCCCCGCCCGGCGCCGAAGGCCGCGCCAGCTCGATCTTCCAGCTGTCCTGGGGCCTGCCCATCGCGCTCGCGCCGGGCCTGCTGGCCGGCCTGCTCAGCGTCAGCAACGCGCTGACGTGGTCGATCCTGGCGCTGACCTGCGCGTCCGCCGTCCCGGCACTGCTCGTGCTGCGGAAGAAACTGCCGGGAGCACTCCGCGAACCGTCACCACCCGTGGCCGCCTGAGCGCAAGGGGTATGTGCCCGGTGTTACACCACAATGGACGGATGCAACCGATCAAGTGAACGTGAGACTTTCTCCGTCATGACCGTAGGCCCTGGTCATCTCCTTGCCGAACAGTTCGCGCCGCGCGAACCACCGCGAGACTCCAGGAGGGGCCGTGCACACCGACGCCGTACACCAGAGCCAGTTCGTGCTGCTGAACGAAAGCACCACGCCCGTCCTTTCGCGCCTGTCCTACCACGCCGACGAGCCGTTCGCGGTGACCGTGGCCTTCCGGACCGAGCGCGGCCGGTGGATCGAGTGGACCTTCGCGCGTGACCTCCTCGTGTCCGGCCTCGACGAGCCGGCCGGGCTCGGCGACGTCCGGATCCGCCCGGACCTGTCCGACGACGAAGACTTCCTCACCCTGGAAATCGAGTCACCGGACGGCTATGCGTCGTTCGAGCTGGAGATCGAAGACATCCGGACGTTCCTCGACGCGTCCTACGAACTCGTGCCGCTCGGCGAGGAGAGCGCGCACTTCGACGTCGACGGGCTGATCGAGGAGATCAGCAACGTCTGACCGGAGAACCTCCCATTCCCGCGGCGAGGAACGAAGGGCGGGTTTCGGACGCGCTGGAGGCGCCCGAAACCCGCCCTTCCGCCGTGTTCAAGGGGTTCAGCTGGTCTTCAACGTGGTCCCGGTGCCCGAAAGCGCGGCGCCGATCGGGAAGAAGTACGTCACGGACGTGTTGCCGCCGGACAGGATGCCCTGCGCCGAGTTGCCGGCGATGAAGCCGCCACCCGAGTCACCGGCCGCCGAGCGGACGTTGGTGGCCGTCATCCCGTAGACCGTGCCCTCGGAGTAGCGGACGGTCTGGTTCTTGGCCCCGATGGTGCCGCAGGTCCAGCCGGTGGTCGAACCGGCCTTGCAGACCGAGGTACCGGTCGCGGCGTTGGACGACCCGCGCACGGCGGTGCCGTTGTTCATCTGCGCGAGCGGAGTCCAGTTGCTGTTGGTCCGGACCGCGGCGTAGTCGTTCGTCGGGAAGCTGTAGCGGCCCCACGAACCGAGCGACGCGCCGTTCGCACCGGTCAGCGCGCCGGCGCCGGTGAGCGCCGCGCAGTGCCCGGCGGTCAGGAAGCCCGTGGTCGTGGAGAACCCGACCGAGCAACGGGCCGAACCGCCGATGTAGTAGGCGTCGCCGCCGCGGATGTTGGCGTAGAGGGACGGCTGGGTGGCCGTCTCGACGACCGTCACCGACGCTTTGTCCACACCGGACTTGGCGAGGAAGGCGTCCGCGGCGCCGCGCTGGCCCTGCAGCACGGAAAGCGTGACGCGGTTGGTGGCGGAGTCGACGCCCCAGCCGGTGACCGCGGCGGGCGCGGCCTTCTCGCCCGCGTTCAGGGCGCTCACGGCGGAGTCGAGCTGGCGGGCGCTGAACTTCACGACCTCCGCTTCCGCGCCGGCTTCACGGATCTTGCCGACGAGCGCGGCGTTCGTCGTCTCGACGTGCGCCTTGCCCGTGGCGGCGTTGTAGGTAGCGCCGCCGAACGCGTCGCCGAGCGCCGCGCTGAGGCCTTCGGTGACCTTGTTCGCGACGTCCTCGCTCGCCAGCCGCGCGAGCGCCTGGTCGTGGGTCAGGCCCAGGTCCCGCTGCATCGCGGGCACCATGTCGGGGTTCAGCAGGTCCTGGCCCGACGCGGGAACGGCGGTCGCGGCGAGCGCGCCCGTCGCCATGACCGCGGTGGCAGCGGCACCGAGAAGTCTCGCGATCTTCATGCTTCTCCCTAGGTGGTTACGCGCGGCTCCAGACCGGCCACGCAGTGGTACTCCCCCGAGTGAGCGTCCCCGCAGTGGGCGTTACGGTGCAATCCGGGCGCACGGCGAATGGGTATACGCATTCACCGCGGACGAATCCCCTGCTCCAGCCGGGCTCAGGCGCCGCCGTCACCCGGTCGGACAGGTCCGTAAGTAGGGTTTCTGTGAATTACTTTCAGTAGTCACGCAGAGCACACGGACGCGTGAAGCGACGTTGGAACGTGCGATTCACCGAGGTTTCGCACGCGCAGTGACCCGTGACCGCCGGTTCCCGCAGCAAACCGGTGACGGCGGGTAGGCGGACGTGTGAGCACGGCATCGGCCGCGTATTCGGTGAAAGGTTTACGGACGGATCGCCGCTGCTTAGGCTCCCGCGCACAGGTCCCCCGGCGCGTCGAGGAGGTCATATGTGGCTGACCACCCCCCGCCCGACCTCGGTTTCCATCCGCTCCGGACCGGCGAAGCTCACCGGCCGCGACGCCGAGCTCGACGCCATCGTCGACGTGCTCCGGCGACGGCCCGCCGTGGTGCTCATCGAGGGCGAGCCGGGCATGGGCCGCACCCGGCTGCTCGCCGAGATCGGGCGGCGCAAGGAGTTCGACGGCGGCCGCGTCCTCACCGGGGCCTGTCAGCCACTGCGGGAACCCTTCCCGTACGGGCCCATCCTGGAAGCGCTTCGCTCGGTCGGCGACGCGCCGCTCGGCCCGCTCAGCCCGGTCGCCGGTGTGCTGCTCCCGTTGCTGCCGGAGCTCGCGGAAGCGCTTCCTCCGCGCCCGGATCCCCTGGCCGACCCGGTCGCCGAACGCCACCGCGTGTTCCGCGCGGTACGGGAGTTGCTGCAGGCCTGCGGGCCGGCCCTCGTGCTGATCGACGACCTCCAGTGGGCCGACGAAGACACCCGCGACCTCCTGCGGTTCCTCGCCGGCGCGATGCCGCCGGAACTGGCCGTGGTCGCCACCTACCGGTCCACGGCCGGGTGCGCGACGCCGTTCCGGGCCGCGCCGGCCGTCCACTCGGCGCGTGTCGCACTGGGCGCGCTCGACGTCTCCGCGGTGCGCGAGCTGGCGGTCGAAATCCTCGAACTCCCGCGCGTCACCGACGAATTCGCGGCGAAGCTGCACGAGTGCACGGCCGGGATCCCGTTCGTGGCCGAAGAAACCCTGCGCGCGCTGAAGGAAGCGGCCGACCGGCTCCCGGTCGGCGAAGTCCTCTCCGACCGGCTGCTGGAGAACCTCGAAGTCCCCGCGCTGCTGCGGGACGCCGTCACCGAACGGCTTTCCGCGCTGCCGGCGCCGGCTGTGCGGCTGGCCGGGGCGGCCGCGGTCCTCGGGGTCGGCGCCGAGGCCGCCGTCCTCGGCGAACTGGCCGGGCTGACCGGTGACGACCTCCGCACGGCGCTGCTCGCGACCTTGTCGGCCCGCGTGCTCGGCGAAGCAGGCGACGGCAAGTACGGCTTCCGGCACCCGCTGGCGCGCAAGGCGGTCTACGACACGGTGAGCGGGCCGGAACGCGCGTCGCTGCACGCGCAGGCGATCCGCGTGCTCGCCGCGCAGCCGTCGCCGCCGCTCACCCTGCTGGCCCGGCACTCCCGCGCGGCCGGCCGCGTCGACCAGTGGCGGCACTACGCCGAAGCGGCCGCCGACGAGGCGATCACCCGCGGCGAGACGTCCCGCGCGATCGACCTCCTGCAGTCGGTGCTCGCCGAACCCGGCCCGTCGCAACCGGACATCGGGCGCGTGGCGGGCAAGCTGAGCCAGGTCGCGCTGCGCGGCTTCCGCCCGGACGTGATCGGCACGCTGGAGCGCGTCCTCGAAGAGGTGACGCTCCCGCCGTCGGTCCGCGGCTCGATCCGGTTGTGCCTCGGCATGCTGCTGGTCCGGACCATCGGCGGTCTCGGCCGCGGCCGGCTCGAGGTCGAGCGCGCGGTCGGCGAGCTGACCGACCGGCCCGACCTCGCCGCCCGCGGGATCACGCTGCTCGCCCAGCCGATCGACGGGCTGACGCCGTTGTCGTGGCACGAATCCTGGCGTGCCCGCGCGGGCGAGGTGTACGAGCGGCTCGACGACCCCGAGCTGCGGCTCGCCCTGACCGCCGACCGCATCGCCGCCGCGTCGCACGTCGGCGACGGCTCGGCGTGGACGGAGTTCGAAGCGCTGTCGGACACTGTCGGCACGGTCGCCGAGCGCGTCCAGCTGGCCCGGCTGTGGTGCAACCTCGCGGACGGCCAATCGTGGGCGGGCCACCTCGACCGCGCCGAACGGCTGGTGACCGAGGGCGTCCGGCGCGCGACCGACGCCGGCGCGTTGTACGCGATCGGCCTGATCCAGGGCACCCGCGTCCGGCTGGACTGGGTGCGCGGGCGCTGGACCGGGCTCGCCGAAGCCGCCGAGCAGCTGCGGGACAGCTACCCGGAGCTCGGCCCGATCGTCATGGAGTCGTCGCTGGTGCTCGGCGGGCTCGCGGCCGTGCGCGGCGAATTCGCCGCCGCGCGACGGCACCTGACCGCGGCGAGCGTGCACGCGCCGGACCGCGGTCCCATCCCGGTGGTGCTGTCGGCCGCCGGGGTCCTGATCGGTGTGCTGCTGGCGACCGACGACGTCGAAGCCGCGTGCGCGGCGGCCGACACCGCGGTGGCCGCGGCCAGACGCAAGGGCGTCTGGATCTGGGCGGCCGCGCTGGTCCCGGCGGCGGCCCAAGCGTACGCGCGCGCCGGGCGCTGGCCGGAGGCCGACAGCGTGGTCGAGGCCTTCGCGCGCGGAATCGAAGGCCGTGACGCGCCGGTGGCCGCGGCCGCGCTGGTGGCCGGGCGGGCGGTGCTGCTGGAGGCCCGCGCGAAGCACCTGGCCGCGGCGGCGCTGTTCGACGAAGCCGCGTCGGGGTACGCGGGGCTGCCGATGCCCTACCCGGCGACGGCGATGCGCGAGCGGGCCGCGATGTGCCGCCTCGCCGCGGGCAACCGGTCAGCTGTCGAGGAACTGACGGCGGCGGCCGAGGCGTACGAACGGCTCGGCGCCACCCGGGACGCCGGCCGGTGCCGTCACCAGCTGCGCGAGCACGGCGCGTGGGCACCTTCACAACGCGGGCGGCGCGGGTACGGGAGTGAGCTGTCACCCAGGGAACGCGAAGTGGCGCGGATGCTCGCCGAAGGACGGACGAACCGGGAGATCGCGGACGGCCTGTTCCTCTCGCCGCGGACGGTCGAGCAGCACGTCGCGAAGGTGCTGCGGAAGCTGGGCGCGCGCTCGCGGACGGACGTGGCCCGCAAGCTCCCCGGCACGGTCACCACGGCCCCGGCCGGCTGACCCAAGCGCCCCAATGTGGCGTTGGGTGCGTTGAATCAGCACCGCGGCGCGCAGCGCCTCCGTTGAGGGCGGCGGTGGGGGCATCGGTGGAGCACCCAATGTGGCATTGGGTGCGTCCAACGCACCCAATGTGGCGTTCGGTGCGTCCAACGCACCCAATGTGGCGTTCGGTGCGTCCAACGCACCCAATGTGGCGTTGGGTGCGTTCGACGCACCCAATGTGGCGTTCGGTGCGCCCAACGCACCCAATGTGGCATTGGGGCGTTTGGGGCCGGGTGGCCAGGCGAGCCGGGGCGACCTAACGTGAGCCGGTGACCGAAGAGGCTCTTCCCGCCTGGCGCCGGCGGACCACCGGCGAGACGCGCTGGCCCGCGATGGGTGTCGTGGTCGCCACCCTCGTGCTGCAGGTCGTCCTGCCCGACGACATGGCGCTGCACCCGTGGTGGCTGCTGCCCGCCGTCTCGGTGCTGCTCGTCGTCGCGCTGCTGCTCGCCAACCCGGGCCGGATGACGCACTTCAGCGCCGTCGAACGCACCATCTCGCTGCTGCTCGTCGCGGCCGTGACGGCGGTGAACGCGTTCTCCGCCGTGTCGCTCGTCTACGACATCGCCGCCGGCACCATCGGCGACCGTGCCGGTGCCGTGCTCGTCACCGGCGGGATCGTCTACTGGACGAACATCGTCGCCTTCTCGCTCTGGTACTGGGAGTTCGACCGCGGCGGCCCGGGCCGGCGGGCGGCGGGCCGGGTGCAGTACCCCGACCTGCAGTTCCCGCAGATGGCCGACCCGGGCCTGGCGGACCAGGACTGGGAACCGTCCTATTTGGACTACCTGTACTTCTCCTTCACCAACGCGGCCGCCTTCAGCCCCACCGACGTCATGCCCCTGCGGATCTGGGCGAAGATGACGATGATGCTGCAGGCCGTCGTCTCGCTGGTGCTGGCGGTGATGGTGGTCGCCTGGGCGATCAACAACCTGAAGTAGCTCAGTGCCGCGAGATCGTGAAGCTCTGGCCGTCCGAGCCGATGGCGCCCGGGATCCACGTGTAGGTGCCGCGGTCGTCGGCGTCGAGACCGGAGGGGTTCGTCGAGGCCAGGTTCGTCCCGTTGAACTTGACGCCGGTGAACTTCACGCCGCCCGAAATGCTCGGGTAGGAGTCCGTCGGCGACTCGATGATCGCCTCCGCCGACGCGTGCTTCGACGTCAGCGACTTCGTGGTCGACTTCGACCAGCCCTTGGTCGTGTCGGACAGGTCCAGCCGGTAGGTGTTGGTCGCGGTGCGCGTCACCGTCGCGGTGATGTGGTCGCCCGCGCTGACCGAGACGTTGTAGTACACCGGCGCGGCCGGGTACATCTCGTACCAGGCCGAGTAGACCGGGTGCCCGCTGGAGCAGTCGGTCTCGACGCCGGTCTGTTCCACTGTGGACGATCCGTCGCCGTCGATGCCGACCCACGGCGCGAACAGGTCGTTCGTGGAGTTGCAGGTCACCGAGGGTTCGGTCCAGCTCGCCGTGGCCGTCGTGAAGCTGCCGAAGCTGACGTAACCACCCCAGTTGCCGCCCGCGAACTGGTGCCCGTGGAAGTGCGTTCCGTACTGGACCGCGGCGTGCGCGGTGCCCGAGACGGCCAGCCCGGCGGCGGCCGCGGCGACCGCCGTCAGCACGCGGACAGTGCGCGACGACAGGAATTTGGACATTCGGGGACTCCGTTCACCGAGGGGGACCGGGAAAACCGTGTCCCCAGTGTTGGAGCCGCACCGAAAAGAAGGTAGCTACTTTCGAAGGGTCTTCACATTCCGGGAAATACTCACCATTTGCCGGAATTGGACCGAAAAGACCCGTGAAGGCCTCCGCGGGGGAAAAGAGGCCTTCACGGGTCATGGCGCTCACCTACCGCCCGGTCAGGTGAGCGGGGCTTCAGCCTTGTTTCGCGGCCGCGTCGACGAACTCCGTCGTGTACGTCTTCGACAGGTCGATCTTGTCCTTCTTCGGCTGCACGTTCTTCGAGAAGCTCGAAAGCACCTCGAGCACGTTCTTCGCGCCGTCGGCGTCCATCTTGCCGTCGCCGTTGAACATCCCGATGCTGTCCTTGACGGACTTGACGTACAGCGCCTTGTCACCACCGCTGTAGGACGGCGGCATCTTCGCCGCGATCTCCTCGGGGCTGTGCTCCTTGATCCACTTCAGCGTGGCCACGAACGCGTTGGCCAGCTTCTGCACGGCGTCCTTGTTCCGGTCGACGAAGTCGCAGCTCATGTACAGCGACGACGCCGGGTACAGCCCGCCGAGCGCGGCCTTCGTGCCCTCGGGGGTCCGGAGGTCGTACAGCACCTTCGCCTTGCCCGTGTTGGTCAGCTGCGCGATCGTCGGGTCGGTCGTCATGCCGCCGTCAATGCCGCCGTTGTCCAGGCTGGCGATGAACGTCTGCCCGGCGCCGACCTTGACCGGCGTGTACTGGTCGGCGCCCACACCCGCCTTGGCCGCCAGCGCCTTCGTGAGGAAGTCGGTGGACGACCCGAGCGACGTCACGCCCAGCTTCTTGCCCTTGAAGTCGGCCGAGCTCTTGATCTCCTCGGCGTGCTTGGTGCCGACGACCTCGGCCTCACCCGGGATGTTGGCCAGCTGCACCACGCTCTTGATGCACTGGTCCTTGGCCTGCAGGTCGATCGTGTGGTCGTAGAACCCGACCACGCCCTGCACCTGGCCGGCGACGAGCGCGGTCTCGGCGTTGGCGCCGGACTGCTCGCTCTGCAGCTCGACGTCGATGCCCTGGGCGGCGAAGTTCCCCAGCTGCTGGGTGAGCATGGCGGGCAGGTAGATGACCTTCTCCAGGCCACCGACCATGATCGTGACCTTGGGCTTGCCGCCCTCCCCCGTCGCGGCGACGCGGGAGTCCTGGCAGGCGGTGGTCAGGCCGGCCACCGCGGTCAGCGCGGTGACCGCGACGGCGATCCGGCGAATCCTCATCGATTCGGTCCTTTCAGATGACGGTCTGGCTGGAGGTGGACATCGACGGCCGCCACCGCAGCAGCCGGTTCTCGAGATTTCCGATGCCCCACTCGGCGACGAGGGCGACGACGGTGATGATGATCATCGCGGCGTAGATGCCCGCGGAGTCGAACGTGCCCTGCGCGTTCGAGATCAGGAAGCCGATGCCCGCCTTGGACCCGGCGTACTCGCCGACGACCGCGCCGATCAGCGCGAAGCCGAACGCGGTGTGCAGCGAGGACAGGATCCACGACGTCGCGCTCGGCAGCACGATCGCCTTGATCACCTGCATCCGGCCGGCGCCGAGGATGCGCGCGTTGTCGATCAGGTTGCGGTCCACTTCGCGGGCGCCGGTGAAGGCGTTGAAGAACACGACGAAGAACACCAGCACGACGACGGTGGCGACCTTGGACGCCAACCCCAGCCCGAACCAGATGACGAACAGCGAGGCGAGCACGATGCGCGGCACCGCGTTGGCGGCCTTGATGAACGGCGCGAGCACGTCGGCCAGGTACTGGCTGCGGCCCAGGATGACGCCGAAGATGACGCCGGCCACCGCGCCGATGGCGAAGCCGACCAGGGCTTCCTCGACGGTGACCCACAGCTGGTACCAGAGCGAGCCGAAGTCGGTGCCGCTGGTGACCCACTCGACCAGCCGCTGCCAGATGCGGGACGGCTTCGAGTAGAAGAACGGGTCGATCCAGTAGGTCGCGGTCAGCTCCCAGCTGCCGAGCCAGGCGACGACGAGCGCCAGCCGCAGCAGCCAGGTGTTGCGCTTGCGCCGGGACGACGCCCGCCGCGCCTTGGTGAGGATGTCCTGCTCGGTTTCCAGCACCGGCAGCGTGCTGGCCGGAGCCGCGGGGGTCTCAAGCGACATTGGTCGCTCCCTTCTGGCGGGCCTTGTCGACCTCACTGCGCAGCGATTCCCAGATGTCGGCGTAGAGCTTGCGGAAGTCCTCGGTGAGCCGCAGGTCCTCCACCTTCCGCGGCCGCTCCAGCGGGATCTCGAAGACGTCCTTCACGGTGGCCGGCGACGTCGTCAGCACGACGACCTTGTCCGCCAGCGCGATCGCCTCGTCGAGGTCGTGGGTCACGAAGATGACCGCGGCCCCCGAACCGGACCACAGCCGCAGCAGCTCGTCCTGCATCAGCGCCCGCGTCTGGACGTCCAGCGCCGAGAACGGCTCGTCCATCAGCATGATCTTCGGCCGCGTGACCAGCGTCTGGGCCAGCGCGACACGCTTGCGCATGCCGCCGGAGAGCTGGTGCGGGTAGTACTTCTCGAACCCGGCGAGCCCGACCCGGGCGATCCAGTCGACGGCCTGCGCGCGGGCCTCGGCCTTCGGCACGCCGCGGAAGCGCGGCCCGGAAGCGACGTTGTCGAGCACCGAACGCCACGGCATCACGGCGTCGGTCTGGAACATGTAGCCGACACCGTCCGGAATGGACTTCACGTCCTCGCCGTTCACCCGCACCCGGCCGGCGGACGGCGGCTGCAGCCCGGAGACCAGCGAGAGCGTCGTCGACTTGCCGCAGCCGGTCGGGCCGACGACCGCGACGAACTCGCCGGGCTGGACGGTCATGGTCAGGTCGCGGACGGCCGTGTGCACGGAACCGGACCCGCTCGGGAACCTTTTGGTGGCTCCGGTGAGTTCGATCAGTGGGGGAACCATGGTGGAGGTGACTCCTTCGTCACGTGGTGGGGCTCACGTTGGGAAGGGACGTTAAGTACGTGTGGCGCCCGCGTGAAGCTTGTCGACGTTCTCCGCGCGAGCTGCGCGTTCTGAATGTTTTGCTCATTTAGCGCAACCCGCTGACCAGGGGGTATGGTTCCGAGCCATGCCAAAGTGGGCGCTCTTCCCGCGCATGCGGTTCAGCAGGCAGGTGCTGCTGCTGCAGATCGGCGTGGTCCTCCTCGTCGTCGGGATCGGCGTCGCCCTGGTCAGCGCGCTCCTGTCAAGGACCCTCACCAACCAGTACGGGGAGCGGGCCCTGGCCATCGCGAAGTCGGTGGCGGTGGACCCGGTGGTCGTCGCGAACGCCGCCGCGAAGATCCCGGGCGGCGCACTCGAGGAACGAGCGCTGGCCGTCAACGACGTCAACAACACCTTGTTCGTGGTGATCACCGACGACAAGGGCATCCGGCTGGCCCACCCGACGCCGAGCGAGATCGGCAAGCCGGTCAGCACGCCCCCGGACGTGGCGCTCGCCGGCGGTGACGAGGTCAGCGCCGTGCAGAGCGGCACGCTCGGGCTGTCCGTCCGCAGCAAGACACCGATCTGGACAGCGGGCCACAAACGGGTCGTCGGTGAGGTGAGCGTCGGCTTCGACGTGGCCGACCCCACCGGCGCGTTCAACCAGCTTCTGACGATCACGCTGTTGTTCGCCGGTGGCGCTCTCCTGCTCGGCGCGGGCGCGTCCGCGCTGCTGAACCGGCGGCTGCGGCGCGTCACCCACGGCCTGGAACCGCACGAACTCACCGAGCTGCTCTACGAACGCGAAGCCGTGCTGCACGGCATCGGCGAAGGCGTGCTGGCCGTCGACGAGACGAACCGCGTCTCGGTGCGCAACGACGAAGCCGAACGCCTGCTCGGCACCGAGCTGCCGATCGGCGCCTCGATGGCCGAACTCGAACTCAGCCCGCGGCTGCACAAGGCCGTCGCCGAAGGACGGCCGGTCGACAACCTCCTCGCCGTGGCCGGAAACCGCGTGCTGGTGATCAATTCCCGTGCGGTGCGGCTCGACGACCGCCCGATCGGCACCGTGCTCACCTTCCGCGACCGCACCGACCTCGACACGCTCACCCGCGAACTCGACGGCATCCGCGCGCTGTCCGACGGCCTGCGCGCCCAGCGGCACGAGTTCGCCAACCGCCTGCACACGCTCTACGGGCTGCTCCAGCTCGGCCACCACACCGAGGCCGTCGAGTACCTGCAGACGTTGACGGACTCGTCTTCGGCGCGGCCGAGCGAGCTGGGCGACGCCGTCGCCGACCCGTACCTGCAGGCGCTGCTCGTCGCGAAAACCGAGCAGGCGCAGGAAAAAGGCCTCAGCCTGAAGCTCGCCGAAGACAGCTGGGTGCCGACGACGGTGACCGACCCGATCGCCGCCAACACCGTGATCGGCAACCTCGTCGACAACGCCCTGCACGCCGCGCGGATGGGCCCGCGGCGGCCGGCGACCGTCGAGATCGGCCTGTTCGCCGACGGGAGCACCCTGCACGCGTCCGTTGTGGACAGTGGGCCGGGGGTTCCCGCGGACCTGCGGCGGACGTTGTTCGACGAAGGCGTCTCGACGAAGATCGCGCCCGGCCACGGCCTCGGCCTCGCGCTGGCCCGGCAGGCCGCCCGCGCCCGCGGCGGCGACGTCTGGCTGGCCGACCCCGGCGAAGGCGAGACGGGCGCCCTGTTCGTCGCCAAACTGCCCGGAATGCTGACGGAGGACGGATGATCCGCACGCTGATCGTCGACGACGACTTCCGGGTCGCCGGGGTGCACGCCGGGTTCGTCGAGGAGGTCGAGGGCTTCGCGGTGGTCGGCACCGCGCACACCGCCGCCGAGGCGCGCGCCCGCGTCCGGGAGCTCTCGCCGGACCTGATCCTGCTCGACGTCTACCTGCCCGACGAGTCCGGTCTCGCGGTGCTCCCGGAGCTGCAGACCGACACCATCGTGCTGTCCGCGGCGACCGACAGCGCCTCGGTGGCGGCGGCGATCCGGGCGGGCGCGCTGAACTACCTGATCAAGCCGTTCACCACCCGCCAGCTCGCGGAACGGCTGACGTCCTACGCGCGCTTCCGCGGCCTGCTCGCCGAAGACCGGGCCCTGGCCCAGGACGACGTCGACCGGGCCTACCGCGTGCTGCACGACCAGGACCGTACGTCCGCGCCGAAGGGCCAGTCGACGGCGACGTCCCGGCTGGTTTCGGAGCAGCTGCGCAAAGCCGGCCGCCCGTTGTCGGCCGCGGAGGTCGCCGGGGAACTCGGCATGGCGCGGGCGACGGCGCAGCGGTACCTCACCGCGCTCGCGGAGTCGGGGACGGTCCAGATGCGGCTGCGCTACGGCGCGACCGGCCGCCCCGAGCACGAATACCGCTGGAGCGGCGCCTGACTCAGCGACCGCCGTAGCGCTGCACGAAGCTCTCGGGGATGTCGAACCAGATCTGGACGGGGATGGTGGTCGGCGGCGGTGTGGCCGACGGCTTCGGCAGGTCGACGCGGGCCTCCTCCTCGGGCGGCGGCGTCTTCTTCGGCTGCGGTTTCGCCTGTGCCTGAACCTGTTTCGGTGCCGGCTTCGCGGGCACCGGCACGTACACGGTCTTCGGCGGCGGCGTGACGACGACCGGCGCCTGCGGGGGCGCCGGCTCCGGGACGGCCGCCGTGGCGACGACGGGCCGCGGGTCCACCTGGGCCACGTCGTCGGACTGCGCCGGGGCGAAGAGCCCGCCGGTGAACAGCCCGCCACCCAGCCAGCCGGCCGCGACGAGCAGCACCGCGGCACCGCCACCGAGCCAGATCCGGGCCCGGCGCCGGATCACCACCGACTTCGGCCGCAGGTCCTGGTCGCACACCGGTGGCCGGGTGAAGATCGGCTCGGCCGCCGTGACCTCGTCTTCGGTGCGGCGGCGCCGGGGCAGGCTCGCCGCGACGATGCCGGTGCGATCCAGCAACTCCACCGCGGTGCGGTCGCTGGACGGACGGGTCGCACTGCGCTGTGCGGTGCGAAGCATCGGGGACCTCCGGTACGGGCTCGGGGACCCCACGCATTCTGGACCATTTCGGACGGCCCTGTCAGAAACGCAACTCCATTGAGTGACAGCCCGCTTTCACGACTGCTTGAGCCCGAGCCGCGCGAGCGCCGCCAGCGGCCGCTGGTAGGCCGAGCCGAGCACGCGCGGGATGGCGTCGATCACGTAGGCGTCCGGTCCGATGAGGATCCGCGCCGACTTGCGCTCGATGCCGCGCAGGATCGTCTGCGCCGCCTTTTCCGGTGTCGTGCGGGCGATCCGCTCGAAGCCCTGCGCGGCCTTCTCCTGGTCGTCGGCGGCGCTGCGCGAGTTGCGCACGATGTTGGTCTTGATCCCGCCGGGGTGCACGCAGCTCACCGCGACCGGGCGTCGCGCGAGCAGCATCTCCTCGCGCAGCGCTTCGGTGAACCCGCGCACCGCGAACTTCGCCGCGTTGTACGCGCTCTGCGTCGGCACGCCGACGAAACCGAACACGCTGGAGATGTTGACGACGTGCCCGTCGCCGGAAGCGATCAGGTGCGGCAGGAACGCCTTCGTGCCGTTCACGACCCCGCCGAGGTTGATGCCCATCAGCCAGTCGTAGTCCTCGAACGTCATTTCCTCGACGGTCGCGCCGAGCGCCACGCCGGCGTTGTTCACGATGACGTTGACGCCGCCGAACTCATCGGCGACGTCTTCGGCGTGCGCGAGCACGGCACTACGGTCGGAGACGTCCAGCGTGTACGCGCGGGCGTCGCCGCCGGCCAGCTTCGCCGTTTCCTCCGCGTTCGCGGTGTCGACGTCGGAAAGCGCGACCCGCGCGCCGCGCCGGGCGAACTCGCACGCCAGCGCCCGGCCGATGCCCGAACCCGCCCCGGTGACCACCACGACCTTGTCCGTGAACTCCTTCATCGGCCCTCCCGCCCGTCGGGTGTTACTCACGAGTTACGGATAGTAGCGCCTGTGAGCTTGCTGTGGGTGTGCTGATTGTGTCGGTCCGTCGCCCTAAAGTGGTGTCGTCGACTGGTGAGGGACCGAACGGACGAGGAGGCGATGCGCTGTGCGGCGGCCTGCCGTCCTGTTCACCCTTGCCGCGGTCGCCTTGCTCGGCGCGGCCCTCGTGGTGATCGTCCACGGACCGCTGCTCGCGGACGCGAACACACCGGACGTCGGCACGATCGAGGCGACCCCGGCGCCCGCCCCGGCCCTGCCCGCGGTGTCGAGTCCCGCGGTCGGCGCGCTGTTCCAGGAGGGGATGCACTACTGCACGGCCAGCGTCGTGCACAGCGAGCAGGGGAACGTGCTGCTGACCGCGGCCCACTGCCTCCACGAAGGCGAGGGCGGCGGCTACCTCGCCAACGTCACCTTCGCGCCCGCCTACCACGATGGAATCGCGCCGTTCGGCTACTGGACGGTGTCCGACGAGCTCGTCGCGCCGGGCTGGATCGCGGCGTCGGACCCGGACCTCGACGTCGGCTTCGCGACCGCGCACCAGGTGGGCACGACGAAGTCGCTGGAGAGCCTGGTCGGGGCGAACACCCTGGCCACCGGCACCCCGTTCGAGCAGCCCATCACCCTCACCGGCTACCCGGACGACTCCGAGGTCGCCGCCGTCTGCCAGAACACCACCAGCCAGCAGGACACCTTCCAGCTGAAGGTCGACTGCGCGGGCTTCCCGACCGGTACCAGCGGCGGGCCGTGGGTCACCGGGCAGAACCCGCAAACCCGCCTCGGCACGGTCATCGGCGTCATCGGCGGCTTCGAGTACGGGGGCGACACCCCCGACACGTCGTACTCGAGCTACTTCGACAAGGACGTCCTGGCGCTGTACCGGCAGACGACCGCCCGCACCTGAGGCGGCATGATGCGGGCATGAGCGACCCCGTCGACGTACCCATCACCGGCGAGCCGATCCGGCTCGGCCAGTTCCTCAAGCTGGCCGGCCTCGCCGAAGACGGCTCCCACGCCAAGGACCTGATCGACGCGGAGGAGGTCACGGTCAACGGCGAGGTCGAGACCCGCCGCGGCCGCCAGCTCACCGACGGCGACATCGTGGCGGTCGGCCCCGACCGCGGCAAGGTCGTCCTGGTCCGCTGACCGACGGGCCGGCCCCAAGCGCCCCAATGTGGCGTTGGGTGCGTCCAACGCACCCAATGTGGCGTTCGGTGCGTCCAACGCACCCAATGTGGCGTTCGGTGCGTCCAACGCACCCAATGTGGCATTGGGGCGTTTGGGTCTCAGCCCACGCTGGTCAGCGGCGGGAGGCCGAGCGAGGCGGCGAGCGCGTCCAGCTCGCGGCGCACCGGTCCGGCCAGCGGCACGCCGAGGGCCCGGCACTGCTCCAGGTGCTGGGCCTCGCGCCAGCCCGGGTAGCGGATCGGCGTACTGCCGTCCCAGCCGAGCATGCTGCCGAACAGCGCGCTCGCGGCGCGGTAGAAGCCGTCGGCGCTGCGCAGCGTCGTCGGCGCGATCGCCAGTACCAGCAGGCCCGTGTCGTGGTCGTGGTCGGCGACGCCGGACAGCACCCCGGCGAGGACTTCGACCAGCAGCGTCAGCCCGGCGGCTTCCGAGCCCGGCTGGTCCAGGTCGAAGACGAACTCGGGGTACGCGCCGCCCGGGGCGGCCATGCCCAGCGGGTTCAGCGGCTGGCCGGGTTCGCCGCCCGCGGCGAGCACCAGCCCGATCATCGCGTGCGGCAGGGCGCGCGCGGCGTGGTGCCCGGCCCGGCCGAACGGCCCGGCACCGCGCATCGACACGAGCCCGACGCCGAAGCGGCCGGCCCGGGTCACCGCCCGGTCCATCGCGTCGCCCACGGCCCAGAGCCCGGGGCCGCGGCGGTAGTCGATCAGCGCGGCGGCACCGCGGTCGGCGATCATCAGCGGCTCGGCGTGCGGCACGACGAGCCCCTCGGCCAGCAGCGGCAGGTGGACGCGGGTCAGGTCGGCGACGCCCGTCTCCGGCGAGCCGGTCAGGTCGCCGTGGCAAAGCGCCTCGGCCGCCATGCGGGCCCGGACTTCGGGGAGGCCGTGGGCGGCGAAGACGTGTGCCACGAGGGTGACCAGCTCGTCGGCCCGCACGCGGGGCCAGGCCTGTTCCGGGATCGGGGTGTCCGGCGTTTCTTCCTCGGCGATCACGGGTTCGGGGCGGGCGGAGCGGAAGGGACGCGGTCTGAGAGGCACTTCCCCGACATTGCCCAGCGCCGGTTCGAGCGTCAACGAGGTTGGCCCGGGCCTACCCGACCGTGTGATCGAAACGTCCGGAGAGTCGTACCCTGGGCGGCATGTGCCGAAACATCACCACCCTCCGGGGGCTCCAGCCGGCCGCGACGGGCGAGGAGATCGAGGCCGCGGCCCGCCAGTACGTCCGCAAGGTGACCGGCGTCCAGTCGCTTTCGGACGCCACGCGCGAGCCGTTCGAGGCCGCGGTGGCCGAAATCGCGGAGATCACCGCCCGGCTGCTGGAACAGCTGCCCGAACGCCGTCAGCCCCCGGCGACCGTGCCGCCGCTGCGCCGCCCCGAGGTGCGGGCCCGGATCGCCGCGAAAGCCTTGCGGCAGCCCTGAGTCAGCGCACGCGCTGCGCGTAGCCCGGCTGGTCGGTGTGGTCGACGCCGTCGTCCTTCGCCAGGCTGTAGAGCCGGATTTCGGTGCCGTCCGGGTCGTGCACGCGCACCATCCAGCCGGTGGTGGCCTCGAACAGCGGCGGGTGCTCGACGCCGAGTTCGTCCAGCCGCGCGATCCACGCCTCGGCGGCCGCGCGGTCGGCGATCGAGAAGCAGACGGGGTCGAACCCGGCCAATCCCGCAGCAGCCTTTTCCTGCACGCGCAACGCCACCGGCACACCGTCGATCGACCCGGCGACCCCGCGCACGACGCCGTCGTCGTCCGGGAACTCGTGCGTGACTTCGAGCCCCAGCACGCGCTCGTACCACTCGCGGCTGCGCGCCAGGTCGCGCACGGGGAACTTGACGTGGTGGAAACCTTCGATCTTCGCGGTCATCGCCGCCCCTCTCGCCGACCAGGAGAGTAAATCCCGGGAGGCGGTTTTCCCAGTCCCGCTAGGGTGATCACATGGGTGGACAGGCTTTGGTGCTGGGTGGCGGCGGGGTCGCCGGAATCGCGTGGACGACGGGACTGCTCGTGGGACTGGCCGGCCACGGCCAGGACCTCACCGGCGCGGACCTGGTGGTCGGCACGTCGGCGGGTGCGGCGGTCGCGGCGCAGGTGACCAGCGGCGTCGCGCTGGACGAGCTGTTCGCGCGCCAGGCCGACCCGGCACGCCAGGCCCCGGAGATCCCGGCCGACATCGACTTCGAAAAGTTCGCCGCCGACTTCGGCGGCGCGCTCACCGGCGCCACGACTCCGGCCGACGTCCGGCGGGCGGTCGGGCAGCTGGCCGTGAAGGCCGAGACGGTGCCCGAAGCGGATCGCCGCGCGGTCATCGCCGCCCGCCTGCCGGTGCACGACTGGCCGGAGCAGCGCCTGGTCATCGTGGCGGTGGACGCGGAGACCGGCGAGCCCCGCCGGTTCGACCGCGCGTCGGGGGTGTCCCTGGTCGACGCGGTGGCGGCAAGCTGCGCGGTCCCGGGCGTCTGGCCCCCGGTGACGATCGACGGCCGCCGCTACGTCGACGGCGGCGTCCGCTCCGGCGAAAACGCCGACTACGCCGCCGGCTCGTCCCGGATCACGGTCGTCGCACCGCTGGGCCTGGAATCACCGTTGCCGGCGGAGAAGCCACTGCTCGACGTGCTGGCCGACCTGCGCGCGGCGGGCGCGGAGGTCGCCCTGATCACCCCGGACGAAGCCTCGGTCGCGGCGATCGGCGACAACCCGCTGGACCCGTCGAGCCGCACGCCGGCCGCCGAAGCGGGTCGCGCCCAGGGTGCCGCGCTCACGCTGACTTGGGCCTGAGCGGGTAGGCCGGCACCAGCAGGCCGGCGATCCCGATCAGCAGCCCCGCCGCCGGGATCGCGAAGATCCAGTTTCCCGGCAGCCGCACTTCGCCGGCGGTGTCGGTCGGCTTGTCGGGCTTCCCGGGCCAGTAGCGCACTTCGATGCGGGTGCCGGGGACGTAACCAGGGCCGAACGACTTGTGGGTGCCGCGGTCGCGCTTGGCTTCGGTCCGCACGTCCATCCGCCGCGCGCCGCCCGGATCTTCGACGCGCGCGACGACCAGGTCCGGGGCCTGCACACGCTCCACCGTCGCCGGGGCCACGACCGAGCCGGCCCGCTCCTTGAGCGTGGCCCCGAGGAAGATCAGGCCGCCGAGGGACACCAGCGCGATCGCCAAGGAGACCAGCGAGAACGGGGTCACGGGTGCGCCCACCGTGTCGTCTCGCCAGTCCGGATCGTCCCATCGCGTCCTCATGCGGTGAGCACGTCCGAGGCGTGGGCCGGGTTGCCCCGGGCCGTCGGCTACCCTCGTGGAGCGAGGTAGCGTGTCCGAGCGGCCGAAGGAACATGTCTTGAAAACATGCGAGGGGGCAACCTCTCCGTGGGTTCGAATCCCACCGCTACCGCTCCGATGACCCGGGCGCGGCCGCGCCCGGGTTCAGCTTTTCGGCCTCCGACAGGTGGTCCAGCACGCGCTCGAAGGCCGAAGCGATCGTTGCCTGCTCCTCGGGGGTCAACAGGTCGATGAGGTGCTCACGCACGCCTTCCACGTGGGTCGGCGCCGCCGTCGTGAGCACGGCCTGGCCCTCGCCGGTCAGCTCCGTGATCACCCCGCGCTTGTCTTCGGGATCGCGGGCCCGGCGGACCAGGCCCGCCTCCTCCAGCCGGCCGACCTGGTGCGAAAGCTTGCTCTTCGTCGACCCCATGTAGACCGCCAGCTCCGACATCCGCATCCGGTGCCCGGGCTGGCTCTCCAGGCAGACGAGCACTTCGTAGTCGGTGAGGGACACCTCGTGCCGGTCGGACAGCTCGCGGTGCAGCCGCTGCCGCAGCAGGAGGGTCGCCACGATGTAGGAGCGCCACGCCGCCATCTCGGCTTCGTTCAACCACCGCACAGGTCGCTCCTCGGTCATAAGGCAGCGTAGAACGTTGATCAAGGGATCGCGCGGACCGACGCCGATCCGTCGGCCGGTGAAATCCCGCCGCAACATCGCCCGAAGGTGGGGTTACGAAAAGGTTGAGACTCGGCCGGAAAAGGCGCATTCTGCTTGTCGGCGGACGGTCGGCCAGGGTATGCGGCGCGGCGACGGCGACGTGCCGGCCCGGCTCCCCGCCAGGAGAGGTCAGGTGGTTGCGTGACGGGTGATTATCGCGGTTGACCGCCAGCTGCATCCCCGCGACCGGAGCGGACATCTACCGGTTCGGCCGCGACTGCGAGCAGCTTGAGCGGGCTTCCATGCGTTCACGCATACGGCGTCGGTCGGGCCTGGATCCCGTCACGGCCTCGGAAGCCGTGACGACAGCGCCTGAACGCCGGTCCGGAAGCGGCCAACCGTTCGACCAAGACATACCTCGGTACAAAGAGCCTGGGTGCGCCCGTCAGCGCGACGGTCGTGCCCAGGCTCGTTAACATTCCTGGGGTGAGATTCGACGACGACGCCGGCCTGGACACCTCCGAAGTCCAGGACCTGCGCGGAAGCGGCGGTGGTGGCGGCGGGATCGGCGGCCGCGTGGCGCTCGGCGGTGGTGGGCTCGGCGTCGTCGGCCTGATCATCTACTTCGTGCTGTCCCAGCTCGGCGGGGTCAGCGTGCCGAGCGGGAGCGGCCTGAGCGGCGGACTCGGCGGCGTCGGGGCCGGCCAGCAAGTCGACAACTCCAAACTCGACAGCGAGTGCAAGAAGGGCGCGGACGCCAACAAGAACCACGACTGCGCGATCGTCGCGATCGTCAACTCCGTCCAGGACTACTGGGCGCAGCAGTTCGCGCGCTCCGGCTCGACCTACCGGAAGGCGCCGACGAAGTTCTTCAACGGCGGCGTGCGCACCGGCTGCGGCAGTGCCACCTCGGACACCGGCCCGTTCTACTGCCCGGCCGACTCCGAGGTCTACATCGACCTCTCGTTCTTCGACGAGCTGAAGACCCGCTTCGGCGCGCAGGGCGGCCTCTTCACCGAGTCGTACGTGCTCGCCCACGAGTACGGCCACCACGTCCAGAACCTGCTCGGCACGTCGAAGAAGGGCACCGGCACCGGCCCGACGTCCGGCTCGGTGCGCCTGGAGCTGCAGGCCGACTGCTACGCCGGCGTCTGGGCCAACCACGCCTCGACGACACCGACCGAGAGCGGCAAGCCGCTGATCACCGACATCACGCAGGACGACGTGGCGGCCGCGCTGGACACCGCGTCCCGCATCGGTGACGACTACATCCAGGAGAAGCTCGGCGGCGGCCAGGTCGACCGCTCGAAGTTCACCCACGGCACGTCCGCGCAGCGCAAGAAGTGGTTCACCACCGGCTTCCAAACCGGCGAACCCGCCCGCTGCGACACCTTCGGCACCAGCAACCTGGGCTAGCAAACGCCCCAATGTGGCGTTGGGTGCGTCTGACGCACCCAAAGTGGATCTGGCCGTGCTGGTGCTGGGCGTCGTG